>NZ_BNBT01000119.1 GCF_014656095.1 Streptomyces longispororuber
CACCATCTACCTCGCCGGACTCCACATCGCGGCCATCTTCATCTGGTCGGCACGATGATCCGAAGGAAACGGCCTAGGCCACCGATCAGGACGCTCGGCCGGGGGCGCCCGTCGAGCGCCCGGAGGGCGGCGTCGACCAGGAGGCGCTCGGAACGGCCGTCGGAGGTGTCCATGAGGAACGTGCCGTTGGCGATGATCTGCAGCAGGTCCCCGTGGCGACGCAGGGCCACTTCGCCGTACGGGCCCTCGCGCCGATCCAGCACCACAGGGGGATCGGATGGGTGGTGAGTGCGCATGCCCACATCCTGTAGCCCGCCCTGGGGCGGTTGCTGGGAATTGTTGCGCGCGGGGTGGCGAGGACGCCGAGGAATGCCATGGGGTTGCTGAGGGTTCCTGTGAATCACGTCTCATGTGGCGTCGATCATGGACAGCGTGGAACGATCCGTGAAGCGTGAACGTAATCGATTCGTGATTTTGTGATGTCGTGATGTCGTGATGCAGTCGCGTAGGGGTCCCGCGGAGTCGCGCGGGGCGCTCCGCGGTAGTTCCGTGACGAAGGGAGCGCCTCGGCGTGAACCGGACTGTTACTGGCGGGGGCGTGGTTTCCGGCGGGGGCGTCGGTGCGGATGTGGCGGAGCCCGCGAGAGGTGATGGGGCCGTCGCGCTGGACGTGTCCCTGCTGGACGGCGCCTTGCTGGACGGGGTGCCGCCGGAGGGATCGTCGCCGGGCGGGTCGTCGCTGGGCGAGCCGTCGCTGGGCGGGCCGTCGCTGGACGGGGTGCCGGGGCAGCGGCGTGCGCTCCGGGTGGCTGGACCGCTCGGGGCCGGGCCCGGTCGCGACCTGATGTCAGATTCCGCTTCCGGCTCCGCGACGGTGCCCTCGGCCCTCCTCCCGGCTTCGTCCGCGGCTGCTTCCGGCCGCGCGTCGGCGCCTGCCCCCGCCGCCGCTCCGACCGTGGCGTGGGCCCGGCTGGGCCGTCTGCGGCTCTGGCATCTGCGGCCTTGGCGTCTGCTGCCGACCCCGACCGGTACGCCCTTCACCTTCGGCTACGCCGTCGTCCTCCTGCTCACCTCGATGTTCGCTGAGTACGCCGACCCGGCGCTGATCTCGTCGATGCGCCAGGGGTCCAGCACGGACGTCGCCCATCTCGCCGACCGGCCGGTGTTCGTCCTGGTCGCCAGCGCGCTGTGGGTCGCCGGTGGCGTCACGTCGCCGTACGCAGTCGGGTTCCTGCTCGTGCTGACCGCGCTCGAACGGCGTGTGGGGGCGGTGCGGGCGGCGGGCGTCTTCGTCCTCGGGCACGTCGTCGCGACGCTGGCCACCGAGATCCCGGTGGGGCTCTCGGTACTCGCCGGTCACCTGCCCGGCTCGTCCCTGCACCGGCTGGACTACGGCATCAGCTTCGGCGTCGCCGCGAGCGTCGGCGCGCTGGCCGGTGTGCTCGGGCCATGGCTGCGCTGGGCGCTGCTGGCGGGCTTCGGCTGGGTGCTCGTCGAGGACCTCATCGCGTTCGCGGACCCCATGACGAACTGGGGTCATCTGCTGGCCTTGGCCGTCGGCGTGACGACGTGGCCACTGCTGCAGGGCGGCCGGAGGCGCCGGGGCGTGGCGGGGTAGGGCGCTCGGCTCTGGCTACGGCCTCGGCTCGGTGGGGCGGGTGGGGGTGGGCGCGGGCTCGGTCGAGCGAGGGAGGCCCGGCGCGGCCCGGCGCGGTGCGGCGTTTGCGCCCGGTGCCGGGAAGGGCGGGTGATGGTGTCGATGTGTGGGCGTCGGCGGTACGTCGCCGCTGCCTGGACTGAGCGTCGCCGCGCGTCCGCGAGGTGCAGCCGAGAACCGGTCGGCGGCGGTGCCGGCCCTGGCGCCGGCTCGGGCGTCGACGCCGGCAGAACACTCGGCAGGGCTTCAGGTCCGGGCCGGGCGCAGACCGGAAAACGGAACGGGAACCGGAAGTTACGCATTCGCCGCCGCTGCCGGAATTCGTCCCCGCGAGACTCTTGCGCCGCAAGGCAATGCCCGACTATCTTGTACCGCATGACAAAGGAGCTGTCCGCGTCGCACGACCAGCGCCGTAGCCAGCTACTGCGCGGGGTGCTCGACCTGTGCCTGCTCGCGCTCATCGCCGAACGACCTCGGTACGGCTACGAGTTCGTGGAGGCCCTCACCGAGAGCGGCCTCGACCTGGTGAGCGAGGGCAGCATCTACCCCCTGCTCGCACGCATGGAGCGGGCAGGCCTGGTCGACTCCTACCGCGCTCCGTCCGCCGCGGGGGGAGCGCCGCGCAAGTACTACCGCCTCACCGAGGCGGGCGCGGCCGAGTTGTCCAGCGGCCGCACCACTTGGAGCGCCTTCACGGGCGCGGTCTCCAGCACGTTGGGGACGTGACAGGCACGCACGGCACGGCACGGGGGGCACACGATGGCGTACGAGACGACTGGTGAAGCGACGACCGTCGAGGTGGCAGGCGGCGATGCGCAGACATCGGAGGGCCGGGCCGCCGGCCACGAGGCACTGGAGAAGGGGGCGGGCGCCGAGCTGACCCGCGAGCGTGTCCTCGCGGTCTGCCAGAGCAACTGGGAGTATCGGGGCATCGACGACGCCTCGATGCGCGAGATGCTCGAGGAGCTCACCACTCACCTGGACGAGGCCGCCGCGGCCGGCCGCACCCCGCAGGACGTGGTCGGGCCCGACGCGAAGGCATTCGCCGCAGCTTGGGCTCGGGCGCGCACTCCTCTGCTTCAGCGCGTCCTGCGCATGGCCGCGCTGATCCCCTTCGTCCTCGGCTCCCTGCTCCTGCTCACCCATGTCTTCGACCGCAGCACGTCCCTCGCGATCGAAGCTCCTCGTGTCGCCTTCTACGTGGCCTTGGCGGCCGCGATCGTCGCCTGGGAGATGCGACGCGGGAGCCTCGGCTTCAGAGGCTGGACAGTCGCAGGCCTCGTCGCGCTGCCCGTAGCCGTGATCACGGCCTTGCTCATAGGTGACGAGCCGCTCTTCCACCTGCCGCTGTGGGGCACGCTGCTGTTCCTGGCGCCCGGCCTGCCGTACACCGTCGTGGACATCCGCGCGAGAAACAACGCGCCCGGGAAGGGCTGAGGCGCCGCGAGGGGCGCGGCGGAGGCGCGGCAGCGGGAGGGGGCGCGGCAGCAGGAGGGGGCGACGGCCTGGCCTTCACCGCGGGCATCCGGCGCGGCGGCCCGGGAGCGGCCTCCACTGCGAGTGTCGAGCGATGTGCCCGCACTGCGGGCCGGCTGCAACAAGTCCACACTCCCCGGTCGGGCGCAGGGCACCGTGCATGACCGTCGGCGAAGGTGGGCGGCCGCCCGAAGGCCGGGTGCCGCCACCCCGGGGACGTAGGCTCCGGCCACCTGCGGCCGGCGGTTCCCCTGCGGCAGGGGCGGCGGAGTACGGCCACCGGTCGGCAAAGCGGCAGGTGCGCGGTGGGGTACGGCAGCATCCGACCGTCCCAGGCGCGGCGGAGTGCGGCCAGCCGTCGGCCCGAGGCGGCCGCGCTCAGGCTCCGCCCACGGGCGGTCGGCCCGAGACGGAGCAAGCGCGGGTCAGGACTCGTCCGGGCCCTTGCGTCGAGCGCTGGTGAGAGGAGCCACCACCTGCCAGCCGAGTGACTCGTACAGCGCGCGGCCCTCCACCGTCCCGGCCAGGACGCCGACCTCGCAGCCCTGCTCGAACGCGGCGGCCTGAAGCGTGCGCATGACCAGACTGCCGAGCCCGCGGCGGCGGTGCGCCGGGGAGGTCTCGATCTGGTCGGCGACCGCGGTGCGGCCCGTGGGCGCGATCTGGCCGCGGGCCGCCCAGGAGCCGTCGGCCGTGGTGACCATGGCTCGTAGGACGCCGCCGCGCGTCCACGTGTGCAGCCGGTAACCCTCCGGTGCCACCAGGCGCTGCGGGGCCACGGCTGCCAGGGGCAGGGTCATCAGGTAGCCGTCCTCCGGGTCGACCCACCACTCCGGGCCGAACCAGGGCGCCACCCGGGCCGGGGCGTCGAAGACCTTCATCCAGATGTCCACACCCGAGACCGAAGCCGCCACCGCGCGTACGTCGGCTTCCTGGACGGCGGCGTTGACCGTACCGAAGACATGACGGGAGGGATGCCGGATGTGACCGACGCGGATCGTGTAACCCCAGGGCTCCACGACGGGAGGGGCCGCGCCACGCGAGACGACCCATCCGTCGACCCAGGCCCGCACGACCTCTGAGTCGGCCAGGGCCATCGGCCCGGCCACGACGCCCTCAGCCCCTGCCGTCGCCGCACCTGGTGCGGCCGCCGCATCCGCCGAACCCGTCGGACGGATCGGAGCCGACGTGCTGGTGGTGCTGGTGGTTCTGGTCGTGCTGTTCAAGGAAGTCCCCTCCCGGGCGGCTCGGGTAAGCGTCGGCCCAGGTAAGTGCCAACTGCCGCATGCGGCATCTCTAACCCGTAATGGTCACTAGTTGCCACTGATTATTACGAGAGCGCGGCCCTGCGGGCGTCGAACGTGATCGCTCAGAGCGAACACGCCCCGGGGAACATTCCAAGGCTCATAACCATTGAGTCGATACAGCTCAACTTGAATGCCGAAGGGGAGATCATGGCTGCTGAGTCCACGGATTACACACCGCTCGCTCTGCCCGTGCTGCCGCTCGATGACGAGGTCGTGCTGCCCGGCATGGTGGTGCCGTTCGACCTGTCCGACCCCGACGTGCGGGCCGCGGTGGAGGCGGCACAGGCCGCCGCGAGGTCCAGTGGGAGGAGCAGCAAGCCGACGGTGCTGCTTGTTCCGCGCATCGACGGGACGTACGCCGCGATGGGCGTGCTGGGCACGGTCGAGCAGGTGGGGCGGTTGGCGGACGGTGACCCGGGGGCCCTGATCCGGGGGCGCGGCCGGGTGCGGATCGGGGCGGGCACGACCGGACCCGGTGCCGCGCTGTGGGTGGAGGGCACGCGGGTCGAGGAGAGCGTGCCGGATCCGCTGCCCGGGGCCACGGTGGAGCTGGTCAAGGAGTACAAGGCCCTGGCCACGAGCTGGCTGAAGAAGCGCGGGGCCTGGCAGGTCGTCGACCGGGTGCAGCAGATCGACGAAGTCTCGGCGCTCGCCGACAACTCCGGGTACTCGCCCTTCCTCACCACCGAGCAGAAGGTCAAGCTGCTGGAGACCGAGGACCCGACGGCCCGGCTGAAGCTGGCGACCGAGCAGCTCCGGGAGCACCTGGCCGAGCAGGACGTCGCCGAGTCGATCGCCAAGGACGTCCAGGAGGGCGTGGACAAGCAGCAGCGGGAGTTCCTGCTGCGGCGGCAGCTCGAGGCCGTACGCAAGGAGCTGCGTGAGCTCAACGGCAAGGACGGCGAGGAGGAGTCCGACGACTACCGCGCCCGGGTGGAGGCCGCCGACCTGCCCGAGCACGTCCGCGAAGCGGCCCTGAAGGAAGTCGAGAAGCTGGAGCGCGCGAGCGACCAGTCGCCGGAGGGCTCCTGGATCCGCACCTGGCTGGACACGGTCCTCGAACTGCCGTGGACCGAGCGGACCGAGGACGCGTACGACATCAAGGGCGCCCAGGAGGTCCTCGATGCCGAGCACGCGGGGCTGCAGGACGTGAAGGAGCGGATCACCGAGTACCTGGCGGTGCGCAAGCGGCGGGCGGACCGCGGCATGGGCGTGGTCGGGGGCCGCCGCGGCGGAGCGGTGCTCGCGCTCGTGGGGCCGCCCGGTGTCGGCAAGACCTCGCTGGGCGAGTCGGTGGCGCACGCCATGGGGCGCAAGTTCGTGCGGGTGGCGCTCGGCGGTGTGCGGGACGAGGCGGAGATCCGCGGGCACCGGCGCACCTACGTGGGCGCCCTGCCGGGCCGGATCGTGCGGGCCATCAAGGAGGCCGGGTCCATGAACCCGGTGGTGCTGCTCGACGAGATCGACAAGGTGGGCTCGGACTTCCGTGGCGACCCAGCGGCCGCGCTCCTCGAAGTGCTCGACCCCGCGCAGAACCACACGTTCCGCGACCACTACCTGGAAGTCGAGCTGGACCTGAGCGACGTGGTCTTCCTGGCGACGGCCAACGTCCTCGAAGCCATCCCCGAGGCCCTGCTCGACCGCATGGAGCTGGTCCGGCTCGACGGTTACACCGAGGACGAGAAGGTCGTCATCGCCCGGGACCACCTGGTGCCGCGCCAGCTCGACCGGGCCGGGCTCGGCTCCGGCGAGGTGACCGTCGACGAGGGCGCGCTGCGCAAGCTCGCCGGGGAGTACACGCGCGAGGCCGGCGTGCGCAACCTGGAGCGCTCCGTCGCCCGGCTGCTGCGCAAGGTCGCGGCGCAGCACGAGCTGGGGGAGCGGGAGCTGCCCTTCACGATCGGGGCGGACGACCTGCGGGACCTCATCGGGCGGCCGCACCACGTGCCGGAGTCGGCGCAGGACCCCGCCGAGCGGCGTACGGCGGTGCCCGGGGTGGCCACGGGGCTCGCGGTCACCGGGGCGGGCGGCGACGTGCTGTTCGTCGAGGCGTCCCTCGCCGACCCGGAGACCGGCGCGGCCGGGCTGACGCTCACCGGCCAGCTCGGTGACGTGATGAAGGAGTCGGCGCAGATCGCGCTCTCCTTCCTGCGCTCCCACGGCGCCGAGCTCGAGCTGCCCGTCGGCGACCTGAAGGACCGGGGCGTGCACATCCACTTCCCGGCGGGCGCGGTGCCCAAGGACGGGCCGAGCGCGGGCGTCACCATGACGACGGCGCTCGCGTCGCTGCTCAGCGGCCGTCTGGTGCGTACGGATGTGGCGATGACCGGGGAGGTCTCGCTGACCGGGCGGGTGCTGCCCATCGGCGGCGTCAAGCAGAAGCTGCTCGCCGCGCACCGCGCCGGGATCACCACGGTGGTCATCCCGAAGCGGAACGAGCCGGACCTGGACGACGTCCCCGCCGAGGTCCTGGACAAGCTCGACGTCCACGCGGTGACGGACGTCCGGCAGGTCCTGGAGCTGGCGCTGACCCCGGCGGAGGTGAAGGTTCCGGCCGCGGCGTGACGGCGGCGGTGTGACGGCGGCGTCGTGACGGTCGCGGCGGACAGCGGTCGGCCCGGGGCTCCGCGGTGGAGCCCCGGGCCGGGCCGGGCGGGGTCAGCCGTTGGCCAGGGCCTGGATGCGGTCGTAGGCGCCGTTGAACTTGTTGTGGTCGCCGACGATGGGGCCGGAGGAGGTGTACTGCCACATGGTGTGGAAGCCCCAGCCGGCGGGGAGTTCGCCGGGGCTGACGTCGTAGCGCGCGATCCACAGCGGGTTGGTGGAGCCGAAGCCGCTGTAGTTGCCGGTGCACTGCTTCCACCAACTGGTGGCCGTGTAGATCACCGCGTCACGCCCGGTGCGGGCCTTGTAGGTGGTGAGGAAGTCCCGGATCCAGCTCACCATGGCGCTCGGGGACTTGCCGAAGCAGGCCGCGCCGTAGGGGTTCCACTCGATGTCGAGTGCGCCGGGCAGGGTCTTCCCGTCGCGGGACCAGGCGCCGCCGTTGTCCACGAAGTAGTTGGCCTGGGCGGCGCCGCTGGAGGTGTCCGGGGTGGCGAAGTGGTAGGTGCCGCGGATCATGCCGATGTTGTACGAGCCGTTGTACTGCTGGGCGAAGTACGGATTGCGGTAGGAGGTGGCCTCCGTGGCCTTCACGTACGCCCACCGGACGCCGCTGCTCCACAGCGCCGACCAGTTGACGTTGCCCTGGTGGCTGCTGACGTCGACGCCTTCCGTCTGGACGGCGTCGCCGCCGCGCGGCTCGCCGCCCTGGCCGTCGTGTTCGAGGACGCCCTGACCCATCCGGGCGCTGCCGCGGGGCGGGACGTTCTCACCGTCGGCGGACTGCGCGGCGCCGGGCAGGGTCAGCAGCAGGGCGAGGGCGGACAGGACTGCGAGGAGAACGCCCGCGGCGTGGTGTTCGCGGCGGGCCGTACCGGGTCTGTGCACGGGCATAGCGTGCCTCCGAAACGCCTCGTGGAGCCCGTACGGCGCACGGCGTGGCCCCATGGGGAAGGCACGCGTCACCGGCGTGGCGTACGGGACTCGGTGGGGGGACTGTGGACACGTCACCGGACCAGGTCATGGGAGCGGGGGCGCGGGGGCCGGAACGCGTCGACCTCGTCACCGGCTGGACCGCGCCACCGAGCTGACTGGTGTGGACATGTCATGTATGACGCTACGCACGTAGAGCGGGGGAGGGGAAGAGGCTTCCGTGACCGCCGATGGTCTATGCCTGCGAAATACTGGGCGAGCTGCGGCGATGTCCGCGGTCGGCGGAAACTTTCAGGAGCGGGAAAGTGCGGCAGGGGTGCTGACATGCGTGAGGACGCGCGCCAGGGCGAGCGAACCGGTACGGAGGAGGGGGAGCGCGGTGGCGGTGTGGACCCCGAGTTCCTCGCCCTGGAGCGGGAGCTGACGCTGCTCCTGCGCCGGGCCCGGGCCTCGTCCGGTGAGATGGCCCGCCAGGTCCACCCCGACCTGGAGCCCGCCGCGTACGGGCTGCTCGCCTTCCTGGACGAGTCCGGGCCGCGGCGCGCCACGGACCTGGCCGCGTTCATCGGCGTCGGCAAGGCCACGATGAGCCGGCAGCTCCGGGCGCTGGAGCAGTTGGGCCTGGTCACGCGGGAGCCGGACCCGGCCGACGGCAGGGCCTGGCTCGTGCGGCTCACGGACGAGGGGCGGACGCGGTTCCGTACGGTGCGCCGGGGGCGGCGGGAGCGGTACGTCCGACAGCTCGCGGGCTGGGACCGGACCGAGGTCGCCGAGCTGGCCCGGCTGCTGCGGCAGCTCAACGCCCGGGCCGAGATCTAGCCCGCGCCCGCGGCCGGGGCGCCGTCAGCGGCCGCGGCGCCTTGTCGACCGCGGGCGGCGCGGGGGCGCGGGGGCGTGCCCAAGGGGGCGTGTCTCAAGAGGCGTGCGCGAGGGCGTACGGGAGGGGGTGTGCGCCCCGTGGGGTGGCGTGCCGTCACAGTTCCGCGTACACCACCGCGGCGTCGTCGTGCCGTTTGGCGCGCGGGTACGCCGTGCCGTCCGGGTCCGCCGCCTCCAACTCCCGTACGCGCTCGACCAGTCCACGCGGGCCGTCCTTGCGGAGGAGGGCGAAGCAGTCCGTCCAGTCGCCCTCCCGGAACGTCTCGACCCAGCGCCCGGCGCCGTCCGTGAGCGCGGCCAGGGCCGTGACGGCGGAGCGGGGCAGCTCCCCGGTGACCGCGCGGGCGGCGGCGGTGGGGTCGGCGGCGGCGGTGTAGAAGCCGCCTTCCGCGTTCCGCAGGGCCTCGACGGCGGCCGCGTACTCGCGTCGCAGCGCCTGCCGTTCGACCGAGCCGCGCGGCAGGGCCCGTACGGCGTCGCGCAGTTCGCGGACGGCGGCCGGGAGCTCGTCGAGGCGCCGGTCGAGGACGGGCTCGACCTCGCCACCCGGACCGGCCACCAGTAGTGCCGAGTCGGACAGGACCAGGTGGGCGACGCGCTCCGGGTCCCACCGCGCGAGGACCACGGTTGCCTGTGGCGTTCGTGGGTGAGAAAGGTCACAGGTGTCACGGTGGGCGTCTGCTGTACGGGAGATGGCCTCGGCGAGGATCTCAGGGAGCGTCAGGTCCGGGCGTGAAACGGACAGTTCGACCAGTGCGCCGCCCAGGCGGGCCGTGAACCAGGGGACGGAATGCAGACAGCCGACGGCGCCGGTCGGGGGTGTCACGCCGTCGAGCAGGACCAGTGTTCCGCCCTGTCCGGACGCGGGCAGCGCTACCGACGCGTAGTCCTCGTTGGGGCGTTCCGGGTCGCCGGGCTCGGTGGCCAGTTCGATGCGCATCCGGTCAGTCTGCCCGAGGCCGGGGGCGGGCCCGGGGGAGGGTGGGCAGGCGGCGTGGGGCGGTCCGGCGCGGTGGTCAGGGCGGTGGAAATCGGCCGGAACCAACGGCTCCGGCGGGGTGTGGCGGCGCATCCTGCCAAAGCCGACCACGGACGTCCAACCGGCACAGCGCGCGCGGCCCGGACGGCGCGCGGTGTGACTTGCCCGCCAACTCCGGGACGGGGTTCACTCCTTCAGGTGGCCAGGCAGACGATGCGAGACTGCCGCGCACCGGCACTGGAATCGTCTGACAAGGTCAGGGTCCGTGTCGGAGCGCTCGCGTTGACGGATCGTCACCGGGGCCCTAGGGCAGACGAAAACAGGAATGCGAGCACCGGTGCAAGAAATGCGGCCTCGGCGCGAAGGCAGCCAGCAGGCCCCGGGAAGGGCCAGACCGGGCGCGACCCCTCCCTCTGGTCCCTCCGGTCCCTCCGGCCCCTCGACCTCGTCGGGGGTCCCCGCCCCGTCCGGGACCTCGGCCCCCTCGGGGGCCTCCGCCCCGAATCGGACCTCCGCCCCGTCGTCGGAGTCCCCCACCCCGACTCGGTCCGCCGCCCCGTCGGAGTCCTCGGAGTCCTTCAGTCCGTCTCGGGCCTCCGCCCTGCCGGGGGCCTCCGGTCCGGCCGGGACTTCCGCTCCGTCCGGGGCTTCCACTGGCTCCGGGACCTCCGCCCCGCACGGGTCCTCTTCCTTGTCCGGGGCCTCCCCATCCGAAGCTTCCGCCGCGCCCGGGGCCGCTGACCCGTCGGCAGCCCCTGCCTCCGCGGAGCCCGGCGCCGCCGCTTCCGCCTCCGGGCCCGGGGAGCCGCAGGGTCCCGCGGGTGCGCGGCCTTCGGCGTCCTCGGCCCGTGCCGCCCGCGCGGCGCGCGCTGCCCGTGCGGCCCGGGCTGCCCGCGACGCCCAGGCCCCCCGTGCCTCCCAGGACGGTGCCGCCGCGGGCGCTCCCGGGCAGACCACCGGCGCCCCCCGGCACACCACCGGCCCCAGCGCTCTCCAGGCCGCGTCCGGCGCGGCGCTGGGCGTCGACCCCGCCGACGGCACCGCTGCCGCGCAGGGCACCGCTCCCGCGCAGGGCACCACCGCCGAGGTAGGCACCACCCCGGCCGCCCCGGCTGCGCAGCACGCACCTCCGGCGAAGGGCGCCACCCTGGCCCCCGCCAAGGGCACCACCCCGGCCCCCGCGAAGGACGCCCCGGCCCCGCCCAAGGCCGCCACCCAGGCCCCCGCCAAGGACGCCCCCACCAAGGACGCCCCCGCCCCAGCCACCCCCCAGCCCCCCCGCCCCCCCAAGGCCCGTGTCCGCAACCGGCTCATCGGGGCCGTCGCCGTGGTCGCCGCCGCCGTGGCGGGGGCCGGGGCGCCCGCGATCGTCGCCGCGTCCGGTGACCTGAACGACTCGCAGAGCCTCGTCACGCTCTCCGAGCTCACCCAGCGGGCCGTCACGCTGAGCCACTCGCTGGCCGACGAGCGCGACGAGGTCACCGCCTACATCGCCGCCGGCCGCCCCGACGGCAAGGGCCTCTCCGAGAGCCGCGGCGCCCGCGTGGACCGGCAGATCGAGGAGCTGCGCGAGGCCGCCGCCGACGCGAACACCAACAGCTCCGTCACCTCCGGGCTCCGCCGCGACCTGGCGGGCCTCGCCGCCGTGCGCCGCTCGGCGCTCACCGGCAAGGGCACCGCCCTGGACACCCACAAGGCGTACGCGAAGGCCATCACCGAGCTCCACGCCCTCACCCGCGAGCTGGCCGAGAAGCTGCCCCCGCGCGCGGGCTCAGGCGCCCACGCGCTCGCCGACCTCGACCACGCCGTCGACCAGGCGGGCGCCGCGCGCGGCCTGCTCCTCGCCGCCCTCGCCGTGCCCCGGGCCAGTGCGGGCAGCACCCTCGACCCGGTCACCGGGCTGCCCACGCCGGCCGCCGACTCCGGCGCGGAGGACCGGCAGCGCGACGACCTCACCGCCGCCGCGCAGCAGGCCCGGGTACGGGAGCTGGCCGCGCTCGCCGACTTCCAGGACGCCGCCCCCACCGCGGCCCGCGTCGCCTACCAGTCGGTGGTCACGGGCTCCGACGTGACCACCGCCGAGCAGTACCTGGACCGGCTCACCGACCGGCCCGAGCTGTCCGCCGCCGACCGGCGCCTGGACCGCCGCAAGGTGGACACCGCCCTGTCCGCGCGCCTGGAGGCGATGCGCGGCGTCGAGAACGCGCTCGCCACCGACCGTACGAAGAGCCTCACCGGGCTGCGCGACGACGACGTCACCGCCTTGGAGCTCAGGATCGCGCTGGTCGGCGCGCTGCTGCTCGTCGCCGTCGGCGTGGGCACGGCGACCGCCCGCTCGCTCACCCGCCCGCTGGCCGCCCTGCGGCTCGGCGCGGCCCGGGTGGCGGGGGCGCCCGCGGCCGAGGAGCCGGTGCGGTTCACCGGCCGCGACGACGAGTTCGCCGCGGTCGTACGGTCCGTCAACGCGCTCCACGGTCACGCCGTCGCGCTCCAGGAGCGGCTCGGCACGCTCGAAGCGGACCGCAAGCACCTGATCGGGCAGCGCCAGACGATGGCCGACGCGCGCCAGGCGATGGCCGACGAGCGGGACGCGCTGCGCGCCGAGCTCACCGAGGCCGCGGCCCGCCTGGACCGGGCGCGCCGCGGCATCCAGGGCACGTTCGTCCACCTCACGCTGCGCACCCTCGGCCTCGTCGAGCGGCAGCTCGCGGTCATCGAGCACCTGGAGGAGCGCGAGCAGGACCCCGACCGGCTCGCCACGCTCTTCAAGCTCGACCACCTCGCCACCGTCACGCGCCGCCACAGCGAGAACCTCCTCGTCCTCGCGGGTGCCGACCACGGCCACCAGCACACGGGCCCGGTGCCGCTCGTCGACGTCGTCCGCGCCGCGGTCAGCGAGATCGAGCGGTACGAGCGCGTCCGCATCGCCGCGCTGCCGCCGGGCATCCACCTCGCGGGCTTCGCGGCGGACGACATCAGCCACCTGGTGGCGGAGCTCCTGGAGAACGCCACGTCGTTCTCGCCGCCCGAGGCCCCCGTCGAGGTGTCCGGCTGGCTCCTTGAGAACGGCGAGGTCATGCTCTCCGTGCAGGACGAGGGCATCGGCGCGGGCGTCGACCGGCTGCGGGAGCTGAACGCGCGGCTCGCCGAGTTCTCCGCCGACGACGTCTACGAGCACGAGAACGGTGACGGCCTCGGACTCGGCCTGTACGTGGTGGCCCGGCTCGCGGCCCGGCACGGGGCGCGGGTGCGGCTGCGCGAGCAGAAGCAGGGTGGTGTGGCCGCCGTCGTGGTGCTCCCTGGCGGCATCCTGACCGCGCCGCCCGCGACGCCGTCCGACGCGGTGTCCTCCGGTACGGCGCCCTCCTCCGGCGTGGCGCCGTCCGGTGCGGTCCCCTCCGGTACGGCACCCTCCGATGCAGTCCCCTCCGGTACGGCCCCCTCCGACGAGGCGTCCCCCGGTGTGGTGCCCCCCGGCGCGGTGCCCGCCGCCCGCGACGGGGAGCGGGACGTGACCCTGCCGGAGCGGGAGCCCGAGCCGGAGCCCGCACCGGAGCCCGAGCCCACACCCGAGCCCGAGCCGAAGTCCGCGGCCGAGCCCGAGCCGGGGCCCGCCCCCGCGGCCGAGGCGGAGCCGGAGCCGGGCCCGAACCCGGACCCGCTGGTCGCGGCGGCCGAGACCGCCCTCGCCGAGACCACCATGGAACTCCTGCTCCCGGCCCTCGGCGGCGACCACCCGCGGGAACCCGGGCCCGACCACGCCACCACGCCCGGGTACGACCACCCCGGCCACCCCGGCCACCCCGCCCCTCCGGAAACCACCCAGCCGGAGCAGCCCGAGCAGCCCGAGCAGCCCGAACAACAACCCGAGCAGCCCGAGCCGCCGCGCTTCACCGCCAAGGGCCTGCCCAAGCGCACCCCGAGGACCAGCCCGGTCGCGGGCGCCGGGGCGGACCGGCCCGTGCGTCCCGCGGCCGTCGACGCCGAGGAGCTGCGGCGCCGCCTCGGCGGCTTCCAGCGCGGCGCCGCGAGCGGCCGGCGCGACGCGGAGGCCGAACTCGCCGATGCCGATGCCAGGGCGCCCGAGACCCCGGGCACCCCGGGGGCCGCCCGCGCCACCACGACCACGGGCGGCGCGACCACGGGCGACAAGACCACAAGGGGCGCGGCCACCGCCCGCGACACCGCCACCGCCCCCACGGCCGACGGCACCACCGTGCCGGACGCCGTGGACACCGCACATGCCGCAGATGTACCGGGGGACTCAGTCGAGGAGGCAAGCAGTTGACTGCGCCCATGCGCACGCCCGGTTCTTCCGCCCGGACCGCGAAGCCCCAGGAGCCCGCGCCGCCCGGGGCCGCGAGGCCCCAGGAGATCGGGGCCCCGGAGGCCGACAAGCCCGAGAAGGCCCCCCGGCCGCACGCGCCCGGCCCCGCCCCGCACGAGGCAAGCGGCCCCGCCCCGCACGAGGCATCCGGCCCCGCCGTGCACGGCCTGAGCAGTGAGGCCCGCAACCTCCACTGGCTGCTGACGAACCTCGTCGAGGAGGTCCCCGGCATCCGCTCGGTGGCCGTCGTCTCGTCCGACGGCCTGCTGCTGCTCTCCTCCGACCCCGACCGCAACGCCGAGCGCCGCCCGGCCCACCGCCCCACCGGGCCCCGCGGCTCCAGCGCCGACCTCGCCACCATCGTCTCCGGGCTCGGCAGCCTCACCCTCGGCGCGGCCCGGCTCATGGACGGCGGAACGGTCAAGCAGACGGTCGTCGCCATGGCCGAGGGCAGCCTCGTCGTGATGGCGATCAGCGACGGCTCCCTGCTCGGCGTGCACGCGGCGCCCGACTGCGACATGAGCGTCGTCGCGTACCACATGGCGCTGTTCGTGGGCCGCGCCGGACACCTCCTCACCCCCGAACTCCGCAGCGAGCTGCGGCAGTCGCACGGGGACGCCGGATGAGCGCGGGCGCGGCGGCCTCCGGGCTGCCCGTCCGGGGCGCCGACCGCAAGCCCGCCCGGGTGCGCCCGTACTCGCTCACCGGCGGGCGTACCCGCTTCGGCCACGTGCTGCTCGTCGAGACGTTCGTGGCGGCCACCGCGGCGCTCGAAGCGGCGGGGGAGCGGCGCGAGGTGGCGCGCGGCGACGCGCCGGCCTCCCGGGTGATGCCGGAGCTGCGGGCGATCGTCGAACTGTGCCGCCGCATGCGTACGGTCGCCGAGGTGGCCGCGCTCCTGAAGATGCCGCTCGGCGTGGTGCGCGTGCTGCTCAGCGACCTCGCCGACCAGGGAAGGATCTGCGTGTACGGAACGGGCCACGGCCCCGGGCGCCCGGACCGCGCCGTGCTGGAAAGGGTGCTGCATGGGCTCCGTGGTCTCTGAGACCTCACCGTCACCGATCACGCAGGTCCAGGAGCTGCTCGACGGCGAGGAAGGCGTCCAGCCCTGGCAGTTGGAGCGCGACCGGGCGCCGCTCGCCACGAAGATCGTGGTCGCGGGCGGCTTCGGCGTGGGCAAGACGACGCTCGTCACGGCGGTCTCCGAGATCACACCGCTGCGGACCGAGGCGCTGATGACGCAGGCCAGCGCCGCGACGGACGACCTGAGCGCGACACCGGCCAAGACCACGACCACGGTCGCGATGGACTTCGGCCGGATCACGCTGGCCGACGACCTCGTCCTGTACCTGTTCGGCACGCCGGGCCAGCAGCGCTTCTGGTTCATGTGGGACGACCTGGTGCGCGGCGCGATCGGCGGGGTCGTCCTCGCCGACACCCGCCGCCTGACCGACTGCTTCCCGGCGCTCGACTACTTCGAGAGCTGCGGGCTGCCGTACGTCGTGGCCGTCAACCACTTCGACGGCTCCGAGCGGTACGAGGCCGAGGACGTCCGCGAGGCGCTGACCGTGGCCGACCGGATACCCGTCCTGATCATGGACGCGCGCGAGCGGACCTCCGTGATCGCCTCCCTGCTCGCGCTGGTGGGCCACGTACTGGACGAGACACCCCCCGACTGACGCCCGTCCCCGGCCCGGACACAGCCCCGGGCCCGGCCCGCGCCCCACACCACCACCCGGCGCCGTCGCCATGCCGCCCCACCGGCTCGTCGCCATGTCGGCACACCGGTACATCGCCATGTCGGCACAGAGCCACGTCGGTCCGCCGACTCGTACAGCGTTCAGTGAAAGGACCCGCATGCGGAAGATACTCGTCGTCGGAGCCGGGCAGTCCGGTCTCCAGCTCGCGCTCGGACTGCAGTCGCAGGGGTACGAGGTCACGCTGATGACCAACCGTACGGCCGACGAGGTGCGGTCCGGGCGGGTCATGTCCACGCAGTGCATGTTCCACACCGCGCTCCAGCACGAGCGCGACCTGGGCCTGAACTTCTGGGAGTCGCAGGCGCCGAGGATCGAGGGCGTCGGCGTCTCCGTCGCGGGTCCCGACTCCGGCCGGGTCATCGACTGGGTCGGCAGGCTCGACGGCTACGCCCAGTCCGTCGACCAGCGCGTCAAGATGGCGGGCTGGATGGAGACGTTCGCCGGGCGCGGCGGCCAGCTCGTCGTGCACGGCGCGGCGGTCTCCGACCTCGACTACTTCTCCCGCACCTACGACCTCGTCCTGGTGTCGGCGGGCAAGGGCGAACTGGTGTCGATGTTCGAGCGCGACGCCTCCCGCTCCCCGTACGACGCGCCGCAGCGGGCGCTGGCCGTCGCCTACGTCCACGGGCTCGGGCCGCGCCCCGAGCACCCGGAGTTCGACGCGGTCCGCTGCAACCTCGTGCCCGGGGTCGGCGAGCTGTTCGTGATGCCGACGCTCACGACGTCCGGCCGGGCGGACATCCTGTTCTGGGAGGGCGTCCCCGGCGGCCCCCTGGACGTCTTCCAGGGCATCAAGGACCCGCGGGAACACCTCGCCGTCACGCTCGACCTGCTGAAGAAGTTCCTGCCCTGGGAGTACGCGCGCGCCACGAAGGCCGAACTGACCGACGCGGCCGGCACGCTCGCCGGGCGGTACGCGCCCACCGTGCGCAAGCCGGTCGGGCGGCTGCCCGGCGGCGGCCTGGTCCTCGGCGTCGCCGACGTGGTGGTCGCCAACGACCCGATCACCGGGCAGGGCTCCAACTCCGCGTCCAAGTGCGCGGCCTCCTACCTGGCGTCCATCGTGGCCCACGGCGACCGGCCCTTCGACGAGGCGTGGATGCAGGCGACGTTCGACCGGTACTGGGAGACGGCGCGGCACGTGACGAAGTGGACCAACGCGATGCTCGCGCCGCCGCCCGAGCACGTGCTCACCCTCCTCGGCGCGGCGGGCGGGCTGCAGCCGGTCGCCGACCGCTTCGCGAACGGGTTCAACGACCCCGCGGACTTCGAGGCCTTCTTCTACGACGCGGCCCTGACCGAGGCCTACCTCGCCGAGGTCGCCGCCCCGGCCGGGGCATAGCAGGCCCGCCCCGGCCCGGCGCGCGTCTCCCGGGCCGGGAGGCGGGGTCACAGGACGGCGTCCGCCGCCCTGCCGGTGGCCTCCGGCAGCTTGGGCGGGTGGTAGTCCGGCACCGGCCGGGCCTTGGGGTCGGGCCGCACCGCCCCGAGGACCGGGTTCGTCGCGATCGGCGAGACCCGGACCCGGGTGCCGGGCCGGGGCGCGTGCACGACCTTGCCCTCGCCCACGTACAGCGCGACGTGGGTGGCCGTGGGGTAGTACACGACCAGGTCCCCGGGGCGGAGCCTGCTCAGCGGCACCCGCGGCAGTCGGGCCCACTGCTGCTGGCTGGTGCGGGGGATGTCCCGCCCGCCCGCGTCCCACGCGCGCTGGGTGAGGCCCGAGCAGTCGAACGACGAGGGCCCCTCCGCGCCCCACGCGTACGGCTTGCCGACCTGCCTGAGGGCGTACCGCACCGCCCGCGCCCCCTTGGCCGACGGCGCCCGGCCCGACTCGGCGGTGCCGAGGGACCCGGACGCGACGAGCCGCCGCTGTGCGGTGGCCGTGCCGCGCCGCTCGGCCCGGGCGAGCGCGTCCAGCTCCGCGGCGGTGAGGGAGGCCAGCACCTCCTCGACCTCGCGCAGCCGCGCCCGCACCCCGTCGCGGGCCTCCTGCCGGCGCCGGGCCAGGGACTCCTGCGCGTCGAGGGCCCGCCGGGCGGCCCCGGCCAGAGCCTGTGCCCTCCGCTCGCCCCGGTCGAGGCGGGCGACGGCGGGGGTGCGGGCGGCGGCGGCGCGCCGCAGCACGTGGCGCTGGTCGAGGGCGCCGCGCGGGCTGCGGGCCAGCAGCAGCCGGACGTAGGAGGAGATCTCCACGCTGCTGTTCTGATACTGCTGCCGGGCGAAGCGGCCCGCGGCGCCGCGGCCGTCACGGGCCGCGGCACGGGCCGCGGCGAGGCGGCGGTTGAGGTCGGCGACCCGGCGGCGCTGCGCCGTCAGCTCCTCCTCGGTGGCGTTGTACGTCTCGGTGGACTCCTCGGCTTCCCGGTACAGGCGCTGAAGGTCCATCAGCAAGGCCGTCACCGAGCGCTTCTCGGGAGCGGGTACGGCGTGCGCCCCGGGCAGCAGGGGGAGCGGGGCCACCAGGGCGGAGACCACGGAGCCCGCGCACGCCCAGCGCAGCAAGAGACCTGACACCACATCACCTCCGGCGCGGGCCGGGCCGTCCGGCGCGCACCGTGAGCATCCGGCCGGGGCCGGGGGCCCGCCCGCCGGCGCTGGGCGGTCGGCCCAACGCCGTCACCCGAACCAGGGGCCCCCGGCGCGGCGGGTTGCGCCCGAAGGGTGGGGGTGTCAGCCCGTCCGGCGTTTGAGGACGAGGCGCGGAGCGCCGATGAGGGGGGAAAGGGGCGCAGCCCCATACGACTCAGCCGTCCCCCCGCCCGGCCGGAGGGCCCGGCTTGGACCAGGGCCACTTCAGGTCCCGAAGCCCCCCGCCGTCCGCCCCGCCCTCGGCGTCGTACTCGTACCGCCACCCCGCGTGCAGCCCGAACCGCTTCGCGGGCCCCGCGGGCACCCGCCGGTAGACGAGGACCGTGGGCTCGCCGCCCGCGTCGTCCGGGACGGGGACGCGGTAGACCTTGGGCGGGTGGCCGGTCGGGCCGAGCAGGACCGGGAGCACGCGGCCGTCCAGCGGGCCGCCCACGAACGGGGTGTCTTCACTCTTCACAGGGTCAGTGTGCGCCACCCCCGGGCGCGGGCCCGGCCACCATCCGGGCCGCGTCCGCGACCACCGGGAGCACCCGCCGCGCCAGCTCGCCCACCGGCCCGTCGGGGCTCTCCAGGGCGAGGGCGTCCCGCACCACCTCCGCGGTCTGCGGGTCGCGCCCGGCGGCCGCCGCGAGCTGGGCCACGAACTGCTCCACGAGCAGGTCCCGCAGCTCGTCCAGCGGCGGCTGCTTGCCCTCGTCCAGCCAGATCAGCGAGGCCGCCTCGACGGCGGTGACCCACATCCGCACCGTGGTGCGCAGCCGCGGCCCGGGCGCCTCGCCGAGGTCCATGTGGGACAGGATGTGCGCCAGGGCCGACCTGCGGACGCGGTCCACTATGGCGGTCGTACGGGAGGTCTCCACGACGCTGCCGCCCTGGAGCAGCGCGCTGAACCCGGCGTCGTGCTCGTCGACGAACGCCAGGTACCGGTCCAGGGCCCGCCCCAGGCGCCGCGTCAGCGGGCCGTCCTGCGGCTCGGCGAAGCACTGCTCCAGCTCCTCGGCGGCGGTCCGCAGCGCGGCCTCGTACAACTGCTGCTTGCCGCCGGGGAAGTAGCGGTAGACCAGGGGGCGCGACACCCCGGCCGCCTCCGCCACGTCGTCGAGGGACACCTCGTCGGGCGCGCGGTGCGCGAACAGCGACAGGGCGGCGTCGAGGAGCTGGCGCCGCCGCTCCTCGACGCTCAGGCGCCGGTAGGCGCGGGCGGGGCTGACGGCTGCGGTCATGTCCCGCAGCGTAACCGTGCCGTCGCCCAAAGGGGCCGGGACCGGTGCTACGCCAGCAGTCCGGAGGACTTCCACAGCCTGCGGCCCACGCCGCGCAGCACCCCGATGTCGTCGAGGAAGTCGGTCAGGCGCTTGGCGCCGCTCTGCATGACCTCGCGGCGGTGGCCGCTCGCCCTGACCTGGGCGAGCGCCTCGCGGCGGTCGAGGCCCACGTCGGAGTAGACCCGCGGGTTGACGAAGGCCACGGAGAAGACGCGGGCCGCCTCGCCGGAGCTGATCCGGGTCAGCTCGCGCTCCCAGCGCGGGGCGGTCACCATCTGGCGGCGCAGCTCCTCGCGCGCGTACCGCACGTGCCGGGCCTCCTCCACGACGTGGATGCGGGTGACGCCGCGCACCAGCGGCTGCACCCGCTCGTCGGGGAAGGTCAGGCGCTGCATCCAGTCGAGGATCTCCTCGCCGAGCAGCGTGCACGCGAACGAACCGGGCGTGGTGGAGACGGTCTTGAGGACGCGGGCCAGGTTGTGGTTGAGGCGCGTCACCGGGTACGTGGGCGCGCCGCCCTTCTGGATCATGCGGGCGAACATCATCGAGTGGCGGCACTCGTCGGCGATCTCCGTGAGCGCGTACCGCACGTGCGCGCTGGTCACGGACTTGTCGTAGATGTGCCGGACCAGGAGCTGCATCAATATGATCTCGAACCATATGCCGAGCGAGGCGAGCGACGCCGCCTCGTGCCGGGCCAGGTCGAAGCGCTGCTCCTCGGACATCCGCTTCCACAGCGGGGTGTCGTAGAGGGAGACGAGCTCCGGCGGCCAGAACCACTTGCCGTCCTCGACGGGGGCGTCCCAGTCGAGCTCGGTGTCCGGGTCGAAGGAGTGCCTGGCGGAGGACTCGAGGAGCCGCAGGGCCACCTGTTCGCGGTCCTTGAGCAGGCCCAGGGCGTCCCGCAGACCCGTGAGTTCGCCGTCCTCGGTCACGGTGGTCATGACGTACTCCTGCTCCTCGGATGCTGTCGTGTGCTGTCGGGTGCCGCCGCCCCCGGCGGGTTACCGGCGGTCACGTCTTATGAGACTGCTTGTCAGCAAGGCCGTCAATCCCCCACGCGCAACTTGTTGACCGCCCGTCTACCACCGTGTGAGCCTGCCAACTGTTCACCTTTCCGCGGCGGTTGCGACGACCACGGGCCGCCGAGAGCCGTGAGGAGCCGTCCGTGTCCACACGCGATCTGTACGCCAAGGCTCAGCAGGACCTCACCTGGCAGGTGCCCGCCACCGGGGCGGCCCGCTTCAGTTGGGAGTACGACCAGGGCCGCGAACGCCTCTTGAACCTCTACCAGAAGGGCAAGGACAAGCAGTGGGACGGTGCCAAGCGCATCGACTGGGACCTGGAGGTGGACCCCCTCGACCCGCTCGGCACCCCCGACGAGGCCATGACCCTGTACGGCACCCGGCACTGGGACCGGATGTCCCCGCGTGAGCGCGGTGAGCTGCGCAAGCACTACGCCTCCTGGCAGTTCAGCCAGTTCCTGCACGGCGAGCAGGGCGCGATGGTGTGCGCCGCCCGCATCGTGGAGTCCGCGCCCGACCTGGACGCGAAGTTCTACTCCGCCACCCAGACCATGGACGAGGCCCGGCACGCCGAGATCTACGGCCGCTTCCTGCACGAGAAGATCGGCATGCTCTACCCCGTCAACGACAACCTCCAGGCGCTGCTCGGCGACACCCTGCGCGACTCCCGCTGGGACATGCCCTACTTGGGCATGCAGGTCCTCATCGAAGGCCTCGCCCTCGCCGCCTTCGGCATGATCCGCGACACCACGGACAAGCCCCTGCCGCAGCAGATCCTCGCCTACGTCATGCAGGACGAGGCCCGGCACGTGGCCTTCGGGCGGATGGCCCTGCGCGACTACTACCGGCAGCTCACCGACGCCGAGCTGCGCGAGCGCGAGGAGTTCGTCATCGAGGGCTGCTACCTGATGCGCGACCGGCTGCGCGGCGTCGAGGTCCTGGAGAACTTCGGCATCCCGAAGCAGGAGGCCGAGGAGTGCAGCGAGCGCTCCGAGTACCTCCAGCTCTTCCGCAAGCTCCTGTTCAGCCGCATCGTGCCCTGCGTCAAGGACATCGGCCTGTGGGGCGAGCGCCTCCAGCGGGCCTACGTCGACATGGGCGTCCTGGAGATGGGCGACTCCAGCCTCGACGCGCTGATGGCCCAGGACGAGGAGATCGCCGAGAAGCTGGACGCGGAGCGCTTCGCCGCGGAGGAGCGGCTGCGCGTGGCGGAGGTGGAGGAGGCCGTCGCCGCCGGACGCGCCGACTGACGCCTGCGCCCGGGGCCCCCGCGTCGGGCCCCGTACGGGCCTGCGGCCGCGTCCCTAGTCGCCGGACCGGCTGGGCGTGGCCAGGGCGGCCCGCATGACCTCGCGGGCGATCGGCGCCGCGCTGCCGCCGCCGCTGATGTCCGCGCGGTCGGCGGCCGCGTCCTCCACCACCACGGCCACCGCCACGGCCGCCTCCAGCTCGCGCGGCCGCTGCGCCCACGAGACGAACCACGCGTACGGCGTGCCCGCGTTGCCGAACCCGTGCTGCGCGGTGCCGGTCTTGCCGCCGACCGTCACCCCGGGGATCGCCGCGTTGCCGCCCGTGCCCTCCTCGACGACGTCCGTCATCAGCTCCCGCAGCCGCGCCGCCGTCCGCGGGCCCATCGCCTGGCGCAGCGTCCGCGCCGCCGTCGCGCCCACCGCGTCGCCCGACCCGGTGGTCGTCCGGTCCACCAGGCGGGGCGCCTTGACGTAGCCGCCGCCTGCGACGGCCGCCGCGACCATCGCCATCTGGAGCGGCGTGGCCCGCGTGTCGTACTGCCCGATGGCCGAGAGCGCGAGCTGCGCCCGGTCCACCGAGGTGGCGAAGGTGCTGGTGGCGACGGCCGACGGCACCGTGAGCCCCGGCGTGTTGAAGCCGAACCTCCTGGCCGCCGCGGCCATCGTGCCCAGGCCCGCGTCGGCCCCCAGCTTGGCGAAGACGGTGTTGCACGACCACTGGAAGGCGTACCGCAGGCTCGCGTCCTCGCAGCCGGAGACCTCGTTCGACAGGCGCGTCGCGGTGCCGGGCAGCGTGTACGGGTCGGGCGAGTCCGTCGGCGCGTCCAGGTCGGTCACCAGGCCCGCGTCGAGCGCGGCCGCCGCCGTGACCACCTTGAACGTCGAGCCCGGCGGATACGTCTGCCGCAGCGCGCGGTTCAGCATCGGCCTGCCGGGGTCGGCGTTCAGCCGCTCCCAGGCCCTGGTCACCCCGGCGCCCGTCCCGGCCAGCCGCCCGGGGTCGTACGAGGGGCTGGACACCAGGGCCAGGATCCTGCCGGTGCCCGGTTCGAGCGCGGCGACGGCGCCCTTCCTGCCGCCGAGCCCGGCGTGGGCGGCCCGCTGCACGGCCGCCCTGACGGTGGTGGCGACGTCGCCACCGGGGCTCCGCGTGCGGGTGAGGTCGTGCCAGAGCGGCAGCGGCGCGAGCATCGGGTCGGTGCCGGAGAGCAGCGCGTCCTCGGCGTGCTCCAGGAACGTGGTGCCGTACACCTGCGAGGAGAAGCCCGTCACCGGCGCGTACAGCGGGCCGTCGCGGTACGTCCGCTCGTAGCGGAGCTGTTCGCCGGTGTCCTTCGAGCCGGTGACCGGGCGGCCCTCCACCAGGATGTCGCCGCGCGGCTGGTGGAAGCGCTCGATGGCCCGGCGGCGGTTGGCGGGGTTGTCGTCGTAGGTCTCGGCGTCCAGGACCTGCACGCGGGTGGCGTTCACCAGCAGGGCCACCAGCAGCAGCGCGCAGAAGGCCGCGGCGTGCCGGATGTACCGGCTCACGCGGCACGCTCCCCGGGCCGCGGCGGCCCGGCGTCCTGCCCGGCGCACTCCCCGGCGGGCGGCTGCGAGCGGGCCGAGTCGCTGAGCCGGATGAGCAGCGCCACGATGATCCAGTTGGTCACCACGGACGAGCCGCCCTGGGCGAGGAACGGCATCGCCATGCCGGTCAGCGGGATGAGCCCGGTCACGCCGCCCGCGATGACGAACACCTGGAGCGCCACGATCGAGGCGAGCCCGATCGCGAGCAGTTGCCCGAAGGGGTCGCGCAGCACGAGCCCGGTGCGGTAGCCGCGCTCCACGAGCAGCGCGTAGAGCAGGAAGATCGCGGTGAGTCCGGTGAGCCCCAGCTCCTCGCCCGCCGTCGCCAGGATGAAGTCCGACTTCGCGGCGAAGCCGATGAGGATGGAGTCGCCGTGCCCGAGGCCGGTGCCGAGCACCCCGCCCGCCGCGAACGCGAAGAGCGACTGGGCGAGCTGGTTCGGCCCCCGGCCCGCCTCGATGGACGCGAAGGGGTGCAGCCAGTCCTGCACCCGGCCGTGCACGTGCGGCTCCAGCGAGCCCACGGCGTAGGCGCCCGCCGCGGCGAGCAGCAGCCCGACCGCGATCCAGCCGGCCCGGCCCGTGGCGACGTACAGCAGGATCACGAAGAGTCCGAAGAAGAGCAGGGAGGTGCCGAGGTCGCGCTCCAGGACCAGGACGCCGACGCTCAGCAGCCAGATCGTGACGACCGGCCCGAGCACCCGCCCGGTGGGGAGCTGGACGAACCGCCACAGGGTGCGCCCGGTGGTGGTGAGCGCGGCCCGGTTGGCCGCGAGGTAGCTGGCGAAGAACACCGCGAGCAGGATCTTCGCGAACTCGCCCGGCTGGATGGACAGCCCGCCGGCCCGGATCCAGATGCGGGCGCCGTTCACCGCCGGGAAGAAGATCGGCACGATCATCAGGACGAGGGCCGCGACGACCGACAGGTACGCGTACCGCCGCAGCAGCCGGTGGTCGCGCAGCGCCACCACGACCGCCACGCACAGCCCGACGCCGATGGTGGACCAGACGAGCTGGGTCGGCGCGGCCCGGTCGCCGGGCGTCTCCAGGTCGAGCCGGTAGATGAGGACGAGCCCGAGGCCGTTGAGCAGCACGGCGATCGGGAGCAGCAGCGGATCGGCGTACGGGGCCCGCAGCCGCACCGCCAGGTGGGCGAGGAGCGCGAGAAGCCCCAGCCCGGCGCCGTAGCCGGCGGCGCCGGGCGGGACCGAGCCGTTCCTGGCCAGGCCCACGTCGCAGTAGCCGTAGACCGGGAGCAGGACGGCGGCGACGGTCAGGGCGAGTTCGGTGCCCCGGCGCCGCGGGACGCGGACCTCCATGACCGGAACGTAGCAAGCTCCGGGCGTGATGTCCGGTTATGCCCCGCCTGTGCGCCGACGGCTCAGCACCAGTGCGGCACCTTCCCGACGGTGGTGATGTAGTGCGCCGACCCCCAGGCCCAGGTGCCGTCCGTGAGGAGGTACCAGTGGTTGTTGCCGTGCACGTCGCCGCCGCGGGTCTTGCAGTGGATGTGCACGACCTTGCCGTACGGCTCGTGCCGGACGACGCGGCTGCCCCGCAGGGGCCGGTCGCGCAGGAGCAGCCCGGACTTGGCGGTGACCTTGCCCTTGTAGGCGCGTGGATGCTCGTTGCCGCCGTCGGACGCGAGCACGGGGGCGGCGGCCAGCGTGGTGACGGCGACGGCGCCGCTCGCGGCCGCGACGGCGAGGCGGGTGGCGAGGGAGCGGGAGCGGGGGCGGGGGTGCAGGGTCATGCGAGGCCTCCTGTTGCGGGGGAAGCGAACGTGGGACACGGCTGTTCGGCACGGTTGTTCCATAAGCCGCGATTCACGCTAAAAGCGACAGGAGGCGTCCGCAAAAGGTCACGTACGGACAGGTGGTGGCGTCAGGCGATCGGCGGTGCCGGGCGGTGAGGGGCGCGGCCCGGTGACCGGTGCGGTGGCGTCAGGAGTGGCCCTCGCCCGGGTCGCCGCCGTGGGCCGTCTCGCCGTCGGGCAGGATCAGCGTCGCCACCGCGCCGGGGCCGTCGGCCGCGTTGGTGAACGTCAGCACGGCGCCCACCACCTGCGCCTGGCCCAGCGCGATGGTCAGACCGAGGCCGTGCCCCTTGCTCGTGCCCTCCGTGCGGAACCGCTGGGGCCCGTGCTCCACCAGGTAGTCCGGGAACCCCGGCCCGTGGTCCCGTACGGTGATCACCGGCCCGTCCACGGTCAGGACCACCGGCGGGGCGCCGTGCTTGAGCGCGTTCGCGACGAGGTTGCCGAGCACCCGCTCCAGGCGCCGCCCGTCGGTGTCCACCACCAGGTCGCGTACGACGACGAGGTCCACGGCGGCGCCCGACACCCGCACCACGCGCTCCGCCAGGGGAACGAGCCGCACCGCGTCCAGGTCCACGCGTTCGTTGCGCGCGTCGAGGCGGGAGATCTCCAGGAGGTCCTCGGTGAGCGTGCGCAGCGCGGCCACCCGGTCCCGGACCAGCTCGGTGGGGCGGCCCGGCGGCAGCAGTTCGGCCGCCGCGTGCAGCCCGGTCAGCGGGGTGCGCAGCTCGTGCGCCACGTCCGCGGTGAACCGCTGCTCGCTCAGGAGCTTGCCCTGGAGGGAGGAGGCCATCGTGTCCAGGGCGCCGGAGACCGTGGCCACCTCGTCCTGGTGGCGGTCGGGGTCACGGGTGCGCGGGTCGTTCACCCGCGCGTCCAGGTCACCCGCGCTGATCCGCCGCGCCACCCGCGCCGTCAGGTGCAGCCGCCGCGTCACCCGCGTCACCGCGAACGACCCGACCAGCAGCGTCGCCCCGATCGCGAGCACCGACGAGCCGAGGATCGCCCGGTCCAGGCCGTCGATGGTACGGGCGCCCTGCGCGTAGTCGACCTGCACGGCGATGGCCCGGCCGCCGTCCGCGGGCCCCGCCGCCCACACCGTGGGCGTCCTGTCGTGGTCGCCGACCATCGTGCCGCGCTCCCCGCCCACGGCGAGCTCGCGCAGCCGGCGCGGCAGGTCCGGCGGGTCGATGCCCGCGCCCGGCCCGAGCCGCCCGCCCGCCTCGTACTGCTCGGTGGCGTCGTCGAGCCGGGACAGGGCGCGGTCGCGGGCCTGGCCCACGGTCTGGTTGGTCACCGCGACGTGCACGAGGACGCCGAGCAGCGCCGCGAGCGCGCAGCACATGCCCGCGATGAACACCGCGGCCTTCCAGCGGAGCGTGGCGGTCCAGGCGGGCGGGCGCAGCGGCAGGCGGGGGCGGCGGCGGGCGCGGTCGCCGGTCATGAGCCCGCGCCGGAGGAGTCGCCGGAGCCGGCCGGGGCGCTGGAGCCGTCGGGGCCGTCCGGGCCGTCGAAGCCGTCCGGGTCGCCGGGGCCCGGCCGTTCGCCCGCGCTCGGCCCGGGCGCGGGGTCCTCCCGGCCGGGGTCCTCGGTGAGCTCCGGCACCGGTGCCGGGCTGCGGGCGCCCTCCGGCCGCGGCGCGTCCGAGGAGCGCAGGAACTCGTCGCGCGTCGGCAGCATCGCGCGCTGGTGCCGGTCCCAGGACCAGGCCGTGCGGTACTCGTAGCCCGGGATGTCGGACACCGCGCGCAGCACCAGGTCGCGCCCGGCGAGCTCCACGCCGAGCACCGCGTCGGAGGTGCCCATGATCTGCGTCAGGTGCCCCTTCTCCATCGCGTACACGCGGATGGCGAGCTGCTCATCGGGCATCCGGATGCCGACGACCACGTCGTCCTTCCCGTCACCGGTGAAGTCGCGGTAGTACGCCTTGAGGACCGGGCACTCCTTGCCCTTCCTGCCGCAGTCGCGCAGGGCGTCGGCGGTCTCCTTGTAGAGCGCGGAGGGGCCGGTGTAGTCGTCGGGGTGCGCGGCCGCCTGCGCCTTCACGATGTCGACGGGGTCCACCTTGTGCAGGTCGCCGCCGGGCACCTTGACGCCGTCGACCTGCTCGGTGTCCGCGTTGCCGTAGTCGCCGACCGGCGAGGAGGCGGGCGGCAGGTCCGGCCACAGCCGGGTGGGCCCCACGGCCGTCGGCGTGGCGCCCGCGCTCCGCAGGTCGCCCGGGTCCCCGCAGCCCGCGGCGAGCGCGGACGCGGCCAGCGCGAAGACACCCGTGGCGAGCGCGCGGCGCCCGCGGGGTCCGGACGCGCGCGGCCTGCGGCTGCGGTTCAACTGCACTCCTGCTTGCCGCGGGGCGGCGGTGGTGGTGGTGACGGCGGTGGTGGTGACGGTGACGGCGGTGGTGGTGACGGCGGTGGTGGCGTGGTCGGTGCGGTGACCTCCCGCACCGGGCCGCCGCAGGTCAGCGGGTGCGGCTCGGGCCGGTCGGTCGCCCCGTACACCTTATGGGGTGGAAAGTCATCCTTGCCGCCCCGCGACCGCCACGGACCTGCCCGCCGGCGCCCGCGGGCGCGCCCGGTCCGGCGCTCAGCCCCCGGTACGGCCGTGGCGGCGCACCGCGAAGCCGAGCCC
>NZ_BNBT01000120.1 GCF_014656095.1 Streptomyces longispororuber
GGCCGCGCCGTCGCCGCGTTCGCCATGACCGAGCCGGACGGCGGCTCCGACGCGGCGGCCCTCGCGCTGCGCGCCGAGGCCGAGCCCGGCGGTGCGGGCGCCTGGCGCCTGACGGGGGAGAAGACCTGGATCTCCAACGCCCCGGAGGCCGACTTCTACACCGTCTTCGCCCGGACGACGCCGGGCGCGGGCGCGCGCGGCGTGACCGCCTTCCTGGTGCCCGCCGACCGCCCGGGGCTGACCGGCGCCCCGCTCGCGATGCTCGCCCCGCACCCCATCGGCACCCTGACCCTCGACGGTGTCCGCGTGACCGCCGCCGACCTGCTCGGCGAGGTCGACGGGGGCTTCCGCGTGGCCATGGCGACCCTGAACCGCTTCCGCCCGAGCGTCGGCGCGTTCGCGGTCGGCATGGCCCAGGCCGCGCTCGACGCGACGCTCGCGCACACCGCGGACCGGGCCGCGTTCGGCGGCAGGCTCAAGGACCTCCAGGCGGTGTCGCACCAGGTCGCGGAGGCGGCCACGCGCACCGAGGCGGCCCGGCTCCTGGTGTACGCGGCCGCGGCGGCGTACGACCGGGGCGCGCCGGACATCGCGGGCCGCGTGGCGATGGCCAAGCTCTTCGCGACGGAGACCGCGCAGTACGTCGTGGACACCGCGGTCCAGCTCCACGGCGCCCGCGCCCTCCAGCACGGGCACCTGCTCGAACACCTCTACCGCGAGGTACGGGCCACGCGCGTGTACGAGGGCGCGAGCGAGGTGCAGCGGGGCGTGATCGCGAAGGAGCTGTACGCGCAGGCGCCGGGCACCTCTCCGGCTCCGAGTGCCTCTCCGGCCCCGGGCGCCTCCCCGGCTCCGGGCGCCCCCCACGCTCCGGGCACCTCCCCAACCACGAGCGTCCCCCCGGCCCCGAGCGTCCCCCCGGCCCCGGGCGCCACCCCGGCCCCGGACGCCTCCCCAACCCCGGACACCACCCCCACCCCCCGCCCCACCCCCAGGACGGAGCCCGCGTGAGCCTCGACCGTCTCAACCCCGCCGAGCTGTCCCCGCCCACCGGGTTCAGCCACGCCGTCGTGGCCACCGGGAGCCGGCTGGTCTTCCTCGCCGGGCAGACCGCGCTGGACGCCGACGGCAAGGTCACCGGTGCCACCCTGCCCGAGCAGTTCGAGAAGGCGCTGCGCAACCTCCTGGCCGCGCTGCGCGCCGCGGGCGGCACCCCGGCGGACCTCGCCCGGGTCACCGTCTACGCCACCGATGTCGCCGACTACCGCGCCCACGCCCGTGAACTCGGGCGGATCTGGCGGAAGGTGGCGGGCCGCGACTACCCCGCCATGGCGGTGATCGGCGCGGCCCGCCTCTGGGACGAGGAGTGCCTGGTGGAACTGGACGGCTTCGCGGTCCTCGACCGGTGAGCCGCCGGCCCGCCACCGGGCACCCCTCGCCCCGTCGGGCCGGACCCCCGTCCCGGCCCGGTCCTCAACCGCCGAGGGTCTCGAAGGGCTTGAGCGCCTTGGCCCGCTCGTTGACCTCCGGGTCCACGAAGAGCCGCCAGCGGTGACTGGTGACCACGCCCCGCAACGCGCCCAGGGTCAGCGGTGGTTCGCCGCCCGCCCCGGCCTGTGCGCCGACGGCCACCCGGTGGCCGTCGGCCTGGAGCAGGTCGGCGTGGCGCGACGCCCGCGCCCCGGAGCGCTTCTCGTACGTCAGCAGGACCGACCCGTCCGCGAGGCGGGCGACCTCGCACCGGCGGACGTGGTCCTGCGCGCGGAACCGCGCGCACGCGTACCACTTCTCCAGGCCCGCGCGGGGGGAGCCGTCCGTGCCGTCGTCCATCTGCGCGTAGAACTGCGACTGGAAGTCGACCTTGACCTCGCCGTCCGTGCCCCGCCCCGCGACCCGCAGCCGGGCCGAGGTGTCGTACGGCACCACCCCCAGCCACTTCCCCGCCTGGTTCCTGCCCGCGTACTGCGAGGACTCCAGGTCCCAGGGCAGCGTCTCCTTCAGGGCCAGCGCCGTGGCGCGCGCCGAGATCCGCTCCTTGCCGGGCGGGACCGCCTCCGCCGTGGACGGGTACGCCGAGAAGTCCGGCACCCGCACCGGACCGGGCCCGCCGTCCGTCCGCCCCGTCGGCGACCGCGGCTCCACCCCGCCCGACCGCGGCGCCCCGCCCCAGAGCGACACCGCCGTCACCGGCCCGGCCGCCACGCACGCCGCCGCCGCGGTCCCCGCCCGCCGCCGCGCCCGCAGTCGCCGCCCGCGCCGGACGGCGCCGTCCACGAGCCGCGGCGTCGGCGGCCGCACCCCGTCCACGGCCCGGGCCAGCACCTCGGCCGCCCCGTCCTCGTCGAGCCTCATCGCGTCCTCCGCTCCGTCGTCCGGCCCCACCCCGTGTCCTCCCCTCCGTCACCTCGCCGTGAGAACGTCACGCTCATCCGCCAGCAGCTCCCGTAACCGGCCCAGCGCGACCATGCTCCGGTTGCGCACCGTGCCCTCCCGCAGCCCCAGTTCGCGCGCCGTCTGCTGGACGCTGCGGTCCTCCCAGTAGCGCAGCACGAGCACCGCCCGGTCCTTGGGCGAGAGCCGGGCGAGCGCCTGGAGCAGCGTCACCCGCAGCGCCGGGTCGCCGTCGCGGCCCGCGGCCTCCGGCAGCACCGCCACGGGCCGCTCCGCGCTGCGCCGCAGCCGCCGCACCGACAGGTGGGCGCGCACGAGGGCCGTGCGGACGTAGGCCTCGCGGTGCTCCACCCGCCGCACCCGGGCCCACGAGGCGAACACCCGGGCCAGCACCGTCTGCACCAGGTCCTCCGCCTCGTGCCAGTCGCCGCCGGTCAGCAGCAGCGCCGTGCGGAACAGCCGCGGGCCCGCGGCGTGCGCGAACTCGTGGAACTCCGCCGCGCGTTCCTCTCGTCGGCCCACTCCCCAGACCTCCCCCGGCCGCGCCGCCGCCGCGGCTCGTGCCCCTGCGCCGTCACTCCACAGACGCGCGAGACCCCCGGCCGCGTCACCCGCACAGCACCGCATAACATCGTTATAGCCGCGCGCCGCCGACGCACACCGACGTCAGGAGTGAGCACTGTGCCGCACATCGAACTCAGCGTGGGACCCGTCGCCTTCGAGGACAGCGGCGGGGACGGCGTGCCCGTGGTGCTCGTCCACGGCCCCGCCCAGGACGGCACGGTGTGGCGGTACGTCGTGGACGAACTGGGTGCCGCCGTCCGCTGCCTCGTACCGACCCTGCCGTACGGCAGCCACCGTCTGCCGCTGAAGCCGGGCGCCGCGCTCACACCACGCACGATGGCCCTGCTCGTCGGGGAGTTCGCGGACGCGCTGGGACTCGGCGACGAGGCGGTGTTCGTGGAGAACGACGGCGGGCGCCTCCAGCAGCTCGTCGCCGAACGGCCGGAGCGCGTGGGCCGGTTGGTGATCGCGGGCTGCGAGGCCTTCGACAACTATCCGCCCGAGGCGGGCGGCAAGCTCCTCGACGTGGCCTCCAGGGTCCCCGGCGGCATAGCGCTCCTGGCCCACGCGCTGGCGGTACGGCCGCTGCGCCGCGTCCCCGGCACCGGCTACGCGGTCATGGCCCACAAGCCCGTGCCGCACGACCTGATCGACGGCTGGATCGAACCGCTGCGCAAGGACCCCCGGGCGCGCCGGGTGCTGGTCGACTACCTCCGGGCGGTGCGCCGGTCCGACATGATGGCGGCCGTCGACGGCCTGCGGACCTATGACCGCCCGGCGCTGGTCGTCTGGGGCAGGCAGGACCGCATGATGCCGCCCGAGCACGGCCGCAGGCTCGCCGACCTGCTGCCGCGCGGCCGTCTGGTGGAGCTGGACGGCTGCGGCACGCTCATCCCGCTGGACCGTCCGGACGGCCTCGCGGCCGCGCTCAGGGCCTTCGTCCGCGAGACCTGAAACCGGCCCGTACGCGTCACTCCGGCGGTGCGAACCTCCGGGTGGCGAAGGCGACGTCGTCCTCGCGGCTCATGCCGTCCGCGACCCACCAGTGGATCGGCGTGGAGCCGTACCGGCTCAGCAGCGTGCTCGACGACCAGCCGAGGACGATCTCGTCCCGGTGGTCCCCGTCGAAGTCCGCCACCGTGTGCAGCGGCGTCCACCGGTCGCTCTCGCGGATCGCCCGGCCGTCGACGCGGGCGGGCGGCCTGCGGCTCAGGCGCCCGGTCACACGCGACCCGTCGAGCAGCACGGCCGCGTCGGGGCGGGCCACGAGGAGGCCGTCGCGGCCGTCGCCGTCCGGGTCGGCGGCCGCGAACCGGCCCCGGTAGGAGGCGGGCAGCCGGTGGGTGCGCACCGAGCCGTCGCCCGCGTACACCGCGTACGAGCCGTCGACGGCGGGGGGCTCCGTCCCGGCCCCGGGCTCGTTGTTGCGGCTGCCGTCGTCGCCGACCGCGAGGTCCCGCCTGCCGTCGCCGTCGAAGTCGCCGAAGGTGAACGCGTTGCCGGCCCGCACCGGGCGCCCCGTGGCGGCGATGCCGCCCTTGCCGGGCGCGTAGTACACGCCGTCGGACTGCTCGCCGTCGGTGCCGCGGTGCGCGAAGAGGCCGGTGACGCGCGGCCTGCCCGAGGTGCTCACCTCGTCCGCGCGCAGCCCGGCGTACCAGGTGTCCTCCGGGTCCGCGGGCGGGCGCCGCTCCGTGCGGGCCGCCGCGCCCGCCCGGGTGAAGGGTCCGTACCGCAGGACGAGGGTCCCGTCCCGGCGCAGGGCCGCCAGGTCGTGGCGGCCGTCGCCGTCGAAGTCCCCCATGACCGGCGCCTCGTAGCCGTCCGGGCGGTCGCGCGGCGGGAGCTGCAGCTCCGTCGCGCGCGCCCCGCGCCGGGGGCCGCCGGGACCGCCCCAGGCGACGAGTTCGGCGGGCCGGGTCCCGGAGCCGTTGCCGCGGCGCTCCGCGGCCGCGTCCACCGGGACGCCGTCGCGGAACACGAAGTCGGGGAAGCCGTCGTCGTCCAGGTCGGCGAGGGTGGGCTCACCGGGGGCGGGGGCGGGCCCCGGCCGCGCGCGGGTGGGCAGCCCCAGGTCACGCCGGTCGTACAGGGTCCGGGTCGCCGGGTCGGGCCCGCGCGCGGAGCCGAAGACGACGGCGAGCCGGCTCTGGGTGGGCTGCCCGCGCGGGACGGCGACGGGCACCTGGAGGACCAGGTCGCGGTGCCCGTCGCCGTTGACGTCGGCCGGGTCGTCGGAGCCCCGGCCCCGGTCGGGCGGGCGGCTCTCGGTCGGCACGGCGTCCGGCGCCCGCGAGGCGGAGTCCCGCCGGCCGTCGGGCTCCCCGGAGCCGCACCCGGCGAGCAGCGCGAGAGCCGCGCACAGAACGGTCGCACGGGACGCGGTACGAGGTGTCATACGGCACACCCTCACACCGCGCCCCGCGCGGACTCCAGGCCGACGGGTGCAGCCGGACCTAGATGTCCCGGAACGTCTCGATCTGCGCCCCGACCGAGTTCAGGCGCTCGGCCAGGTCCTCGTAGCCGCGGTTGATCACGTAGACGTTGCGGAGCACCGAGGTGCCCTCCGCGGCCATCATCGCGAGCAGCACGACCACGGCGGGCCGCAGCGCGGGCGGGCACATCATCTCGGCGGCGCGCCAGCGCGTCGGGCCCTCCACCAGGACCCGGTGCGGGTCGAGGAGCTGGAGCCGGCCGCCGAGGCGGTTCAGGTCCGTGAGGTAGATCGCGCGGTTGTCGTAGACCCAGTCGTGGATGAGGGTCTTGCCCTGCGCGGCCGCCGCGATGACCGCGAAGAACGGGACGTTGTCGATGTTCAGGCCCGGGAACGGCATGGGGTGGATCTTGTCGATGGGCGCCTCCAGCTTGGAGGGGCGCACCGTCACGTCCACCAGGCGCGTGCGGCCGTTGTCCGCCGCGTACTCGGCCGAGCGGTCGTGGTCCAGGCCCATCTCCTCCAGGACCGCGAGCTCGATCTCCATGAACTCGATCGGCACCCGCCGGACCGTCAGCTCGGACTCGGTGACCACGGCGGCGGCGAGCAGGCTCATCGCCTCGACCGGGTCCTCGGAGGGGGAGTAGTCGACGTCCACGTCGATGTCCGGCACGCCGTGCACGGTCAGCGTGGTGGTGCCGATGCCCTCGACCTCGACGCCCAGCGCCTCCAGGAAGAAGCACAGGTCCTGGACCATGTAGTTGGACGAGGCGTTGCGGATGACGGTGGTGCCGGCGGAGCGGGCGGCGGCCAGCAGCGCGTTCTCCGTCACCGTGTCGCCGCGCTCGGTCAGGACGATCGGGCGGTCGGGCGTGACGTCCCGGTCGACCTCCGCGTGGTAGAGCCCCTCGGTCGCGGCGATGTCCAGGCCGAACCGGCGCAGCGCGATCATGTGGGGCTCGATCGTGCGGGTGCCGAGGTCGCAGCCGCCCGCGTACGGGATCCGGAAGCGGTCCATGCGGTGCAGCAGCGGGCCCAGGAACATGATGATGGAGCGGGTGCGGCGCGCGGCCTCGGCGTCGATGGCGTCCATGTCGAGCCGGGCGGGCGGCACGATCTCCAGGTCGACGCCGTCGTTGATCCAACGCGTGCGCACGCCGATGGAGTTGAGGACCTCCAGGAGGCGGTACACCTCCTCGATGCGGGCGACGCGGCGCAGCACCGTGCGGCCCTTGTTGAGCAGGGACCCGCAGAGCAGGGCCACGCAGGCGTTCTTGCTGGTCTTGACGTCGATGGCGCCGGAGAGGCGGCGCCCGCCGACGACTCGCAGATGCATCGGACCCGAGTACCCGAGCGAGACGATTTCACTGTCCAGCGCCTCGCCGATGCGGGCGATCATCTCAAGGCTGATGTTCTGATTGCCGCGCTCGATGCGGTTCACGGCGCTCTGGCTGGTGTTGAGCGCCTCGGCGAGCTGTGACTGCGTCCAGCCCCGGTGCTGCCGGGCGTCACGGATGAGCTTGCCGATGCGTACGAGGTAGTCGTCTGCCATGAGCCAGAGGCTATCTCAGATATGAGATGAGGTAAGCGCCGGGGTAGGCCATTGGGGGAGCGACCGGTTCCGACCCGTCAGACACGCGCCGCCGCCCACCCGTTGCATCGCAGGCAGGCGCCGCCCCCCCACTGTGCCCGCCCCCCGCCCGCCACGCACCCCGGCCACCACCAACTCCGCCACTTGGCGCAGCAAGCCCCACCCCCGAGCCCGGGGGCGCACACGCCCGGGCGCACGAACGGGTCAGTGATGTGGAGGCCGGCAGGGGATATGTCAGCCCGTCCGGCGCTTGAGGACGAGCGCGCAGCGCGACAAACGACCCGCACCCGGACAGTGCGCGCCAACCAAGACATATCCAGCCCGTCCGGCGCTTGAGGACGAGCGCGCAGCGCGATGAACGCCCGCACCCGGACAACGCGCGCCGACCGAGGCATATCCAGCCCGTCCGGCGCTTGAGGACGAGCGCGCAGCGCGATGAACCGCACAAGGCCCCGGGGCCAGCGGAAAGCAGGGCGATGTATTAGAGTTATCTCGACATCGAGATATCTGCCGAGGCGCACCGCAGCCCCCCGGCACCGGCCGTCGCCGGTAAGGGTTACCTAACTTAGCCCTACCTTAGCGGATCGGTGGAAAGCCGTGACGGCAGGATGCGGTGGAACGCGCACATATATGAAGGAGACTGTCGTGTCGGCGAACAGCTTCGACGCCCGCAGCACGCTGCGCGTGGGCGACGAGTCGTACGAGATCTTCCGGCTGGACAAGGTGGAGGGCTCCGCCCGCCTGCCCTACAGCCTGAAGGTGCTCCTGGAGAACCTGCTCCGCACCGAGGACGGCGCCAACATCACGGCCGACCACATCCGCGCCCTCGGCGGCTGGGACTCGCAGGCCCAGCCCAGCCAGGAGATCCAGTTCACGCCGGCCCGCGTGATCATGCAGGACTTCACCGGTGTCCCCTGCGTCGTGGACCTCGCCACGATGCGCGAGGCCGTGAAGGAGCTCGGCGGCGACCCGGCGAAGGTCAACCCGCTCTCCCCGGCCGAGCTGGTCATCGACCACTCCGTCATCGCCGACAAGTTCGGCACCCACGACGCCTTCACGCAGAACGTGGAGCTGGAGTACGGCCGCAACAAGGAGCGCTACCAGTTCCTGCGCTGGGGCCAGACCGCGTTCGACGACTTCAAGGTCGTCCCGCCCGGCACCGGCATCGTCCACCAGGTGAACATCGAGCACCTGGCCCGCACGGTCATGGTCCGGGGCGGCCAGGCGTACCCCGACACCCTCGTCGGCACCGACTCGCACACCACGATGGTCAACGGCCTCGGCGTCCTCGGCTGGGGCGTCGGCGGCATCGAGGCCGAGGCCGCGATGCTCGGCCAGCCGGTCTCCATGCTGATCCCGCGCGTCGTCGGCTTCAAGCTGACCGGCGAGCTGAAGCCGGGCACGACCGCCACCGACCTGGTGCTCACGATCACCGAGATGCTGCGCAAGCACGGCGTCGTCGGCAAGTTCGTCGAGTTCTACGGCGAGGGCGTCGCCGCCACCTCCCTCGCGAACCGCGCCACCATCGGCAACATGTCGCCGGAGTTCGGCTCCACCGCCGCGATCTTCCCGATCGACGGCGAGACCCTGAACTACCTCAAGCTCACCGGCCGCTCCGAGCAGCAGGTCGCGCTCGTCGAGGCGTACGCCAAGGAGCAGGGCCTGTGGCTGGACCCGGCCGCCGAGCCGGACTTCTCCGAGAAGCTGGAGCTGGACCTCTCCACGGTCGTCCCGTCGATCGCCGGTCCCAAGCGCCCGCAGGACCGCATCGTCCTGGCGAACGCCGCCGAGCAGTTCAAGCAGGACGTCCGCAACTACGTGGACATGGTGGACGAGGCGGGCCAGGAGTCCTTCCCGGCCTCCGACGCCCCCGCCGTCACCAACGGCGTCCCGTCGAACCCGGTCCAGGTCACCGCCCCCGACGGCTCGACGTACGAGATCGACCACGGCGCCGTCACCGTCGCCGCGATCACCTCCTGCACCAACACGTCGAACCCGTACGTGATGGTCGCCGCCGCCCTGGTCGCCAAGAAGGCCGTCGAGAAGGGCCTGACCCGCAAGCCGTGGGTCAAGACCACCCTCGCCCCGGGCTCGAAGGTCGTCACCGACTACTTCGACAAGGCGGGCCTCACCCCGTACCTGGACAAGGTCGGCTTCAACCTCGTCGGCTACGGCTGCACCACCTGCATCGGCAACTCCGGCCCGCTGCCGGAGGAGGTCTCCAAGGCCGTCAACGACCACGACCTGGCCGTCACCTCGGTCCTCTCCGGCAACCGGAACTTCGAGGGCCGCATCAACCCCGACGTCAAGATGAACTACCTGGCGTCCCCGCCGCTGGTCGTCGCGTACGCCATCGCGGGCTCGATGAAGGTGGACATCACCACCGAGGCGCTCGGCACCGACCAGGACGGCAACCCGGTCTACCTCAAGGACATCTGGCCCTCGGAGGCCGAGGTCAACGACGTCGTGGCGAACGCCATCGGCGAGGACATGTTCAACAAGTCCTACCAGGACGTCTTCGCGGGCGACGCCCAGTGGCAGGCCCTGCCGATCCCGACCGGCGACACCTTCGAGTGGGACGCCGAGTCCACCTACGTCCGCAAGCCCCCGTACTTCGAGGGCATGACGATGGAGACCACCCCGGTCTCCGACATCTCGGGCGCCCGCGTCCTGGCCAAGCTGGGCGACTCGGTCACCACCGACCACATCTCCCCGGCCGGCGCCATCAAGGCCGACACCCCGGCGGGCAAGTACCTCACCGAGCACGGTGTGGAGCGCCGCGACTTCAACAGCTACGGCTCGCGCCGCGGCAACCACGAGGTCATGATCCGCGGTACGTTCGCCAACATCCGCCTGCGCAACCAGATCGCGCCGGGCACCGAGGGCGGCTACACCCGCGACTTCACGCAGGACGGCGGGCCGGTCTCCTTCATCTACGACGCCTCCCGCAACTACATCGACCAGGGCATCCCGCTGGTCGTGCTCGCGGGCAAGGAGTACGGCTCCGGCTCGTCCCGCGACTGGGCCGCCAAGGGCACCGCGCTCCTCGGCGTCAAGGCCGTCATCGCCGAGTCGTACGAGCGCATCCACCGCTCGAACCTCATCGGCATGGGCGTGCTCCCGCTCCAGTTCCCGGAGGGCGCCTCGGCGCAGTCGCTCGGCCTGACCGGTGAGGAGACCTTCTCCATCACGGGCGTCACGGAGCTGAACGAGGGCACCACCCCGCGCACGGTGAAGGTCACCACCGACACCGGTGTGGAGTTCGACGCGGTCGTCCGCATCGACACCCCCGGCGAGGCGGACTACTACCGCAACGGCGGCATCATGCAGTACGTGCTGCGCTCGCTGATCCGCAAGTAAGCGGCGGCGTACGGCGGTTGAGGGCCGCACCCCGGGCGACCGGGGTGCGGCCCTCGCGCGTGGCGCGGTTCTCGGTCGCGGTCAGCTCAGCGGCACGCTCTTGACGGCCGAGAGCAGCGGGACGGGCACGTGGTCCCCGTTGCCGGGGCCGCACACCGGCCGGGTGTCGACCGTGTTCGACACGTTCGTCCCCGTGGTGTACCGGGAGTCGGCGCCCGGCACCACGGTCGTGAGGTGGCTGGCCTGCCGCTCGGAGTAGTACACGCACTGGTGCAGGTTCAGGCGGCTCCCCGCGGTCAGGTCCAGCGCCCTGGCGGCGGACAGGCCCGGGTTGGGGACGTGGCTGCCGTTGCCGGGGCCGCAGGAGGGCCGGGTCTCGGGGGTGTCGGAGACCTTCGTGCCGGTGGCGTACCGCCCGTCGCCGCTCGGTGTCACCAGGGTGGTGAAGTGGTCGGTGCTCGCCGCGCGGTAGTAGTCGCACTGCTGGAGGTTGAGGTAGCGCCCGGCGCCGAGGTTCAGCGCCCGGACGCCGTGCAGGACCGGGACGGGGTTGTGGTTGCCGTTGCCGGGGCCGCACTCCGCCGCGGTGTCGGCGGTGGTGGAGCGCTCGGTGCCGGTGGCGTACCGGCCGTCGCCGCTCGGGGTCACGAAGGTGCTGAAGTGGTCGTCGAGCGAGGTCGCGTAGTACGCGCACTGGTGCAGGTTCAGAAAGCCGGAGGCGGCGGCTCCGGGGTCCGCCTGCCGGGCGGGGGCCGGGGCGGCCGTGGCCACGAGGGCGCACGTGCCGACGGCCGCGGTGACCACCGCGCGCAGGGCGCGGCTGATCGTCGATCGCGTCATCTCGGATGTCGTCCGTTCTGTGAGGGCTTCGTACCGGAAACGCCCCACGCCTCATCCGCGACGATCCCAGAGTCAACGCGCCCGCCGGTATCCCTCGAACCGGTGATTGCCGGGCGTCCGGCACGCGGCTATGGGCGGCGCGCCTCGTGTACGCGTCCGAGGCGCAAAGCCGCCTTGCGGGCGCGCTCGCGGTGCTGGTTGCGTCGAAGGCCGCGGCACCGCCCCCGTCCCGGGCGGGCGGGGGCCTCTCGACGACGGCATCGGCGAAGGGGACACCACCCATGGCGAAAGGCACGCGTACGACCGCCCGCAGACGCGTCGCCGGGGCAGCGGTCGCGCTGTCCGCGGCGGCCTCCCTCCTCGGTACGACGTCCTCGTCCGCCGCGCCGTCGCGCGCCCAGGCTCCTCGTACGGAGATCGTCAGTACGGCCGAGGACGGCACGCGGGGCGACGGGCGCTCGATCCTGCCCCAGGTCAGCTACGACGGCCGGTACGTCGTCTTCAGCTCGGAGGCGACCAACCTGGTGCCCGGCGACACCAACGACGCGGGCGACGTACTGGTCCGTGACCGCCGCACCGGCACCCTCACCCGCGCGGGTGTGGGCGACGACGGACGCCCGAGCGAGCGCGGGACCTGGTACGGCAAGCTGAGCGGGAACGGCCGCGTCGTCGGTTTCAGCTCCGGCGACCCGGCCCTGGCCCCCGGGGAGCGGCCTCCCGGCGGCGGCTACGCGTACGTCCGCGACCTGCGCACCCGCCACACCGAGTTCGTGGGCATCGGCCCGGACGGCCAGCCGTTCGAGCGGTCCGCCCTCGCCGCGCTCAGCGGGGACGGCCGGTACGCGGCCTTCCTCGGCTACGCCGAGACCCCCACGCCCCCCTTCAACGTCCCCACGCTCTACGTGCGCGACCGCAAGCGCGGCCTGACGGAGGCCGTCAGTGAGCCCCTGCCGCAGGGGCCGCTGCTCAGCGACGTCTCGCTCAGCGCGGACGGCCGCCACGTGGCCTTCCGGGTCTACGACCACGACCGGGTGAACATGACGAGCGCCGTGTACGTCCGCGACCGCCGCACGGGCCGCCTGCACCACGTCAATCACACGCCCGGCGACCCGAAGCCGGTCAGCGACTGGTACGGCCAGCCGTCCCTGAGCGCGGACGGGCGATACGTCGCGTACGTCACCAACCGCGACGGCCTGCCCGCCAGGCACCCGTACGCGCTGTGGGAGGTCTTCGTGCACGACCTGCGCACCGGGCGCACCGTGCTCGCCAGCACGGCACCCGGCGGCGGACCGCTCGACAAGGCCGCCGGGTCGCCGCGGATCAGCCCCGAGGGCCGGTACGTGGCCTACACCACGACCGCCTGCGCCACCGGCGAGCCGGGCTGCCGCCACGCGGCTTACCTGCGCGACCTGCAACGCCAGGGCCTCGAGGCGACCCGCCGCGTCACCGTCGCCCTGGACGGCGGCTTCCCCTCGGGCGGCGTGAGCACCCCGGCCCCGGCCCGCGGCGGCTGCGCGGTCGCCTTCGGCGCCTACGCCACGAACCTCGTCCCCGACCACCCGGAAGAGACCGAGGACGTCTACGTCCGCCGCTTGTGCTGAGAGCCACTCTCCTTGGGCTCCGCGGTGGCCCCTTGAGCCCACCGGCGTGAAGCAACGCGGGCAGGTGCGGACGCGATTCAACGGGGGCCTGGGGGGCACCCGGTACTCCATGGTGAGCGAGGGCAAGGCGGACAACTGCCGCGCCTACGGGCCGAGGCAGGGACAGCGATGACCGGGTGGCCACGGTGAACCCGCTCCTGCAAGCGCTGCTGGTGGTGGTCGCCGTGGCGGTCGTCGTGCTGGGCGGCTGGATGCAGTCGGCGAGCTTCCGTGACTACCTGAGGCGTCGTAGGAGCCGGTAGGGAGGGGGCGTTGGGGGATGCTTCATGCGTCGGTCCGGCTCGCCGGACCTGAAGGGGAGCCGTGGCACATGTGGCTCGCCGTGGTCGCCGCGGTGGTTTTCGTCGGTGTCCTCACGCTGTACGTGCGTCGAGAGCGTCGGCGTAGGTGAGGGTCCGGAACGACAGGCATGGCGACGCGTGCGTCTGCCGTGCGGAGGAGGGTTCTCGTGCACGTGGTGCTGTTGTGCTTGTTCATCGTGCTGGCGTTGGTCCAGGTCGTGCGACCGCAGTTGCTGTGGAAGCTGAACCGCCCGCTCCAGGCACCTTTCGTCAAGGACTACGGCGCCACGGAGCCCACGCGTGCGGGCTACGCGGTGACGCGCGGCGTGGGAGTCGTCGTCCTGCTCGCGGCGATCGGGATGCCGGCGGCGGCCCTCACCTGAGGCCGGGCCTCCAACGCCCGTACGGCCGGGGTGCCTGGCGTTCCTGATGCTGCGTCGTTGGTGGCGGTATCCGAGGCCGTGGGCCGTCGAGCCGGAAGGGAGGGGCAGGGGCCTGTGATGAGCGGTAGGAGTGTGTACGCGCCCGACGGCGTGACCGAGTTCGCCTACAAGGGGCTGGGCGGTGACATGCCCGGCTGGTTCTACGTCGTCATGGTGGTGCTGGCCGTCGTGGGCATCGCCGTCAGCGTGCGGGCCAAGCGGAACGGAGGTGGGTGACCGCGGCCGCGGCGCGGCGGAAACCCCCTGCTAGGGTGCGCCGATGTCAACGATCAGGCAGGTCCAGGTCACCTTCGACTGCGCGCAGCCGGAGCGGCTCGCGCGCTTCTGGTGCGAGGTGTTGGGGTACGTCGTACCGTCGCCCCCGGAGGGGTTCGCGACGTGGGACGCGTACAAGGAATCCCAGCCCCCGGAGAAACGGGACGCGTGGTTCGCGTGTGTCGACCCCTCGGGTGCGGGTCCGCGGCTGTACTTCCAGCGCGTCCCCGAGGGCAAGGTCGTCAAGAACCGGGTGCACCTCGACGTGCGGGTCGGCACCGGGCTCGTGGGGGAGGAGCGCCTCGCCGCGCTGGAGGCCGAGTGCGCGCGGCTGCTGCCGCTCGGCGCGGTCCGCGAGCGGCTGCTGTACGACGGCCATGACGCGTGCATCGTGATGCGGGACATCGAGGGCAACGAGTTCTGCCTCGACTGAGCGGTACGGCGGGCGGCGGGCCGCTCACGCCGGAGCCGCGTAGCAGTGGACGGTCACCGACTGCGTCGGGCTCCACCGCTGGCCGACCGTGGCCAGCCGCCGCCAGCCGAGCCGCTCGTACAGGGCGGTCGCGGCGGTGTCGGAGGCCACCACGTCGAGCACCGGATGCAGCCCCCGGCGCCGCGCTTCCTCCGCGGCCCGGCCGATGAGCAGGGCGCCGACCCCGTGCCCCCGGGCCTGCGGGGCGACGAACAGCCGGCTGACCACCGACGCCAACTCGGTTGCGGCCCCGTGCCGTTCGCCCCACAGGCCGGGGGCCAGGTCCCCCGCACCGCTGCGGGCGAGCCCGACATGACCGACGAGGCGCCCACCGAGTTCGGCGACCCAGGCGCCCACCAGGGAAGCGGGCGCCAGCCACTCGCCGGGCCGCTCGGGCCAGTTGACCGGGTAGCCGTCACGGCGGTGGACGTCGGCGAGGACACGCACACACGCCGTGAGGTCGTCACCGGTCCTCGGCCTGACGCGTACGGCTCGCTGTTCCGCGGCGGTGGCGCGGTTCTCCTTGGTCACGACCGCATGGAACCACAGGCCCCAGAGGCCCGGCCAGCCACTTCCGTCCGCGGGATCGTGTACGTGGGAACGACGCCGCCCCGTGCGGGGCGGCACACCTGTACATCAGGCTACCGGGTGCCAATCACAGCTCAACAACCGCGCGCAAAACGCGAGTTGACCTACACGTGCCGTCCTATGCTGACCCGCGTGACAGCCGACTTGGACGAGGAACCGCCGGGGCGTCCCTCACCCCCTCCGGCGCGCCCCGTGGGCCCCGACCCACCGCCGGCCCCAGGGGTGCTGGCACGTACCGCGGCCCGCCTCCGGGCACTGCTGAAGGACAACACCTGGGTGCTCGCCCTGATGATCCTCGCCAACCTGGTGGTGATCCTGGGCGCCGGGGTCCTCTGGTACGCGCTCGGCGGTGACGTCACCGTCGTCGGGGTGACGGCGGGTGCGCTGCTCGCCTTCGCGGGGGCCATGCTGCCGCTCATCCGCGGCCGCGGCCAGCAGGGCGACGGGGAGCCCCTGTGGCCGCCGCTGATCCTCGCCGTGATCCCCTCGGCCGTCCTGCTCGTGGGCCTGCCCGCCCTCGGCGTGTACTGGCACCTGGGGTCCCAGTCGGTCGACCTCACCAACGACTTCTCGCTCAAGCTCAACGGCCCGGTGGAGGACCGGGACGTCGTGACCGCCTCCGCGCACGCCGACCGCGCCAAGTCCCGGCTGACCGTCACCTTCACGGTGACCGAGTTCGACCCGGCCTCTCCCGTCTGCGCCCCCACCAGCACGCTGACGGTCACCCCCCAGTCCCGGGGCGCGCGCACCACTCCGCAGACCCGCCCTTCTAACGAGACGTTCACCTTCGACCTGGGCGCCGACCGCAAGGACATCCGCCTCACCGTCGCGGTGCGGGCGGAGCGCAACTGCCGGCTCAACCTGTCGGTCGCCTCGGCCCGCCTCGACTAGGACACCCATGACGCACCCGTGCCGCCGCCTCACCCGGCGCTCCGCGCTCGCCGTGGCAGCCGCCACCGCCCTGCTCGCGGCCCCCGTGGCCTGTGCCCCGGACGGCGGCGACGGGGACGACGCATCGGTCCTCACCGGCACCACCCACATCGGCACCTCCTTCGACCACCCGGGGTTCAGCCTGCACGCCGGGCGCACCGTTCGCGGCCTCGACGTCGACCTCGCCTCCTACCTCGGTGAGGCGATCGGCTTCACCCCCAGGTTCCAGGACGTGACGATCGACGCGCGCGAGCAGGAACTGCGCGAGGGCGCCGCCGACCTGGTGATCTCGGTGTACTCCATCACGCCGGAGCGCCAGAAGGTGGTCGACTTCGTCGGCCCCTACCTGATGACCCAGCAGGGCTTCCTCGTGCGTGAGGACTACGACGGCATCAAGAGCGAGAAGGACGTCCGGGGCAAGCTGCTCTGCACCGCGGAGAAGTCGACGTCGTCCGCCGCCGACCTGCCGCCCGAGGCCACGTTCCTGGAGGAGCGCGACTTCTCCACCTGCGTGCGCAAGTTGCAGCGGGGCAGCGTGGACGCCGTGTTCTCCGACGAGGCGATGCTGTTCGGATACGTGCAGCAGCAGCGGCGCAGCAAGGTGCCGCTGCGCGTGGTGCCCAACGTCTCGTTCGGACTCACCAACCGCTACGGCATCGGGCTCAAGAAGGGCCACACCGACGACTGCCGCAAGCTGCTGCGCGCCCTGCGCACCTACCTCGTCGAGGAGTGGGCCGGTGACGTCAAGGTCCAGCTGCCGGCCCTGGTGGACGCCTACCCGGCCGACTGGGAGAACCGCTTCAAGCCGGACCCGCACGACCTCAACACGTACTCGTCCTGCAGGAAGTGAGGGGGGTGCGGTAGGAAGGGCCCCTCGGTGAGTTCGGGGGCCGCGAGCGGGCCCGTCCGCACGACAGCACCGGTTGCAGGCTCACCCTGCCAAGGCCCTGACCGACGGCTAACGCCGGTTGCGGCGGCGTACCCGGACAGGGATGTGGTACCGCGGCCTCCGCGGAGGGCGTTTCTTCTTTCCGTCGCCTTGCTTCCTTCCGGCGGTGCGACGCTGCCAGAATTCCGAGATGGTCGCGCAGGCGACACCCAGCCCCAGGAGAGCGGCCAGGAAGGTCACCACTGCGCCCATGTCGGAGGCGGCGCCCTGGGCGGCGTGTGATGCCGTAGTGCCGACGTGGACTTCTTGACTGAACGGTGGCTTCTCGAAGAGAACGTTTCTGGTGTCGCGGTAGTACGCCGTAACGGTCAGGGCGAGTGTCATGGTGCCCGTCTTGGTGGGTTTCACCACCCACTGCCACTTCGCCACGTCGTCCGGCGTCAGCACGTTCTGCCGTTCGGAGGAGAGCGCCGTACATCTGACACCGGCGCCGCTGCAGTGCAGCTTGACGCCCATGAGCGTACCGACGAGCGTCCTCCCCGTGAGACGAGGGCTCCCGGACGCTTTCTGTCCGTGGGGCTTCGCCAGCCGAAAACCCTCCAGCCTGGCTTCGAACTCAAGGGGCCTGCCCACCTTCGCAGAACTCAGTTCGGTGTATGTGACGCGGCCGTCGAACATCTCTTTGCGGCTCTTGATGATCTCTTGCCCGTACAGAGCCTGACTGTCCGGATCATTTTCAGTCGAGCGACCTCCGCACGCGGTTGCCAGAAACGCGGCGAGCACGATACCGACCGCCCAGGTGAGCAATCGGGAGTATCCACGCTCCTGACAGCCTGGGTTCTTCCTCACCAGCATCCTGTTCGTCAATCGCCTGCGGCGGGGACTCGGGTCGAGAGCGGAGACTCGGGTCAGGACAAGGAGCGGCCCGAACCGAGGAGCGGCGCCTCCCGTTTCTCCGCATAGTGCCCACCTCTGCCAGGGGCACCGCAGTCAGGCTCCTGGGCACCGACGAGATTCCGCCAGCATCGGTACCGGCGAGGGTGAGCTGCCGGGCACCTCTCGGGCCGGCAGCTGCACGCTCCTGCCTCGCGGACACCGGCTGCGTGCCCGCGCAGAAGCCTTCCTCGTGCTCACGAGCCCCGAAGGATGCGGGCGATCGTGTCCTGAAAAGCCCTACCGATTTGCTCCGCACGGGATTTCGTGCCCTTGGTTCGCACTGCGGTGGACCCGCGGCGGCAGGCTCGGACGGCTGCTCCGATGGTCCCTCGACGACACCGAGGCCGAGGCCGGCCCGAGGCCGCTGGGACAGACAGGGGCTAGCGCTGCGGCCAGCCGCCGTACGGGATCGTGAGCAGCTCCATGTAGTGGCCCGACGGGTCGGTGAAGTAGACGCCCTTGCCGCCGTCGTTGCGGTTGATCTCGCCCGGCTGCTTGCCGTGCGGGTCGGCCCAGTGGTCGAGGCCGCGGGCCGTGATCTTCTCGTACGCCGCGTCGAACTCCGCCTCGGAGACCAGGAACGCGTAGTGCTGCGGCGCGATGTGCTCCGCGGGGACGGTGGCGAAGTCGAGGGTGACGTCGTTGCCGAGGGTGACCGCGACGAACGGGCCCCACTCCTGTGTGATCGTGAGTCCCAGCAGGTCCGCGAAGAAGGCGGCGGACTCCCGGTTGTCCCGGGCGTGGACGATCGTGTGGTTGAGCTGAACGGACAAGGAATGCCTCCGTGGGCATCTCCCGCACCTCCATGCCTCACCCGGACGGTGACCGGCACGCGATGCTGCCCGGGATCTTAGGCACGGCCGCGCGGACCTGTCGAGCCGCGTCGCACGCCGTACGGTTCCGGGTCCCCGCCGGACGCCGAGGCGGATCAGGCGCGTGTGCGGGCGCCGTCGCCGGTGCAGGGCAGTCGGTTCCTGCCGTAGGCGGTGGCGTGGTCGTCGGTGATGTCGGCCTCGACCGCGGCGATGGCGGTCACCAGGACGAAGGCGAGGACGAACACCGTCAGGGTCTGCAGGGGCAGCACGAAGTCGCGCACCGTCAGCGCGGGTATCTCCTCGGCTTCCAGGCGGCCCCGGAGCACCCAGTGCCCGATCACGCCCACGACCAGGGCCAGCGCTGCCACGACGACAGTGGTGATCACGTAAACCTGCCTGTGGCTCGGTCCGGACCCGGTCCGGATGTCTCACTGTCCGCCTGTCCGCCTGCCCGCCAGTCCGCCCGTAGCCGACGGCGCGCCATCGGAGCCGGTGTCCGTGTGGGCGCTTCGGGTCGGGCGGCGCCCTGACGCCCGGAGCGCGTACCTCCGGTCGGGCGGTCCGGACGGGCGGTCGGGGCGTGACGGTGCGTGACGGTGCGGTGTGACGGGTGGTGTGGAAGGGCGTCTGAGGGGTTCCTGGTGCTTAAGTGTGGTAAGAGGATCATGATCGGGCACGTGAAGGAAATGCCAGATGTATCAGCACCCGTGATCAAACTGGTGCGGCGGACCACCGAACCCGTCGCGGCGCAGACGCTGCGCTCCACGGCCGCCGCCGTCATCTCCTTCGGCGTCGCCCTCATGGTCCTGCCCGCGCAACCCGCCCCCCTGACGGCCCCGCTCACCGCGCTCCTGGTCGTCCAGGTCACCCTGTACGCGACCCTCACCACCGGTATCCGACGCGTGAACTCCGTCGTCGTCGGCGTCCTCATCGCCATCGGCTTCACCACCCTGGTGGGCCTGACCTGGTGGAGCCTCGGGCTGACGATCTTCACCTCGCTGATCATCGGCCGGTTCGTACGGGTGAACGAGTTCGTGCCCGAGGTGGCGATCAGCGCGATGCTGGTCCTGGGCGTCTCCCAGGCCACGTCGGCGGCCTGGCACCGCGTCCTGGAGACGCTGATCGGCGCCGGGGTCGGCCTGCTGTTCAACCTGCTGTTCGCACCCCCGGTGTGGACGCAGTCGGCGGGGGCGTCCATCGACGGCCTGGCGCGCGGCATGGGCCGGATGTTCCGCACCATGGGCGCGGAGATCGCCGCGGGCCACCTCCCCTTCCCGCACGCGGCCGCCCGGCTGCACGAGGCGCGACGGCTCGACCACGACATCGTGGAGGTCGACGCCTCGCTGCGGCAGGCGGAGGAGAGCCTGCGGATGAACCCGCGCGTACGGGAGGGGCTGCTGTCCCGGGTGGTGCTGCGGACGGGTCTCGACACCCTGGAGATCTGCGCGGTCGTGCTGCGCGTGCTGACCCGCAGCCTGACCGACCTGGCGAAGTACCGCGCGGAGGAGTCGCTGTTCCCACCGGACGTGTCGGCCGCCCTCCAGGAGCTGTTCGAGCAGCTCGCCGACGCCATCGAGAGCTTCGCCCGGCTGATCACCACCCAGGTGGCGGCCAACGCCGAACACGCCGAGGAGCGGCTGACCGCCGCCCTGGCCGCCAGCCGGGCCACCCGCGACCGGGTCGCGGACATGCTCCTGGAGGACGTACGGGAACACCCCCGGCAGTGGCAGTTGCACGGCGCGCTGCTCGCCGAGGTCGACCGGATCCTCGACGAGCTGGACCTCGACAAGCGCACCGAGCGCCTCATGCAGGAGCTGGACCGCCACTCGGTGGAGCTCGCCGAGCGCCACCCGCGCCTCGCCGCGCTGCGCCGCAGGCTGCGCGGCCACAGCGGCAGGGAGCGGCGGCCGACGGTGGAGGCGTGAGCCGCCGGAGCCCGCTGCGTGACCGGGCTCCGCGGCCGGCCGCCGCCCGCGCGGTCCGCCCGGGGCCTGTCGCCTCTTCGGGCAGGCCGCTGACGCGGGGCCTTCCCGCCCGCCCACCCGTAACTCCCGGCTCCGCCCGCCGGGCCGACGACTGCGGGAGTCAGCGGGTCAGCGTGCGATGTAGGGAGATTTGCGGCAGGTGTCGCGGCCCGCGTCGTCCACACACGCCTCCACCTTCACGCCAAGGATCCGGGCATCGTTGGAGACGGACAGGCCATGCCAGGAGACAGGGCTGGCGCTGCACCCGCTGGAGTTGCGGCGCTTCTTCGTGGCCCAGCCGCTGTTGCTGCTTCCGTCGTAGATGCGGAGGCGGATGTACACGTCGTTGTCGTCGCACTTGTTGTCCTTCACGGACATGCTGACGTTGCTGAGGCGGTAGGCCCCCGACCATGAGAACGTCGCACTGCCACAGGCTCCGGAAAAGCAGACGTCGCCTCGTTCGGCAAGGACGGCCGGAGCCGCCGAGGCGGGCGCCGTCTCCGCGCTTGTGCCGTTCGGTCCCTGCGGAGCGGCGGTGGCAGTTCCGCCCAGTACCGCCGCGGCCAGGAGCCCAACGCTCGTGACGGTGACGGTTTTCGTGGTGACGCGCTTTCCCCAACTGCGATGACTCATCAGTTCTCCCCTCACCGATGCACGGCATGACGACGTCGCCGTGGCTGGAGCGGCACCCTACGGAGAGCCTTGAAGCCCGGCATCGTCCGCGTGGCTGAGGCGCGGGTAAACCCTCGCGGTAGCCGCCCCGCCGGGCCCAGGCGCGCAGCGCCGCGTGTGGCGCCCTACGGTGCCCGCTCCAGTATTCGATTGCGCGTGCGAGGCGGTGCGCAAGGTTGGTCGACACGTCGCTGGAGGGGGTGGTTGTCGTGTTCGTCCCATTACCCGCGGCGGGTGCCGGTGGTCTCCTGGCGTTGTTCCGTCGCGGCCCAGGTGTCCGCGACAAGCGGACCTCGGGGAGGGCCCGGCGATGATGCGATCGATGATCAGGCGCGCGTGGAGGCCGGCGGTCGCCGCCGCGATGGGCGTATGCGCCTTCGTGGGGACGACGGCGCCCGCGCCCGCCGCACCGGAGCAGCAGCCCCAGGCCGGAGCCGCCGCTTCGTGCTACTTGAACCTGCACCAGTGCGTGTACTACTCGGCCTCGGCGACGAACCACTTCACGACGGTGGTGGCGAGCAGCGACGGGCGGTTCGCCGCCGGTACGAACGTCTCCGGCAGCGCGGACTCGCAGGTGTCCTGCGGTGCGGGGGATGGCAACTACCAGCTCGTGCCCGTCCTGTCGGGCGTCAAGGCGCTCTCCGTGGCCTGAGGACCGCCCGGCCCGCACCAGTCAGAACACTGCGGCTGCCGACCTGGTCACACGACCCGCCGGACAGCGCCCGGCACACACGTGTCAGCCACCCTGGGGGACACAGCCCCGTGCCAGCGGAAGGAAGGCGGCCCATGTCACTGGGGTGATGGTGAGGTGCCCTATGCCCGGGGCCTTGGAATCGCGGATGTGGATGGCGGTGGGCTCAGGTGCTATTTCGAGGCACTGGCCCCCCTCGTCACTGCTGTAGGTGGACTTGAACCACTCAAGCGCGGTGCTGCTGCTCATTGCTCTCCTAGCAACCGGTCCAACAGGCCCCTGGATTCACTGGGGTTGAGGGCCTGCATCCGCAGCATCGCATACTTCTGATTCAGGATTGCCACCTCGTCAGGGTCGACGATCAAGTGGCTGCCACGCACTGTTTCGGTGTAAACGAGCCGCTGGTGCTCAGGAGTTTCCAGCACGGTGAATGGACCCGACAGCCCAGCGTGGGAGTCGCCGCACAGGGGCAGGATCTGCAGGTCGAGCCCCGGCAGTTCGGCGTACTCACGCAAGTGGCGCAACTGCTCGGCGTAAACGGTGCCCCCACCCAGCCGGGTACGCAGCGCCGCTTCCCAGATCACGAAGCTGACAATCGGAGGGTGCCTGCGGTGCAGGATGTCCCGTCGCTCGATGCGTTTGGCAACGAGTTGTTCGATCTCATCTTCGTCATACACCGGGACTCTGCCCCGGAAGAGCGCTCGTGCGTAGGCCTCGGTCTGGAGCAAACCGGGCACCAGCATCGTCTCGTACCAGGAGATCACGATGGCTTCGCGCTCCCGATCCAGGTACTCCTCCGCGAACCGCGGAACCAGATCCACCTCCGGCATGTGGTCAACAGCCGTCTGCAACGTCCGCTTGGTGCCCAGGAGGTCATCGAGCTGAATCGCCAGATCCATCTTCAACGGACGCCGCCCCTGCTCGATGGAGGCGATCTGGTCCTCGCTCATGCAGAAGTGCTCGGCCAGGGATCTCTGGGTGTACCCGGCGGCCTCCCGGTGGACGGCGAGCAGCGCGCCCACCATTTTCATGGCCGATGCATTCCTTCGTGACCGTCGTCGCGAGCCGCTCATGCGGGTACAACTCCCACCGAAACCAGTGCCTTTACCGGTGCGAGGTCGTACAGCCGAGCTGTACGACCTCACGTACTGCTCCATGATGGCCACGTAGCGTGACTCTCGTCACATGAACGGCGAAACTTCCCCCGCACCACTCCGTGACCGCTTCTACCGGCGCGAGCGCCAGTCCATCCCCGCGGCCCGCGCGTTCGCGCGCCACGCGCTCACCGCCTGGGGAATCAAAGAGCGCGCGGACGACATCACCCTGGTCGTCAGCGAGCTGACCACCAACGCCCTGCTGCACGGCGTGCCGCCAGGCAGAGGGTTCCGGCTGCGGCTCATCCGCGCGGGGGCCGCCGTGCGGGTGGAGGTGCACGACAGCGGGGACGGCCGGCCCCGGCCCGTCGGCGAAGGGGGTGCCGACGAGTCGGGGCGCGGCCTGCTTCTGGTGGCGGCCCTGGCGGACGCCTGGGGGGTGGGGGAGCGCCACCCCGGCAAGGTCGTCTGGGCCGAGTTCGGTCAGGCCGGACCGGAGGTCAGCTCAGCAGCTCCACCTCCGCGAGGGTCGCGGCGCCCCCGGTGAGGACCAGGCGGTACCGCGCGTGGTCGCGAGGGTGGCGTACGGAGAACGCGCGGGTCTGCCGGTCCCAGGCGAAGGACTCGCCCGCGCGGCGGTCGACGGTCTGCCACTTCTTGCCGTCGCGGGAGCCCTGGAGGACCCAGCCGCGCGGGGCGGCGGACCTGTCGGCCGAGGTGAGCGTGTACTGCACGGCCTTGGTGCGGCCGGGCACCGGCAGGTCGACGGTCGCGGCCCGGTCGCTCGTCGCGGAGGAGTCGTCGAAGAGCGCGCCCTCACCCTTGAGGGCGTCCCGGCGCGGGGCGGGCACCTTGTCGTCCTGGGTGACGGACACCGGCTGGGCGCCCTTGCCCGTGCCCCAGGCGGAGGGGCGGGGGCCCATGTCGAAGTCCAGGACCCCGCCCCGGGCCAGGAGGCGGTGCGGCAGGGCGGTGGACGTCCACTTCTTGCCGTTGACCCGCAGCCCCTGCACGTACACGTTCTTCGCGCTGTTCCTGGGGGCCTTCACGACCAGGTCGCGGCCGTTGTCCAGGTGGACGGTCATCTTCTTGAACTGCGGGGAGCCGACGGCGTATTCACCGCTGCCCATGACGAGCGGGTAGAAGCCGAGCGAGGAGAAGAGGTACCAGGCGGACTGCTCGCCGTTGTCCTCGTCGCCGTGGTAGCCCTGGCCGATCTCGCTGCCGGTGTAGAGCCGGGCGAGGACCTCGCGGACCTTCTCCTGCGTCTTCCAGGGCTGCCCGGCGGCGTCGTACATGTACGCGGCGTGGTGCGCGACCTGGTTGGAGTGCCCGTACATGCCCATGCGCACGTCCCGCGCCTCGGTCATCTCGTGGATGACACCTCCGTACGACCCGGCGAACTCCGCGGAGCCCGTCTCGGGCGTCGCGAAGTACGTGTCGAGCTTCTTCGCGAGGCCCTTGCGGCCGCCGTACAGGTTGGCGAGGCCGCGGGAGTCCTGCGGGGCGGTGAAGGCGTAGCCCCAGGCGTTGGTCTCGGTGTAGTCGTGGCCCCACACGCGCGGGTCGAACGTCGCGGAGGGGACGCGCCAGTCGCCCTTCTTGTCCTTGCCCTGGAAGAAACCGGCCTTGGCGTCGAAGAGGTGGACGTAGTCCCGGGCCCGGTTGAGGAAGTACGCGGCCTCCTCCTTGTACCGCTTCTTGCCCGTCTTCTTGTACAGGGCCTCGCCCATCCTCGCGATGCCGTAGTCGTTGAGGTAGCCCTCCAGCGCCCACGACAGGCCCTCGTGCGTCTCGCTGCTGGTGTAGCCGAGGAACGGCGAGGTGGCCATGCCCTTGCGGCCGTAGCCCGGCTTGTCGGGTGCCACCGTCGCGTTCTTGACCGCCGCCTCGTACGCCGCCTTCGCGTCGAAGCCGCGCACGCCCTTCACGTACGCGTCGGCGAACGCCACGTCCGAGGAGGTGCCGGTCATCAGGTCCGCGTAGCCGGGCGAGGACCAGCGCGACGTCCAGCCGCCGTCCTTGTAGTGCTGCACGAAGCCCTCCACCAGCTCGCCCGCCTTCTTGGGCGTGAGCAGGGAGTACGCGGGCCACGTCGTGCGGTAGGTGTCCCAGAAGCCGTTGTTGACGTACGGCCTGCCCTCGACGATCTTCGCACCGGTGTGGGTGGGCGTGTCGGGCTCCGGCTGCTTGGTGAACGGCGAGGCGTACTTGTAGGTGTCCCCGACCTTCTCGAAGGCCGAGTTCGGGTACAGGTACAGCCGGTAGAGGCTGGAATAGAGCGTGGTGAGCTGGTCCTCGCTCGCGCCCTCCACCTCGACCTTCCCGAGGATCCTGTCCCACTGCTTCCGGGCGTCGCGCCGCACCTCGTCGAAGGACGTGCCGCCGGGTATCTCCCGCTCCAGGTTGGCCTTCGCCTGGTCGACGCTGATCAGGGACGTGGCCAGGCGCAGCGTCACCGCGCGGTCCTTGCCGGGGGCGAAGCGGAAGTAGCCGGTGGCGTCCGTGGTGCCGCCGCCCTGGAGCTTGCCGCCGCCGGTGACCCGCTGGTCGAAGGTGCCGTACACGAACATCCGCGTCGCGCCCGCCGACAGGCCCGACTTGACGTCGGAGTAGCCGGTGACGACACCCTTGTCCTGGTCGAGGGTGAGGCCGACGCCGTGCTTGGTGTCGCCCGTCCGCTCGATGTTGTCGAAGATCACGCTCGCGTCGTCACCGGGGTAGGTGAACCGGAACATCGCCGCGTGGTCGGTCGGCGTCATCTCGGCCTTCAGGCCGTTCTCGAACGTCACGGCGTAGTGGTGCGGGCGGGCCGTCTCGTTCTCGTGCCGGAACGGCAGCGCCCGCCCGGAGCGCGAGGCGTCCGGGGTGCCCTTCGCGGCCGACGGCATGACCTGGAACGTCTGCCGGTCACCCATCCACGGGCTCGGCTCGTGGCTCGCGCTGAACGCCTGCAGGGCGGGCAGGTTGTCGTCGTCGTTGCGCCGGGAGTAGTCGTACAGCCAGTCCAGGCTGCCCGCGTTGGTCACCGGCGTCCAGAAGTTGAAACCGTGCGGCACGGCCGTCGCGGGGAAGGTGTTGCCGCGCGAGAAACCGCCGCTGGAGAGCGTGCCACGGGTGGTGGAGGCGTAGTCGGACGGGTGCGCCCTGGGCTTCGGCGGAGCCTTCTCCGCCAGGGATATGTCGTCCACCCAGCCGCGGAACCTCACCGGGCCCTTGGGGGAGTCGTACGCCACGAGGATCCGGTCGACCGTCTTCCCGGCGGCCACCCGGCCCACGCGCGACTCGACGTTGTTCCACTGGTTGACGTACAGCACCTTCGCGGCGCCCTGCCCGCGCGGCGTCAGCGGGAAGCCGTGCTGGTCGGTGGCCCCGAGATCGCTCAGATACGTACCGTCGGTGAAGGCCAGATCCACGGACACGTGCGTCGCGTCGTACGGGGAGTCCTTGAACTCCTCGTCGTCCATGGCCGGGAAGACACGGTAGCCGAGCGCGGTGTCCCGCCCCACCTCCACGTCCACGTCGAACACCTTGTTGTACGAGTACCCGCGGCCCTTCGCGGTGTGCGTGCCCGCGTACCGCAGCGCCTGCCTGCCGGTGAAGCCCGCGCGGGCCTTCGCCGTCGGCGACCCGGCCGGGCCCCGGTCGACGGCGCTGCGCATGTCCTCGGGCGGGGCGGGCGCCTCCGTGCCGCCGACGGAGAGCTGGAGGTCGGCGAGCTGGATCTCGCCGCCGCCGTTGTTGGCCCGGATGTCGAGCCGGTAGTGCGCGTACGCGGTGTCGTTCGCGACGTCGTACGTCTTCGTCTCGAACCGCCCGCCGAAGCTCTCGCCCTCGCGCTTGTCGAGGTCCTTCCAGTCGCGGCCGTCCGTCGAGCCCTGGAGCGTCCAGGACTTCGGGTCGCGCTGCGCGTGGTCGTTGGCGGACGTCAGCGCGTACCGCACCACCTTGGTGGGGGAGTCGAGCGTGTACTCCACCCAGCCGGACGTGGCGAACGTCAGCCACTTCGTGGTCTTCTCGCCGTCGACGAGGTTCTCCTTCACCTCCCCCGACCCGGCGTGCTCGCCGCTGGCGCGGACCCCGGTCACCCGGTCGTTGACCCCGCCCGGGATGCCGGAGGCGTACGCGCCGTTCACGCCCGCGGCACGCTTGCGGCCGTCCGGCCCGGTCTCGACGGTGTTCAGCCAGTCGGGCGCCGGCTGCCCCGCCTCGAAGGAGGAGCGGAACTCCCGCTCCGCGCGCGGGCGTTCCGGCGGTGCGGCGGACGCGGCACCCTGCCCGGCGGCGACGACCGCGAGGGCCGTCACCCCGGCCAGGGCGACCGCGACCGGGCCGCGCCCCGGCCGTCCGCCCCCGTACCGTCCGCCGCCGTGCCGTCCGCCCTCTCGGGGTCCGCGTCCCCGGTGTCTGGGCCCTCGATGGCCGTGTCCCATCCCTGCGTCCCTCCCTGCCCGCCGTTCGGACAACGTTGTCAGGTGACCGTGCGAGGTCCAGTAGGGCGGCAAGTGGCGGGTGGTGTCAAGGGTGTTGACGGAGCGGACGCTATCGTCCGCGAGGCCGGGGGCAGGAGTCCCCGGCGGCGATGGTCATGGGCGCGGCGCGGACGTCGTCGGCGGTCACGGTCAGGCCTCTCGCCGTCACGTCGTCGAGGCGCAGGTAGGGCAGGGGCACCGGGGGGACGGCCCGGGTGGAGAAGGCGGCGGGCAGGACGCCGAGGACGCGGCCGTGGACGCGGTCGGCGCGGAGCCGCAGCGGGCCCTGGGCGGTCAGCCGTGGCGCGGTGACGCACAGCCGCCCGGGGCCGTAGCTCAGGAACGGCCGGTGCAGGGTCAGCGACTCGGCCCGGCAGTCCCCGTCGGCGCGCGGGGCGGGGACGCACAGCAGCCCGGTGACGATCAGCGTACGGGCGTGCAGGGAGAGGGGCGTGGCCGTCGCCCGGTCCCGGCGGCCGGGGTCCTCGGACCGGTGGCCGGGGTCGGCGGGCCGGTGGCGCAGGCAGGAGGCGAGGGGCGCGGCGGCCCGGGGGGCGTCGGCGCGGGGCGGTCCGCCGGGCAGGCC
>NZ_BNBT01000121.1 GCF_014656095.1 Streptomyces longispororuber
GAGCTCGCCCTGCGGACCGGGGCCCGCGCGCGGCGGCCGCCGCGTCCGCGCAGCGCGCCAGGTCGGCGACCGTCTGGTGGCGGTAGATGTCGCGCGAGGTCACCGCGAGGCCCGCCTGCCGCGCCTGGGCCACGACCTGGATGCTGAGGATGGAGTCGCCGCCGAGCGCGAAGAAGTTGTCGTCCGCGCCGACGCGCTCCACGTGCAGGACCTCGGCCCAGACGGCGGCGAGGGCCCGCTCGGTGGGGGTGCGCGGGGCGACGTGGCGCGCGGTGCCCCCGGCGGGCCCCGGGTCGGGCAGCCGGCCGCGGTCCAGCTTGCCGTTGGGGTTCAGCGGCAGGGCGCTCAGCACCAGGACGGCCGAGGGGACGAGGTAGTCGGGCAGGGTGCGGCCGAGCGCCCGGCGGACCGCGTCCGGCTCCACGCGCGCGCCGGGCGCGGGCACCACGTACCCGACCAGGCGCCGGTGGCCGCCGCTGTCCTGGGTGGCCGCGGCGGCCTCGGCGACGCCGTCGCAGCCGCGCAGCGCCTCCTCCACCTCGCCCAGCTCGATGCGGAAGCCGCGCACCTTCACCTGCTGGTCGGTGCGGCCCAGGTACTCCAGCTCACCGGCGGCGTTCCAGCGCACCAGGTCGCCGGTGCGGTACATGCGGTCGCCCGGCGCGCCGAACGGGTCGGCCACGAACCGGGCGGCGGTCAGCCCGGGGCGGCCCAGGTAGCCGCGCGCGAGGCCGTCGCCGCTGAGGTACAACTCACCGGTGACGCCCGGCGGTTGCGGGCGCAGCATCCGGTCAAGGACGTAGGAGCGGGTGCGGGCCACGGGTTTGCCGATCGGCGGCGCCTGCTCGGGCACGGCGGCGGAGTCGCCCGCGAACCAGGCGGTGGCGTAGACGGTGGCCTCCGTCGGGCCGTAGATGTTGGCCACCTCGCAGGAGGGCAGCGCCCGGCGCAGGTCGCGGACGGTCTGCGCGGGCAGCGCCTCGCCCGCAAGGACGAAGGTGTCCGCGTCGACGGCCGCGCCGTCCGCGGTGAGCATCCGGGAGACCACCGAGGGGACGCCGGTGACCAGTCCGGCCCGGCGCGGCTCGGACGCGTCGGCGAGGGCGGTCAGGTCGGCGACGACCTCGACGGTGCCGCCGGACAGCAGGGGGCAGAGCGTCTCGAAGACCGACACGTCGAAGTTGAGCGAGGTGGAGGCCACCACGTGCCCGAGGCGGTGGGGCCCGAACCAGGCTCCGGCCCAGGCGGCCAGCGCCGCGACGCTGCGGTGGGTGACCACGACGCCCTTGGGGCGGCCGGTGGACCCCGAGGTGTAGATGACGTACGCGGGGTGGTCGGCGTCCAGGGCCCGCGGCCGGTCGGCGTCGGCGACGTCCTCGGACTCCCCCGAGGCCTCAGGCTCCCCCGGGACCTCGGCCTCCCCCGGGACCTCGGACTCCCCCGGAGCCTCGGCCTCCCCCGGTACCCCGGACTCCCCCGGGACCGCGCCGTCCTGCGCCAGGCAGTCCTCCAGGATCAGCGGCTCGCAGCCCGCGGGCAGCGCGCCCGCGGTGTCGCGGCCCGCGAGGACCAGGGCCGGAGCGGCGTCGTCGAGCATGAAGCGGATGCGCTCGGCGGGGTACGCGGGGTCCACGGGGAGGTAGCCCGCGCCGGACTTCAGCACCGCCCACAGGGCCGTCACGAGGTCGGCGGTGCGGGGCAGGCACAGCGCCACGAACGTCTCGGGGCCGGCGCCGCGGGCGAGCAGCCGCCGGGCGAGGCGGTTGGCGCGCCGGTTCACCTCGGCGTAGTCCAGCCGGGTGGAGCCGCACACCACGGCGGTCCGGTCGGGCGTACGGGCCGCCTGCGCCTCGAACAGGGCCGGGAGGGTGCTGTCCCCCGTCTCGCCGCCGGTGGCCGCGGTCCGGTTCCAGGAGTCCAGCAGCGTGCGCCGCTCCTCCGCGGACAGCAGGGGCAGTTCGGCCAGGGGCAGGTGCGGGCCGTCCGCCATGCCGTCGAGGAGCCGGTGCAGATGGCGGCTGACGCGTTCGACCGTCGCGGCCTCGAACAGGTCGGTGTTGTACTCGACCGTCAGCTCGTAGCCGCCGCCGGCGTCCGGCGCGAACTCAAGCACCAGGTCGAAGCGGGCTGCGGGGCGGGGCAGCGGGTGGTTCTCGATCCGTACGCCACCGGCCGTGGCCGGGTGCTCGGCGCCGGTCTGCTGGACGACGAGGGCCTGCACCAGGGGCGTGCGGCTGGGGTCCCGGGGCGGGGCCAGCTCCTCCACGACGCGGTCGAAGGGGACCTGGTCGTGGGCGAAGGCGTCCAGGACGGTGCCGCGCATGCGCTCCACGAACCGGTCGACGGTGGCGGTGTCGTCGACGTCCGCGCGCAGCACCACGGTGTTGGCGAAGAAGCCGGTCACGTCCTCCAGGTCGCGGCGGCCGCGGCCGTTGGTGACCGTGCCGAAGACCACGTCGCGCTGGCCGGAGTAGCGCGAGAACAGCACGGCGGCGGCGCTCGCGAACAGCGTGAACACCGTCGTGCCGCGGCCGGTGGCGAGGTGCCGCAGCCGCTCGACGAGCTCGGCCGGGAGCCGGTGGCGGTGGGCCGTGCCCGCGGTGGTGCGCACCGGGGGCCGGGGCCGGTCGGTGGGCAGCTCGAGCTGCTGCATGCCGGACAGGTGCCGCTTCCAGTAGGCGAGGTCGTCCGCCTCGTCGCCGGAGGGGTCCGCGGAGGAGCCGCCGGGGGACCGCCGCTCGTGCTCCCACAGGGCGAAGTCCGGGTACTGCACGGCGGGGGCGGGCAGGCCGTGCGGGGTGCCGGTGGCCTCGGCGCGGTAGAGCTCGGCCAGTTCGCGGGTGAGGACGTTCACCGACCAGCCGTCGGTGACGATGTGGTGCTGGGCCAGCAGGAGCAGGTGCTCGTCGGCGGCGAGGCGGACGAGCAGGGCCCGGGTGAGCGGCCCGGTCGTCAGGTCGAAGGGGCGGCCCAGCTCCTCGGTCAGCAGCCGCTCGGCGGCGTCGGCGCGCCCGTCGGCGGGCGCGTGGGTCACGTCGGCCGTGCGCAGGGGCAGCCGGGCGTCGTCGCCGACGTGCTGGACGCCCTGTCCGTCCACCGTGGCGAAGGTGGTGCGCAGGGAGTCGTGGCGGGCGGCGAGCGCGTCCAGGGCGCGGCGCAGCGCGGTGGTGTCGAGGTCGCCGCGCAGCCGCAGCGCCACGCCGGTGTTGTACTCGGTGTCGCCCGCGGTGAGGTCGTCGAGGAACCACAGCCGTCGCTGGGCGCTGGACAGCGGCAGCGGGCGGTCGCGCGGGGCGCGCGGAATGGGCTGGTCCGGGGCGGCGGCGGAGGGGTCGGCGAGCAGCGGGGCGAGGGCGGCGACGGTCCGCGCGGTGAACACGTCCCGCACGGTGAGGCGGGCGCCGAGTTCGTCGCGGATCCGGGCGAGGGCCCGGGCCGCGAGGATCGAGTCGCCGCCGAGGTCGAAGAAGTCGTCGTCGACGCCGAGTCCGTCGACGCCGAGGACGTCCGCCCAGACGGCGGCCAGGGCCCGCTCCTCGGGGGTGCGCGGCGCGGTGCGGCCCGCGGTGGGCGCGGCGGCGGGTGCGGGCAGGGCGCGCAGGTCGACCTTGTGGTGGGAGGTGAGCGGGAGTTCGTCCAGGAGGACGACGGCGGCCGGGACCATGTGCGCGGGCAGGGCGGCGGCCGTCGCGGCGCGCAGCGCGCCGGGGTCCGGGGCCCGGTCCGGGTCGGTGGGGGTGACGTAGCCGACGAGCCGCCTCCGCCCCGGCTCGTCCTCGCGCGCCACCACCACGGCCTCGCGGACGGCGGGGTGGCGCAGCAGCGCCGCCTCGACCTCGCCGGGTTCGATGCGGAAGCCGCGGACCTTGACCTGGCGGTCGGCCCGGCCGAGGAACTCCAGATCGCCGTCCGGGGTGTGGCGGGCGCGGTCGCCGGTGCGGTAGAGCCGGGCGCCGGGCGGGCCGAAGGGGCTGGCGACGAAGCGCGTGGCGGTCAGGCCGGGGCGGCCGTGGTAGCCGCGGGCCACGCCGTCCCCGCCGACGTACAGCTCGCCGTCGGTGCCGGGCGGAACCGGCCGCAGGTCCGCGTCGAGGACGTGGACCTGGGTGCCGGGCAGCGGGCTGCCGATGGTCGGCGTGCCGCTGCCCGCGGTCAGCGGGCCGGTCCAGGAGGCGACGACCGTGGCCTCGGTGGGGCCGTACGAGTTGATCATCCGGCGGCCGGGGGCCCAGCGGTCGACGAGCGCGGGCGGGCAGGCCTCGGCGCCCACGATCAGGGTGCTGAAGTGGCGCGCGTAGTCGCCGCGTGCGGGGTCGGGCAGGGTGGCGAGCGCGGCGGGCGGGATCAGGGCGTGGGTGACGCGGTGGTCCTCCAGGACGGCGGCGAGCTCGTCGCCGAGCCAGGGCCCGTCCGGCGGGACCACGAGGGTGGCGCCGGACAGCAGGGAGCTGCACAGCTCCAGGACGGCGGCGTCGAAGCTGGGCGAGGAGAACTGCAGGACGCGGTCGCCGGGTGCGACGGCGTACTGCTCGGCGCAGGCGCGGCTGAAGCCCGCGATGCCCCGGTGGGTGACGGTCACGCCCTTGGGGGTGCCGGTGGAGCCGGAGGTGTAGATGACGTACGCCGCGTGGTCGGGGCCCACCGGCGCCGGCCGGAGGTCCGGGGCCGGGGCGGAGTCGTCGTCGAGGACGGCGCGGACGTGGTCCGGGTCGTCGAGGACCACGGCGGGCGCGGCGTCGGTCAGCATCAGGGCGCGCCGCTCGGCGGGGTAGCCCGGGTCGACGGGCAGGAAGGCGGCGCCCGCGCGTGTCACGGCGATCTCGGCCGCGACGAGCTCCATCGACCGGGGCAGGACGAGCGCCACCGTGCGGTCCGGTCCGGCCCCGCGCCGGACGAGCTCGGCGGCCAGGCGGTCGGCCCGCGCGGCGAGTTCCCGGTAGGACCAGGTCCGTCGGCCGTCGGTCACCGCGGGCGCCTCGGGCGTCCGCTCGACCCAGGCGGCGAACAGCTCCCCGAGCGGGGGGTGCGGCGCCGCGTCGGCGCTCACGTCCCCGGGGGCCGTGCGCTCGGCCCGCGGCCGGGGCGCCGCCGGGGTGGGCTTGTCATGCAGGTCCGTCATGGGGCGAGTCCTTCAGGGGCGGGGACAGAGCGGATGCGCGCGGGCACGCGGTCCCCCGGGCAGGGCGAGGCCCGGGGAGTGCTCACGCCGGAGCGGTGGGGGGTCAGGCCGTACGGATGCGGCGGGCGGTGCGGCCGGAGATCTGCACGCGGTCGACGGTGCCGGTGACGGGGTCCCGGTGGAAGTGCCCGCCGGGCTCGCGGCGGCCGGTGGCCGGGTCGACGAGGTCGCACGTCAGGTCGGCGTAGCAGACCAGGGGAAGCGCGAGGTCGCCGTCCACGGAGAGCGCCGGCGCGCCGGCGTCGTCGAGGGCGATGCGGTACTCGGTCGCGCCGTTGCGGTAGGTGCCGGCGCACTCGGGGAACGGGACGGGCTCGCCGCGGTGCGCGGGTGCCGGAGCGGTCGGCACGCGCACGCCGGTGAGCCGGGTGAGGTCGTCGGCGAGGTCGCGCCACAGGGCGGTGGCGCCGCCGGCGTTGCCGGTGAAGGCGACGACCACGCCGCTGTCGGGCTCGGCCCGCAGGTGGCAGGAGGTGCCCTGGGCGTTGCCGTCGTGGCCGCACCACCAGCGGCCGTCCTGGTGGAACAGCGCGAGCCCCGGGCCCCAGGCGTCCGCGAGGACTCCGGGGGCGGCGCCCGGCACGGCGGTCCGCAGGTGCGCCGCGACGGCGGTCGGCAGCACGGCGGACCGGCCTATCAGGGCCCTGCCGAGGGCCGCCAGGTCCAGGGCGCCGGCCAGCAGGGCGCCGGCCGGCGCCTCGACGGGGGCGAGGTTCTGCCGGGCCGGGCGCAGGTGCCCGGTCGCGGTGTTCACGGCGTGGCCGACGGCGACCGGGCGGGCGGGCGCGGTGTCGTCGAGGTGGGCGGGCTCGGTGCCGAGCGGCTCCAGGAGGAGTGCCCGGACGGCTTCCTTCCACGTCATGCCGGTGACGGACTCGACGAGCCGTCCGGCGGCGACGTAGCCGGCGTTGGAGTACGAGAAGCCGGCGCCGGGAGTGAACAGCGCGTCCTGGGCGGTGCAGGTGCCCGCCAGGTAGCGCGCGGCGGTCGTGGAGGCGGCGGTGTCGGAGTCGGGTCCCGTGGGCAGGCCCGCGGTGTGGCTGAGCAGGTGGCGAACCGTTACCTCAGGTAAGGCGCGCAGCTCGGGCACGAACGCGGCGGCGGGGTCGTCGAGGTCGAGGTCCCCGTCGTCGGCGAGGAGGTGCACGGCGGCGGCGGTGTAGACCTTGGTGACGGATCCGAGGGGGACGGCCGTGTCGGCGGTGAACGGGGTGCCGGTGGTGGCGTCGGCCGTGCCGGTGTGCACGCTGACCACGTCCGCACCGGTGTCCACGGCGAGGTGGGCGCCGGGGACGCGGTGGGTGCGGGCGAGTGCGTCGAGGCGGTCCTGCAGCGCTTGGCGCAGGCGGGACGGTGACCGCTCGATGATCGTGGTGGCGGTGGTGTACGGCATGAGGAGGTGACTCCTGTTGACGGTGGCTCAGGGTGGGGGGCACGCCGCCCGGCGGGCTCCGGGCCGGGCGTGTGGCGCGCGTGCTTACGGTCTGACGACGTCGACCGGCAGGTGGCGTACGCCGACGAGGACGGCGGGGTTCTGGTACGTGACGTCGTCGTAGGTGGGGACGGCGAGGTCGCGGAAACGGTCGAGCAGCATGCGCAGCGCGATGCGGGCCTCCAGGCGGGCCAGGGGCGCGCCGAAACAGAAGTGGATGCCGTGACCGAAGGTCAGGTGCGGGTTCGGGCTGCGGGTGATGTCGAGGGCGTCCGGCGCGGCGAAGCGGCCGGGGTCGCGGTTGGCGGCGCCCAGGTGCGCCATCACCAGGGCGTCGGGCTGGAGTTCGTGGCCGCCGAGGACCACGGGCTTGGCGACGCGGCGGCCCAGCTCGGGGAAGGGCGGCAGCCAGCGCAGCACTTCCTCGACGGCGTCGGGCAGCCGTCCGGGGTCGGCGCGCAGGGCGGTGAGCGTCCCGGGGTTGCGGTCGAAGGCGACCAGGGCGTTGCCGAGGAGGGCGGTGGTGGTGACGTGCCCGGCGACCAGGAGCAGGGCGACGAACCCGACCATCTCCTGGTCCCGCAGCCGGACGCCGTCCACTTCGGCGGCGATGAGCTTGCTGGTGAGGTCGTCGCCGGGGGTGGTGCGGCGGCGGCGGATGTGCTCCAGGACGTAGCTGTTCATCTCGCGCACGGTCGGGGCGATGGCCTCCAGGGCGCGCTCCAGGTCGGCCATGTCGGGTGCGTCGCCGAGCTGGTCGCCGCCGAAGAGGGTGGCCGCCCACTCCTGGAACAGCGGGTGGTCCTCGGCGGGGATGCCGAGCAGTTCGGCGATGACGATGATGGGCAGGGGGTAGGCCAGCGCGTCGACCATGTCGATCCGGTCGCGGTCCGCCACGGCGTCCAGGAGGCGGGCGCAGACGGCCTCGATGCGCGGTTCGAGACCGTGCACCACGCGCGGGGTGAACGCCTGGCTCACCAGCGTGCGGAACTTGCGGTGCTCGGGCGGGTCCATGCCGACGAAGTTGCCCTGCTTGAACGCCTCGAAGTCCTCCTGCGTGGGGGCGATCGGGGTCATGTCCGAGGAGTACGTCGCCGGGTCCGCGAGCACGGCGGCCACGCCTTCGTGGCTGACGACCTGCCACACCCCTTGCGCCTCGTCGTAGCGGACCGGTCCGGCCTCGCGCAGCGACCGCCACCGGTCGGTGAGGGTGTCGAACAGCAGGTGTTCCTGCGCCGACGGGCTGCTGGTCGAGTTGCTGGTCACTTCTCTCCCTTGTGTGGGGGACGCGCGGGCACGACGAAGGTGGGGGTGGGGCGGTCACGGGGGCGGCACCGGCCCGGGCGCGCCGGACGGTGCCGGCCGCCGCTCCCGGGTGACTCGCGTCCGCGCGGAACCGTCAGGGCACCCGGGGACCCGGCAAGGGGAGTGGACACGCGTGCGGGCAGGCGGAGCGTCCGTCACGGAAGGTGGGCGGGCCGTGCCGACGGGCGGTGTCCTCACCGGCCCGTGCGCCTGTCATCCGTCCGTCACCGGGGCCGCTCGGCCTGGGTCAGCACGTCCGCCCCGGCGCACTTCGGCATTCCGTCCGCCCTTGGGCGAAGGGCGGCACCTGTTGCGCGGACCAAGCCGACATCACTCATCCCCCAGTGAAACGTTCCTCGCGGCAGGTGCGCGAGACTTCCCCATGCTCGTACGAATCGGTGGTGCGGGCCCGTGAGCGCGAGCCCCCCAGCTCCGGACGAGAACGTACACACGTCCCGTCGAAGCGGTCCTGCGCTTTGCACCACGCATATTCAGAGCACCCTCGCCACAGTCTTCACGGCGGGTCACTCGATAGCAACCCCCAGAAGTTGAATGGAGGGCGCTTCCGCCGTCCGTTTCGATTAACCGCCGAGTAGCTTTCCGGTGGTCTAGTTCGCGTCTCAACAGTCCGATGGGGACCGCCGCCACCGCGTGTGCCCCGGCGCCCCACAGTCAAACACGCCGGTATGAAAAACGGCGCCTTCCGTTTATACACATCCGGCCACGGACGGCTCCCGCCAGCGAGGAGCGTCCAACTCCGGCCATGAACACGTGCCGTTGTGGCAGATGTTGATCGAATTCGCGCGCTCTCGCGCGCACTTGATTACCTCTCATGACGTGCGACGACCGGAGATGCCCGACTCGCCCGACCCCTCATCCGACCGGCGAGTAACCCTGGCCGAATTCCATGGGGGGCGCACGGGGGCGCACTGTCACGCACAGTGCGCGGGCGCGCGCTTCCATCAGAAACGGCTTTCTTTCCGAAGGCCGCCGGAAATCCTCTCCACTTAACGGCGAATGTCGGGTTGACGCCCAATGTCATGGCCAGTGCTTAGGGTATGCACACAACAGGCGAAGAAGATCTGGAAACAACGGCCCCGACGGCATCAACAGGGCGCATTCACCCCGGAACGCGGAACTCCCGGCTCTGGCCGACACTCGGCTCACTTGTTGTCATGTACAGGTCTACCCTGGCCCTGTCCCGCACCGCGCGGTCCGCGCGCCGGGCCCGGCTACCGCAACCGTCCACAGGCCCACCGGACCAGGCGGCGGCCGTCCGCGCCGCCGCCCGCGCGGCCCCCACCCGACAGGGAGGTCACCGTGTTCACACCCCTGCTGACGGCCGCCGTGCTCGCCGCCGCGGCCGCCCTGACACCCGCCGCGCCGCCGCCGGCGGACGAGGCCGCTCCGTCACACGTCCAGCGCACGACGGCACGGGCCCAGGACGCGTCGGCATCCGCCCGGGGCCCGGCTGCGCGCACGCCGGTCGCCCCGGTTCCGGCCGCGGGCGAGGAGGAGCGCGCCGCTCTCCGGCTGGCCTCCGCCGGCGGCCCGGACCGCCACGAGATCCGGCACTCCGGAGCGTCGTACGTGAAGGTGCACTTCGACCGGTTCCGGCTCGCGCCCGGTGACCACGTGACGGTGGCCGATCCGACCGGGCGCGAGACGCACACGTACCACGGCGACCCGGCCCGGGGCGGCGCCGTGCCCGGGGACGCGGGGTTCACGCGGCACGGCCGCACCGGCTTCGCCGCGCTGTCGGTGGACGGCGACACCGCCGTGGTCACCCTGCACCGGCGCGCGAGACACGGCTCGGAGGTGTCGGTCGACCGGTACTGGCGGGGCTACTCCGCGGCGGAGTTCGCCGCCAGGAACCCCTCCGCCGTGCGCAGCGTGTGCGGCGCCGACGGCCGGCGTGACGCGGTCTGCTACCGGAGCAGCCATCCCGCGCCGTACGCCGCGTCACGCGGCGTCGCCCGCATGCTGACGAACGGCGCGGGCTACTGCACCGCCTGGCGTGTGGGCCGGGGCAACCACATGATGACCAACAACCACTGCGTCAGCACGCAGTCCCAACTGGACACCATGGAGGTGCAGTTCGACTACGACTGCGCCACCTGCGGTGGCAACGACCCGCGCCCCGGCACCAAGGTCGGCGCCGCCGCGCTGCTGCGCACCTCGGCGAGCCTGGACTACACCGTGTTCAGCGTGGACGACTTCGACCGCGTCTCCCCCTTCGGCACGCTGTTCCTGGAAACCCGCGCCCCGGTCGCGGGTGAGCAGGCCTACGTCGTCGGCCACGGCGACACCCGGCCCAAGCGCATCTCCCTCTACGAGGAACGTGACGGCGGCGCCTACTGCGGGGTGCGCACCCCGCAGCTCGGCACCGAGGACGTCGGGTACTCCTGCGACACCTCCGGCGGCAGCTCCGGCTCCCCGGTCGTGGCCGGCTCGTCCCACAAGGTGATCGCCCTGCACTGGGGCGGCTCCTGCCCGACCAACGTGGGCACGCGCATGGACCGCATCCACCCGCAGATCCAGGACCTGATCGACAACCGGCCCTCCTGAGGGCCGTGGGGCCCGTCCCGCCGTGGGGCCCGTCCCGCCGCGCGCCCCGCCGGGTCCGTTCCCTCGCGCGCCGGTCACCGCAGCCGGCGGATGTCCCCCCGTACGCGGTAGAAGCCGCCGGCCGCCGCGTGCAGGGCGTCCACGACGTAGCGTGCGCCGGGCTCGCGTATCGCGCGGGGGAACTGGACGTTCCAGGACGGTTCGTAGCCCTCGGAGAGCACGTGGACGCGGAGGCGACCGTGTTCCTGGACGCACTCGACGACGACCGCGCCGCTGGGGGCGTGGGTGACGGTGGCCACCGAGCCGGCCGTGGTGGCCGGCTCGTAGGTGGGCAGTGCGGCGGCGAGCTTGACGTCCCGGGCGACCGGCACCGTGCCCTGCTGCGCGGCGGTGACGGCCTCCTCGCTCGCGTCGACGCACACCAGCGAGCCGTCCGTGGTCACCAGGTACAGCCGCTCGTCGTGGTACTGCATCGACAGGGCCGAGCCGCCGCCGGTGCCGAGCTTCCACAGGCGCGTGCCGTCCTGGTCGAAGCAGTAGACGGAGGACGACGCGTCGCCCGCGAAGACGAACCGTCCGCCGGGCGAGGTGGCGCAGGAGTACACCGGGCTGTCGCAGGTGTACGTGGCCTCGATGGCGCCCGTCGCCTTCCGCAGCCGCTGCACCACGCGGTGCGCGGTGCCCGCGTACACGGCGTCGTCCTCCTGCCAGCCGAAGAGGACGCCGCCGCGCGTGGTGGTGTGCCACAACTCGCCGCCGCCGTCGGGCGCGTAGGCGGTGACGCCCCGGTGGTGGCCGTGGTAGACGGCCCGGTCGTCGGCGCGGACCATCCAGGCGTGCTGGCCCTGGCTGCGGCGCGCCCACTGGTGCTCGTCCTCGTGGTCGATGACGGTGAGCCAGCCCTCGCGGTCCGAGACGTCCAGGACGCCCTCGTGGATGTCCAGCCAGAAGATGTCGACGTCGGCCGCGATGTCGTAGGCGGCGAAGGGCAGCTTCGACGACAGGTCGTAGACCTTGCCGTCGTCGCAGCCCGCGTAGATCCAGAAGTCGTCGGCGACCAGGCACTTGACGCCGTCCGGGAGGCTGAAGCGGGCGCGGACGCCGCCGTCGTGGTCCAGGGTGTAGACGTCGCCCGCCTGGTTGCCGACCCAGCACAGCTCGTCGTCGACGTGGATGCCGAACGCGGCGGAGCCGGTGCGGAACCGCCACAGGACGGGCGCCACGGCGCGCGCGGTGGACGGGGCGGAGGCCACCTGGCGGCGGGTCACCGGGCGCGGGGCCCGCTGCCCCGGGACGGCCGGGGCGTACCCCTTGCGGACCTTCTCGCCCACCTTCTTCGCGGCCGCGGCGCGCGCCTTCTCCGCCGTCGGGAACGTCGTCGTCTGGGTCTGCCCGGCGGCGCCTATGCGTCCGTAGCGCACCGTCACCACCGTCCCCGCGACCTCCACCTCGTAGAACTTGTGGGCACCTGCGCCCTCTTGCGACAGCTCCAGGTACGTCGTCGACTGCATCGACTGCGCCGACTGCGCGGACACGGCGGACATGGCAGACCCCTCCCCAGGACGGACCCGGGGTGTCTCCACCGGGTCCAGGTGCTCACACCGTAGGAGACGCCACTGACAATCACCGGCCGTCGTGCGCGGCCCTCGTGCGGGGGCTACCGCACACAGGTCCGGTCGCCCTCGGGGAGGACGCCCGTGGCCAGGTAGGCGTTGACCTCGTCGTCCACGCAGGTGTTGCCGTACTCGCCGTAGACGCCGTGCCGGTCGGCTCCTTCGAGGGTGATCAGCGCGGAGCCGCGCAGCCGGTGCCGCAGGGCGACGCTGCCGTCGTACGGGGTGCGCGGGTCGCCGGTAGCGGCCACCAACAGGGCGGGGGTGGCGTGCCGGACGCGGGTGGGCCGCTCGCGGGGGCGCTCCCAGAAGGCGCAGGGCCCGATGTTGTTCGTCAGCGGGCCGAACAGCGGGTGGTCGCGACGGCTGCGCCGGATGTCGCGCCAGTAGCGCTCGGGGTCGCGGGGGGCCGCCACGTCCCCGCAGAGGATCGCGGTCTGCACGCTGCCGTAGTGCGAGCCCTCGCCGGTCACCGCGAACCGCAGGATCTCGGCCAGGTTCTGCGGCAGCGGCGCCGGCCGGCCAGCGGCGGCCCGGGCCAGGGTGGCGACGGTCGCGGCCAGGCCGGCCCGGGTCCCGTCGGTGTCGTCGGCGAGGCCCTCGACGAGCAGGAACGGCACGTGGCTGTCGTCGACGCGGTACTTCTGCGAGCCGGTGCCCACGGTCAGCGGGGCGCGCGCCGAGGCCCGGACGACGCGGTCGATCGTGGCGAGCACGCCGGCGCGGGTGCGGCCGAGGCCGTAGGTGCCGTGCCGGGCCGCCGCCCAGGACGCCCAGGCGGCGAGCGCCCGCTCGTTCTCGTCCTCGGCGCCGCGCAGGATGCGGGGCTGGTAGCGCGGGGTGTCGATCGCCCCGTCGAGGACCATCCGGTCGTAGCGGCGCGGGAACATCTGCGCGTAGACCGTGCCCAGGTACGTGCCGTACGAGTAGCCCAGGTAGGACAGCTTGCGGTCGCCGAGGGCGCCCCTGATGACGTCCATGTCGCGGGCGGTGTTGCGGGTGCTGATGTGCGGCAGCACGGCCGCGTTGGTGGCCCGGCACGCGTCGGCGGCCCGCTTCTGCAGGGCCACCTGCCGGTCGAAGCCCGCCCGTCCGGCGCCCGCGGAGAACAGGGTCGTGCCCATGTTCCACCCGCAGTCCAGCGGGGTGCTGCGGCCCACGAAGCGCGGGTCCATGCCGATGATGTCGTAGCGCGCCCCCACGTCCTTCATCGCGGCACGGGCGGCGGGCGGTGCGTCGAGCGTGGCGCCGCCGGGGCCGCCGTTGTTCAGCAGCAGCGGGCCCACCCGGCGGCGGGTGTCGGTGGCCTTGATGCGCGAGACGGCGACGGTGAGGGTGCGGCCGCCGGGGTCGGCGTAGTCGAGCGGCACGGTGACGTCGGCGCAGCGCGCGCCCGCCTTCTGAAGCGCGCGGCCCTCCTCGTCGCCGGGACCGAGGACGCAGCTTCGCCAGTCGAGGCGCTGGTGGTAGTAGCGGTCGAGCCCACCCGTGGCGGCCGTCGGGACTGCGGGGCCGGGCGGGGCTGCGGGGCCGGGCGGGGGTGCGGCGGTCGCGGTGGGGGCGGCCAGCGCCAGGGCCGCCACCGCCGTGGTCAAGGCCGTGGTGCGGTAGGCGAGTTGGCGTCGGCTGAGGGGGGCACGCTGCTGCTCGGTCATACAAGGAACGCTAGGAGCGCGGCCGTCCCCGCTCACTCCGGCCGGCCCCCGGACTCGAGGTGGAGTACGCCGTACCCGCGTGGTCGGGGAAACCGGAGGGGGACGGGTCCCCCTCGGGCCGCCGGTCCGCTTCCCGCGTGTCCCCTCGTGCCGCGTGCCCGTGGCGTCACCCCGACGGCATCAGGCGCCACACCTGGTCCGCGTTCGTCGTGCGGTCCCACTGCTCCGCCTGGGCCCCTTCCTCCGTGCTCTGGCCGCGGATGCCGAGGTACTTCCCGCTGCGGAGGTTGGCGAGGGTGTAGGTGCCGCCCTCCGGCGGGCCCACCGGTGCCAGCGCCCATGTGTGGAACCTGTAGCCGTCGCAGGAGAACTGGTTGGCGTTGGCGCCGTTGTCGAGGCTTCCGTTGCTGATGGCCAGGCACTTGCCGCTGTTGTCGTTGACCACGGCGACGTTGCCGCCGCCCAGTTCGACCACCTGCCAGCGCTGGTCGGTGGCGCCCGCGCAGGTGCGCTGGATCGCCCTGGCGCCGTCCGCCCCGCTCCGGTCGAGGATGCTCAGGCACTTGCCGCTGTGGGTGTTGACGACGGTCGTGCCCCACTGCTTGGGCGGCTGCTGCTGGGTGAAGAGCGAACCGGGCTGCTGGTTGCACTCCCACTGGCGCAGGGCGGCGCCGTCGGTGGTGGAGGACTCGGTGACCTCCAGGCACAGGGGCCGTACGGACGTCATGGTCTGGAAGCCCACGCCGTCGCCGAGGGGGACGATCCGGAAGCTGACGTCCGTGCCGCTGCCGCAGGGGGCCAGCCGGAGCGCGGCTCCCGGCGTGGGGCTGGAGTTCTCCACCCCGACGCAGGTGCCGCTCACCGCGCTGACGAGGTTGACGGCGCCCGTGCTCGCGCCGGAGGCCTGGAGGTACCAGCGGGCGGCGGGCTTGCCGAAGCAGCGTCCCTGGCGCACCGGCTGGCCGAGCGCGGACGTCGGAGTCTCCACGCACAGCTTGCTGTGGGTGTTGACGATGTTCACCACTTGCGCGGGCCCGAGGCGCGGCGCCCGGTCCGGGGCGGTGGTCCGCGCTGGACCTGCGTGCGGCGCCCGGTCCGCGGCGGCGGCGTGCGCGGGCGGCCCGAGAACCGCGACGGCCGCGGTGAGCGCGGCGGACAGCAGGGCCACGAGGGCCCGGGCGGCCCTGCCCGGCCCGGGCCGCGCGCCGCGCCGGTGCCATGTTCCGGACTCCGTGTCCGCCTGCGTACCCACCCTCGTATCCATCCGGGACATCTCCCCACCTCTCCCTACGGGTGCAGCGCCGTCCAGGTCGCGGCGTCGACGACTCCGGTGCCCGGCAGGCTGAGCTGCTGCTGGAGGTGTTTGACGGCCGCTTCGGTGATGACCTCGAAGGAGCCGGTCATCGGCACGGTCTGGTAGCGGTACACCTCGTTGAGGACGCACTGGAGGTGGCGCACGGCCTCGCCGCTGTCCCCCAGCTTCAGCGTGGGGTGGCCCCCCAGGTACATGCACAGGCGCCATTCGGTCGCCGCCGCGGTGGACGGGCTCGGGGCGTGCGCGAAGGCCGTCGTCGGCGCGGCGACCAGGACGGCGGCGGCGAGCAGGGCTCCGGCGGCCACGCGCCCGGGCGCCGGGCGGCCGGAGCCGCGCCGGGGGGTGCGCCCCTGGGGAGTCACCCTGGGCTGACGAGACATGGGATCTCTCCGTTTCTGCGTGCTTCTGGGTACGCGGCCTAGAACCACGGGCAGCGCGGCAGGCCCGGGAAGGGCTGGGTCGTGCCCGCGGGCAGGCGCACGGCCTCGGTGGGGACGACGCCCCAGGCCTTGATCTTGGGCATCGAGCCCACCTGGTCGCCCTGGGTGTAGTACCAGGTCTTGTTGCCTTGGGTGTCCGCGGGCCCGGTGGTGTAGCAGGGGAACCAGGACGGCGACAGCTTCAGCCAGCCCGTGACGGGCGAGGCGAAGTCGGCCCGGGCGTACACGTCCGAGGGCAGGTTGTCGCAGTACAGGGCCTTGGTGAACACGTTGCCGATGGCGTCCCGCAGCTCGATGCCCTCGCGGAGTTCGCAGGTCGCCCGCTCGGCCGCGTGCGCGGGCGCGGCGAGCCCGGCCCCGAGGGCCAGTACCGCGAGTCCCGCCGCGACGGCGGCCGTCCGCCGCCAGGCGGCCCGGAGGGCGGACGACACCGGCCCGCGCGGTGTCCGGGCGACGCGCCGCGCGCCTCGTCGCTGTTCCCGCTGCTCGGTCAGCATGGCACGCACCTCTTCCACGTCCGTGGCGGCGGTCATGTCCATGGGCACTTCGCCAGGTTGGGGAAGGGGTGCTCCGGCGCCTTCACCGACGTCGCCGGCACATAACCCCAGGCCTTCGCCGCCGGGGTGGTCACCACCTGGTCGCCCTGGGTGTAGTACCAGAGGTCGGTGCCGGGGTAGGTGCTGCCCTGCTTCCAGCACACGAACCAGGCGGGCGTGAACAGCATCTCCCCGCTGACCGTGCTGGTGGAGCGCGACTGGAGCCGGATGTGCCCCGGCTCCACCTCGCACAGCAGGTCCCCGGTGAACCTCCGTCCGGTCCAGTCGACGTGCTGCTCGGCGGGGCGCAGCCGGCACTCCGCGGCCTGGGCCGCGGCGGCCTGCCCCGGAGCCGTCAGCACTCCGGCGAGCGCGCACAGCGCCCCCGGCAGCACGCAGCCGCGCAGCAGTCGCGCGGCGCGCCGGCCGCGTCTTCGTACGGCAGCCCTGTCGGACATGACTCCCCCTCAAGTCCTCGTACGTACCGTGCGGTGCACCCGACCACTCTTGGTGCTCCGACGGCAGACTGTCGCCCAGGCCGCTGACATACGGCTGACATCCCTACGGCATGTGGCCGGAGTCCGTCCCGCGCCGCCCGCAGCGCCTGACCGGTGGTGCCCCGCGGCGTCCGCAGCGCCTCACCGGGGACGCCGCGCGCCGTCCGCAGCGCCTCACCGGGAACGCCCGGCGGGCAGCCGCAGCCGTTCGACGCGCACCTGGCCCGGCGGGTAGGGGAAGAACGACGTCGACCCCGCCGACCAGTACTCCCGCGTCCCGGGCACCCGTGCGATCCCGTTCATCAGGACCGGGGTCGTGGACGCGGGCCCGCGCTCGCCGACCCAGTTCCCGCCGTCCCAGCGGAGGTAGTGGGCCCGGTTCCCGTCCGGGTACTCCCAGCCGGCGATGCGGTCGGGGCGGTCGCGGTCGTCGCCGACGATGCCCGTGAGTTCGCCCCCGGCGAAGGGCGTGCCGACGTACTGCCAGGCCGTGCCGTCGTAGTGGCTCAGCCGGGGCGCGGGCGGGCGGCCGCCGGGGAGGCTCCAGTGGTAGCCGCAGAGCCAGATGTCGTTCGGCGCGGCAGGCAGCATGCCGGTGACGTGGCTCATCTGCCCTTCCAGCGGGATCTCGTGCCATGCGCCGTCCCAGCGGGCGCACACGCCGCTGCCGTAGATCCAGACGTCCCCGCGGCAGGAGCGGCGCACGCCGACCGCGGCGTTGTTGTTGCCGCTGGGCAGCGGCCGGATCCAGCGCCAGCGCCGCCCGTTCCAGTGCATCGTCCGGGACCGGTTCTCGTACGTCCCGACGGCCCAGGCGCTCCCGTCGGGGGCGACGGCGACATCGTGGACGGCGGTGTCCGCCGCGCCCTCGCCGGGGAAGGGCACCCGCTCCCAGCCGTCCCCGTCCCAGGCGTACAGGTGCCAGAGGCCGTGCTCGCGGTCGAGGCCGACGGCCCAGGCGTCGCCGGAGGCGTTGGCGGCGACGCGGGTGAGGAAGCCGTTGAAGGCCAGGCCGGTGGTGTCCGTGCGGAACCAGGCCGTGCCGTTCCACCGGTACGCCAGCGGCCTGCCGTACGTGGTGCGGTCGAGGCCTTCGGTGCCCACGGCCCAGGCAAGGCGGGGCCCGGCGGCCGCCACGGAGCGCAGCCCGGCCATCTCCGCGGCGTCGGGCACGTCGGCCTGCTGCCAGCCGTCGGCGCGGACGGCGGCCCGGGCGGGCAGGGCCGGCAGCAGGGTGGCCCCCGCGGCCGTGCCGAGCGCGCCTCTGACGAAACGTCTCCGGTGCATGACGATGCCTCCCCAGTGGTCCGGTGGTCGAGCGGTGTGTGGGTGTGACCCGTGCGGTGAGCGGTGCGGTGTGGTGTGGTGCGAGGGCAGAGCGTCCAGCAAGGCGCGGCGAGGGGGAACGCACGCGCGTGAGTGTTCCGCTCTTTTCTCCGGTTCCCGGGGGCCTTCGGGGTGCCGGAAGCGGGGCGGACGTGCGGGTTCCGAGGTGGCGTCCGCGGGCCGGGCCGCCACCCGGGAACGGCTCCCTCCGGTCGGCCTGGCATGATCGGAGCATGACGGAACGGGTGATCGCGGCATGTGACGGAGCTTCCAAGGGCAACCCCGGCCCCGCGGGGTGGGCCTGGGTCGTCGCGGACGCCGACGGGGTGCCGGTGCGCTGGGAGGCGGGGCCGCTCGGGGTGGCCACGAACAACGTGGCCGAGCTCACCGCGCTGTCCGAACTGCTCGCGGCCCTGCCCGCCGACGTGCCCGTCGAGGTGCGCATGGACTCGCAGTACGCCATGAAGGCCGTCACCGTCTGGCTGCCCGGCTGGAAGAAGAAGGGCTGGAAGACCGCGGGCGGCAAGCCCGTGGCCAACCGCGACCTGGTCGAGCGCATCGACAGCCAGTTGTCCGGCCGCAGCGTCGACTTCGTGTACGTGCCCGCGCACCAGGTGGGCGGCGACCCGCTGAACGCGGTCGCGGACCACGCCGCCAGCCGGGCGGCCCAGTCGCAGGAGCCGGACGGGACCGCGCACGGCGCGACCGCCGTCCCCGAGGTGCCCGAGCCGCAGCCGGGCGAGCGGAAGGCGAGCCGCCGCACCGGCAGCCGTCCCGGCGCCCGTGCGGGCGGGCGTTCCGGGCGCCGGACCATCGCCGCGAAGTTCAAGGGAACCTGCGGCTGCGGCCGCGCCTACGCCGCCGGTGAGCAGATCGCGAAGGGCACGCACGGCTGGGGCCACCCGGAGTGCGCCACCGCCTGACCGGGGGGCTCGGCGGGCTGAGCGGGCTCAGCGGGTCAGCGGGACGGTGGTGCGCGACGAGGCCCCGGCCGGTCGGTGCCCGGCGCCGTCCGTCAGCGTCCGGGCCCCCGTCGGCTGTCGGGGCCGTCAGCTCCCCGCCCCCTCGGCGGCCGGTTCCCCGGTCAGGTCCGCGCTCACCGTCGTGTCCGGGACGCAGACGATCCCGTCGAACGCCTCCAGGGCGGGGATCTCGATGAAGGTGGTGTCCAGCCGCGTACGGACCGGCTCGGGGCAGTTCCGCGCCCGGGCGTGCTCCCGTAGTGCCCGCGTGTCCACCAGGGCCGGCCGGTCGGGGACGCCCGCGAACAGGGCCTCGACGCTGTCCGGTGCGGCCGCGGGTGTGGCGGCGCGGCCCCAGCGCATGCCGAGGGGGTGGTCGCGGTCGGGCACGTTCTCCACGGTCTCGCCGCCGTTGCCGGTCAGGGCGACGGGGACGTAGTCCGCGCCGAGCTCCCGCGCGAGCAGGTGGCCCATGGTCGCCGGCGCGAGCGGTCCGTCGCCCGGGTTGGCCGAGCGCTGGATGTGGGCGTTGTGCCCGACCAGGGCGACGCGCGTCCCGGGCCGCGACCGCTCCAGGAACTCCAGCAAGGTGTCGGCCAGGTAGCGCTCCCGGGCGACGAAGCCCAGGCTGTCGGGCGCGCCCGCGAGCGCCTCGGCCATGGCCCGCTGGGCCCGGTCGGTGGTCACGGCGGCGCGGACGTCCGACAGGGCGGTCTCGTAGGCCGCGCGGCCTGCGCGGTCGACGTACGTCTCGCGCAGGTCCGCGAACCGGCCCGCGAGCCGGGCGAGGGCCGTGGTGAGCCGGTCCTGCTCGGCCGGGTCCAGGTCGAGCCGGGCGAAGGCGGGGACCATGACCGTGCCGCCCGCGACGGCGCCGGAGATGTCCAGGGCCGTGCGCAGCCAGCGCAGCGCGCCCGGGTCCACTCTCTCCAGGTAGGCGGCGACCGGCTCCAGGACGGGCGCGAGCGAGCCGCCCGCCATGGGGATGTCGCAGCCGACGAAGCGGACCGGGTGCGGGGCGCCCGCGTTGTGGCGGCGCAGCCACCGCAGGGTGTCCCTGCACTCCACGGGCTGCCCCAGGCCCCTGGGGCGCCGCTGCGTCCCTCCCCCGGCCGCGGGGTGGTGCTCGGGGGCCAGGAGGTCGTCGATGTCGCCGGGGCCGCCCTGGATCCACGCGTCCACGGGGCGGCCCTCGGCGGCCCCGTACTCCATGGCGTAGACGGTGAAGCCGAGCCGCTCGACGAGGAAGCGCAGGACGCGGTGGCGCAGTTGCCCGAACTCGCGGATCTGGTGGGAGCTCTCGCCCAGGGCGACCACGCGGGCGTCGCCGACGAGGGCGCGCAGCGGCTCCAGGTCGTCGACCGGGGCCTCCAGGTCCGCCCGCGGGCCGAGGGGTGCCAGCCGGTGGGCGTGGCGCGTGACCCACTCGACGAGTTCGGCGGGGGCGGCCGCCGCCGTCGGTCCGGCCGGTGTCTGGAGCGCGCGCAGGTCGCTCACGGCGCCGGGGCGGTCGTGGTGGTCGGGGTCGGTCATGGGGTGTGCTCCGCGGGTTCGGTCGGTACGGGCCGGACGGCGTCGCGCGCCGCCCGGCCAGGAGGGCCGGTGCGGCGGGTCTGTCGGCGTGTCAGGAAGCGGCGCCCCGCCGTTCGGTGCCGCAGGGCTCGGCGCGCCAGGTCCGGCCTGGGTGCATGGGCATGCCACGGACCGTATCAAGGGGCTGTGGCGGTACGCAGGGCGATTTCGGCGGGTGCCGCCGCCGGGGCGCGCGTGCCGGTGTCCACGGGGTGGGCCGGGTGGGTTCCCTGCGGAAATTTCACAGTTGTCGGGCTGCTGTTCGAGCACGGTCGGGCGCTGTACCGTCTGCCACGGCCGTCCGCTGCGAGGTGCGCGAGGCGAGGAGGAGCGGCGTATGCCCAGCCCCAGGGATCGGGTGGGTACGGCGGGAACGCGCTCCGCTCCGGTGTACGACCGTCCGCCGCCCGCGCTTCCGGTCCGCGGCCTTGTGCCGTACGGCCTGTCCGCGTACGGCGTCACGCGGGGCTCCGGTGGCACACGGCGGCACGGCGCCACGCGCGTCACGCGGAGCCCCGGCGGCGCATGGCGGCTCGGCGCCACGCGCCCCTGCCGACGCGCACGCGTGCCCGTCACCGGGCAGGGCGGCTCCGCCCCGGCGCGGCCCCGCCCGCGTGAGAAGTGCCGTTCGCCGCCCTCCTCCTGACGGACCGAGGCCACCCCGCGCCCGCAGCCACCGCTCCGCGCCCGGCGACAGTACGGCGAAGCGGCGGAGCAGCGCGGGCGGACCGCACGGCCCGCGGCCCCGGCCCGTCCCACGACCGGCACCGCCCTCCCCGCACTCCCCGGTTCCGCACCGAGCCGGGCCCCCACAAGTGAAGGGACACACACCATGCTGCACTCCATCAGGCTGGTCCTCACCGGCGGCGCCGCCGCGGTCGTCGCCCTGACCGCGGTTCCGGCGGCGAACGCCGTGTCCGCGCAAGAGACGCGCGCGGCGAAGAGCACGGCGGCCGTGGTGACGCTGCGCTACGACGACAGCCGGGCCGCCGGCTGGGAGGCCGCGATCGCGGCCGGGGTCGCCTCCTGGAACAACAACGTCGAGAACGTGAAGCTCGTCGAGGCCGCCCCCGGCACCCGGGCCGAGATCCAGATCGTGGCCACCAGCGGCTGGCCGCAGGCCTCCCTCGGGCCGGTACGCCCGGGCGGCCGCGCCCGTGTCGAACTCGGCAGCCAGGCCGTCGCCCAGGGCCACGACAAGACCCGTATCGCGGCGCACGAGCTCGGCCACAACCTGGGTCTGCCCGACACCAAGCCCGGCCCGTGCTCCCAGCTCATGTCGGGCTCCAGCGCGGGCACGAGCTGCAAGAACGCGGTGCCCGACGCGGCCGAGCAGGCGCGGGTCGAGGCCGCGTACCGCACCGGCGCCACCGCGCCCGCCGACGGCCGCATGCTGGTGGACGCCCGCTAGCCGACGGCCCGGGACGACCGCCGTACGCCAGTGCCTGGCCGCGCCCCCGAGCGGCCAGGACCCCGGCCCCCGCGCACCCGGTGGCACGGCTCCTCCGGCGACGTCACTGCCGCACCCTGTTGATTCCGTTTCTTGATCAATAGGCTTGGCCCCGCCCGGCAGTCGTTCCCCTTAAGGAGCCACGGTGTCCACTGCTCAGCCCTTGCCAGACAGCGCTCAGGACATACCTGACATCCTCTCGGCCGAGTTCGCGGCCGACCCCTACCCCGTGTACCGCGCGCTCCGCGAGCGCGCTCCGCTTCTGTGGCACGAGCCCACCAAGAGCTATGTGGTCTCGCGGTACGAGGACGTGGCCCGTGTCTTCAAGGACAAGGAGTCGGTGTTCACCACCGACAACTACGACTGGCAGTTGGAGCCCGTGCACGGGCGGACGATCCTCCAGCTCAGCGGGCGCGAGCACGCGGTGCGGCGGGCGCTGGTCGCCCCGGCCTTCCGCGGGGCCGAGCTCCAGGAGACGTTCATGCCGGTGATCCGCCGCAACTCCCGCGAGCTGGTGGACGCCTTCCGCGGGCGCGGGTCGGCGGACCTCGTGGCGGAGTACGCGACCCGCTTCCCCGTCAACGTGATCGCGGACATGCTCGGCCTGGACAAGGCCGACCACGCGCGGTTCCACGGCTGGTACACGAGCGTCATCGCCTTCCTCGGCAACCTCGCCGGGGACCCGGAGGTCACCGCCGCGGGCGAGCGGACGCGCGTGGAGTTCGCGGAGTACCTGTTCCCGATCATCCGGCGGCGCCGTGAGGAGCCCGGCGACGACCTGCTGTCGCGGCTGTGCGCGGCCGAGGTCGACGGCGTGCGGATGAGCGACGAGGACATCAAGGCGTTCTGCAGCCTGCTGCTCGCGGCCGGGGGCGAGACCACCGACAAGGCCATCGCGAGCATCTTCGCCAACCTGCTCGCGCACCCCGACCAGCTCGCCGCCGTGCGGGCCGACCGGTCCCTGGTGGACCGGGCGTTCGTGGAGACGCTGCGCCACACCCCGCCGGTCCACATGATCATGCGGCAGACCGCGGCGGAGGTGGAGCTCGCGGGCGGCACGGTCCCGGCGGGCGCCACCGTCACCTGCCTGATCGGCGCGGCCAACCGCGACGGCGAGCGCTACCGCGAGCCGGACCGCTTCGACATCTTCCGCGACGACCTCACCACGACGACCGCCTTCTCGGCGGCGGCCGACCACCTGGCCTTCGCGCTCGGCCGGCACTTCTGCGTGGGCGCCCTGCTGGCCCGCGCGGAGGTCGAGACCGGCGTCAACGACCTGCTCGACGCCCTGCCCGACCTGCGGCTCGCCGACGGTTTCGTCCCGCGCGAGCAGGGCGTCTTCACCCGCGGGCCGCAGGCGCTGCCGGTGGTGTTCACGCCGGCGCGTTGAGGCCCGGCGCGGCGCCCGCCCGGCACGCGCGGCCTCCGCGCGCCCGGGAGGGGCGCCGCACCGCCACCTCGTACCGACCCGCGCGCGTACGGGACTACTGCGCCACCGGCGTGAACTGCACCGGCAGCGCCGTCAGTCCGCGCATCCACACGGACGGCCGCCAGGTCAGCTCCTTCGGGTCCACGGCGAGGACCAGGTCCGGCAGGCGTTCGAGGAGCGTCTCGACGGCCGTGCGGGCGATGACGTCGGCGAGGAGCGGGGCCGGGTAGGGGCAGCGGTGCTCGCCGTTGCTGAAGGACAGGTGCGCGGAGTTCTCCGAGCCCACCTCCGCGCCCGGCCAGATCTGCGGGTCGGAGTTGGCCGCGGCGAGGCCGAGGACGAGGCAGTCGCCCGCGCGGATGTGCCGGCCCCCGAGCTGGGTGTCGCGTACCGCCCAGCGGCCGATGAAGTTCTGCGTGGGGGTGTCCAGCCACAGCACCTCGTTCAGGGCCTGGCCGACGCTGAGGCGGCCGCCGGAGACGTTCAGGGCGAACCGCTCGTCGGTGAGCAGCAGCCGCAGCGTGTTGCAGATCCAGTTCGCGGTGGGCTGCTGCGCGGCGGCGATCACCGAGATGAGGTCCTGGACGATCTCCTCGTCGGTGAGGCCCGCCGGGTGTTCCAGCATCCGGGAGGTGACGTCGGCCGCCGGGCGGGCCCGGCGCTCCGTCACCAGGCGGTGCACGCGCTCGCCCACGCGCCCGTACGCCGCCACGGGGTCGTCGCCCTCGGCGGTGTCGAGCGACATCCGCAGGTCCTCGACGAGTGCCTCGGTGTCGGCGGTGCCCGCGGGCATGCCCACCATGTGCACGGCGGCGCGCATCGCGAGCGGGTGGGTGTAGGCGCTCATGAGTTCGGCGGTGCCCCGGCCGGAGAAGGAGGCGATGAGCTGGTCGGCGATGTGCACGCACTCGCGGCCCAGCTCGAACTGGTCGACGCCCTCAAGGGCTTCGGTGATCACCCCGGCGCGGCGCCGGTGCTCGGCGCCCTCGGTGAACAGGACGGACGGCTGGTAGCCGACGAACGGCAGCAGCGGCCAGTCGGCGGGGATGCGGTCCCACTGGTTCCAGCGCCGCGAGTCGCGCGCGAACAGCTCGTCGTGCGCGGTGACGTAGCTGACCTCGGAGTAGCCGAGCACCAGCCAGGCGGGCACGTCGCCGTCGAGCAGGACGGGGGCGACGGAGCCGTACCGGCCCCGCAGGTCGCGGTAGAGCTCGAAGGGGGTCTGCTGGTACTCCAGACCGCCGAGGCGCACCGCGTCGCCGTGGGCGGGGCAGCCGGGCGGCGGGGTGCCGGGGGCCGCTGGTCCGGTCACTTCGGTCATGCTGTCAGTTCCCGTTCCCGTGCCAGGTGGTGGAGGTGGTCGACGAGGGCGATGAGCACGTCCTTGCCGGACGAGCGGACCCGGGCGTCGCAGTCGATGAGGGGGACGTGCGCGGGCAGCGCGAGGGCGGTGCGGATCTCTTCCAGGGAGTGGTACGCGTGGTCGCCGTCGAAGCGGTTCACGGCGACGACGAACGGAGTCTTGTGGTGTTCGAGCCGGTCGATGGCGTACCAGGAGTCCTCCATGCGGCGGGTGTCGACGAGGACGACGGCGCCGAGCGTGCCGGAGAACAGGCGGTCCCACAGGAACCAGAAGCGCTTCTGGCCGGGCGCCCCGAACAGGTAGAGCACCAGGCGCTCGTTGAGGCTGATGCGGCCGAAGTCGAACGCCACGGTGGTGGTGTTCTTGGCGGACGACACCGGGATGCGGTCGACGCCCTCGCCGGCCTCGGTCATGACCTCCTCGGTGTTCAGCGGGCGGATCTCGCTGACCGAGCGGACCAGGGTCGTCTTGCCGACGCCGAAGCCGCCGACGACGACGATCTTGAGGCCGGACTCGGCCGTGTCGCGCAGGGGTGTCCTGGACGCCGGCGGCAGCTCAGAGGTTGCGGAGCCCATGGAGCACCTCCGTGAGAAGAGCGGAATCGGGCAGCGCGGCGGATGCCGCCACGCGGGGGTGTCGGGGGGTGATGCGGCCGGTCGCCCGGAGGTCCTCCAGGAGGATGCGGACCACCGTGATGGGCAGCGAGAGCTCCGCGGCGATCTCCACGACGGAGGTGGGGTGGCGGCACAGCTCCAGGATCCGCGCGTGCTCGGACTGCTGGCCGGCGGACGGCTCGCACTCGGCGACGATCAGGGTCACCAGGTCGAAGGCGACGGCGTCGGCACGGCTGCGTCCCTGGGTGATGGTGTAGAGCCGGTCCGGGTCGCCCACGTCGACGGGCCGCCGGGTCATGACGCGGTGTGCTGCGGGCCCTGGCCCCGGGGCTCGGCCCGCAGGTGGTCGCCGATCTGCGCCACGAGCTGCGTCATCTGGTTGCCCACCACGCCGGGGTCGGCGTCCTCGTCGGCGATGACGGCGAGGTGGGCGCCCTGCCCGGCCTCGACGACGAAGAGCAGGCCGCCGTGGAACTCGGTCATGGAGTGCCGTACGCCGCCGGTGCCGTCGCCGAACTCGACCGACGCGCCCTGGGCGAGCGCCTGGATTCCGGAGCAGATCGCGGAGAGCTGGTCGGCCTGGTCCAGGGTGAGCCCGGTGCTCCAGCAGAGCTTCAGGCCGTCGCGGGAGAGGACGAGCGCGTGCCGGGTGCCGGGGGTGCCGTCGAGCAGGCTCTCCAGGAGCCAGTTCAAGCTGTTGTCGGTGGTCTGCATGTCGGTTCCGGGCGGTCACCCGAGGGTGCGCACGCCCGTGCCTCCCTTTCGGTGGACGGGGCGGGGGTTGAGGGGGGCGGTCCGGCGGGCGGGCCGGTCCGTGAGCCGGGTGCGGCTACTCGGCCTGCGGCGGCCGCGCGTCGTCGGCGGCGGCCCGCCGGGCGCGGTGGAAGGCTCCGAAGCGCGCCCCGACGTCGCGGTCGGGCCGCGGCCGCCGCTCGTCCGCCGCGCCGTCCGGACCGGTGCTCTCGCGCTCGTCCTGCGCGGGGTGCGCGGCGGCCATGGTGCGGCCGGGGCGGCGTACGGGCAGGCCGCCGGGGGTGGCCAGGGTGCCGTCGGGCAGGGAGCGGCTCGCCTCGGCCTCGGGGGTGTCCGCGGCGCGGGACGGCAGGGCGGGCGGCGAGGGCGTGGCGGAGCGGTCCGCGGTGGCGGGCAGCGGGTCCGGGGCCGCGGACAGCGGGTCCGGCGCGGGCGCGGGCGCGGAGCGGGCGCTGTCCGACTGCGCCTGCTGGGCGATGAGCTGCGGGGGCAGCAGGACGACGACGCCGGTGCCGCCGCGGGAGGAGGGCCGGAAGTTCACGCTGACGCCGTACTTCCCGGCGAGGCGTCCGACGACGGCGAGGCCGAGGCGGGTGCCCTGGAGCAGCGCGAGGTCGGTGGCCTGTCCGGAGACGTACTCCTTGGCGCGGCGGAGCGCGGCGTCGGCCATGCGCAGTCCGCTGTCCTCGATGGTGATGACGACGCCGGTGCGCGACTCCTCGACGTAGACGTGGACCTCGTCGGTGGGCGGGGAGAAGTTCGCGGCGTTGTCCATCAGTTCGGCCAGCAGGTGCATGACGCCCTCGGCGGCGAAGCCGACGACGGCCGCCTTGCTGGAGCTGTGCAGCCGCACCCGCTGGTAGGCGGCGATGCGCCCCACGGCGCCGCGCAGGATGCTCTCCATGACGATGGGCTTGTTCCAGGCGCGGCTGGAGCGGCCGCCCATGAGCAGCGCGAGCCGGTCGGTCATCAGGCCGAGCTGCGAGGTGGTGTGGTCGAGCCGGAGCAGGTCGCCGAAGACCTCCTCGCCGTAACGGTCCTGCAGGGCGCGCAGGTCCGCGAGCATGCTGACGGTCTTGGCCTGGACGCGGCTGAGCGCCTTCGCGCTGGCGGCCTGCGCGGCGGCGGCCCGCCGCTCGCTGAGGGCGAGTTCGCGGACGGCGCCCTCGGTGAGCTCACGCAGGGCGGGGTCGGCGGGCCAGGTCATGGCGGCGAGGACGCGGTCCGCCGAGGTGCCGCCGCGCAGCTTGGTGACGACGTCGGGGACGGTGTCGGTGGTCAGCAGGCGGATGTCGGCGCTCAGCCGGGCCAGTTCGCCGGCGGCGTGGGCCTGGGCCGCGGCGGCCCCGGCGGCGCGCTGCTCCGCGTCGGACAGGGCGGACACGCACACGTTGAGCAGTTCCCGGCAGGCCGGGTCGGCGGGCAGGCGCAGTTGTCCCAGGGCCTCGTGCGGGGCGGCGCCCTCGCGCAGGGACCGCGCCACGGACGGCAGCGTCACCTGGGCCAGGTGGATGACCTCGCCGCCGCGGGCGCCCACCTGCGCCTGCAGGTCGGCCAGTTGGCGCTCGGCGGTGGTGGCGCGGGCCCGCAGCGCGGCCGCGGTACGGCGGCCGGTCCACACCACGGCGGCGAGGAGCAGCCAGTCGGCGTCCT
>NZ_BNBT01000122.1 GCF_014656095.1 Streptomyces longispororuber
GCCACGCCGCCCCGGACTCCGGCCGCGCGCAGGCCCGTCGGGGCCGTCGACCTGACCCCGCGCGGCGACGCGCACCGCCCCTTCGTGTTCCTGGCCCGGCCCGCGCTGTACGACGACACCACCACCCGGCTGCGCCCCGTCGGCGCCTGGCTGCGGCCCCGCCTGGCCGCCGCCGCGGCCTGTGCCGTCCTCGGGCTCGGGCTCATCGGCGGTGCCGCGACGGGCAGTTGGCTCACCGGCGGGCCGGACGGCACGCAGAGCGCCCGCGACACCTACGCCGCCGCGGGGAAGCTCTGGCACAGCCTGCCCGTCGACACGCTCTTCCCGCCCACCCTCAAGGGCGAGGGCGCGGGCCCCGGCGGCGCCGACCGCACCTGGAACCGCGTGGCCGTCGCCCCCGACAGCGGCTGCGCCCGCGCCTTCGACCCGCTGCTGCGCAAGGCCCTGGCCCCCGTCGGCTGCCAGCGGCTGCTGCGCGCCACCTACACCGACGCCACGAAGAGCCACCTCACCACCGTGGGCCTGCTGTTCACCCGGGCCGACGCCGAGGCCATGCGCGCGCTGCGCACCCGGTTCACCGAGGAGGGCCTGGACCGGCGCACCGACCTCATGCCCCGTGCGTACGCCGCCCCCGGCACCCCCGCCACCGGCTTCGGCGACGCGCAGCGCGCCACCTGGACCCTGTCGGTCCTGCCCGACGCGCCCGTCGTCGCGTACGCCGTCTCCGGGTTCGCCGACGGCCGCCCCGTCACCGAGCCCGAACCCGCCGCCGACGCCATGCGCACCGGCGCGACCTCCGCCCCCGCCCAGGCGGGCCTCGGCAACGACGCCAAGGGCATCGCCGACCGCGTCGAACGCGGCCTGCGCAAGACCGCCGCCGCGGGCCCGGAGGCGGTCCGATGAGCCCGGCACGCCGGACCGGCCGCCCGGCCCCGCGCCCGACGGTGGCGAAACGCTTCCGTGCCCCGGTCCTCGCCGCGGCCCTCGCCCTCGGCGGCGCGCTGCTGCCCGCGGCACCGGCCCACGCCGACGACGGCATCCGCTCCCAGCAGTGGGCCCTGGACGCCATGGGCGCCGAGCGGGCCTGGCGCACCACCAAGGGCGAGGGCGTCACCGTCGCCGTCCTGGACACCGGTGTCGACGACAGCCACCCCGACCTGAAGGGCAGCGTCCTGCCCGGCAAGGACATGGTGGGCTTCGGCGCCGGCCGCGGCGACCGGACCTGGGCCCGGCACGGCACCGCCATGGCCGGCATCGTCGCCGGGCACGGCCACGGCAGGGACCGGGGCGACGGCGTGCTCGGCATCGCCCCCGGAGCGAAGATCCTGCCCGTCCGCGTGATCCTGGAGGACGGCGACCCGGCCCGCGGCAAGGCCCGCCAGACCCGCGGCAACGCCCTCGCCGCGGGCATCCGCTGGGCCGCCGACCACGGCGCCGACGTCATCAACCTCTCCCTGGGCGACGACTCCAAGTCCGCGCACCCCGAACCCGCCGAGGACGCCGCCGTCCAGTACGCCCTGAAGAAGGGCGCCGTCGTCGTCGCCTCGGCGGGCAACGGCGGCGAGCGCGGCGACCACATCTCCTACCCCGCCGCCTACCCCGGCGTGATCGTCGCGACGGCCGTCGACGAGAACGGCGCCCGCGCCACCTTCTCCACCCGCCGCTGGTACGCCACGGTCGGCGCGCCCGGCGACGACATCGTCATCGCCGACCCCGACCGCAAGTACTACGAGGGCTGGGGCACCAGCGCCGCATCCGCCTTCGTCTCCGGCGCCGTCGCCCTGATCCGCGCCGCCCACCCCGGCCTCGCCCCGGACCGGATCAAACGGCTCCTCCAGGACACCGCCCGCGACGCCCCCGCGGGCGGCCGCGACGACTCCCGCGGCTTCGGCCTCATCGACCCCGTCGCCGCGCTGCGCCGCGCCGCCGAGCCGGAGCCGGACGCGCCGAGGACGACCTCGTACGCCGAGCCGTACACCGAGAAGTACTTCGGCCCGGGCCCCGACCGGCGAGCGGGCGACACCTCGTCCTCCGGCTGGCTCGGCCCGGTGGCCGGAGCCCTGGGCGCCGCCCTGCTGGCCACCGGCGCGTACCTCTGGCGCGGGCGCCCGCTCCGCCGGCGGTGACGCCGCCGCCGCGCCCCGGGCGCTCCCCGGGACGGGGGGAGGGCGGGCGGCGTCCGCCGCACGGCGGCGGGCTACTGTCGGGGACGTGCAGACAAAGAACATCCCGGACCCCGGTTTCTCCGACGACGACGGCTCCGCCGACCCAGAGCTGAGCGCGGCGCTGGCGGCCTGGTCCCAGGACCGGACCGCCCACGGGCCGGTCCTCAAGGCGCTCGCCGGCGCCCGGCTCCTCGTCCCCGTGGTCGCCGTCCTCGGCGAGGTCGAGGAGGACAGTCAGGAGGGGCGCGAAGCTCGAAACAAGGGCGGTGGGAGACGGGAGGGCGGGCTCCGCCGGGAGAAGACCAGCGACATGGCGGTGCCGACGCTCAAGGCGGGCCACCGCACCGCCCTGCCCGCGTTCACCTCCACCGAGGCGCTCGCCCTGTGGGACCCGGCCGCCCGCCCCGTCGCCGTACCGCTGCACCAGGCCCTCCAGGCGGCCGCCCACGAGAAGGCCGACACGATCGTCCTCGACCTCGCCGGACCCGTGCCGTACGAGCTGAACCGCCCCGCGCTCCTCGCCCTCGCCGAGGGCCGGCACAGCACCGACGCCCTCACCGACCCGGCCGTGCGCGCCGCCGTCCACGCCGCCGTCGCCGCCGAGCCCGCCGTGGCGCGCGCCCACCTCGGCCCCGGCTCGGCCGACGGCACCCTCGCCCTGGTCCTCGACCCCGGCGCCGCCCCGGCCGAGACCGTCCGGCGCGTGGCCGAGGCCCTGGCCGCCGACGACACACTGAGGGCCCGCCTGGTGCGCGGCCTCGACCTGGCCCTGCTGCCGGCCGAGGCGACGCCCCCTGGCGAGCCCCTCTACGTGCGTCCCTGATACGTACGTCCCTGATACGTCTCTGGTACGTACGTCTCTGGTACGTACGTCCCTGATACGTCCCTGGTGCGTACGTCCCGGATGTGCGCGGGTCAGCCGAAGACCGGCCCCGTGTACTTCTCGCCCGGCCCCTGCCCCGGCTCGTCCGGCACCACGGAGGCCTCGCGGAACGCGAGCTGGAGGGACTTCAGGCCGTCCCGCAGCGGAGCCGCGTGGAAGGAGCTGACCTCGGTCGCGCTCGCGTCGAGCAGACCGGCAAGGGCCTGGATGAGCTTGCGGGCCTCGTCCAGGTCCTTGTGGGCCTCGCCCTCCTCGGCCAGGCCCAGGTTCACCGCCGCCGCGCTCATCAGGTGCACCGCGACCGTCGTGATCACCTCGACCGCGGGCACGTCCGCGATGTCACGGGTCATGGCGTCGAAGTCGGGGCTCTGGGTGGCGGAGGCGGACGCGGCCGGTGCGGCCGAGGGGTCCGGGATGGGGGCGGCGGGGCTGGTGTCACTCATGCCCCACACCCTAGAGCCGCCCGCGGGCCGTTAGCCCCACCCCCCGGGACCTGCTAACCTTGGGTGACGACCGGCCGGACACCGGCGCGCCAGCGCAGGCTCCGGCCCACAAGTGGAGGCTCCGATCTCCCACCTTGCCGCTCCCCGAGCGGCGGGTCACCGGTCAGGCGGTCCGCTCCCAGAGCCATGGTCCGCCCGATGCGCCCCGTGGTCACCGCGGAGGTGCTCCGGTATTCGTATGGAGCCCCTGCTGTGATCAGTCGGGGCATTTTTTGTGCTCCCGGTGTGTTGGTCGAACAAACAGACGTAACGCGGCTGTCCGCCAGACCGCCGCGTGGTGCTACCGAGGAGGATCCATCAGCGCCGAGCCCCGCATCAACGACCGGATTCGCGTTCCCGAGGTGCGACTTGTCGGTCCCAGCGGCGAGCAGGTCGGGATTGTCCCGCTTGCCAAGGCCCTGGAGCTTGCGCAGGAGTACGACCTGGACCTGGTCGAGGTCGCGGCGAACGCCCGTCCGCCCGTGTGCAAGCTCATGGACTACGGGAAGTTCAAGTACGAGTCGGCCATGAAGGCCCGTGAGGCGCGCAAGAACCAGGCGCACACGGTCATCAAGGAGATGAAGCTCCGGCCGAAGATCGACCCGCACGACTACGACACCAAGAAGGGTCACGTCGTCCGGTTCCTCAAGCAGGGCGACAAGGTCAAGATCACGATCATGTTCCGTGGTCGCGAGCAGTCCCGGCCGGAGCTCGGCTACCGGCTGCTGCAGCGCCTCGCCGAGGACGTCCAGGACCTCGGGTTCATCGAGTCGAACCCGAAGCAGGACGGCCGCAACATGATCATGGTCCTCGGTCCGCACAAGAAGAAGACCGAGGCGATGGCCGAGGCCCGTGAGGCCCAGGCGGCCCGCAAGGCGGATGCGAAGGCCAACCCCGGCAAGTCGCAGAACGCCGCCGACGGCGAGCCTTCCGAGGCCCCGGCCGAGGCTTCCGCCGAGGCCTGATCCCCGGACGCGCGACGTGTGTACGCACGACGCATGTCCAGGGATTGCCCACTGATACATCGGACGCTTCCGGATGCCCGGTTTCACGACCGGGCATCGGAGCGCCACTGACGAGGAGAGAACGGCGCTATGCCGAAGAACAAGACGCACAGCGGTGCCAGCAAGCGCTTCAAGGTCACCGGCTCCGGCAAGGTGCTCCGCGAGCGCGCCGGCAAGCGCCACCTGCTCGAGCACAAGTCGTCCCGCGTGACGCGTCGCCTCACCGGCAACGCCGAGATGGCCCCGGGCGACGCCGCGAAGATCAAGAAGCTTCTCGGCAAGTGACGTCGCGGCCCCCGGTGACGGGGGCCTCGCGACGCCAGGACCGGGACATCAGTCGAACCGGGCCGTGTGACGACCACCACGGCCCCGCTACAAGGAGTTAACAAGTGGCACGCGTCAAGCGGGCAGTCAACGCCCACAAGAAGCGTCGGGCGATCCTCGAGCAGGCCAGCGGCTACCGCGGCCAGCGGTCGCGCCTGTACCGCAAGGCGAAGGAGCAGGTCACCCACTCCCTCGTCTACAACTACAACGACCGCAAGAAGCGCAAGGGCGACTTCCGTCAGCTCTGGATCCAGCGGATCAACGCCGCTGCCCGCGCCAACGGCATCACCTACAACCGCTTCATCCAGGGTCTGAAGGCCGCCAACATCGAGGTGGACCGCAAGATCCTGGCCGAGCTGGCCGTGAACGACGCCAACGCGTTCGCCGCGCTCGTCGAGGTCGCCCAGAAGGCGCTGCCGTCCGACGTCAACGCTCCCAAGGCCGCGTGACGTTGCACTGAGCTGAGCGAGTGTGACTGGACCCGCAGGCCCTCCGGCCTGCGGGTCCAGTCACGTTTGGCCGACGGCCCGCTGCGCGATGCCGCCGCCGGTTCGGCACCGCCGGACAGCGGTCCGGTGGCCGAGCGCCGTCGCGGCGGAAAAGAAAGCCCCCTGCCGACGGGAGGGCACCCCTGCCCCTCCACCCCGTACACCTGAAAGCGACGCGATGGCACACGGTCCGGAACTGATCTCCCCGCGCTCGCCGCGCGTCAGTGGCGCGCGCCGGCTCGGCAAGCGGAACTTCCGCGGCAAGGAGCGGCTGTTCCTCGCGGAGGGGCCGCAGGCGGTGCGGGAGGCGGCCGGACACCGCAGCGGCGGTGCGGCCACGCTCGTCGAGCTGTTCACGACCGTGGAGGCCGCCGAGCGGTACGCCGACATCGTGGCGGACGCCCGGGCCGCGGGCGCCCGCGTGCACCTCGCCGACGAGAGCGTGATCGCCGACATCTCCACCACCGTCACCCCGCAGGGCCTCGTCGGCGTGTGCCGGTTCCTCGACGTGCCGTTCGAGGAGATCCTCGCCGGGCGGCCCCAGCTCGTCGCGGTGCTCGCGCACGTCAGGGACCCCGGGAACGCGGGCACGGTGCTGCGCTGCGCGGACGCCGCGGGCGCCGACGCGGTGGTGCTCACCGACGCGTCCGTGGACCTCTACAACCCCAAGGCGGTGCGCGCCTCCGTCGGCTCGCACTTCCATCTGCCGGTGGCCGTCGGCGTCCCCGTGGAACAAGCCGTACGCGGCCTGAAGGCGGCCGGTGTCCGGGTGCTCGCCGCGGACGGCGCGGGCACCGACGACCTGGACGCCGAGCTGGACAAGGGCACCATGGGCACCGAGACCGCGTGGATCTTCGGCAACGAGGCCTGGGGCCTGCCGGAGGAGACCCGCGCACTCGCCGACGCGGTGGTGCGCGTTCCGATCCACGGCAGCGCGGAGAGCCTGAACCTCGCGACCGCGGCGGCCGTGTGCCTCTATGCGTCCGCCCGGGCGCAGCGCGCCTCCGGAGGGTGCCGCTCCGTCACCCACGGCTAGTAGGGTGTCGGGCTCGGGGGCTCACTGCCAGCTCCGAGAGGCGGGGACAAGGGGAATGAGCGTCGGCACGAGCAGGGCACCGGGAGTGCGGGGCGTGCTGTGCCCGCCCGCGGCCCCGGCCGGCCCGGGACTGGGCGAGCTCGGCCTCGACCCGGACGACCTGCCGGACGGCCTGGTCGTCGCCGACGAGAGCGGGCGCGTCATCTGCTTCAACGCCGCCGCCGCCCGCATCACCGCGGTACGGCCCGCCGACGCGCTCGGCGCCCCCATCGAACGCGCCCTGCCCCTGGAGGACCTCGAAGGCCGCCGCTGGTGGCAGCTCACCGACCCCTACGGCGGGCTCACCATCCGCGTCGCCCAGCCGGAGCGCAACCTGCTCCTGCCGGGCGGCAGGGAGGTCCTCGTCTCCGCCCGGTACCTGCGGTCGCGGCCCACGGGCCCGCTGCGCCGCCTCGTGGTCTCGCTGCGCGACACCGAGGCCCGGCGGCGCACGGAGCGCAGCCACGCCGAGCTCATCGCCACCGTCGCCCACGAGCTGCGCTCGCCGCTGACCTCCGTGAAGGGCTTCACCGCGACGCTGCTCGCCAAGTGGGAGCGGTTCACCGACGACCAGAAGCGGCTCATGCTGGAGACCGTCGACGCGGACGCGAACCGGGTGACGCGGCTCATCGCCGAGCTCCTCGACATCTCCCGCATCGACTCCGGCCGGCTCGAACTGCGCCGCCAGCCTGTCGACATCGGCGCCGCCGTCGGGCGCCACATCCAGGCCCACGTCGCCGCCGGACAGGACGCCGACCGCTTCCTCGTCCGCCTCCAGCACCCGCTGCCCGACCTGTGGGCCGACCCGGACAAGATCGACCAGGTGCTCAGCAACCTCCTGGAAAACGCGGTGCGCCACGGCGAGGGAACTGTCACGATCGACGTGGCGCCCTCGCCGTCCCTGCGCGTCCGGGGCGCGACCGACACCGCGGTCACCGTCAGTGACGAGGGCTCCGGTATCCCGGAGGAGTCGATGAGCCGCGTCTTCACCCGCTTCTGGCGGGGCAGCAAACGCGGCGGGACAGGACTGGGCTTGTACATCGTGAAGGGCATCGTCGAGGCGCACGGCGGCACGATCACCGTCGGCCGCGCGGCGAGCGGCGGCGCCCAGTTCCGATTTACGTTGCCCGTGGGGGCCCCGGCGTACCTCCAGTGAGCACCGGCCGAGCAGCCGGTGCCCGCCGCCTGAGCCGCCCGCGGGCGCATTCGTTCACGTCAGCCCCGTTAGACTCGGCCTTTGGCACCTTTGCGTCCCCCTGCGCGGGACGGCTCCGCACCGAGCCCATCGAGTCAGGGACGGCTCCGCGCGAGCCGGGCGCCGTCCGCGGGGGACCATCCGCCAGCCAACCGGAAGCACGGGAAGAGATGTCGGCACCGAACAAGTCGTACGACCCTGTCGAGGTCGAGGCACTGAAACCTGAAGAGATCGAGCGCATGCGGGACGAGGCGCTCGCCGCCTTCGCGGCCGCCGCCGACCTCGACCAGCTCCAGGAGGCGAAGACCGCGCACTGCGGCGGCACCTCGCCGCTCGCGCTCGCCAACCGCGAGATCGGCGCGCTGCCCCCGCAGGCCAAGGCCGAGGCGGGCAAGCGCGTCGGCATGGCCCGCGGCGCCGTGAACAAGGCGCTCGCCGCCCGCCAGAGCGAGCTGGAGGCCGAGCGGGACGCCCGCGTCCTGGTCGAGGAGGCCGTGGACGTCACGCTGCCCCACGACCGCGTCGCGGCCGGTGCCCGGCACCCGCTGACCACGCTGTCGGAGCGCATCGAGGACATCTTCGTCGCCATGGGCTACGCGGTCGCCGAGGGCCCCGAGGCGGAGGCGGAGTGGTTCAACTTCGACGCCCTGAACATCGGCCCGGACCACCCGGCCCGCGGTGAGCAGGACACCTTCTTCGTACAGGGCGCCGAGGGCGCTGAGGGCACCGACGGCTCCGGCGTCGTGCTGCGCACGCACACCTCGCCCGTGCAGATCCGCTCGCTCATCGACCGCGAGCCGCCGGTCTACGTGATCTGCCCCGGCCGCGTGTACCGCAGCGACGAGCTGGACGCCACCCACACGCCCGTCTTCCACCAGGTCGAGCTGCTCGCCGTGGACGAGGGCCTGACCATGGCCGACCTCAAGGGCACCCTGGACCACATGGTGCAGGCGCTGTTCGGCGGCGAGGGCATGAAGACCCGGCTGCGGCCGAACTTCTTCCCCTTCACCGAGCCGTCCGCCGAGATGGACATGGTCTGCTACGTGTGCCGCGGCGAGTCCGTGGGCAACCCCGACCGCCCCTGCCGCACCTGCTCCAGCGAGGGCTGGATCGAGCTCGGCGGCTGCGGCATGGTCAACCCCAAGGTGCTCCAGGCCTGCGGGGTCGACCCGGAGAAGTACAGCGGATTCGCCTTCGGGTTCGGCATCGAACGGATGCTGATGTTCCGCCACAACGTCGAAGACATGCGAGACATGGTCGAGGGTGACATCCGGTTCACCCGGCCGTTCGGGATGGAGATCTGATGCGGGTCCCGCTTTCCTGGCTGCGGGAGTACGTCGACCTGCCGGCCACCGAGACCGGCCGTGACGTACAGGCCAAGCTCATCGCGGCGGGCCTGGAGGTCGAGACCGTCGAGCGGCTCGGCGAGGGCCTCAAGGGCCCGCTGGCCGTCGGCAAGGTCCTCACCATCGAGGAGCTCGAGGGCTTCAAGAAGCCCATCCGCTTCTGCACCGTCGACGTCGGCACCGCCAACGGCACCGGCGAGCCGCAGGAGATCGTCTGCGGCGCCCGCAACTTCGCCGTCGGCGACAAGGTCGTCGTGGCGCTGCCCGGCGCCGTGCTCCCCGGCGACTTCGCCATCGCCGAGCGCAAGACGTACGGCAGGATGTCCCGCGGCATGATCTGCTCCGGCGACGAGCTGGGCATGGGCGACGACGGCAGCGGCGGCATCATCGTGCTGCCGCCCGAGCACGAGGCCGGCAGCGACGCCATCGAGCTGCTCGAACTGTTCGACGAGGTCCTGGACATCGCCGTCACGCCCGACCGCGGCTACTGCCTGTCGATGCGCGGCGTCGCCCGCGAGACCGCCACCGCCTACGGCCTGCCGCTGCGCGACCCGGCGCTGCTCGACGTCCCGGCGCCGAACTCCTTCGGCTACCCGGTCCGGATCGGCGACCCCACGGGCTGCGACCGCTTCACCGCGCGCACCGTCACGGGCCTGCGCCCCGACGCCCGCTCGCCGATCTGGCTCCGGCGCCGCCTGCAGAAGGCGGGCATGCGCCCGATCTCGCTGGCCGTCGACGTCACCAACTACGTGATGCTGGAGCTCGGCCAGCCGCTGCACGCCTACGACCGCTCCCGCGTCCAGGGCACCATCGGCGTCCGCCGGGCCGAGCAGGGCGAGAAGTTCACCACCCTCGACGGCGCCGAGCGCGTCCTCGACGCCGAGGACCTGGTGATCACCGACGAGCGCGGGCCCATCGGCCTCGCCGGTGTCATGGGCGGCGCCAACACCGAGATCGCCGACCACGACGCCGCCGACGAGGACGCCACCACCGACGTCGTCATCGAGGCCGCGCACTTCGACCCGGTCTCCGTGGCCCGCACCGCGCGCCGCCACAAGCTGGCCTCCGAGGCGGCCCGCCGCTTCGAGCGCGGCGTCGACCCGCAGGCCGCGTCCGCCGCCGCGCAGCGCACCGTCGACCTGCTCGTGCTGCTCGCGGGCGGCACCGCGGAGGCGGGCGTCACCGAGGTCATCGCGCCGTCCGCGCCGCACACCATCACCATGCCCGCCGACCACCCGGACAAGGTGGCCGGCGTCGCCTACGGCCGCGAGACCGTCGTCCGCCGCCTCCAGCAGGTCGGCTGCGACGTCTACGGCCAGGACGTCCTGACGGTCACCGTGCCGTCGTGGCGCCCGGACCTCGCCGAGGTCAACGACCTCGCCGAGGAGGTCATCCGCCTCGAGGGGTACGAGAACCTGCCCTCGACGCTGCCCAAGCCGCCCGCGGGCCGCGGCCTCACCGAGCGGCAGCGCCTGCACCGCCGCGCGGGCCGCGCCCTGGCCGGCGCCGGGTACGTGGAGGCGCCGACCTACCCCTTCCTCAGCGAGCGGGTCTTCGACCAGCTCGGCCTGGAGGTGGACGACCCGAACCGCCGCGTGGTCAAGCTCGTCAACCCGCTCTCGGACGAGGAGCCCGCGCTCCGCACCACGCTCCTGCCGGGCCTGCTCGCCGCGCTGCGCCGCAACGACGGCCGGGGCAGCCACGACCTGGCGCTGTTCGAGACGGGCCTGGTGTTCCACCCGTCCGACCAGGCGGCCGTCGCCGGGCGCCCGCCCGTCGACCGGCGCCCCACGGACGAGGAGATCGCCGCGCTGAACAGCGCCCTGCCCGAGCAGCCGCGGCACGCCGCGGTCGTCCTCGCGGGCGCCCGCGAGCGCGCCGGCTGGTGGGGCAAGGGCCGCCCGGCCGACTGGGCGGACGCCGTCGAGGCGGCCCGCCTCCTGGCCCGCGAGGCCGGCGCCGAACTCATCGTCCAGCAGGGCCAGTACGGCCCGTGGCACCCGGGCCGGTGCGCCGAGCTCACGGTGTACCTGGAGAGCGCGCAGGGCCCGAACGGCGAGCAGGGCGACCTGGTCACCATCGGCCACGCGGGCGAGCTGCACCCGCGCGTCGTCAAGGCGCTCGGCCTGCCCGCCCGCACCTGCGCGATGGAGCTGAACCTGGACCTGCTCCAGGAGGCCGGCGAGGGCACGCCGCGCGCGCCGCGCATCTCGTCCTTCCCGGTGGCCACCCAGGACGTCGCGCTGGTCGTCGACCAGGACGTGCCGGCGGCCGTCGTCGAGGCGTACCTGCGCGACGGCGCGGGCGACCTCCTGGAGGACATCCGGCTGTTCGACGTCTTCACCGGCGACCAGGTCGGCGAGGGCAAGAAGTCGCTCGCGTACGCGCTGCGGTTCCGCGCGCCCGACCGCACGCTGACCGTCGACGAGGCCTCGGCCGCCCGCGACGCGGCGGTGGCCCGCGCGGCCGAGACGACCGGCGCGGTGCTGCGCGGGGCGTAGCGGACGCCGCCTCGGCAGCCGCCCGGCGCACGAAGGCGCAGGTGAGGGGGCGCATCCGGACAACCGGATGCGCCCCCTCCGGCGTGCCGGGGCCCGGCCCGGGGCGCCGCTCACTCGTTCAGGTGAGAACGCCCGGTGATCCGGCCCGATCCGGCCGGGCGGTCGACAGAATCGATCCGGCCGCAGGGGCTCGCCCCGGACCCGGCCCACACGCTGGACCAGGCCTTACCCGCACGCTGCACCGGGCCTCAGGGGGGCCGTCGGCATGATCCTCAGCAAGCCCCGGGCGCTGTGCCGCGGCGCCGGATTCCGGCGCCGCCCGCGGTGGCGCCCCCGGCGCCACCGCCAGGAGCGTCCCCCGGCCCCGTTCGAGCGGCGCCGGCGGCGGCTGCTGCGCCGCGCCCTCACGCTCGGCCTGCCCACGGTGTGGGGCGCCGTCGCCATCACGTACAAGCTCACCTGCCCGCTCGCACAGCAGAGCGGGCTCGGCGCCCGGATCGTCACCAGCGCCGTGTTCTTCGCCGTCGGCACCGGGCTTGTCTTCCACGTGCGCCACGCCCTGGTGCGGGAGCTGCGGCAGGTCCGCGAGGTCGCGGGCGCCGCGCAGAACGTCCTGCTCCGGCCGCTGCCGCCGCGCATCGACGGCTTCGCGCTGGCCGCGGGGCGGCTGTCCGCCGCGCGTGGCGCCCTGGTCGGCGGTGACCTGTACGAGGTCGCGGCCACCGACCACGGCGTGCGCGTCGTCATGGGCGACGTACGCGGCCACGGCCTCGCCGCGCTCGGCACCGTCGCCGCCGTGCTCGGCAGCTTCCGCGAGGCCGCCCACGACGAGGCCGAGCTGCCGCAGGTGCTGCGGCGCCTGGAGCGGGCCCTCGACCGGCATCTGCGGGAGCGCTCCCGCGCCGAGCACCCGGCGGCCCCCGACGGCGGCCCGCTCGCCGAGGAGTTCGTCACCGTCCTGCTGGTGGAGATCAGCCGGGACGGCGACGTCTGGGCGCTCAACTGCGGCCACCCCTGGCCCTACCACCTGCGCGGCCTGGCCCGGCCGCTGACCGGCGGCGAGCCGCTGCCCCCGCTCGGCCCCTTCCCGCTCCCCGCCGACCTGGCCGCGCAGCGCTGCGGACGGCTGCTGCCGGGCGACGCGCTCGTGCTGCACACCGACGGCCTGGAGGACGCCCGCGACGGGTCCGGCCGGTTCTTCCCCCTGCAGAGCGTGCTCAGCGAGGCCGCGCGCGTCCCGTCGGTGGCGCCGGAGCGCGTGATCCAGGCGGTGTACACCCGGCTCCTGCGGCACGTCGGCCGGCTGCCGTCCGACGACGCGGCCCTGGTCGTGCTCCGCAACGACCGCGGGCGGGTCCCGCGGCAGACGGAGACCGGGCGGCGCGCCCGCACCATGAGCTGAACACCGCCCGGTGTGGTGCGGCCCGCGCCGTCCGGACCGTCGGGGAACTTCGGGCAGACGACGGTGTCCGGACGGCGCCGCAAGGGCCGCCGCGCTGTATGAGGGGGGAGCCGGCGGCCCGGCCGCCTCCTGGTGAGGCCTCAGTCAACCGAACGCGCGCCCCGTGCGGCAGTGCGCGTACCCCCCGGATGCGAGCACTCCGTTCACACCCCGTGTGAAGTGCGCTCCACTACGCTGGGTCGCGACCGAGCCACCGGAGGGCATCCATGCAGCCCAACACCCTGCTCGACGCGATCCTCGACGAAGCCGGCATCTCGCACGCGGGCCTGGCCGCCCACGTCAACCAGGCGGGCAAGGCCCGCGGTCTGGCCCTGAGATACGAACACACCGCCGTGGCCCGCTGGCTGAAGGGCCAGCGCCCGCGCGGACAGGTGCCCGACCTGATCTGCGAGGTGCTCGCGGCCCGCCTGCGGCGCCCGGTGACGCTCGACGACATCGGCCTCGGCGTGCCCGGCGGCCCGGTCGTCCGCGGCTCCACCATGGCCTCCACCCTCTCCGGGTTCGTCGAGCGCGCGACCGCGCTGTGGCGGTCGGACGAGCAGCAGCGCCCGCACCTGCTCGGCGCGCCCGCGGTGACCGGGACGCCCGCCGTGATGCCGGTGTGGGAGTGGGAGAACCCGCCGGAGGACACGGACGTGTCGCGCGGCGGCCGCCACCCGGTGAGCCTGGCGGACCTGGAGACGCTGCGCGCGGCCCGTACGCACTACGAGCAGATGTACCGCAAGACCGGTGGCGTCGCGACCCGCACCCGGATCGTCGGCTTCCTCAACGCGGAGGCGGCCCCGCTGCTGCGCGGCAGCTACACCGACGCGATGGGGCGCCAACTGCACCGCGCGACCGGCGGGTTGGTGGCGATCGCGGGCATCTGCGCCTACGACTCGGACGCGCACGGCCTCGCCCAGCGCTACTTCCACCAGGCGCTGCGCCTGGCCAAGGCCAGCGGGGACCGGGGGCTCGGCGCGTATGTGATCGCGCTGCTCGTCAACCAGTCGCTGTTCATGCGGGAGTACCGGCAGGCGGTCGCCTTCGCGGAGGCCGCGCTGCGCGCCGCGGGCCGCGACATCACGCCCGCGCTCGCCTCCGACCTGTACGCGATGCAGGCCAAGGCGTACGCGCACCTGGGCGACGGCAGCAGCGCGCTGTCGTGCATCCGGCGGGCCGAGGCCGCCGCCGACCGCATCCGGCGCGGCCGGGAGCCGGACGAGACGGGCTATGTCCAGCCGGGCCTGGTGAACGTACAGGTGGCGGAGGCGCTGCTCAGCCTCGGCGATCTCGCGGGCGCGCACGAGCACGCCGCGGCGGCGGTGGACACCCCGGCGCACGACCGGGGGCGCGTGCACCGGCTCGCCATGCTCAGCCAGATCGAGCTGCGCCAGGGCAACACCGACGAGGCGGTGGCCACGGCGGTGGAGATGGCGGAACAGGCGCGGGGGATGGAGTCCCAGCGGCTGCGCGACCGGCTGCGGGCCGTGCGCGAGCACCTCGTCCGCAGCGACTGCGCGGCCACGGCCGAGGCCGCCGAACTCATCGACGGGGCCCTGCGCATCCCGCTGTGAGCGGCCGGGCGCGGTGAAGCGCGCCGCTCCCGCCGGAGCGTGACCTCGGCGGCGCGGGAGCGGAACGAGGCCTGACACGTGCCGCGTCGCTCCGCCGTGCGCCGTGTGCCCTCGCTCTTTCCTGCTGCGATATTGCCATCTACTCGGCGGAAGGTGGCAGAACCGTGCAGTGGACGAAACAGAGCGAACAAACTGTGTATGGAAATCGGTGGTTCACCGTCAATCTGGCGGACGTCGAGCTGCCGAACGGCCGACACCTCGACCACTTCCTCATCCGGCTCCGTCCGGTGGCCATCGCCACGGTCGTCAACGAGGCCAACGAGGTCCTGCTCCTGTGGCGGCACCGCTTCATCACCGACAGTTGGGGCTGGGAGCTCGCGGCCGGGGTGGTGGAGGACGGCGAGGACATCGCCGACGCGGCGGCGCGTGAGATGGAGGAGGAGACCGGCTGGCGGCCGGGACCCCTGCGGCACCTGATGAGTGTCGAGCCGTCCAACGGGCTCACGGACGCCCGGCACCACATCTACTGGTCGGACGAGGGGACCTACATCGGCCACCCCGAGGACGACTTCGAGTCGGACCGCCGTGAGTGGGTCCCGCTCAAGCTCGTCCCCGACATGGTGGCGCGTGGCGAGGTCCCGGCCGCCAACATGGCGGCCGCCCTCCTCCTGCTGCACCATATGCGCCTCGGTGAGGACGCGCGCTGACCGCTCCGACGCGGCCCCGGAGCTAGTGCCCGAGGGCCTGCCAGACCGCCACGGCGAGCGCGCCGACCGCGGTGAGCGCGGCCAGGGCGGGCAGGGGCCATCGGGTGTGTTCCAGGGCCGTGATCCGGACGGCCAGGTCGTCCTGGTCCTTCGTGTGCTGTGCGTCACGTGCGGTGAGCAACGCGAGCTGTCCGTCGACGCGGGCCAGGCCCACGTCCAGGCTACGACGTAACTCTGCGAGTTCTTCCGGGACCACGGCACGCTCGGGGTCGGTGGTCACGAGTCCGCTCCTCTCAGTAGTGATCGCTTCCCCCCTGTGCGTAGTTCGAAAGTCAACTCGCCTGGTGGTCGCGGCGGGAGAGTGTGCGAAGGGCATATGCGAGCCCGGCGCGCACACGGCGTGTGAACGGCGCGGGCCCGGCACTCGGGGAGTGCCGGGCCCGTGGACTGGCCGATTTTGACCCTCGTTCAAACACGCAGCGTAGCCATCGCCAGGGAAGGCGGGCGTCCGGCCCGTACCCGGCCGACGCCGGGACGGTCACCGCGCGCGGCCGAGCCGGGTTCGGCCGTAGCTCCGGGTTCAGCCGTAGCTCCGGGTTCAGCCGTAGCTGTAGAAGCCCGAGCCCGTCTTGCGGCCGAGGCGGCCCGCGTCGACCATGCGCTGGAGCAGCGGGGGAGCGGCGTAGAGCGGCTCCTTGTACTCGGCGTACATCGAGTCGGCGACCGAGGCCACGGTGTCCAGGCCGATCAGGTCGGACAGCTTGAGCGGGCCCATCGGGTGGGCGCAGCCCATCTCCATGCCGTTGTCGATGTCCTCGCGGCTCGCGATGCCCGACTCGAACATCCGGATCGCGGACAGCAGATACGGGATGAGCAGGGCGTTCACCACGAACCCCGAACGGTCCTGGGCCCGGATGGCGTGCTTGCCGAGCACCTTCTCGGTGAAGAGCTGCGCCCTGCTGAGGGTCCCCTCCGACGTGGTCAGCGCCGGGATCAGCTCGACGAGCTGCTGCACGGGGGCCGGGTTGAAGAAGTGGATGCCGATGACCTGGTCGGGCCGCGACGTGGCCACGGCCAGCTTCACCAGCGGGATGGAGGAGGTGTTGGAGGCGAGGATCGCGTCCTGCCGCGTCACCACCTGGTCGAGGACCTGGAAGATCTCGGTCTTGACCTGCTCGTTCTCCACGACGGCCTCGATGACGAGGTCACGGTCGGCGAACTCGCCGAGGTCCGTGGTGAAGCTGAGCTGCGCGATGGTCGTGTCCCGCTCCGCCTCGGAGATCTTGCCGCGCTCGGCGGCCTTGGACAGGGAGTTGTACAGCCGCGTACGACCGATCTCCAGGGCCTCCCCGGTGGTCTCCGCGACCTTCACCTCCAGGCCGGAACGGGCGCAGACCTCCGCGATCCCGGCGCCCATCTGGCCACAGCCCACCACTCCGACGCGCGCAATGTCGGCCATAGAGTCGGTCACCTCGTGCCTTTCGCTCATCTACAGGGGCGGCAGGTCCCCCCGTACGGTGCCGGTCCCTGCCTCGCCGGTGAACGTTACTCCGCGCGTCGCGGTGCGCGGGGGTCCGGGTCGGGCATGCTGTCCCCGAACGGCCAGGGCTTGTCCGGGGTTTCCAGGAACAGGGGACGGACTCATGAGGCATATGTCACGTCGGGCCTTCACCGTGGCGGCGGCGTCGGTGGCCGCGGGGCTCGCGACAGCCGGGGACGCGGCGGCACGGGAGCGTTCCAGACGCCAGGGGCACGAGATGCGGGGCATGTGGGTGGCCACGGTGGTCAACATCGACTGGCCCTCCAAGCCCGGCCTGCCCCCCGAGCGGCAGCGCGCGGAGCTGATCGCGTACCTGGACGAGGCGGTGCGCCGCCGCCTGAACGCGGTCGTCCTCCAGGTGCGCCCGACGGCCGACGCGTTCTGGCCGTCGCGGTTCGAGCCGTGGTCGGAGTACCTCACCGGCACGCAGGGCCGGCACCCGGGCTGGGACCCGCTGGGCACGGCGGTGCGCGAGGCGCACCGCCGGGGCCTGGAGCTGCACGCCTGGTGCAACCCGTTCCGCGTCGCCATGCACGCCGACCCGGGGCGCCTGGTGCCGGGCCACCCCGCGCGCGTGCACCCCGAGTGGGTGGTGCCCTACGGCGGCAAGCTCTTCTACAACCCGGGCCTGCCCGAGGTGCGGCGGTTCGTGCAGGACGCCATGCTCGACGCCGTACGGCGCTACCGCCTCGACGCGGTGCACTGGGACGACTACTTCTACCCGTACCCGGTCGCCGGGCAGGTCTTCGACGACGACGAGGCCTTCGCCCGGTACGGCGGGGGCTTCCCGGACCGGGCGGCCTGGCGGCGGGACAACATCGACCGCCTGGTGCGCGAGATGGGCGTCCGCGTGAAGAAGACGCGGCCCGGCACGCGGTTCGGCATCAGCCCCTTCGGCGTGTGGCGCAACGCGTCCACCGACCCGGCCGGCTCGGACACGTGGGCCGGCGTGCAGACGTACGACGACCTGTACGCGGACACCCGCGGCTGGGTGACGAAGCGCTGGATCGACTACATCGCCCCCCAGCTCTACTGGCACATCGGGCTGCCCGCGGCGGACTACGCCAAGCTGGTGCCCTGGTGGGACGCGGTGGCCCGGGGCACGGGCGTACGGCTGTACGTGGGGGAGGCCCTGTACAAGGCGGGCGACCCGGCGCAGCCCGCGCCGTGGCAGGACCCGGCCGAGCTGTCCCGGCACCTGACGTACGCCAAGGACTTCCCGCAGGTGCGCGGGCACATCTTCTACTCGGCGAAGCACGTGGTCGCGGACCGGATCGGCGCGATGCAGCGCGTGGTCGACGACCACTACACGCCGCGCGCCCGCTGACGGCACCCGGCTCCGGCGCCTGCGCGCCCCGAGGCGTCGGGGGCCGGCTTCCGCCCGGCCGCGGCCGACCCGGGGCCGGTCCCCGGTCGGGGCGCCGGTCCCGGGCGGGCGATGTCCGCGCCGGCTCAGTCCGCTTCGGAGAAGGGCCGTACGACCGTGTCCGGGCCCGGTGACATCACCGTCTCGTGGCCGTCCTCGAAGCGCACGCGGTACGGCGGGCCGCCGTTCGCGCCGAGGACCTCGACGACTTCCGCAGTCCGGTCGTGCTGTCCGACGATCCTGCCGTGGATCAGCAGCCGGTCGCCCACGGATGCTTGCATGGGGAGTGACCTCCTCGTCCGCGTCACGGGTGGTGGCGGTGCGTGGCCGTCAGTGTACGACCGGTCGCCCCGGTTGGCTCCCCGCGCGCGTGGGGTGACCGGGACGGGCCGGGTCGGGCCGGAACGCACGCCCCCTTGCTAGCCCCGCGCGCGTTGGGTGACCGCGATGCACACCAGGACTGCCGCGGCGGTGAGCGGGGCCGCGGGCGTCAGGCTCTCGCCCAGCAGGAACACCGACCACACCAGGGTGAGGAGCGGCTGCGCGAGCTGGAGCTGGCTGGCCTTGGGGACGCCGATGGCGGCCATGCCCCGGTACCAGACGACCAGGCCGAGGAACTGCGAGCCGACCGCCGCGTACAGCAGGCCCGCCGTGCTGTGCCCGGTGAGGTGGAACGGCTCGTGCGGCAGGGCGAGCGCCGCCGCCACCACGGCGAGCGGCAGGCACAGCACGAGCGCCCAGCCGATCACCTGCCAGCCGGGCATGTGCCGGGCCAGACGCCCGCCCTCGGTGTACCCCGCGGCGCACACGAGCAGCGCGGCGAAGAGGTACAGGTCCGCGGCCGACAGCGCCCCGCCGCTCTGTGCCACCGTGAACGCGATCACCGCGGCGGCGCCCGCGAGCGCGGCCGCCCAGAAGGTGCGCGAGGGCCGGACGCCGGTGCGCAGGGCGGAGAACACCGCGGTCGTCAGGGGCAGCAGCCCGACCACGACCGCGGCGTGCGCGGTGCTGGACGTCTGCAGGGCGAGGGAGGTGAGGAGCGGGAAGCCCACCACCACCCCGGCCGCGACCACCACGAGCCCGCCCCAGTCGGCGCGCCGGGGCAGCGGCACGCGCAGCGCGAGCAGACAGGCGCCCGCGACGAGGGCGCTGAGCACGCAGCGCAGGGCGACGAACGTCCAGGGGCCCATGCCTTCGAGACCCCAGGCCGTGGCGGGGAAGGTGAGCGAGAAGGCGACGACACCGAGGGCGGCCTGCAGGGCACCGGCGCGGTGCGGACCGCGCCGCGCCGACCCGGCCGCCGCGGGCTCCGGGGGAGTGGTGGCCTGCGCCGTCCCGGGAGCGGCGGTGGGTGCGGGGGCGGCGCCTCGGGGGACCGAGGGGGAAGTGCCCCGGTGGGCCGAGGGGAAGGTGCCCCGGTGGGCCGAGGGGGAAGTGCCCCGGCGGACCGAGGGGGAAGTGCCGGACGGGACCGCTATCCGCCGCCGTTCAGTAGCGCTACTCTGTGCTCTCATGCAAGAGCGTAGCAGTGTGGGCGAGTTGGCACGTCGGCTCAGGAGCGAGCTGGACCGCTACTCACCGGGAGGAAAGCTGCCGTCCAGCCGCGCCCTGGTGGAGCGGTTCCGGGTCAGTCCGGTGACCGTGTCCCGGGCGCTGGCGCAGCTCGCCGCGGAGGGCCTGGTCGTGACCCGGCCCGGCGCCGGGGCGTTCCGGGCCGAGGCGCCGGGTGCCGCCGCCGGGGCGGTGGGCGACACCTCGTGGCAGGAGGTGTCCCTGAGCGCGGACGCCGCCGCGGACGTGGTGCCGCGCTCGGTGGACGCCTCCGGGGTGCTCGCCACGCTGGCCGCGCCCGGCCCCGGCGTCATCGAGTTCAACGGCGGCTACCTGCACCCCTCGCTCCAGCCGGAGCGCGCCCTGTCCGCCGCCCTCGCCCGGGCCGGACGGCGCCCCGGCGCCTGGGAGCGCCCTCCGGTCGACGGCCTGCCCGAGCTGCGCGAGTGGTTCGCGCGCGGCATCGGCGGCGCCGTCACCGCCGCCGAGGTCCTCGTCACCGCGGGCGGCCAGAGCGCCCTGACGACCGCGCTGCGGGCGCTCGCCCCGCCCGGCGCGCCGGTGCTCGTCGAGTCGCCCACGTACCCCGGCCTGCTCGCCATCGCGCGGGCCGCTGGGCTGCGGCCGGTGCCGGTGCCGGTGGACACCGACGGGGTGCGCCCGGACCTGCTCGCCGCCGCGTTCGCCGCCACCGGCGCCCGCGTCTTCGTCTGCCAGCCGCTGTTCCAGAACCCCACCGGCGCCGTGCTCTCCCCCGAGCGCCGCCCTGAGGTGCTGCGCATCGCCCGCGCGGCCGGGGCGTTCGTCGTCGAGGACGACTTCGTGCGCCGGCTCGTGCACGAGGGGGCGGGACCGCTGCCGCGACCCCTCGCGTCCGACGACCGCGACGGCGTCGTGGTGCACGTCTGCTCGCTCACCAAGGCCACGTCGCCGAGCTTCCGGGTGAGCGCGCTGGCCGCGCGCGGCCCCGTCCTGGAGCGGCTGCGCACCATCCAGGTCGTCGACCACTTCTTCGTGCCCCGGCCGCTCCAGGAGGCCGCCCTGGAACTCGTCGGCGCCCCGGCCTGGCCGCGCCATCTGCGCGCCGTCGCGGGCGAGTTGCGCGAGCGCAGGGAGGCGCTGGCGGCCGCGCTGCGGCTGCGGCTGCCCGAACTCGCGCTGCCGCACGTCCCGGCGGGCGGCTACCACCTGTGGCTGCGCCTGCCCGACGGCACCGACGAGACCGCCCTGGCGGCCGCCGCGCTGCGGGCCGGGGTCGCGGTGGCCCCGGGGCGCCCGTACTTCGCGGCGGAGCCCCCGGCCGCGCACCTGCGGGTGAGCTTCGCCGCCCTCTCCGGCACCGGGGAGATCGCGGAGGGGGTACGCAGGCTGCGCGCGGCGTGTGATGAGGTGGGGGGATGACCGGAACGACACCCACGGACGAACACCCCGAGGCGTACCGGCTCCCGGACGGGTACGAGCTGTCCGCCGACCCCGGCCGCCTCGACGCCGCCCGCGTGCACCACTGGCTGTCCACGGACGCCTACTGGGCGCTCGGCCGCTCCCGCGCGCAGCAGGACGCCGCGATCGCCGGGTCGCTCAACTTCGGCCTGTACGAGGCGACTTCGGGCGCCCAGGTCGCGTACGCCCGGGTGGTCACCGACCGGGCCACCTTCGCCTGGCTCTGCGACGTGTACGTGGACCGCTCCGCGCGCGGCAAGGGGCTCGGCACCGCCTTCCTCGCGGGCGTGCGCGACCGCCTCGCGCCGTACGGCCTGCGCCGCATCCTGCTCGCCACCGGCGACGCCCACGGCGTGTACGCGAAGCTCGGCTTCACGGCCCTGGACGACCCCGCGCAGTGGATGGCGTACGGCGAGCGGTGACGGGGCGGCGGTGACCGGACCGGTGGTGCCCGGGACGGTGGTCACCGGGCCGGTGGGGCGCGTCCGGGCGCGGTCAGTCCGTGCGGACGTAGGCCGTCGTCAGGAGCAGGTCCTTGGCCGGGCCCCGGACCCGCCAGCGCGTGCGCCAGGCGTCCTCGCCGTCCACCACGAAGTCGCCCCGGTAGAGGTCCGCCGCGCACGGGTGGTCGGCGGTGTGGCGCCCGGAGCGCAGGTCGAGGCCGTGGAAGAAGCGGCCGTCGGCGAAGCGGACGACGGCGGTGCCCGCGGGCTCGCCCGGCAGGAACAGGAGCGTGCGCTCCGCCGGGCGCGTCACGCCCCGCCAGGTGAAGGAGCCGGACTCCCGGTGCAGCAGCCCCCCGCCGTCCGACGGCGTGAACCGCGTCGTGCCGCGGAAGCGCCCCTCCACCGGCCCGCCCGGCCCGCCCTGCGCGCCCGCCGCGAAGTCCCGTACGGTCCGCTCCACCCGCCAGCTCCCGGCGAGGTACGCCAGTACGTCCGGCACGGGGTGCGCGGGCTCCTCCGCCGCCGGAGGCGCGGGCCGCTCGGGGGGAAGGGGCGTACCCTGCTCGTCGGGAAGGGACATGGGCGCAGCGTACGCGGCCCGCGCGGCCGCCCGGCGCGCGCCTACCGGTCGACGACGGACATGCTCGTCTCGTCGTAGCGCGGCCCGGCGAAGCCGTCCGCGGGTGCCGCCGCGTCGATCGCGGCGAGGTCCTCGGCGGACAGCTCGACCGTGACGGCGGCCAGGTTCTCCACGAGGTACGCCTCGCGGCGCGTGCCCGGGATCGGCACCACGTCGTCGCCGCGGTGCTGCACCCAGGCCAGGGCGAGCTGGCCCGCCGTGACGCCCTTCGCGGCGGCCAGCGACCGCACGGCCTCGACCAGGGCGAGGTTCCGCTCCAGGTTGCCGTCGGCGAAGCGCGGCTGCGTGCGCCGCATGTCGTTCTCCTCCAGCGCGTCGACGGACGTGAGGCGGCCGGTGAGGAAGCCGCGGCCGAGGGGCGAGAACGGCACGATCCCGATGCCCAGCTCCCGGCAGGCCGGGGCGGTCTCCGCCTCCAGGTCGCGGGTCCACAGGGACCACTCGCTCTGCAGCGCCGCGATCGGGTGCACCGCGTGCGCGCGCCGGATCGTCCGGGCGCTCGCCTCGGACAGGCCGAGGTGGCGCACCTTGCCCGCCGCGACCAGCTCGGCCATCGCGCCGACGGTCTCCTCGATCGGCACGTCCGGGTCGACGCGGTGCTGGTAGTACAGGTCGATGTGGTCGACGCCGAGCCGCCGGAGCGAGGCGTCGCAGGCCTGGCGCACGTACGCGGCGTCGCCGCGGATCAGCGGCGGCTCGCCGAGCCGGTTGGCGAAGCCGAACTTCGTGGCGATGACGGCCCGCTCGCGGCGGGCCCCGGACAGGGCGCGGCCGAGCAGCTCCTCGTTGTGGCCCCCGCCGTAGTAGTCGGCGGTGTCGAACAGCGTCACGCCGAGGTCCAGGGCGCGGTGGATCGTGGCGATGGACCGGGCGTCGTCCGAGGAGCCGTAGGCGTGGCTCATCCCCATGCAGCCGAGGCCCTGCGCCGAGACCGTCAGCGCGCCGAGGGCGCGGGTGGGCAGGCCGGTCATGTCGTACCTCCTGAAAGGCGCGGTGCTCCGCGTGGAGCGCCGCGGTGCGGTGATCTCGGTCGAGACCCTAGGAGTTGGAGTGCGCTCCAACGCAAGCGTGAGCCGGAGTCCCCGCGGCGGGGGTTCGGGGACCGGCCCGGGTGCACGGGGGCCTGCCCCCGTACGGAGTCTCCCGCGGGCCGGGCGGGCCTCCGCCGGGCGGTGGTCCGCCCCGGCGGGCACGGCGGACCGGCGCGGAAGATTTTCGTACCGCACTCGGCCAGGGCCCTGTCGGTGCCGCCCCGTCCACGAGATATCTTGATGTCGAGCAATGTTGCAGACGTGGAGCGGAGCACCCGGTGACTGACTCGACCATCATCTACACCCACACTGACGAGGCCCCCGCCCTCGCGACGCATTCGTTCCTGCCCGTGATCCAGGCGTACGCCTCGACGGCCGGTGTCCGTGTCGAGACCCGTGACATCTCCCTGGCGGGCCGGATCATCGCGAGCTTCCCGGAGCGCCTGGAGCCGAGCCAGCGCATCGACGACGCGCTGGCCGAGCTCGGCGAGCTGGCCAAGACGCCGCAGGCCAACATCATCAAGCTGCCGAACATCTCGGCGTCCATCCCGCAGCTCAAGGCCGCGATCGCCGAGCTCCAGGAGCAGGGCTACGCGCTGCCGGACTACCCGGACGACCCCAAGACCGACGAGGAGCGCGACATCCGCGCCCGCTACGACAAGGTCAAGGGCTCCGCGGTCAACCCGGTGCTGCGCGAGGGCAACTCCGACCGCCGCGCCCCCGCCTCGGTGAAGAACTACGCCAAGGCGCACCCGCACCGCATGGGCGCCTGGACGGGCGAGTCCAAGACGAACGTCGCCACCATGGGCGAGAACGACTTCCGCTCGACGGAGAAGTCCGTCGTGATCGAGAAGGACGGCGCCCTCACGATCGAGCTGGTCGGTGACGACGGCTCCACCACCGTGCTGCGCGAGTCCGTCCCGGTCCTCGCGGGCGAGGTCGTCGACGCCTCCGTGATGCGCGTCGCCGCGCTGCGCGAGTTCCTGACCGCGCAGGTCGCCCGCGCCAAGGCCGAGGGCGTGCTGTTCTCGGTGCACCTCAAGGCGACGATGATGAAGGTCTCCGACCCGATCGTCTTCGGCCACGTCGTGCGCGCCTTCTTCCCGAAGACCTTCGCGGCCTTCGGCGCCGACCTCGCGGCCGCCGGCCTCACCCCGAACGACGGCCTCGGCGGCATCTACAAGGGCCTGGAGGCCCTGCCGAACGGCGCCGAGATCAAGGCGTCCTTCGAGGCCGAGCTCGCCGAGGGCCCGGACCTGGCCATGGTCGACTCCGACCGCGGCATCACCAACCTGCACGTCCCGTCCGACGTCATCGTCGACGCCTCCATGCCGGCCATGATCCGCACGTCGGGCCACATGTGGGACAAGAACGGCGCGGAGGCCGACACCCTCGCGGTCATCCCGGACTCCTCCTACGCCGGCGTCTACCAGGTCGTCATCGACGACTGCAAGGCCAAGGGCGCCTACGACCCGGCCACCATGGGCTCGGTCCCGAACGTCGGCCTGATGGCGCAGAAGGCCGAGGAGTACGGCTCCCACGACAAGACCTTCGAGATCCCCGCCACCGGCACCGTCCGGCTGGTCGACACCGAGGGCACCGTCCTCATCGAGCAGCAGGTCTCCGAGGGCGACATCTTCCGCGCCTGCCAGACCAAGGACGCCCCGATCAAGGACTGGGTGAAGCTCGCCGTCACCCGCGCCCGCGCCACCGGCGACCCCGCGGTGTTCTGGCTGGACGAGACCCGCGCCCACGACGCCAACCTGATCGCCAAGGTGAAGGCATACCTGCCGGAGTTCGACACCGAGGGCCTGGACATCCGCATCCTGTCCCCCGTCGAGGCCACCAAGCTGTCGGTGGAGCGCATCCGCGAGGGCCTCAACACCATCTCCGTCACGGGCAACGTGCTGCGTGACTACCTGACCGACCTGTTCCCGATCCTGGAGCTGGGCACCAGCGCCAAGATGCTCTCGGTCGTCCCGCTGATGAACGGCGGCGGCCTGTTCGAGACCGGCGCCGGCGGCTCCGCCCCGAAGCACGTCCAGCAGCTCGTCAAGGAGAACTACCTCCGCTGGGACAGCCTCGGCGAGTTCCTCGCCCTGGCCGTCTCCTTCGAGCACCTGGCGCAGAGCACCGGCAACGCCCGCGCCCAGGTCCTCGCGGACACCCTGGACCGCGCCACGGCGACCTTCCTGGAGGAGGACAAGTCGCCGAGCCGCCGCCTGGGCGGCATCGACAACCGCGGCAGCCACTTCTACCTCGCCCTGTACTGGGCCCAGGAGCTGGCGAAGCAGACCGACGACGCCCAGCTCGCCGAGGCCTTCGGCCCGCTCGCCGCGACCCTGGCGGAGCAGGAGACGAAGATCGTCGAGGAGCTGATCGCGGTCCAGGGCTCCCCGGCCGAGATCGGCGGCTACTACCAGCCGGACGCCACCAAGGCCGCGGCCGTCATGCGCCCGTCCGCCACGTTCAACGAGGCCCTCGCGTCGCTGGCGTGACGCACCGCCCCTAGGACGCGCGTGAGCCCGCTTCTCGCCCCGGTCGGCAACCGCCGGCCGGGGCGGTCGTGTCTTGGCCACCGGACACCGGCACCGCCCCGCACCGGCGGTTCCGGATCCACATTGCATAAACGTGCGACGACTTGTATATTCATGCCATCCATGAGGAGGAACCCATGACGGTACGCGCAGCGGTGGCGGGAGCGAGCGGATACGCGGGCGGAGAACTGCTGCGCGTCCTGCTCGGGCACCCCGGGGTCGAGATCGGCACCCTCACCGCCAACTCGAACGCGGGCCAGCCGCTCGGCGCGCTCCAGCCGCACCTGACGCCGCTCGCCGAGCGCGTCCTGGAGCCGACCACCGCCGAGACCCTCGCCGGCCACGACGTCGTCTTCCTGGCGCTGCCGCACGGCCAGTCCGCGGCCGTCGCCGAGCAGCTCGGCCCGGACGTGCTCGTGGTGGACATGGGCGCCGACTTCCGCCTTCAGGACGCCGCCGACTGGGAGCGGTTCTACGGCAGCCCGCACGCCGGGACCTGGCCCTACGGCCTGCCCGAGCTGCCGGGCGCCCGCGCCGCCCTCGCCGGGACCAAGCGCGTCGCGGTCCCCGGCTGCTACCCCACGGCGGTCTCGCTCGCGCTGTTCCCGGCGTACGCCGCCGGGCTCGTCGAGGACGAGGCGGTGATCGTCGCGGCCTCCGGCACCTCGGGCGCGGGCAAGGCGCCCAAGCCGCACCTCCTCGGCTCGGAGGTCATGGGCTCCATGTCGCCGTACGGCGTGGGCGGCGGGCACCGGCACACCCCCGAGATGATCCAGAACCTCAGCGCGGCGGCCGGCCGGCGCGTCACCGTCTCCTTCACGCCCACCCTCGCCCCGATGGCGCGCGGCATCCTCGCCACGTGCAGTGCGAAGGCCCGCCCCGGCACCACCGCGGAGAGCGTCCGCGCCGTCTACGAGAAGGCCTTCGCCGACGAGCCCTTCGTACGGCTGCTGCCCGAGGGGCAGTGGCCCGCCACGGCCTCGGTGTACGGCTCCAACGCCGTGCACGTGCAGGTCACCCATGACCCGGCCGCCGACCGCGTCATCGTGATCAGCGCCATCGACAACCTCGTCAAGGGCACCGCGGGCGGCGCGGTGCAGAGCATGAACATCGCCCTGGGGCTGCCGGAGGAGCTGGGGCTCTCCACGATCGGCGTCGCGCCGTGAGCGCCCGCCCGACAGCCACCACCACGAACAAGGAGATGCAGTGAGCGTCACGGCAGCCAAGGGGTTCCGGGCGGCGGGGGTCGCCGCCGGGATCAAGGAGAACGGCAACCCGGACCTGGCCCTCGTGGTCAACGACGGCCCCCGCACCGCCGCCGCCGGGGTCTTCACCTCCAACCGCGTGAAGGCGGCCCCCGTCCTGTGGTCCGAGCAGGTCCTCAAGGGCGGGCAGGTGGCGGCCGTCGTCCTCAACTCCGGCGGCGCCAACGCCTGCACCGGCCCCCAGGGCTTCCAGGACACGCACGCCACCGCCGAGAAGGCCGCCGACGTCCTCGGGGTGAGCGCGGCCGAGGTCGCCGTCGCCTCCACCGGCCTCATCGGCGTCACGCTCCCCATGGACAAGCTGCTGCCGGGCGTCGACACCGCCGCGGCCGCGCTGTCCCCGCACGGCGGCGAGAAGGCCGCCATCGCCATCAAGACCACCGACAGCGTGCACAAGACGGCCGTGGCCGAGGGCGAGGGGTGGACCGTCGGCGGCATGGCC
>NZ_BNBT01000123.1 GCF_014656095.1 Streptomyces longispororuber
GGTCGTCCCCCTCGCCGCGGTCCCGCTGAGCGCCAACGGCAAGGTCGACCGGCGCGCCCTGCCCGGGCCCGGCCGCGGCGGCACGCCCGAGGGCGGGCGGGCGCCGCGCACGGCCCGGGAGCGGACCCTGTGCGCGCTGTTCGCGGAGGTGCTCGGCGTCGGGCGCGTGGGGATCGACGACGGCTTCTTCGACCTCGGCGGACACTCCCTGCTGGCCACCCGCCTGGTCAACCGGATCCGGGCCGAGCTGGGCGTGGACGTCCCGATCCGGGAGGTGTTCACGACGCCGACGGTGGCGCGCCTCGCGGAGTACGTGGGCGCGCGGGCCCGCTCGTCCCGTCCCGCGCTGCGGCGGGCCGGCGGCGGGACCGCGCGGGTGCCGCTGTCGTTCGCCCAGCACCGGCTGTGGTTCCTGCACCGCTACGAGGGCCCTTCGGCGACGTACAACCTGGCGTACGTCCTGCCGCTGAGCGGGGACCTGGACGTGCCCGCGCTCGCGGCGGCGGTGCGGGACGTGGTGGTGCGGCACGAGAGCCTGCGCACGCTGTTCGTCGCGGACGACCGGGGCGTCGCCGCGCAGGTCGTCGTGGCGGAGGGCGAGGCCGCCCTGGAGGTCCCGGTGCGCGACGTCGCGCCGGACGCGGTGGACGCCGCCGTGGCGGAGGAGGTCGCGTACCGGTTCGACCTGGCGGCGGAGCTGCCGGTGCGGGCGTGCGTGCTGCGCCGCGGCCCGGACGAGCACGTGCTGGTCCTGCTGCTTCACCACATCGCCGCCGACGGCGAGTCCATGGGCCCCCTGGCCCGCGACCTGGCCATCGCGTACACCGCCCGGCACCGGGGTCACGCGCCCCGGTGGCCCGAAGCGGGCGTCACGTACGCGGACTACACCCTCTGGCAACGCGAGCTGCTCGGCGACGAGGACGACCCCGAAAGCCCGCTGGCCACGCAACTCACCTATTGGCGCGAGGAGTTGGCGGGCGTCCCGCAGCCGCTGCGGCTGCCCGCCGACCGGCCGCGCCCGCCGGTGGCGAGCCACCGGGGCGACACCGTCGCGTTCACCCTCGACGGCGACGTCCTGGCCGCCGTCGAAGAGGTGGCGCGGGCGCAGGGCGCGACCGTGCCGATGGTGCTCCAGTCGGCCCTCGCGGTGCTGCTGCACCTCATGGGCGGCGGCGACGACCTCACCCTCGGGGTGCCCATCGCGGGGCGGACCGACGAGGGCCTCGCGGATCTGGTGGGGTTCCTCGTCAACACCTGGGTGCTGCGCGCGGACCTGTCGGGCGACCCGTCGTTCGAGGAGGTGGTGCGACAGGTGCGGGACAAGGCCGTGACCGCGTACGACCACCAGGACGTGCCCTTCGAACGGCTCGTCGAGGCGCTGAACCCGCGGCGGTCCACGTCCCACCACCCGCTGTTCCAGGTGATGTTCGCCTGGCGCACCACGGAGCACGAGGTCTTCGACGTGCCGGGGCTGCGGTCGGCCTTCGCGCTGGCCCCCACCCGCACCGCGAAGTTCGACCTCACGTTCGCCCTCGACGCCACGCCGGGGCGCGGTGTCGAGGGCCGTCTGGAGTACGCCACCGACCTGTTCGACCGGTCCACCGCCGAGGCGCTGGCGGCCCGCTTCACGCGTCTCGTACGGCAGGTGACCGCCGAGCCGCGCGTGCGGCTGCGGGCGGTGGACGTGCTGGTGCCCCGGGAGCGGGAGCGGTTGCTGCGCGCCTTCAACGCCACGGACGTGCGCACGCCCGACCTGACGGTCCCCGCGCTCTTCGCGCGGCGGGTGGCCGCCGCGCCGGACGCCGTCGCGGTGGTGTGCGGCGACGCCTCCTTGACGTACCGGGAGCTGGACGCGCGGGCCGGGCGCCTCGCGTACGAGCTGGTGCGGCGCGGGGCGGGCCCCGACACCCTGGTGGCCGTCGCGCTGCCGCGCTCGGCCGAGCTCGTCGTGGCGCTCCTGGCCGTCGTGCGGGCCGGGGCGGCCTACGTACCGGTCGACCCCCGGTACCCGAGCGCCCGCCTCGGTCTGGCCCTCGCGGACGCGGCCCCCCGCCTGGTGGTCACGGACGCGGCGACGCGGCACGTCCTGCCCGAGGCCGTCGGCGGCCCCCGCACCGCCGAGGGCTCCGGCGCCGTGGACGGGCCGCTGCTCCTGGACGACCTGGACCTCGGCACCGGCCCCGGCGCCCAGCCCCCGGCCGCGCTGTCGCCGCGGCACCTGGCCTACGTGATGCACACCTCCGGCTCCACCGGCGTCCCGAAGGGGGTGGGCGTCACGCACCGCGGCGTGGTGCGGCTCGCCCTCGACCGCGTGTACGCGGGCACCGCGCACGAGCGCGTCCTGATGCACTCGACGCAGGCCTTCGACGCCGCCACGTACGAGCTGTGGGTACCGCTCCTGACCGGCGGCACGGTCGTCGTGGCCCCCGCCGACACCCTGGACCCGGCGGCCCTCGCCGCGGTGGTCGCCGAGCACCGGGTGACCGGGCTCCTGGTGACGGCGGGCCTGTTCCGGGTGGTGGCCGAGGAGCTGCCGGAGGCGTTCCGGGGCGTCCGCGAGGTGTGGGCCGGCGGCGACGTGGTGCCCCCGGCCGCGGTGGAGCGCGTCCTCGCCGCCTGCCCCGGCACCGCCGTCGTCGACGCCTACGGTCCGACGGAGGCCACCGTGGCCGCGTCGGTGCACCGGATGGACGCGGTGGCCGACGTCGGCGCCGTCGTCCCGATCGGGCGTCCGCTCGACAACACCCGCCTGTACGTCCTCGACGCGGCGCTGCGCCCGGTCCCGGCGGGCGCGCCCGGCGAGCTGTACATCGCGGGCGACCGGCTCGCGCGCGGCTACCTGGGCCGCGGCGCCCTGACCGCGGAGCGCTTCGTCGCCTGCCCCTTCGACGGGCCCGGGCAGCGCATGTACCGCACCGGCGACCTCGTGACGTGGACGGCCGGAGGCCGCCTGCTCTACCAGGGCCGCGGCGACGACCAGGTGAAGGTGCGCGGCTTCCGGATCGAGCCGGGCGAGGTCGAGGCCGCGCTGACCGCGCACCCCGGCGTGGCGCAGGCCGTCGTGGTCGCCCTGGCGGGGCCGGACGGTGGCGGACGCCTCGCGGCGTACGTCGTCCGGGTCGGCGAGGGCGGCATCGCGGGCGTCGGCGACATCGACTTCCACGTCGGCGTGACCGCGGCGGAGCTGCGCCGGTTCGTGGCGGACCGGCTGCCGGAGTTCATGGCCCCGGCGGCGTACGTGCTGCTCGACCGGCTGCCGCTGACGCCGAACGGCAAGCTGGACCGGGCGGCGCTGCCGGAGCCGGAGTTCGCCACCGGCGCGTACCGGGCGCCCGGGTCCCGGCGCGAGCGGATCCTCGCGGAGGTCTTCGCCGACGTGCTCGGCCTGGAGCGGGTCGGCGCCGACGACGACTTCTTCGCCGCGGGCGGGGACAGCATCCGCTCCATCCAGGTCGTCTCCCGCGCCCGGGCGCGGGGCGTGGAGGTCACCCCGCGCCAGGTCTTCCAGCACCGGACCGTGGCCGGCCTGGCCCGGCTCGCGCCCGCAGGGCCGGACGGCGGCGCGGGGCGCGGTGCCCCCGAAGCGCTCGCCGAACTCGACGGCGGCGGGACCGGGTTCGTGCCGCTGCCGCCCATCGCGCGGTACGTCCGCGCGCGCGGCGGCTCCCTCGGCCGGTTCGCCATGTCGGTCCTGGTCGACCTGCCCGAGGGCATCGACAGGACCGGGCTGCTCGCCGTCCTGGACGCGGTGGTGGACCGGCACGACGTGCTGCGCTCGCGCCTGGTGACCGACGGCGACGCGGGCGCGGGGCTGCTGGTGGGGCCGCGGGGCTCGGTGGACACCGGGGCGCTGCTGCGCCGCGTGGACCAGCCCGGGCCGACCGGAGGGCCGGGCGACGACGAGCGGTGGCGGCGCGCGGTCGCGGCGGAGCGGGAGGCGGCTGCGGGCCTCCTCGACCCGGAGGCCGGGGCGGTGGCGCGGTTCGTGTGGTTCGACCCGGGCCCGGCGGCGGGCGCGGGGCGGCTCCTGGTCGTGCTGCACCACCTGGTGGTGGACGGCGTGTCCTGGCGTGTCCTGCTGCCGGACCTCGCGGCGGCCTGGGCCGACGTGCGCGCGGGCCGGACGCCCGCGCTGCCCGGGGTGGGCACGTCGTACCGGCGGTGGGCGCACGCCCTGGTCGCGGAGGCGGACAGCGACCGCCGGGCGGCCGAGCTGCCCCGGTGGCTGGAGGCCGTGGACGGCCCCGACCCGGTGCTCGGCACGCGGCGGTTCGACCCGGCGGTGGACGTCAGGGCCACGGTGGACACGGTGCGCCTGCGGCTGCCCGCCGAGGTCACGCGCACGCTCCTGACCACGCTGCCCGCGGCCTTCCGCTGCGGCGTCAACGACGGCCTGCTCGCGGGGCTCGCCCTGGCGGTCGCCCGGCTGCGGCGGGCGCAGGGGGTCGACGAGCCCTCGCTCCTGCTGGCCCTGGAGGGCCACGGGCGCCAGGAGGGGGCGGCGCCGGGCGCCGATCTGTCGCGTACGGTCGGCTGGTTCACCAGCATGTTCCCCGTACGCCTGGACGTGTCCGGGTGCGACGTCGACGAGGCCTTCGCGGGCGGGGCGGCGGCCGGCCGCGCGGTCAAGGCCGTCAAGGAGCAGCTCGTCGCGGTGCCCGACGGCGGCATCGGCTACGGGCTCCTGCGCGAGCTGAACCCGCGCACCGCCGCCGTGCTGCGCCCGCACCCCACCGGGCAGATCGGCTTCAACTACCTGGGCCGGTTCTCGGCCGCCGACATGCCGGAGCAACTGCGCGGCCTCGGCTTCACCCAGGTCGCCGAGTGGGGCGGGCCGACCGCCGAGATGGGCGCGGACATGCCCGCGCTCGCCGCGGTGCAGATCAACTCGATGGTGGTGGACACCCCGCACGGCCCGTGCCTGGACGCGGAGTTCGAGTTCGCCACGGGCGCGGTGACCCGGTCGCGGGTGGCCGAGCTCGCGGAGCTGTGGGCCGGGGCCCTCGGCGGGCTCGCCCGCCACGCCGAGGGCCCCGGCGCGGGCGGGCTCACACCCTCGGACGTGCCGCTGACACCGGTGCGCCAGCGGGACATCGAGGCATGGGAGCGCCGGTACCCGGGGCTGTCCGCGGTGTGGCCGCTCACCCCGCTCCAGTCGGGGCTGCTGTTCCACACGCTGTACGCCGACGGCGAGCCGGACGCCTACCACGTGCAGTTCGTGCTCCATCTGCGCGGGCCCGTGGAGGCCGCCCGGATGCGGGCGGCCGGGCAGGCCCTCATCGACCGGCACCCGAACCTGCGGACGGCCTTCGTCGCGGGCACCGACGGCGACCCCGTCCAGGTGGTGGTGGACGGGGTGGAGCTGCCCTGGCGGGAGGTGGACCTGACGCGTCCGCCCGCTGCGGCGGGGGTCGGTGGCACGGCGGGGGACGGCGGCCCGGCGGGGTCCGGGCCGGGCGGCGACGGCACCGCGAGGGACAGCGGTGCGGCAGGTTCCGGGCCGGGCGGCGTCCCCGAGGGTCCCCGGCAGGACGCCGCCTTCGAGGCCCTGCTGGCCGACGACGTGCGGACGCCCTTCGCGGTGGCGGAGCCCCCGCTGCTGCGGATGGCGCTGGTGCGCCGCGCGCCGGAGCGGTTCGAGCTGGTCCTGACCGCGCACCACCTGCTGTTCGACGGCTGGTCGCTGCCGATCCTCACCCAGGACCTGCTGCGGCTCTACGGAGCGGGCGGCGACGGTTCCGCCCTGCGGCGCGCGCCGCGGTTCCAGGACTTCCTGGCGTGGCTGGCCGGGCAGGACCGGGAGGCCGCGGTCCGGGCGTGGGCCGATGAGCTGTCGGGGGTGACGGAGCCGACGCTGCTGGCCCCGGTGGCGGCGCACGCGGGCACGGCCGAGCCCGCCGCCGAGGGGTTCGGCCAGGTCGAGGTGGACGTCCCCGTGGACCTGGCACGGGGCCTGGCCGCCCGCGCGGCCGAGGCGGGCGTGACCCTGAACACCGTGGTGCAGGGCGCCTGGGCGCTGCTCGTCGGCGGCCTGACGGGCCGGGACGACGTGGTGTTCGGCGCGACGGTGTCCGGCCGCCCCGGCGCGGTGCCCGGCGTCGACACGATGGCCGGGATGTTCATCAACACCCTGCCGGTGCGGGTGCGGTGCGCGCCGGCCGACCGCCTCGCCGAGGTCCTCACCTGCCTCCAGGACCGGCAGGCGGCGCTGCTCGACCACCACCACTGCGGCCTCACCGAGATCCACCGAGCGACGGGGACCGGCGTCCTCTTCGACACCCTGGTCGCCTTCGAGTCGTACCCCGTGGACCGGGTCGGCTTCAGCGAGGCGAACGCGGCCGCGGGCATCGCGCTCACCGGCATCCGCCCGCTGTCCGGCTCCCACTACCCGCTGACCGTGATGGCCGCCGCCGACCCCTGGCTGCGGCTGACGCTCCAGCACCAGCGCAACGTCGTGGACCGCGACACGGCCCGTGCCCTCGCCGACCGCTTCCGGCACGTCCTCGCCCAGCTCGCCGCGCGGCCGGACCTGCCCGTCGGCAGGCTGGAGGTGCTGACGGCGGCGGAGCGCGAGCGGCTGCTGTACACGCTCAACGACACGGCCGCGCCGCTGCCGGAGCGCACCGTCGTCGACCTCTTCGCGGAACAGGTCCGGCTGCGGCCGGACGCCCCCGCGGTGACGTGCGGCGACGCGTCCCTCACCTACACCGCGCTCGACGCCCGCGCCGGCCGGCTCGCGCGGGCCCTCGCCGGGCACGGCGTGGCCGCGGAGACCGTCGTGGCCCTCGCGCTGCCGCGCACCCCGGACCTGGTCGCGGCGATCCTGGGCATCCTCAAGGCGGGTGGCGCGTATCTGCCGCTCGACCCGCGGCACCCCGGCACCCGGCTCGGCCACATCCTGACCGACGTGGGCCCGGAGCTGCTCCTCACCGACGCGGCCACGCTCACGAAGCTGCCCCGGACGGACGTCCGGGCCGTGCTCGTCGACGACCTCATCGGACCCGACCCGACGGACCCGACGGACGCGGCGCACGCGGTGAGTTCCGCGAGCCCACCCGGCCGGACGGGCCCCACCGGCGGCGGCGTCCAGGCGCTCCCCGTCCCGCGCCCGGAGCACCTGGCGTACGTCATCGCCACGTCCGGGTCCACGGGGCGCCCCAAGGGCGTGGCCTTCACCCACGCCAACCTCGTCAACCCGTTCCCCGAACTGGCCGAGCAGCTCGGGGCGCCGGGCGGCCGGATGCTGACCGGCACCTCCATCGGCTTCGACATCGCCGCCTTCGAGATCCTCTGCACCCTCATCACGGGCGGCTGCGTCGAGCTCGTCCGCGACGTGCTCGCCCTCACCGAGCGCGACGCCTGGGACGTCGACGTCCTCAGCTCCGTTCCTTCGGCCTTCGCGGAGATCGTCGACCGGCTCGACGGGCGCGTGCGCCCCCGGGCGCTGATCCTCGCGGGCGAGCTGCTGCCGCCACCCCTGGCCGCACGCGTCCGCGAGCCGTGGCCCGGGCTGCGGATCGTCAACGGCTACGGCCCCAGCGAGACGTACTACGCCACCAGCCACGTCCTGGACCCCGGCCGCGACTACGCCCAGGGCGTGCCGATCGGCCGCCCGCTGCGCAACGTACGCGCCTACGTCCTCGGCCCCGGCCTGGCCCCGGTGGCCCCCGGCGCCATCGGCGAGCTGTACGTCGCGGGCACCGGCGTCACCCGGGGCTACCACCGGCGGCCCGCCCGCACCGCCGAGCGGTTCGTCGCCGACGCGTTCGGCCCGCCCGGCGGCCGCATGTACCGTACGGGCGACCTCGCCCGCTGGAACGCCCGCGACGAACTGGAGTACGCGGGCCGCGCCGACTTCCAGGTGCAGATCCGCGGCCACCGCGTCGAACCGGGCGAGATCGAGGCGGCCCTCGCCGTCCACCCCCGGGTGGACCGGGCGGCCGTGCTCCTCCAGGGCACCGCCGCGGCGGCCCGGCTGGTCGCGTACGTCGTCCCCGCCGCCGACGGCAAGCAGGTGGCGCCCGCCGAGCTGCGCGCCTTCCTCGCCGAGCGGCTGCCGGACTACATGGTCCCCGCCGCCTTCGTCGCCCTGGACCGGCTCCCCCTGTCCCCGCACGGCAAGCTCGACCGCGCGGCGCTGCCCAGCCCCGACGCCGCCCGCACCGCCGCCTACCGGGCGCCGCGCACGCCCCGGGAGCGGACGCTGTGCGCGCTGTTCGCCGAGGTGCTCGGGGCGGAGAACGTCGGGGATGCGCCCGTGGGGCTCGACGACAGCTTCTTCGACCTCGGCGGGCACTCCCTGCTGGCCACCCGGCTGACGAACCGGATGCGCGCCGAACTGGGCGTCGACGTGCCGATCCGGGAGGTGTTCGCCGCGCCGACCGTGGCGCGCCTCGCGGAGTACGTGGGCGCGCGGACGCGGTCCTCGCGTCCGGCGCTGCGGCGGGCCGGCCGCAGGACCGGACGGGTGCCGCTGTCCTTCGCCCAGCACCGCCTGCGCTTCCTCGACGAGCTGGAGCCCCTGCCGACGTACCACCTGCCGCTGGTGGTGCGGCTCCGCGGGGACCTGGACGTGCCCGCGCTCGCGGCGGCGGTGCGGGACGTGGTGGCCCGGCACGAGAGCCTGCGCACGCTGTTCGTCACGGACGACCGGGGCGTGCCGGCGCAGGTCGTCGTGGCGGAGGCCGACGTCGTCCTCGACGTGCCCGTACGGGACGTCGCGCCGGACGCGGTGGCCGCGGAAGTGGCCGCGGAAGTGGGCCGCGCCTTCGACCTGTCGGTGGAGATCCCGGTACGGGCGTGCCTGCTGCGCTGCGCCCCGGACGAGCACGTGCTGGTCCTGCTCCTGCACCACATCGCCGCCGACGGCGAGTCCCTGGGCCCCCTGAGCCGCGACCTGGCCACCGCCTACGCCGCCCGCCGGCAGGGCCGCGCGCCCCGGTACCCCGAACTCGCCGTCACGTACGCGGACTACACCCTCTGGCAGCGCGACCTGCTCGGCGACGCGGACGACCCCGGCAGCGTCCTGTCGCGGCAGCTCGCCTACTGGCGTACCGAGTTGGCGGACGTTCCGCAGCCGCTGCGGCTGCCCGCCGACCGGCCGCGCCCGCCGGTGGCGAGCCACCGGGGCGACACCGTCGCCTTCCGGATCGCTCCCGAGGCGCGGGCGGGGCTCGACGACGTGGCCCGTGCGCACGGCGCGACCGTGCCGATGGTGCTCCAGTCGGCCCTCGCGGTGCTGCTGCACCTCATGGGCGGCGGTGACGACGTGACCGTGGGCTCGTCCATCGCCGGGCGCACGGACGAGGGCCTCGCGGATCTCGTGGGCTTCTTCGTCAACACCTGGGTGCTGCGCGCCGACCTGTCGGGCGACCCGTCGTTCGAGGACGTGGTGCGACAGGTGCGGGACAAGGCCGTGACCGCGTACGACCACCAGGACGTGCCCTTCGAACGGCTCGTCGAGGCCCTCAACCCGCGGCGGTCCACGTCCCACCACCCGCTGTTCCAGGTGGCGTTCTCCTGGCAGCACGGCACGGGCGAGCTCGAACTCGCCGAGCTGAAGACCACCCCGGAACCGGTCGTGACGGGCACCGCCAAGTTCGACCTGCTGTTCCAGGTCGACGCGGCCTCCCAGGACGACCGGGCGGAGGGGCAGGGCCTGACCGGGCTCGTCGAGTACGCCACCGACCTGTTCGACCGGTCCACCGCCGAGGCGCTGGCCGACCGGTTCACCCGCCTCGTCGGCCGGCTGGTGGCGGACCCCGGGGTCCGCCTCGACGCCCTGGACGCGCTGACGCCCGCCGAGCGGGACCTGCTGCGTGCCGTGAACGACACCGCCGTGCCCACGCCCGCGGTGACCATCCCCGCCCTGTTCGCGCGGTGGGTCGCCGCCGCGCCCGACGCCGTCGCGGTGGTGCGCGGCGACGACACCCTCACCTACCGGGAACTGGACGCGCGGGCCGACCGGCTCGCCCGCCTCCTGGTGCGGCGCGGCGTGCGCCCGGAGTCGCCCGTGGCCGTCGCCGTGCCGAGGTCCCCGGAGTACGTGGTGGCGGTGCTGGCCGTCCTGAAGGCCGGGGCCGTGCACGTACCGCTGGCGCACGACCACCCGCCGGAGCGCCTGGAGTCGCTGCTGCGGGACGCCCGTCCGGCGCTCCTGCTCACCGCGTCGGGCGTGGCGGCCGGGCTGCCCGCGGGCCCGTGGCCACGGCTGGTCGTCGACGCTCCCGACACGGCCGCCGCCCTGGCGGCCGAACCGGGCGGGGCCCTGCCGGACGTGGGGCTGCCCGACCGGCTGGCCTACGTCATCTACACCTCCGGGTCCACCGGTGCGCCCAAGGGCTCCGGGATCACCCACCGGGCCCTGGTGGACCTGGCGGTGGACCGGCTCTGGTCGGACGCCGCCCGGGAGCGGCTGCTGCTGCACCACGCGCCGACGTTCGACATGGCCGTGTACGAGCTGTGGGTGCCGCTCCTGGGCGGCGGCACCGTCGTCCTCGCCCCTCCCGGCAGGCTGGACGTCGACACGTACACGAGGGTCGTCACCGAGCGGCGGGTCACCTCGCTCCTCTCCACCCCGGGCCTGCTGTCCCTGCTCGCCGACGCCTTCCCGCCGGGCCTCACCGCGCTGCGCGAGGTGTGGGCCGGCGGTGAGGCGCTGCCCCCGGAGACGGTGGCGCGGCTGCTCCGCGACCAGCCGCAGGCGGCGGTCGTCAACGGGTACGGGCCCGCGGAGACCACGGTGTTCGCCACCCACCACCGGATCACCGCCGCCGACCGGATCGCCGCGGGCGACCGGGCCGGCGCGACGGTCCCGATCGGGCGGCCGCGGGACAACGTGCGCGGGTACGTGCTCGACGCCCTGCTGCGGCCCGTGCCGACGGGCGTGGAGGGCGAGCTGTACCTCGCCGGTTCGGGGCTGGCGCGCGGCTACGCGCACCGCGCCGCGCTCACCGCGGAACGGTTCGTGGCCTGCCCGTTCGGCGGCCCCGGCGCGCGCATGTACCGGACCGGGGACGTGGTGGCGTGGACCCGGGACGGCGAGCTGCTGTTCCGCGGCCGCGCCGACGACCAGGTGCAGATCCGCGGCTTCCGGGTGGAGCCGGGCGAGGTGGAGGCGGCCCTCCTGACGCACCCGGGGGTGGACGGGGCGGCCGTGGTCGCCCGGGACAGCCCCGGAGGCGGCGGAAAGCGGCTGGTCGCCTACGTGGTGTGGGCGACGGGGCCCGGGGCGCGATCGGGTGCGGGCGGCGGGGACGGCCCGGTGTCCGCCGGGGCGGGCGGCGGTGACGGCGCGGTTGCCGCCGGTGCCCGAGCCAAGGACGACAGCGGCGGCTCGGCCACCCCCAGCACCGACCACGGCTCGGCCACCCCCGGTACCGACCACAGTTCGAGCACCCCCCGTGCCGACGGCGGCTCGGGCACCCCCCGTGCCGACGGCGGCTCGGGCACCCCCCGTACCGGCGGCGGCAGCGGGGCAGGCCACAGTCCGGTGTCCGCCGAGGGCCCGGGGCCCCGTACCGCCGAGGGGCTGCGCGACCATCTGGCCCGGCGGCTGCCGCCGTACATGGTGCCCGCCGTGTTCGTCGCGCTCGACGCGTTCCCGCTGACCCCGCACGGCAAGGTGGACCGCCGGGCCCTGCCCGCTCCCCCGGAGCCGGGGGCCGGGTCGGGCACCGCCCTGACGCGGCCGCGCACGCCCACCGAGCGGGCGGTGGCCGCGATCTGGGCGGACCTCCTCGACCGGGACGAGGTCGGCGTGCACGAGAAGTTCTTCGAGGCCGGCGGGACCTCCCTCTCCCTCCTCACGCTGAACCGCCGCCTGGCGGGGCTCGGCGCGCACCCGGTGCCGTTGAGCGCCCTGTTCGAGCACACCACGGTCGAGGCGATGGCCCGCCTCGTCGACGGCGCCCCTCTCGGCGCACCCTCCGACGAAACGAGGTACGAGCTATGACGCACCCGAGCCCTGCCGGCCGGGAGGCCGTGGCGGTCATCGGGGTGGCCCTCGCCCTGCCCGACGCCGACGACCTGGACGCCCTGCACCGGAACCTGCTCGACGGCCGGGTCAGCGTCCGGGCGCCGGGCCGGGACCGCGTCCACCACGCGGGGGCCCCCGCGGACACCGACTACGTACCGCTGGCCTACCTGGACCGGATCGACCTCTTCGACCACCGGTTCTTCGGGCTCTCGCTGCGCGAGGCCGAGCTGATGGACCCGCACCAGCGGATGACCGCCCAGCTCACCCACCGGGCGCTCGAGAACGCCTGCTACGCGCCCCGGGCCCTGAAGGGCTCGCGGACCGCGGTCGTCCTCAGCACGCCCGAGCCGCAGTACGCGAGCCTGTACCAGGACGACGACCCGCAGCAGCTCCTCGGCTCGCACCCGTCGGCCACGGCCGCGCGGATCTCGTACCTGTTCGACTTCGCCGGGCCCGCGCTCGTCGTGGACACCGCGTGCAGCAGCAGCCTGACCGCGGTGGCGGTCGCCGTGGACCAGCTCCGCGACGGGCGGGCGGACCTCGCGCTCGCGGGCGGGCTCAGCCTGTACCCGGTGCTGATCAGCGCGCGCGACTACGTGCCGATGCTCGGCATCGGGTCCGCCGAGGGCGCGTGCCGCCCCTTCGACGCCGCCGCGGACGGCTCCACCGGCGGCGAGGGCGGCGGACTCGTCGTGCTCAAGCGCCTGACCGACGCGCTCGCCGACGGCGACCACATCCACGCCGTGGTGCGGGGCGTCGCCGTCAACCAGAACGGCTTCCGCGCCACGAGCATGAGCGCCCCCAGCGCCCGGGGCCAGTCCGACGCGATCGTGGAGGCCTGGCGGGAGGCGGGCGGGGCCCCGCCCGACTACGTGGAGTGCCACGGCTCGGGCACCCGGCTCGGCGACGTGATCGAGGCCGAGGGGCTGCGCCAGGCCTTCGCCGAAGTCGGGGTCGACACCCCGTGCGGCATCAGCAGCGTCAAGGGCAACATCGGCCACATCAACCACGCCGCGGGGATCGGGGGCCTGTTGAAGGTCCTGGCCGGGCTCCGGCACGGCACGCGGTATCCGAACCCGGGCTTCAGCACGCCCAACCCGCTGATCGACTTCAGCGGCCCGGTCCACGTCGACGCGGAGGCGACGCCCTGGGCGCCCGCGCCCGACCGGACCCGCCGGGCCGGGGTCAGCTCCTTCGGCCTGACCGGCACCAACGTGCACGCCGTCGTCGAGGAGCCGCCCGCCGCGCCCCCGGAGCCCGCCGCGCCGGAACCGGGGGCCGAGCTGGTCACCCTCTCCGCCAAGTCCCCCCGGGCCCTGGCCGCCTACGCGGAGCGCGTCGCCGGCTTCCTCGACGGCACCGGGCACCGGCTGTCCGACATCGCCCACGCGCTGAACCGGGGCCGCGACGACCACCCGTACCGCTGGGCGGGCATCGCGCGGGACCGCCGCGAGCTGGCCGCCGCGCTGCGCGCGGCACCCCTCGCCGAGCGGGAGCCGGCCGCGGCGGCCCCCCTGGTGCTGCTCCTCTCCGGCGACGCCGACCTCGGTGACGAGACCTGGGCCCCGCTGCGCGCGGCCTTCCCCGGCCTCGACGGCGAGGCCGGTGGCGCGGACGACGCCGGGCTCGGCGCGCGGCTGGTCGCCCGGCAGCTCGCGGGGTACCGCCTCGCGCGCGCCCTCGGCCTGCCCGAGGCGCGCCTGGTCGGCTCGGGCGCCGGCAATCTCTCCGTACGGGCCGTGCAGAACCCGGCGACGGCGGCCGAGGCGCTGCGGAAGGCCGCGGACACGCCCCTCACCGGCCGGGTCGACGAGTCCGGCCTGCGGCGCGCGGCCCGCGGCCTCGTCGACGAGGGCGCCGTGGCGGTCGAGCTGGCCGCGGACGGCACCCTGGCACGGGAGCTCGCCCGGGTCGCCCCGGAGCTGCCCGTCGTCCGCCTCTTCGCCGACCCCACGCGCGACGGCGTGCTGGCCGCGCTCGGCAGGCTCTACGCGCTCGGCGCCGACCTCGACTGGGACGCGTACTACGCGGGCACCGGGGCCCGCCGCATCGAGGCGCCGACCTACCCGTTCGACGCCGACGAGGTGTCCTGCTGGTGCCTGCCCCCGGGCGGCCCGCCGCCGGTCCGGACACCGGCGCCCGAGCCCGTGCCGGTGCGGCGTGCGGGGACGCGCGACACCGGGGCCGGAGCGAGCGACACCCGGGCCCGGCTGGCCGCGCTGTGGACGCGGGTCCTCAAGGCCGACGAGGTCGGCCCCGACTCCAACTACTTCGAGCTGGGCGGCACGTCCATCGCGGGCATCACCGTGCTGCGCGAGGCCCAGGAGCACTTCGGCGCCCGCCTGACCTTCGCCGACCTGCACCGCCACCCCACCCTGGGCGCGCTGGCCGCGCGCATCGACGCCGTGCGCGCGGCGGGCTCCCAGCGGGACGACTGGACCATCACGCCGCTGCCGCGCCCCGGCCGCCTGCCGCTCTCCTACAACCAGGAGCAGCTCTGGTACCTGGACCGGCTCAACCCGGGCAGCCCGCTGTACAGCATCCCCGCCAACACCCGCTACCTCGGCGACTTCGACCTCGGCGCGTTCCGCGGCGCCCTGCGCGACGTGGTGGACCGGCACGAGGTGCTGCGCACCCGCATCCTGGACGAGGACGGCAGGCCGTACGCCCTCGCCGACGTGTCCGAGCCGCACGTGGAGTTCCTCGACCTGTCGGCGCTGCCGGAGGAGCGGCGCACCGAGGAGCTGTCGCGCGTGATCACGGCGGAGGCGCGGCTCCCCTTCGACCTCGGCAGCGGGCCGCTGCTGCGCACCGTGGTCGTCAGGGCCGCCGAGCGGGACCACGTGGTCCTGCACACCGTGCACCACATCGCCTTCGACGGCTGGGCCCCCGCGGTGTTCTTCCGCGAGCTGTCGGCCTGCTACACCGCCCGGGTCACCGGGGGCGAGGCCGGACTGCCGGAACTGCCCGTGCAGTACGCGGACTTCGCGGCCTGGCAGCGGAGCTGGCTGGACGCGGACCGCGTCGAGCGCGGCCTGCGGTACTGGCGGCGGCAACTGGCCGACCTGGACACCCCCGAGCTGCCGCTGGACCACCCGCGCCCGGCCGTGCAGTCGTACCGCGGCGACTACGTGAAGTTCTCGCTCGACGAGGACCTCGCCCGGCGGCTGCGCGCGTTCAGCGTCGGCGAGAGCACCACGAGCTTCGTCACCATGCTCGCCGTGGTCGACGTCCTGCTGCACCTGTGGGCGGGCCACCGGGACGTGGTCGTGGGCGCCGCGACGACGGGCCGGTACAACCCCGTCACGCACGACCTGATCGGCTACTTCAACAACCTGCTGCCGTTCCGTACGCGGGTCGATCCGGGGATCGGCTTCCGCGAGCTGGTCGGCCGGTGCGCGGCCACCGCCACCGGGGTCCTCGACCACGAGGAGATCCCGTTCGCGCGGATCGTCGCCGACGCCGACCACCGGGACCCGTCACGGCACCCGGTGTTCACGGTCTGCTACACCCACCAGAACACCGCCGCCGCCTCCTTCGACCTGGCCGGTCTGCGCCCGGTCGCCCTGGAGGGTGCGCTCGCCGGGGTCTCCGGCGTCGCCCCGGGCACCTCGAAGTTCGACCTCACCTTCGGCCTGTACGACCAGGACGACCGCCCGATGGAGGGGTACCTGGAGTACGCGGTCGACCTGTTCGGCGCCGCCACCGCGCACCGGCTGGTCGCGCTCTTCCAGAGCATCGCCGAGGCCGTGATGAGCGACCCGGACCGGCCGCTGGCCGAGTTCGCCGGTCTGGTCGGCGAAGCCCGGGACCGGGCGGGTGCGGTCGGTGCCGGTCCGGCCGGCGGAAGCACGGATGACGACGGCGCGGTCGGTGGCGAAGGCACGGTCGGTGAGGGTCCGGTCGGGGAAGCCGCCGGGCCCGCCGCCGGGCCCTCCCTGCTCACCGGCGGGCGGCGCGACCTGCCGGACACGCGCCTGGTCGTCGAGGTCTTCCAGGAGCACGCCGCGCGGCGCCCCGATGAGGTCGCGGTGGTCGACGCCGCCGGGGAGCACACCTTCCAGGACGTCGACCGGCGCGCGAACCGGCTGGCCCGGGAGCTCACCGCCCTCGGCGTCGGCCCGGACGACGTCGTCCCGGTGCTCGCCGCGCGCGGGGCCGACCTGGTGGTCGGCTGGCTCGGGGTGCTCAAGGCGGGAGCGGCCTTCGCCCCCCTCGACCCGACGGTGCCCGAGCAGCGCCTGCGGTCCCTGCTCGCCGGGGTCTCGGCCGCCGCCCTGGTCCTGGGCGCGGGCACGACCGCCGCGGGGCCCGACGGCGTCCCGGTCGTCGGCATCGCCGCCACCGCGGCGGACCCGGACCCGGCCGCGGAGGAGGGCGGCGCGCCACCGCTGCGCGCGGGCCTGCGCCACCTGGCGTACGTGGTCCACACCTCGGGCACCACCGGGCACCCGCAGGGCTGCGAGATCGAGCACGACGGGATGCTCAACTGCCTGACGTGGTACGGCGACAGGGCCGGGATCGGGCCGGGTGACCGCGTCGCGCAACTGGCGTCCGCGGGCTTCGACATGGCCGTCCTGGAGGTCATGTCGGCCGTGTACCGCGGCGCCTCCCTCTACTTCGTCGCGGACCCGCTGCAGACCCCGGCCACGCTCCTCCACGAGCTGGCCGAGCACCGCGTCACCGTGGCGTGCATACCGTCGCCGCTCGCCGAGACGGTCCTCGCGGAGCTGCCCGACGTGCCGGGGCTCGCCCTCCGCCTGGTGTACACCGGCGGCGACCGGCTGCGGGTGCGTCCGCCGCGGCGGACGCCGTTCGAGCTGGTCAACCTCTACGGGCCGACCGAGTGCACCTTCTTCGTGACCGGCAGCCGGGTGGCCGCCGCCGAGGACGCCCCGGACACCGCCCCCGACATCGGCCGGCCCCTGCCCAACGTCCGCGTGCACGTCCTGGACGACCGGCTGCGCCCGGTGGCGCGCGGCGAGCGCGGCGAGGTCTACATCGGGGGCCTCCACGTCGGCCGCGGCTACCACGGCAGGCCGGGGCCGACCGCGGCCCGGTTCGTCGCCGACCCCTTCGCGGACGAGCCCGGCGCGCGGATGTACCGCACCGGCGACCTGGCCCTGGTCCGCGCCGACGGCACGCTGGAGTTCCACGGCCGCGCCGACGACCAGCTCGAACTGCGCGGCCACCGCGTGGAACCGGCCGAGGTCGAGCGGGCGCTGCTCGCCCACCCGCGCGTCCGCGAAGCACTCGTCCACGGCGCCGAGCAGCCCTCCGGCGCCCCGCTCCTGGTGGCGCACGTCGCGGGCGACGACGTACCGGACGAGGCCGAGCTGACCCGGTGGGTGGCCCGCGCCCTGCCGGAGTACATGGTGCCGGGCCGCGTCCGGCGCCACGCCGCACTGCCCAGGACCCACCACGGAAAACTCGACCGCCGGACGATGAGGAAGAGGGACATGGCCGACCGCGACACGACGAACGAGCTGACGACGGTGGTCACGGCGGTGACCCCGGGCACGGTCCTCGACGACACCGGGCGCGAGGCCGAGCGGGTCCTCGCCGCGATCTGGAGCGAGGCGCTGGGCGTCGCCCGGGTGGCGCCGGAGGACAACTTCTTCCGCATCGGCGGCGACTCGCTGCTCAGCGTGGGCATCGCCTCGCGGGCCACCAAGGCCGGCTTCCCGCTCACCCCGCACGACGTGCTGAGCCATCCGACGCTGCGCGACCTCGCCGCGGTCGCCGCGAAGGGCGCCGCCCCCGACACCGCGCCCCGGCCCGTGGCCACCACCGCACCCGCGCCGCGCGAGCCCGTGCCGCCCGCGCCGCTGGTGCAGGCCCTGCTCGCCACGGCGTCCGACGGCGCCCGGGACTTCGTCACGCCGATCCTGTTGGAGACGGCCCCGGGTGTCGGCGCGGACGCGGTGCGCGCCGCCTTCGAGCACCTCGTCGAGGTCCAGGAGCCGCTGCGCTACCGGTTCCGGTACAACAGCCTGGGCTGGCGCATCGAGTGCGCCGAGCACGAGAGCGCCCGCGTCCTCGACCACCGCGTGCTGCCGCCGCTCGACGACGAGCAGGTGCACGCCTATCTGGACGCCGACCTCGACGAGCTGCTCGCGGACGTCGACCCGGGGCGCGGCCCGGTGCTGCGGGCCAGGTTCTACGACCGCGGCGCCGACCGGCCGGGGGTGATCGTCGTCGCGGTGCACCACTTCGTCTTCGACTCCACCTCGTTCGTGCCGCTCCTGGAGGACCTGAACGCGGCCCTCGCGGGTGACACCCCGACGGCACCGCGCCGGGCCGCCTGGCGCGAGTGGACGCACCTGCTGCGCGCCAGCGCCGCGTCCGACGAGGTCGCCGGTGAACTCCCGTACTGGAAAGGCGTGTTGAGTGCGGGCGCCGGGGTGTCACCGGTGCCCGAGAACGGGGCCGCCGACGCGCCCCCCGGGCTCGTGCGCCGCCGGGTCGACACCGGCCGGGTCGCGGCGTCGCTCACCGAGAGCGGGCCCACCGGGCAGAGCGCCGCGCTCGCCGCGGTCGCCGTGGCGTGGTCCCGCTGGCGCGGCGAGCCCGACGCGTTCCTGAGCACCGTGGGCATGGGCAGCGCGCCGAACGCGCTGTGGCACGGGGACCGGACCGACTCCGTCGGCTGGTTCACCCATCTGTTCCCGGCCCACCTGCGCGTCCCGTCCGGCGCCCGGGTTGCGGAGACCCTGCCGGGCGTCGACCAGGTCCTGCGCTCCGTGCCGAACGACGGCATCGGCTACGGCGTCCTGCGCCACCTCAGCCCCGCGACCCCGGCGGTGGCGGGCGTACGGGCGCTGCCCGAGCCGCCGGTGCTCGTCGAGCACGTGGCCAACGGCAACGACGGCCTGACCAGGCTGGGCGGGCCCTGGGTGCGGCCCCTGCCGATGTCGCTGGTCAGGCTGGTCCGGTCGCTGCTCACCCTGGTGCCGGTCGTCGTCGAGACCCACGTCCTGGACGGTGCGCTGGAACTCGGCGTGATCCACCGCGGTTCCGTCGCCGCCGCCGGCATGGAGGCCTTCGCCGACCACCTGGTCGAGGCGTTCACCGAGCTCGCCGCCGACGAGGGCCGCTGAGTGCCCCCGGTGACGGCGGTCAAGGCGGTCGCCTGCCACCAGCCGGACCAGGTCCTTCCGGTCGCGGAGCTGCCGGGGCTCGCGGAGCTCACGGAGGGCGAGCGGGAGACCTGCGCGCGGCTCGGGATCGACGAGGTCCGCGCGGACGAGTCGCTGACCTCGTTCGACCTGGCCCTGCGCGCGGCCCGGCAGGCCCTCGCGGAGGCGCGGCTCACCGCCGCCGAGGTCGGCGCGCTCGTCCTCGTCGACGCGCGCGTCCCCGAGACGCTGATGAGCTCGGCGGCCACCCGGCTCCAGGCGGCGCTCGGGGCGGAGCGCGCGCTGACGTTCTCGGTGGGCGGGCTCGGCTGCGTCTCCCTCACCCCGGCGCTGCTCACGGCCCGGGGCCTGCTCGCCGCCGACGGGGACCTGGACAACGTCCTGGTCGTGCACGGCAGCAAACCGCCCACCCCGCTGCGCTACCGCCACCCGGTGACGGTCAGCGGCGACGGCGGCGCCGCGGCGGTGCTCGGCCGCCGCGGCCCGGTCCGCGTCCTCGACATCGTCCAGGAGACCAACGGCGACCACTGGGACCTGTTCCGCGTCGAGTACCGGGACCGGCCCACCGCGCGGTGGCGCGAGGAGTGCCGCGACATCCCGCAGTACTCCTTCCGGCTCGCCGTGGAGTCCCGCATCCGGCTGCGCGAGCTGTACGAGCGCCTCCTCACCCGCAACCACCTGACCACCGAGGACATCTCCTGCCACCTCAGCCACAACCTCTCCGAGGGCACCTTCCGGTTCACCGAGGAGGCCCTCGACGTCAAGATCAGCCCGACGTGCGCCGACAACCTCCGCCGGTACGGGCACCTCGGCCCGAACGACGTCCTGCTGAACTTGCGGACGGAGCTCGACCGCGGCGGCCTGGCCGAGGGGCAGCGCGCGGTGCTGCTCAGCGCGAGTCCGGTCGCCGCGTGGAGCCTGCTGCTCGTGGAGGCGGGCGAGGGCGCCACGACCCACTACCTGTGAGCCACCCGTGAGCCACCCCGTGAGCCATTCGCGAGAGAGAAGGGTCCGCATGGACACACCGAACGGGACGGGCGCCGCCGACGTGGCGTCCGTGACCGAGGAACTGCACGCGTACCTGTCCGGCCACCTCGGCCGCGCACTGGGGCAGGACGAGGACTACTTCGCCCTCGGCCTGGTCAACTCCCTGTTCGCGATCGAGCTGGTGAACTTCGTCGAGCAGCGGTACGGCGTCGAGGTCACCGTCGACGACCTCGACCTGGACCACTTCCGCACCCTCGGCCGGCTGCGGGACTTCGTCCTGGTGAAGACCGCCGGCCGCGGCGCGGCGGCGTGAACGGCACCACCGCGGTGGACCTCACGGCCCTGGGGGCCCGGTTCGCCGACGCGGTGCGCGGGGACGCCGCCGCCTGGGACGCGCGCGGCGAACTGCCCGCCGAGGTGCGCCGGGAGGCCGCCCGCGAGGGGCTGCTCGACGCGGACCTGCCGCCCCGCCACGGCGGGCTCGGCGCCACGCCCGCCCAGCTCGGCGAGGTCTGTGCCCGGCTCGGCGGGGTGTGCGGCTCGCTGCGCGGCCTCGTCACCGTGCAGGGCATGGTGGGCGCGGCCCTGCTGCGCTGGGGCACCGCCGGGCAGCGCGAGCGGTGGCTGCCCGCGCTCGCCCGGGGCGAGGTGCTGGCCGCCTTCGCCGCGACGGAGACGGAGGCGGGCAGCGACCTCGCCGCCGTCACCACGGAGGTCGAGCCGCACGGCGACGCGTACACGGTGACCGGCGGCAAGCGCTGGATCACCTTCGGCGAGATCGCGGACGTGTACCTGGTCCTGGGCCGCACGGGTGGCGCGGACGGCACGGACGGGCGGCCCGTCGTGGCGCTCGTCGAGGCGGACCGGCCCGGGGTGCGGTGCGAGCCGGTGCGCGGCCAGCTCGGGCTGCGCGCGGCCCAGGTGGCGCACGTGCGGTTCGACGGCGTGCGCGTACCGAGCGAGAACCTGGTCGCTCCGCCCGGGTTCGGCCTGTCGCACGTGGTGGGCACCGCGCTCGACCACGGGCGGTTCACGGTGGCCTGGGGCTGCGTCGGGATGGCCGAGGCGTGTCTGGGCGCGGCCGCCGAGCACGCCGTGCGGCGTACGCAGGGCGGGGTGGCCCTCGCCGGGCACCAGCAGGTGCGGGCGCTCCTCGGGCGCGCGGCGGTGGACGGCCGGGCCGCCCGGGAGCTGTGCCTGCGGGCCGCGCGGATGCGGGCGGCCGTCGACCCGGACGCCGTGGTGGAGACCGTCGCCGCCAAGTACGCCGCCGCCCGCGCCGCCACCTCGGTGGCGGGCAGCGCGGTGCAGGTGATGGGCGCGGCCGGCTGCGCCCCCGACAGCCTGGTGGGCCGCTGCTACCGGGACGCCAAGGTCATGGAGATCATCGAGGGCTCGGCGCAGGTGTCCGAGCTGCACATCGCCGACCACCTGCTGCGGGCCCACGGTCACGGGCCGGCCCGGTGGCGGCCGGAGCGAGAGGGGGAACCCCGGTGAACGCACAGACCCGCGGGCCGCGCGAGGGAACCGCGGCCGAGCCGCCTCCCGCGGCGCGGGCCCCGCAGCCGACGGTGAAGTGCCTGGTCTGGGACCTGGACGACACCCTGTGGGACGGCGTCGTACTGGAGGGCGACGCGCCGGTGCCCTTCGCGGCCGCGGTGCGGACCTTACGCGCCCTCGACCGGCGCGGCATCCTGCACGCGGTGGCCAGCCGCGGCGAGTACGACGTCGCCGCGGCCCACCTGGCCGCGCACGGGCTCGACGCCCTCTTCACCGTCCTGGAGGTGGGCTGGGGCGCCAAGTCCGGGGCCGTCGAGCGGATCGCCACCGAGCTGAACATCGGGCTCGACACGGTCGCGTTCCTCGACAACGACGCGGTGGAGCGGGCCGAGGTGGCCGCCGCGCTGCCGGACGTCCGCTGCTACCCGGCCCACGAGGCCGAACTGCTGCTCTCGTACCCGGAGTTCACGCCGGAGTTCCTGACGGACGAGTCGGCGCAGCGGCGCCGGCTCTACCGCACCGAGCGGCGGCGCAAGGCAGCCGAGGCCGGGCACACCGGCCCGCCCGCGGAGTTCCTGGCCTCGCTCGACCTGGTCCTCACGGTCCGGCGGGCCACCGGGGCCGACCTCGCCCGCGCGCACGAGCTGACCGTGCGCACGCACCAGCTCAACACCACCGGCCGCACCTTCGACCTGGACGAGCTGCGCCGCCTGTGCGAGGACCCCGGGCACGAGGTGCTCGTCGCCTCGCTCACGGACCGCTTCGGCTCCTACGGCACCATCGGGCTCGCGGTGACCGCGCTGCGGGACGACGCGACCGTCCTCGAACTGCTGCTGATGTCCTGCCGGGTGATGTCCCGCGGCGTCGGCGCGGTGCTCATCGACCACATCGTCACCCGGTCCCTGGCCGCGGGCCGCCGCCCGGTCGCGGAGTTCGTCCCCACCGGCGTCAACCGGCAGATGCTGGTCACGCTCCGCTTCAGCGGCTTCGCGGTGGTGGAGGACGCCGGGGACCGGATGACCCTGGCCGTCGACCCGAACCAGCCGCCGCCCGCCCGCAGCCATCCGGTACGGGTGGTCACCGCGTGACCGGCGCCGCGAGGAGGAAGGCTCCCATGCACCACGACGACACCGACGACACCGACGGCACCGAGAACACCGGCACCGGCGTGGAGAAGGGCGTCATCGGCGTGGTCGGCGCCGGGACGATGGGCGTGGGCATCGCCCAGTGCCTCGCCGAGGCCGGTCACCGGGTGGTGGCCGTCGACCCCGGGGAGAGCGCCCTCGCCACCGCCCCGGCGCGGCTCCGCGACGGCATCAGGCTGGCCAGGATGGTCCGCAAGGCGCCCGGGGCCGTCCCGATGGACCGGGCCCTGGCGGCGGTCGCCTGGACCGCGCGCCTGGAGGACCTGGCCGGCGCGCGGTTCGTCGTCGACTGCGCGCCGGAGCGCATCCCGCTGAAGGAGAAGCTGTTCCGCGACCTGGACCAGGTGTGCCCGCCCGACGCGGTCCTCGCGACGGGCACGTCGGCCATCCCGGTCGAGCGGCTCGCCGCGCGCACGAGGCGGCCGGAGCGGGTGCTCGGCATGCACTTCATGAACCCGGCGCCGATGAAGGAGGCCGTGGAGGTGGTCCGCGGCCCCCGGACGTCCGAGGCGACCCTGGACACGGCCCTCGCCCTGCTCGCGGGCCTCGGCAAACAGGGCATCGTGGTCGCCGACGGTCCCGGCTTCGTCTCCAACCGGGTCCTGATGCTCACGGTCAACGAGGCCGCCACCGTGGTCCAGCAGGGCACCGCCGACCCGGCGACGGTCGACCGGATCTTCGAGCAGTGCTTCGGCCACACCATGGGCCCCCTGGCCACCGGCGACCTCATCGGCCTCGACACCATCGTGGACACCCTGTACGTCCTCCTCGAATGCACCGGCGACGAGCGCTTCCACCCCTGCGAGGAACTACGCCGCCTGGTCACCGCGGGCCACCTCGGCCGCAAGACCGGCCGGGGCTTCCACCGCTACCGGGGGGCGGAGAAGGGGGTGGCCCGGGGGAGGTGACCCAGGCGGGCCGCCGCGCGACCCGGCCCGTCGTTCAGGGCAGGCGTCCCGCCGTGCGGATCAGGTGGGCGAGGTGGGGGTGGTGGACGTCGTGGTGGGCGCCCTGTGGGGGGCCGCCCTCGCGGACGACCTCCGAGGCGTCGACGCTGACGTAACCGGTGTCGGGCAGCGCGCCCTCGGTGAGCGCGTCGGCGAGGGTGAGGGTGGGGCTGCCGTCGATCCCCTGGACGCCGTCGTAGCCGAGCGCTCCCCACATCCGGCCCGCGCCGGACAGCAGGGCGCCGTCGCCGATCCTGCGGCAGGCCAGCGGGAAGAACAGGCCGAGTTCCAGGTCGTGGTGCGAGTAGGTGCACACCACGGGCCCGGCGACCCGGCCGTCGAGCCCGGCCAGCGCTCCCCCGCCGCTGAGCTGGGGCAGGTGGTCGGCGAAGGCGAAGTGCGAGACCGCCGCCTGGAACAGGCAGAGCGAGGCGATCGGCGGCTCGTCGGTGTCGAGGCCCCGCGCGGCGTACGCCACCAGGCGCGCGCCCGGGCCGTGGCCGACGAGGTGGAGCCGCGTGTCGGGCAGTTCCGCGCGCAGGTGGCGCAGCAGCGGGGCGAGGCCGCGCTCGCCGATGAGCCCGGCGTGCCTGCGGACCGCGTACGACGTGACCTGGCACAGGAGTTGGTGCGCGCCGTCCCACTTCCGTGCGAGCTCGGGTCCGCTTTCCGCGGCGCGCAGCGGGCGTTCGCTGGGGGCGAGCGACTCGGGCCGCTCCAGGCACTCGGTGGGGTCGTCGGGGGGCCGCGGCCCCGGGGTGTCGGTCTCCGTGAGGGTGCCGTGCTCCGAGACGTCGTGTGCCTCGGAGCCGTCCGGCTCCTCGAAGCGCTCCGGCTCGCGCTCCTCCACCCGGGCGGTCTCCTCCTGGGCCCACTCCAGCGCCTCGGCGAACCCCTCGCACACCTGGGCGGGGCTGTCGATGAGCATGGCCGGGTCGGTCTGCGGCAGGACGTCGGCGCCGAGGTCGGTGCCGTAGGCGTGCAGCGGGTCGTCCAGGGGCTGTTCGGACAGCCGCCGCAGGCCGATGCCGAGGTCGTCCAGGGCGCCGTTCTTCTGGGGCCGCGCGTCCAGCAGGTCGCGCAGCCCGGTCAGGACCTTGTCGCCTCCCGGGAAGACGCGCCGCAGTGCCGCGAGGTCGGCGTCCGTGACCCGGGGTCGGTGGCCCTCCTCGGCCGGTGCGAAGCACATGCCCGGCCAGCGCACCGCCACCAGGCCGACGCCCTCGCCGCAGCCCGCCTCCTCCAGCAGGGCGCGCCAGCGGTCGTGGACGCGGTCCGCCGTCTCCTCGTCGTTGTGGGCGGCGTGGGCGAGGACGATCAGGTGGCGCACCTCCGCCGCGCGCACCGCGCGCACCAGCCGGTCCGCCTGTTCCTCGTCCGGTGCGGCCGCGTCGGCGTCGAAGCCGACGATCCACATGGGCAGCTTTCGCCCGGCCTTCTCCCCTGCTTCCGGCATACGTCCCCCCAGCCGATTCGCGAAGCCGTGTGCGGGCGGAGGCTCCGGTCCCGCACCGCGACGCCGGACGCGTGCGCCGGTCCCTCACCTCGTGGCGCTGGTGCGCGCGTCGCGTGCTTGCCGGGTGCCCGCGCCGTGCCGCCTTACGCGGGGTTCGTCGGGGAGTACGGCGGGCCACCGCCGTCGCGGAGGGCGTCCGCCGGCGGTGGACGGGGCCGGGACCTGGCTCAACGGGTCGCCCTGGCACCGCCGTTCACGTTCAGGACCTGGCCGGTGACGTGGCGGGCCGCGGGGGAGGCGAGGAAGGCGACGGCTCCGGCGACGTCGTCGGGGGTGCCCGGGCGGCCGGTGGCGGTGGCGGCCACGAGCTGGTCCCGCCGCCCGGCGGAGAGCTTGTCCCGGAAGAACTCCGTGTCGGCGATGTAGCCCGGGGCGACCACGTTGGCGGTGACGCCGCGCGCGCCGAGGTCCGCCGCCAGGCCGATGTTCCAGGTGGCGAGGCCCGCCTTGGCCGCGCCGTAGGAGCCTCCCTGGTCGGCGGCGATGGAGCCGATGTGCACGACGGCGCCGCCCTCGGCCAGGCGGTGCCGCACGGCCTCGGTGGTGAGCGCGGCGCTGAGCAGGTTGGCGTCGAGGTTGGCGCGGAAGCCGCGGGCGTAGGCCTCCAGGTGCGCCTTGCCGTCGGGGCCGGAGCCGCCGCCGGAGCCGGTGTCGGCCTCGGGGGCGGGACCCGAGTCGCCGTCGGGGTCGAAGTCGGTGTTGCCGCCCGCGTTGTTGACCAGGACGTCCAGTCGCGGCGGGAGGGCGTCGATGAGCCGGACGAGGTCCTCCGGCCGCGTGTGGTCGCAGATCAGGGCGCGGACGCCCGCCTCCTCGGCCAGCCGCTCCAGCGGGCCGGGGCGGCGGCCGGTGACGATCACCTCGTCCCCCTGTCCGGCGAAGTGGAGCGCGACGGCCCGGCCGATGCCCGTGCCGCCACCGGTGACCAGGATGGTGCGTGCCATATGCTGAGCTCCGTATCAGGGTCGTATAGGCCTAAATTTAGGGCTAAACGTAGTACGAGGGAGCCGCCGGTGACAAGGGAGCCACAGGAGGAGCGGGGCCTTGGCGCGACCGCGGCGCGCAGGGGCGGGACGGGGGCGCCCGCCTCCGGCTCGGGGGGTACCTCCGGCCCCGGGGCCACCTCCGGCTCGGGGGACACCTCCACCTCGGAGGTCACCTCCGCCCCGGGGGTCATGTCCGCCCCGGAGGCCACCTCCGCCCCGCGGGACGCGTCCGCCCCCGAGGACACCGCCCGGACCATCGCCGAGGCCTGGCAGCGCGAACGCCCCGGGACACCGGTCGACTCGATCGGGATCGTCACGCCCATCTGGCAGTTGGCCAAGCTCTTCGGTGACGACCGGCGCGCCGTCCTGTCCCGCGCCGGTGTCGACACCGCCACGCTTGACCTGCTGAGCGTGCTGCGCCGCAGCGGACCGCCGTACACCCTCAACACCCGGGAGATCGGGCGCCGTTGCCTGGTGACGGCGGGTGCCGTGTCCCAGCGCGTCGCCCGCGCCGAACGCGAGGGCCTGGTGTCCCGCCGCCCCGCGGCGGACCGCTCCCGCGCGGTACTGGTCACGCTGACCGGGGCCGGGCACGACCTCGTGGAGGCGACGGTGGACCAAGTGCTCCACCGGGACGCCGAGTTGATCGGCTCGCTGACCCCCGAGCAGCAGGCCCAGTTGGCGGGGTTGCTGCGCGTCCTGCTGGAGGACGTGCAGCGCCGCGTCGGCGACCACGGGCTCGGCCAGGTGGGCCACGTCTGACACCGGCCGCGGCGGCCCGGGCCCGGCGCGGCCCGGGGGCGGGCGGCCGCCCCCGGGCC
>NZ_BNBT01000124.1 GCF_014656095.1 Streptomyces longispororuber
GGGCCGCACCTGCTGGTGGCGGGCCCCGCGGGCAGCGGGCGTACGGAGCTGCTGCGGTCCGTGGCGGCGTCCCTCGCCGCCGCCGAGCGGCCCGACCGCCTCGGTGTCGTCCTCGTCGACGGCGGCGTCGACGGCCGGGACGGCGGCGGGGGCGCGACGGGCGGCGCCGCCGGGGAGCGGGCCGGGGAGGGACTGCGCGCCTGTACGGACCTGCCCCACGTCGGCACCCACCTCGCCGCCAACGACCCGGTGCGCATGCGGGAGTTCGCGCAGTCCCTCACGGCCGAGCTGAAGCGGCGCGCGGAGCTGCTCGGGCGGCAGGGGTTCACCGAGTGGCACACGGGGCGGGCGGTGGCCGGGCGGATGGTCGCGCCGCGCGGGGCGGCGGACGCCGCCGAAGGGGCCGGGGAGGCCGCGGAGTCGGAGGTGGCGGCCGGTGCCACGCTGCGGCTGCGGCCCGCCAAGGCGGAGGCGCGGCCCGATCCGGGGCCGCCGCTCGCGCGGCTCGTCGTGGTCGTCGACGACTACGACGCGCTGCTCGCGCCCGCGCTCGGCTCGCCCGGGCGGCCGGCGGCCGGGTCGGTCGTACGGGCGCTGGAGGCGGTGGCCCGGGACGGCGAGCGGCTCGGGGTGCACCTGGTGGTCGCGGTGCGGGCGGTGGAGCGCGTGGCGGAGACGGAGGTGGGGCGGCGGGCCGGGCTGCGGGTCGTGCTGGACCCGCCGGGGGGCGGGGTCGAGGATCCGGCGCCCGGGCGCGGCGAGATGCTCGGGCCCGACGGCAAGGTCACCGCCTTCCAGGCGGGGCGGGTGACCGGGCGCATCCCCCGGACGGCGACCCTGCGTCCCACCGTGGTCCCCCTGGAGTGGGACCGCATGGGCGATCCCCCCACCCGCCGCCCCGTCCGCGAACTGGGCAACGGCCCCACGGACCTGGCCCTCCTGGCCAGCGCCCTGGACCGGGCGACCCGAGAGGTCTCGGCGGAGCGGGTGCCGTCTCTGCTGTAGCGCGGTTGCGCGGGGCTGGGGCCTGCTTGTGCCCACGGCGGGAACGGCGCGGGAGGCGCCCCGCGCCGGGGCCGGACGGACGCGGCCGGGGAGACGGGTGGGCGGGTGGGAGAAACCGCCGCGCCGGCGGCGGACACCCGACCACCCAGCGGCAGCGCTCCGCGCCGCACGGTGCGAGTCACGGGTGGGCGGGAGGGCAGGAGGAGGCGACGGGCCGTCACAACGCCATCACGATCTACGAGTTGACACCGTAGACCATCTTGCCGCCCCACCCGCCCGGGCGTAAACAGGCCGGGAACGGACTGTCAGGGGAAGAGAACGGGGCAGAGATGCGCAGCACTCTTCGTACACGCGCGGCCGGCCGCTTCGTCGCCGCCGCCACGGTCGGCGCCCTCGCGCTGGGGCTCACCGCGTGCGGTGGTGACGACAAGGACAAGGACGACGGGAACGGCGACGGCGGCGGCAAGAGCACCGCGGCCACCGTGGACCTGCCGAAGCTGGACGGGCAGAAGCTGTCGGTCTCCGCGGTGTGGGGCGGCGCGGAGCGCAAGGTCTTCCTCCGGGTCCTCGACGAGTTCGAGAAGCGCACGGGCGCCGAGGTCTCCTTCGTCCCCGCGCAGGAGCCGATCATCAGCTTCCTGGCGTCGAAGGTGGCGGGCGGCGAGCCCCCGGACGTGGCGATGCTGCCGCAGGTCGGCGCGGTGCAGCAGGCCGTGGAGCGCAAGTGGGCCAAGCCCCTCGGCGCGGCGGCGCAGAAGGAGCTGGACGAGAACTACGCCGACGGCTGGAAGAAGCTCGGCGCGGTCGACGGCAAGCAGTACGGCGTGTACTTCAAGGCGGCCAACAAGTCGCTGGTCTGGTACAACACCAAGGTCTTCGAGAACGCGGGGGTCGAGGAGCCCAAGACCTGGGACGCGTTCATGCGGACCGCGCAGACGGTCTACGACTCCGGCGTGGCGCCCGTGTCGGTGGGCGGGGCCGAGGCCTGGACCCTCACCGACTGGTTCGAGAACGTCTATCTGTCGCAGGCGGGCCCCGAGAAGTACGACCAGCTCGCCCAGCACAAGATCAAGTGGACGGATCCGTCGGTCAAGGAGGCACTGACGACGCTCGGCGGGCTCTTCGGGAAGAAGGGCTTCGTCGCGGGCGGCGCGAACGGCGCGCTGCAGACGGAGTTCCCGGCGTCCGTGAAGCAGACGTTCGTCGGCGGCGACCAGCCGAAGGCGGGCATGGTCTTCGAGGGCGACATGGTGTCGCTGTCCATCTCGGAGACGAAGGCGAAGATCGGCACCGACGCCAAGGTGTTCCCGTTCCCCGCGGTCGGCAAGGAGTCCCCGGCGGTGGTCGGCGGTGACGCCGCGGTCGCGCTGAAGGACGGCAAGGGCGCGCAGGCCCTGCTGACGTACCTCGCCTCGCCGGACGCGGCGAGGATCTGGGCCGAGGCGGGCGGCTTCGTCTCGCCGAACAAGAACCTGGACCTGGCCGCGTACCCGAACGACGTGCAGCGGGGCATCGCCAAGGCGCTGATCGCGGCGGGCGACGACATCCGCTTCGACATGTCCGACCAGGCTCCCCCGGCCTTCGGCGGGACGCCCGGCAAGGGCGAGTGGAAGGCCCTGCAGGACTTCCTGAAGAACCCGAAGGACGTCGCGGGCACCCAGCGGGCGCTGGAGGACGCGGCGGCCAAGGCGTACCCGAAGAGCTGACGCGGCGATGGCGATCCCGGACGCCGGGGGCACCGCGGCGGTGCCCCCGGCCAGGCCAGCGCGTACGACGACGACCGGCCCGCGCGGTGCCGGTCCCCGCAAGGGCGTGACCGGCACCCGCAAGGTGGTCGCGGCCCTGTTCCTGCTGCCCGCCCTGGTGCTGCTCGGGGCGCTCGTGCTGTACCCGATCGGGTACTCGGTGCTGCGCAGCTTCTTCGACAAGGGCGGCGACTTCACCGGTCTCGGCAACTACGAGACGATGTTCGAGGACGACGGCATCCGTACGGCGATCAAGAACACGGCGATCTGGGTGGTGTTCGCACCGGCCGTGGCGACGGTGCTCGGCCTGATCTTCGCCGTGCTCACCGAACGGGTGCGCTGGGGCACGGCGTTCAAGATCGTGATCTTTATGCCGATGGCCATCTCCATGCTGGCGGCGGGCATCATCTTCCGGCTCGTGTACGAGTCGAACCCGGACCGCGGCGTGGCCAACGCCGTCTGGGTGGGGGTGCACGACACGTTCGCGGAGTCGTCGAACTTCCCGAGCGGGCACCTCGCGGCGCGCTCGCCGATGAAGGAGGCGGGCGGCGGCGCGTTCATCACCCGTGAGCCGGTGCGGGCCGGGCAGCCGGTGGCGCTGCCGCTGACCGGCGTACCGCCGAACAAGATGCCGGACGACGCCAAGTCCGCGAAGCCCGCGAAGGCCGAGCCGGACCAGGTCACCGGCACGGCCTGGCAGGACTTCACCCGCGGCAAGGGCCGCGGCGAGGTCAACGCGCCGGACCCGGCGGAGCTCGGCTACCCCGGCATCAAGATCGAGGCGGTCAAGGACGGCGAGGTCGTGGCCTCGACGAAGGCGTCGGACGACGGCACGTTCGCCCTGCCGAAGGAGGCCGACGGGGCGCTGCTGCGCTACCCCGGCTCCAACTTCCGCGAGCCGTACGACGGCGTCGACTGGCTCGGCCCCTCGCTCATCACGCCCGCCGTCATCGGCTCGTACGTGTGGATGTGGGCCGGGTTCGCGATGGTGCTCATCGCGGCGGGTCTGGCGAGCGTGCCGCGCGAGCTGTTGGAGGCGGCGCGGGTGGACGGCGCGAACGAGTGGCAGGTGTTCCGCCGGGTCACGGTGCCGCTGCTCGCGCCCGTCCTCGCGGTGGTCCTGGTCACGCTGATGATCAACGTGATGAAGATCTTCGACCTGGTCTTCGTGATCCCGCCGGGCTCCTCCAAGGACGAGGCGAACGTGCTCGCCGTGCAGCTCTACAACTCGGCCTTCGGGGCGCAGGACAACGGCGTGGCGAGCGCGATCGCGGTGCTGCTCTTCCTGCTGGTGATCCCGGTGATGTGGTTCAACATGCGGCGGATGCGGCGGGAGGCGAAGCGATGACGCGGCGCACCTCGTCCGGCTGGGGGTCCGGGGGTCGTCCCCCGGTGGAACACAGGAACATGCGGCGGATGCGGCGGGAGGCGAAGCGATGACCGTGCCCACTCAGGCCGCCGCGCCGGGCGGTGTCGTCAAGGCCAAGCAGTCCCTCGGGGGCCGGATCGCCGCGCTGCTCGGGGGCACCGCGGTGCGGGTCGTGCTCATCCTGGTCGGCCTGTTCTGGCTGGTGCCGACCCTCGGGCTGCTCATCGGCTCGCTGCGTACGAAGGAGGACATGAGCGAGACGGGGTGGTGGAAGGTCTTCGGCGCGCCGTCGCAGCTCACCTTCGAGAACTACTCCAGCCTCCTGAAGGACGAGACGATCACGGACTCGATCCTGACGAGCGTGTCCATCACCGTCCCGGCGACGCTGCTCGTCGTGGTGATCGGCTCGCTCGCCGGGTACGCGTTCGCGTGGATGGAGTTCCCGGGCCGCGACTGGTGGTTCCTCGGGGTGGTGGGGCTGCTCGTGGTGCCGGTGCAGGTGGCGCTGGTGCCGGTGTCGGACCTCTTCGGCAAGATCGGCATCTTCGAGACGACGACGGGTGTGGTGCTCTTCCACACGGCCTTCGGGCTGCCGTTCGCGATCTTCCTGCTGCGGAACTTCTTCGCGGAGATCCCCCGGGAGCTCCTGGAGGCGGCCCGTCTCGACGGCGCCGGTGAACTGCGCCTGTTCGTACGGGTGGTGATGCCGCTCGGCGCCCCGGCGATCGCCTCGCTCGGCATCTTCCAGTTCCTGTGGGTGTGGAACGACATGCTGATCGCGCTGATCTTCGCGGACGCGGGCAGCCCGCCGATCACGGTGGCGCTCCAGCAGCAGGTGCGGTTCTTCGGGGACAACGTGCAGATCCTCGCGCCCGGCGCGTTCATCTCGATGGTGATCCCGCTGGCCGTGTTCTTCGCGTTCCAGCGGCAGTTCGTGTCCGGCGTGATGGCTGGCGCGGTCAAGTGAGCGCCCCCGCTCCACTCCCCGGCACACGCCGGAGGCGCCGTACGCCCGTCAAGGGCGCGCACGCGCACGCCCGCGCGCACACCGTCACCAAGGGCGCCAACCCACGTTAGCCACACGGGAGTTGACGGATCAGGGGGCGGTTCCGCACGGAACCGCCCCCTGGTCGTTTACTTGACCGCCGTCCCCCGATGGGGACACCCCGCCGTAACTCCATCAGCTCATCCGACGTTCCCGGGCAGACTGCCCGCGCCGACCCCTGGATGTGCCGTGCCCCGGTTCAGTGTCATCGTCCCCGCGTTCCAGGTGCAGGCGTATCTGCCCGCGTGCCTGACGTCCGTCCTGGAACAGAGCTGCACGGACTGGGAGCTGATCGCGGTCGATGACCGCTCGCCGGACGGCTGCGGCGCCGTCGTGGACGAGTTCGCGGCCCGCGACCCGCGGGTGCACGCCGTGCACCTGCACGAGCACGGCGGCCCCGGCCGCGCCCGCAACGCGGGCATGGAGCACGCCACCGGCGACTACCTGGTCTTCCTCGACGGCGACGACACCCTGGCCCCCGGCGCCCTCCAGGCGATCGCCGACCGGCTGAAGGAGACCGCCGAGCCGGACGTCCTCGTCTACGGCCACGAGCGCGTGGACCGGACCGGCGAGCGCGTCCGCCACCGGCTCGCGCCCCTGCTCACCGAGGAGGGCCCGGCCCCCTTCGCGCTCGCCGACCGCCCCGGCCTGCTGCGGCTGCCGCCGGTGGCCTGGAACAAGGCGCACCGCCGCGCGTTCGTCGAACGCCTTGGCCTCACCTTCCCGCCCGGCGGGTACGAGGACGTCGCCTGGACGTACCCGCTGCTGGTGTCGGCGGACTCCGTCGCCACGCTGGACCGGGTGTGCGTACGCCACCGGCAGCGGCGGCACGGCAGCGCCCCCTTCGCGCTCTCCGACACCTTCGGCATCTTCGACGTCTTCGAGCAGTACGCGCGGGTGTTCGCGTTCCTCGACGGGCGGCCCGGCCAGGCCGAGCGGTGGCGGGGGCCGGTCTTCCGGCGGATGGTCGACCACCTGCTGGCGATCCACGGCGGGCCGGCGCGGCTGCCGCGCGGCAGCCGCGCCGCGTTCCTGCGCGCGGCGCGCGTCCACTACCGCCGCTTCCACGTGCCCGGGGCGCGCCCGCTCCCGGGCACCCGGCTGCGCCACGCCCTGGTGCGACTGGGCTCGCACCGCCTGTACGGGGCCCTGCGGGCGGTCCGCCGGGCGGGCGCGGGGGCCCGGCGGGGCGCGGCCGGGGCGCTCGGACGGGTGAGGGGCGCGCTGCTGCGGCTGCACTACCGCCTCCAGCGGCGGCTCCCGGTGCGCGCGGACCTCGCGGTGTTCACGGCGGGCGACGGGCGGGGGTACGGCGGGGACCCGGGCGCCCTGGAGGCCGCGTTCCGCGAGCACGCGCCGCACGTGCGCACCGCGTGGCTCGCCCCGCCCGCGCTCCACCACACCGTCCCGGCCGGGACCCGCAGGCTCGTGCCGGGCACGGCCGCGTACTGGACGGCCCTCGCGCGCGCCGCGTACTTGGTCAGCGACGCGGGGCTCGATCCGCGCCTGGTCAAGCGGCCCGGGCAGGTCGTCGTGCGCTGCCACCGCGGGTCGCCCCTCGGGCACGAGGGCGTCGACCTCCTGGAGCGCCCGGCGGCGGCGTGCCGCACGGACGTCGCGGCCCTGCTGCGGGACGCCGACACCTGGGACTACGTCCTGTCGCCCAGCCGCCACGCGACGCTGGCGTGGCAGCGGGCGTACCCGGCCGGGTACACCACGCTGGAGTACGGCTGCCCGCGCAACGACCGCTACCAGCGGGCCACCTCTGCCGACGTGGCCCGGCTGCGCGAGAGCCTCGGCGTGGCGCCGGGCACGACGGCGATCCTGTACGCACCGGAGTACCGCGACTACCGGCGCACCCAGCGGCTCGGCGTCGACCTGGAGCTGCTGCTGCGGCGCCTCGGGCCGCGGTTCACCGTGCTCGTGCACGCCCCGCACGCCGACGCGGAGCCGCTGCCCGCGCACCTCGCGGGACGGTGCCTGGACGTGTCCGGCGAGGGTGATCCCGGGCGCCTGTGCCTGGCCGCGGACGCGCTGGTCACGGACTTCTCGCCGCTGATGTTCGACTACGCCAACCTGGACCGGCCCGTCGTCCTGTACGCCGACGACTGGGAGGCGTACGAGGCGGCCCGCGGGACCTACTTCGACGTGCGCGCCTTTCCGCCGGGGGCGGTGGCGCGCGGGGAGGACGAGCTCGCGGACATCTTCGCGTCCGGGCACTGGCGGGGGTCGCGGTCGACGCAGTTGCGGCGGGCGTTCCGGGACCGCTTCTGCCCCTACGACGACGGCGCCGCGGCCCACCGAGCCGTACACCGCCTCCTCCAGGGCCCCCGTCCCCCCGCACCCCCGGTCACCCCCCTGCCGCACCGCCACCCGGCCCCGGCAGCGGGCCCGCCCGAGGCCTGACCCCAGCCATCGGCTGATCGGCGCCTGGGGCGCCCCGGCGGAGCCCTGGCGCGACGGTTGCGCGGCACCGAGGCACTGTGCCCACCCTCCCCCAAGCTCTCGGCTCCGCTCGAGCAGGGGGGACCCCCATCGCCCAGCGGGACGTTTGCCCACAGCGGGGACGGTGACGCACTCCGCGTCGGGGCCGGGCAGGCAAAGCCGGGGCGGCACGGGTGGGCGGGCGGGAGAAAAACCCACGACGGCGCGGAAAGCGCTCCGCGTCGGGGCCCGGCGGGCAAGGCCAGGGCAGCACGGGTGGGCGGGCGGGAAAGGGAACCCACGACGGCGCGGGAAGCGCTCCGCGTCGGGGCCGGGCAGGCAAGGCCAGGGCGGCACGGGTGGGCGGGCGGGAAGGGGGAGGCCCGCGCGCCGCACGCCACCCGAGGGCCCCACACCGGGCAAAGTAGGGCAATGCACGCCTACCATCTCTTCGTCGGCCTGGCCCGAAGGGCCCGGCGGGCGGCCCGCTCCGCCCGCTACCGCGCGGAACGCCTGGCCGCAGGCCGCCACCGCGGCGGCACCCTGCTCACCCCCGTCCACCTGTCCCTCCGGGACAGCCGCACCCTGAACCTCGCCCTGCCCCTGCCCACCCCCGACCCGCGCGCGGCGGAGCTCCTGATCAGCCGCGGCCCGCGCCGCCACCGCGTACCGCTGACCGTCGAGCGGCTCGGCACCGGCGCCCCCCTGCTGACCGCGACCGCGACCCTCTACGACGCCGCGACCCCCGTCCGCCCCGACCAGGGCCCCGTCCTCGGCGACGGCGTCTGGCGGCTCACCCTCGTGGTGACCGGGGCCGACGGCCGCGTACACCGGCACGGTCTGACGCTCACCGAGGCTCCGGCGCCGCCCACGCCGACGCTGCCGTACGCCCCGAACCCGCGCACCGGGACGCTCCTGCGCCTGGTGCGCTGCCGGGGCGGGCGGGCCGTGGTGCAGGTGACGCGGTCGCGGCCGCGCGCGGAGCTGGTGCGGTTCGAGCCGCGCGGGGACGGCATCACGGTGCACGGGCGGCTGGTCGCGGCCCGGGGCACGGGCCCGGCGCAGGCGGTGCGGCGGCGGGACGGGCGGGCCGTGCCGGTGCCGCTCGCCTGGACCGGCGACCGGTTCCGCTTCGCGCTGCCGCTGGCGGAGATGGCGGCGGCGGGGCCCGGCCAGTGGGTGTGGGAGTTCCACGTGGCCGGGGTTCCGCTCGGGCGCCGGCTGACGGACGTACGGGATCTGCCGGCGGCGTTCCCGACGCCGTTCCGGGTGGTCGCGCCGGCGCCCGGCCGCCTGGTGCGGGCGCACCCGCACTTCACCGCGTCCGGCGCCTTCGCCGTGACCTGCCTGGACCTGACGCACCACCTCGACGAGCAGAAGGAGACCTCATGAAGATCACCTACCTCCTCGGCTGGGGAGACGAGATGGGCGGCACGGAGCTCGCCACCTACACGCAGGCGCTGCACCTCGCCGAGCGGCACGACGTGGAGGTCCTGTCCGTCTTCCGCACCCGGCCCGAGCCGTTCTTCCCCGAGGCGCGCGAGCTGCCCGTGCGCTACCTGGTGGACCGCACCCTGACGCCCGAGCGGCCGGTGCGCGCGTCCCGCCTCGACGAGGCCGCCTGCCGGACGCTCGCCGCGCTGCCCAGCGAGCTGATCGACCCCGCCTGGGAGTCGGCGTTCGACCGGCTCGCGGACGTGGAGCTGCGGGCGGCGCTGACCACGCTCGACTCCGACGTCCTGGTGACGACCACGCCCGCGCTGCTCGCCGCGGCGGTCGAGCTGGCGCCCGCCCGCGTGGTGACCGTGCACCAGGAGCACCGGCCGACGCAGCGCCGGGGCTCCTCCGGCGAGCCGCTGCTGCTGCACGCGCCGCGCCTGGACGCCCTGGTGACGCTGACGGAGCGGACCCGGGAGTGGATCGCGGAGTCCCTGGGCGCGACGGCGCCGGAGCTCGCGGTGATCCCCAACGCCGTGCCGGACGGCTTCCGGCCGCGCGCCGACGGCCGCGCCAAGGTCGTGGTGATGGCCGCGCGGCTCACCGGGGAGAAGCGGGTCGACCACGCGGTCCGGGCGTTCGCGCGGATCGCCGAGGCGCACCCGGACTGGACGCTGCGGGTCTTCGGCACCGGCCACCGGGAGCAGAGCCTGCGCCGCCTGGTGGACGCCTACGCCCTCCAGGACCGGGTGGAGCTCCTCGGGCCGTGCCAGGACATGGCCGCGGAGTGGGCGAAGGCGGGCATGACGCTGATGACGGCGGGCCACAACGAGGCGTTCCCGCTGGTGCTCCTGGAGGCGCTCGCGGCGGGCGTGCCGGTGGTGGCGTACGACGTCCTGACCGGCCCGGCCGAGATCGTGCGGCACCGGGTGGACGGCCTGCTGGTGCCGCCCGGCGACGTCGAGCAGCTCGCGTCCGCGATGGCGGAGCTGATGTCCGACGACACCACCCGGTTCGACTTCGCGCGGGCCGCGCGCAAGGGCGTGTACGACCGCTTCTCGTCCGCGCGCGTGACCGCGCTGTGGGAGGAGCTGTACACGCGGCTCGTCGAGGGCCGCGACCGGCCCGAGCGGCTGGCCGAGCGCGCGGACAAGGTGGCGCTCGGCGTCGCCTCCGGCGGCCCCGGCTTCCGGCCGACCGCGCCGCACGCCCTGGTCGCCGGGGCGCCCGCCGACGAGCGGGCCCGCGAGGAGGAGATCCGGGCGGCGCACCCCCATCTGATCCGCTCGGTGGGCCGCCTGGCCGAGCAGCGCGACGACGTCCTCGCCGCCCGCATGGCCGCCCTCAACCTCGACCTGACCGCGTCCGCCCTCCAGGCGCACGACGTCCCCTTCATCCTGGTCCGGACGCACGGCAGCGGGGCCTCGCACACCCTCGCCGTCGCCGACGACCACCGCGACGCCGCCCTGAAGGCGCTCGCCGAGGTGCTCCAGGGGAGGCCGGTCTACGCCGAGCTGGTGCGGCCGCGGGACGCCGCGCCGGGGGTGGTGCTCGCCGAGCGCCTGGACAGCCTCGGCGAGATGGCGGGCCTGAAGGTCTTCAAGCCGGTCACCACCTCCACGCTGTCGCTGCGCCACGGCGTGCAGCAGGCGTGCACGGTGGCGTTCTGGACCCGCACCGGCGAGCCGGAGGGGAGCGGGTGGGCCTGGCGGGCGCCGTTCGGCAGCACGCTCGCCGGGTACCAGCTCCCCTCGCTCACGCCCACCGCGCGGCTGCGCGTCGGCGAGCGGGAGTACCCGACGGTGGAGGTGTTCACGCAGCTCCTGATGAAGGACGTCGGCTTCCCCGTCGACGCCGTCTACACCTGGGTCGACGACGCCGACCCGCAGTGGCGTGCGGCCCGCGCCACCGCCCTGGGCAGGCCCGGCGACGCGGCCTCGGCCGACACGGGCCCGGTCCGCTTCCGCAACCGCGACGAGCTGCGGTACTCGCTGCGGTCCCTGGCGATGTACGCGCCCTGGGTGCGCCACGTCTACCTGGTCACGGCGGGGCAGGTCCCGGCGTGGCTGGACACGGCGCACCCGGGCGTGACGGTGGTCGACCACCGCGAGCTGTTCGCCGACCCGGACGCCTGTCTGCCGACGTTCAACTCGCACGCCATCGAGACGCAGCTCCACCGCATCGACGGCCTGTCCGAGCACTTCCTGTACCTCAACGACGACATGTTCCTGGGCCGCCCGACCGCCCCGGACACCTTCTTCCTGCCCAACGGGCTCACCCGGTTCTTCTGGTCGTCGGTCTCCGTGCCCGACCTGCCGGTGTCCGCCGCCGACGAGGGCTATCTGGCCGCCGCGAAGAACAACCGGGAGCTGCTGCGCCGCGACTTCGGCCGCACCGCGACGCACTGCCTGCTGCACGTGCCGTACGCGCTGCGGCGCAGCGTGCTGCAGGAGCTGGCCGAGCGGTACGGCCGTGAGCTGGCGGCGACGGCCCGCAACCGGTTCCGGGGCACCGGCGACCACTCCGTCGTCTCGTCGCTGTTCCAGCACTACGCGTACCTGACGGGGCGGGCGGTGCCGGCGTCGATCACGTACGACTTCGTGGACATCGCCGACCGCGACCACCACGCCCGGCTCGGGCGGCTGCTCCAGTCGCGGCACAAGACCGCTTTCTGCGTCGGCGAGTCGCCGGGCGGGAGCCTCGCGGAGGAGGAGCGGGCGCTCGCGCTGCGGGCGTTCCTCGCGGCGTACTTCCCGGTGCGCTCCCCCTACGAGCGCGCCAAGGGCTGACGCCCGCTCAGGCCCCGTCCAGGAAGAGGTGGCGCACCACCCGCTCGGCCGCGCCTCCGTCGTCGTACGGGCAGAAGCGGGCCCGGAAGGCGGAGCGCAGCCGGGTGGTGGCGTCGGTGTCGAAGGCGCCGTCGCGGAAGAGCGCGACCAGCTCGTCCTCGGTGGTCGCCACCGCGCCGGGGGTCTCGCCCTCGCGCCCGGAGAGGAGGTCGAAGTAGGTGCCGCGGGCGAGCCGGTAGGCCTGCCAGTCGGGGGCGTAGGTGACGATCGGGCGGTCCAGGCAGGCGTAGTCGAACATCAGCGAGGAGTAGTCCGTGACCAGCGCGTCGGCGGCCAGGCACAGGTCCTCCACGCGCGGGTGCCCGGTGACGTCGACGATGCCCGGGTGGGTGGCGGCGAGGTCCGCGGCGGCGCCGTAGAAGTAGTGGGCGCGGACCAGCAGGACGTACGCGGGGCCGAGGGCGGTGGCGAAGCGCTCCAGGTCGAGGCGGGGCAGGAAGCCCTTCTGGTAGTCGCGGTGGGTGGGCGCGTACAGCAGGACCTTCTGCCCCTCCTGGACGCCGAGTTCCTCGCGGACGCGGGTGACGTCGGCGGCGGTCGCGGTGAAGTACACGTCGTTGCGGGGGTAGCCGAGCTCCAGGGCGCGGTAGGACGCGGAGGGGTAGACGCGCTGCCAGGTCTCGGTGGAGTGCGGGTTGGCGGAGAGGCTGTAGTCCCACTGGTCGACGTGGGCCAGCAGGCGCCGGAAGCTGAGGTTGTGCGTGCTGGCCGGGTAGCGCCGCTGGTCCATGCCCATCTTCTTCAGGGGCGTGCCGTGGTGGGTCTGGAGGTAGACCTGGCCGGGGCGCTTGGTGAAGCCGCCGGGGAAGCTGGAGTTGTTGATCAGGTAGGTGGCGCGGGCCATGAGCCGCCAGTAGCCGAGCGAGTCCGCGACGACGTGGTCGACGCCGGGCGGGACCCGGTGCCGGTGGTGGTACGAGACGACGAAGACGCCCCGGACGTGCGGGGCGAGTTCGCGGGCCTTGGCGTGGATGGCGGCCGGGTTGCAGGCGACGCCGCGGTTCCAGTACGCGCCGTACACGGCGAGGTGCGGGTCGAGGCGCGCGGTGCGCAGCTCGGCGCGGTAGGCGGTGCGCTTGACGCGGTCGGCGAGCTGTTTGCGGCGCCGGGCGAGCTGGGCGCGCAGGGCGGCGCCGCGGGCCACGGACCGCACCAGGCGCCGGTAGGCGCGGTGCGAGCCGTCGGCGAGCGCCCGCTCCTCGGCCGACGCGGGCGTGTGGTCCGGCGGCCGGTGCGCGCCGAGCCGCCGGGCGACGCGGCGGAAGAACTCCGGCCGCTCGCGCCGGGGCAGGCCCGCGGGGTCGCCGACGACGGCGAGCAGGTGGCGGACGGCGTGCGGGTAGAGCCGGGCGGCGGCGTCCGGCCGGTCGTAGCCGGCGGTGAACAGGTCCTCGTAGCGGTCGAGCACCGTCAGGTGCCGCTCGCCGGGCGCGTGGGCGGAGCCGCCGTCGCGCCGCTCGCGCCGGCGTACGCAGGCCCGGTCCAGGGCGGCGACGCGGTCCCCGGCGTGCAGGACCGCCCGGTGCGCGGGCACCACGGCCTCGTAGGGGCCGAGGGAGAACGCCAGGTGGTGGCCGGTCCAGAACTCCCGTCGCACGGCGCGGTTCCAGGCGGCGGGCGTCACCGCGAGCGGGTCGCCGGTCAGGTCGTCGCCGCCGGGCCGTACGTCGCCCCACCAGTCGGTGCGGTCGTGGCCGAACAGCAGCACGTCGGGGTCGCCCGCGTCCGTGAGGGCGGCGTCGGCGGCGGCGAGGGCGCCGGGCAGCAGCAGGTCGTCGCCGTCGAGGAAGAGCAGGTAGGTCCCGGTGGCGCGGTCGGCGCCGGCGTTGCGGGCGGGTCCTGGGCCGCGGCGCTCGGGCAGGTGGACGAGGTGGGCGCGCGGGTCGCGGCGCGCGTACGCGGCGGCGATGTCCGCGCAGCCGTCGGGGGAGGCGTCGTCGACGACGATCAGTTCGAGGTCGCCGAACGACTGGCCGAGCACGGAGTCCAGGCACTCCCTCAGGTACCCCTGGACGCGGTGGGCGGGCACGACAACGGAGAAGCGCGACATGCGCACCGACGGTAGCCAATGCGTACGGACCGCCGAAGAACCCTCACTCGTAGGGGTGATCGGCGCCGCGAAGGTCGGCACGGCAGGGCACACCGCATGGATATCACCGTAATAGGAGTATTGATCCCATACGTCCATGAAAGGCCGGTCGCCGTGCAGCCCCGACTCAGCGTCGTCGTGCCCATCTACAACGTCGAGGAGTTCCTCGAGGAGTGCCTGGAGTCGATCGCCCAGCAGTCGGTCGGCGCCGGGGACGAGGCCGGTGACCTGGAGGTCGTCCTCGTCGACGACGGCTCGACCGACGCCAGTCCCGACATCGCCCGCGCCTTCGCCGCCCGTGACCCGCGCTTCACCTACGTGCGCCAGGACAACGCGGGCCTGAGCGCCGCCCGCAACACCGGGGTGCGGCACGCGGATCCGGCGGCCACCTATCTGACGTTCGTGGACAGCGACGACGTGGTGCCGCACGGCGCGTACGGCCGGATGGTCGCGAGCCTGGACGCGAGCGGCTCCGACTTCGCCACCGGCAACGTCTGGCGGCTCACCGGGCGCGGCCGCTCCCAGGCCTGGCAGTACCAGTGGCTGACCCGGTCGCGCACCCGCACCCACATCAGCCGCGACCTCGCGCTGCTCGCCGACCGCGTCGCCTGGAACAAGGTGTTCCGCAGGGACTTCTGGGACCGGCACGACTTCGCCTTCCCCGAGGGCCGGCTGTACGAGGACACCCCGGTGATGATCCCCGCGCACTTCCTCGCCGGCGCCGTGGACGTGCTGAGCGAGCACGTCTACTACTGGCGGGTGCGCGAGGGCTCCATCACGCGGCGGCGCACCGACGTCAAGGGCGTGCGCGACCGGATCGCGGCCTGCGCGGACGTCAGCTCCTTCCTCGCCGGGCACGCCCCGGAGCTGAAGGCGGTGTACGACGCGTCCTGCCTGCGCGACGACTTCGTGTACTTCCTGGAGGGCCTGCCCATGGGCGGCCCCGAGTACCGGGCGGCGTTCCTCGAGGGCACCGCCGCCTTCCTGCGCGCCTGCGACCCCTCCGCGGCGCGCCGGATCCCCGTCGACCTGCGCGTGAAGTGGCACCTGGTGCGCGAGGGCCGCGCCGAGGAGCTGATCGGCCTCCTGGACCGGGAACGGCGCGGCGGCAAGGGCGCGTTCACCGTGCGCGGCGCCCTGCGCCGGTACGCGGCCTTCCCCGGCGTGGACGCCCTGCCCAAGGAGGTCACCCGGCTCGGCAAGGGCGAACTGCCCGTCGTGGCCCGGCTGCGCGAGGCCGTCTGGGCCGAGGACGGCACGCTGCGCCTGCGCGGCTACGCGTACGTGCGCAACCTGGAGGCGGTCCGCGCCACGCACGGCGTGAAGGCCGGGCTGCTGAAGTCGGCCCACGCGCGCGGCCAGTTCCGGTACGTGCCGACCCGCACGGTCGCCGCGCCCGAGGCCACCGAGGCCTCGGGGCAGCAGGTGCACTGCTACGACCGGTCCGGCTTCGAGATGCGGATCAACCCGGAGCGGCTGCGGACCGAAGGCCGCTGGCAGCCCGGCAACTGGCTGCTCGGCGTCGTCGTCGCGGGCCACGGCAGGGTCCGGCGCGCGGCCGTGCGCGCCGAGGACGGCGCGGGCACCCAGACGCTGGTCCGCGACCTGGAGGACGGCGTCCGCCTCGCGGCAGGATTCAGCAAGGGGCGCCTGGTGCTGCGCGTCCAGGAGTACACCGCGCGCGTGGACGCCCACCGCCTCGACGACGGCGACGTGGTGCTGACGGGCACGCTCCACGACGACGTCCACCCCAGGGCGCTGCGCCTGAGCAACGCCCAGGCGGTGTTCGACTGCCCCCTGACCGTCGCCGGGGACCGCTTCGACGCCCGCCTCCGCCTCGCCGGCCTGGAGGACGTGCCGCCCGCCCCGCACCACGCGCCCGCCCAGGTCGAGCCGCCGCACGGCGACCGCTGGCAGGCCCACCTCGTCCTGGCCGACGGCAGCCTGGTCCCGGTGGCCGCCGCGCTCGACCTGCCGCCGGGCCGGTACGCCTCCCGGCCCGGCCGCGAGCTGTGCGCCACCGCCGACGACCAGGGCCGCCTCGTCGTCGACCTCACCCGGCAGCCCGTCGCCGACCGCGTGCTGTGGGCCACCGACGGCTCCCTGACCGTCGAGGGCACGGCGACCCCCGCGAGCTGGCCGACGGCCGACCTCGTGCTGCGCCACAGCGCCCGCGACGACGAGGTGACCGTGCCGGTGGAGCGGAACCCGCACGAGGGCAGCGCCCGCTTCCGCGCGGTGTTCGCCCCGGGCGGCGGCCTGCTGCGCCAGGGCCGCTGGTACGCCTTCCTGCGCGAGGCCGGGGAGAGCGGCCCCGGCGTACCGGTGCGGGTGCTCGCCTCGCTGGGCGCGGCGCTGCCGGAGCGCCGTACCGTCGAGGGGCGCGAGGTCACGGTCGGGCGGCGCTTCGGCGACCGGCTCGTGATCGAGTCCGGGTCCGTGCTCGCCCCCGCCGAGCGCGGCGCCTACCGCCGCCACCGGCTGCGCGCCGAGCACTACCCGCGCGAGCGCGCCCAGGGCCTGCGCGACGCGGTCCTGTACCTCGACGGGGACTCGCCGCGGGCCGTGCACGAGGAGCTGGTGCGGCGGCGCGCCGACGTCGAGCACCTGTGGGTCACGCGCGACCAGCAGACGGCCGTGCCGCCCGGCGCGCTCGGCGTGGAGGAGCACAGCGCCGCCTGGTACGAGGCCCTGGCCCGCTGCCGCCGCATCGTCGCCGCCGGCCACCTGCCGGACTTCTTCGAGCGGCGCGAGGGCCAGACCGTCGTGCAGACCTGGCACGGCGCCCCCCTCAAGCGGCTCGGCACCGACCTGACGGACACCCTGTACGCCGACCACCGCCAGTTGGACGCGCTGCCCCGCCTGGCGCGCCAGTGGTCCGTCCTGGTCTCCCCCGCCCGCTTCGCCACCGCGCACCTCAGGCGCGCCCTCGCCTACGACGGGGAGGTCCTGGAGGCCGGGTCGCCGCGCACGGACCTGCTGTTCGCCGCCGACCGCGCCAAGGTCGCCGACCGCGTGCGGCACGAGCTGGGCCTCGCGCCGGACAAGCGGGTCGTGCTGTACGCGCCGACGTACCGCGACCACCTCGCCGCGGGCCCGGGGCACTTCCGCCACGAGTCGGCGCTCGACTTCCGCGCCGCCGAGCGGGCGCTCGGCCACGACCACGTGCTGCTGGTCCGCAAGCACCCGCTGGCGTCCGGGCGGCTGCCGGGCGCCCGCGCGCCCTTCGTCCGCGACGTCAGCGCCCATCCCCGCGCCGTCGAACTGCTGCTGGTCGCCGACGTGCTCGTCACCGACTACTCGTCCCTGATGTTCGACTTCGCGCACACCGGCCGCCCGATGCTGTTCCACGCCTACGACCTGGAGCACTACCGGGACACCGTGCGCGGCTTCTGCCTCGACTTCGAGACCCGCGCGCCGGGGCCGCTGCTCGCCTCCACGGACGACGTCGTGGCCGCGCTGCGCGACCTCGACGCGGTCGCCGCCCGGCACGCCGAGGCGTACGCGTCCTTCCGCGAGGACTACTGCGACCTCGACGACGGCCACGCCGCCGCCCGCGTCGCGGACAGGCTCCTGGGATGAGGGCGCTGCCGACGCTGCCCACGCCGCAGGTCCGCCGCGCCGCCCGCGGCGCGACGGCCTCCGGGGCCGGGCGGCGCCGGCCAGGACCGTACCTGGTGTGCGGGGCGCTGTTCTGGCTCGTGATGACGCTCGCGTACTGGCGCGTGCCGATGTGCTGCGACTTCGGGCAGCACGCGGCGGTGGTGGAACGCCTGCGTGCGGACCTGCTGCACCCGCGCCACCCGATGGCGGACCTGCCGGGCGACGGCAGCGCGTACTACTCGCCGTACGCCGTCGCCCAGGCCCTCGTCGCCAAGGCCACGGGCCTCGCGGGCGGGCAGGTGGTGAAGCTCTCCGGGCCGCTGAACCTGCTGGTCCTGCTCACCGGGATCGGCCGCTTCGTGCGCGTGCTCACGCCCCGGCCGTGGGCGCCGGTGCTGGCCCTGCTCGCGATGGTCCTGCTCTGGGGCACGCGGACGGCGTGGTGGAGCGGCTACCTGGGCCTGATGTCGATGACGGGGAACCTGGGCTACCCGTCCACCTTCGCGATCGGCCTGACGTTCTGGGCCTGGGCGTGGGCGGCCCGCGCCCCGCTGTCCTGGCACGGGCACGCGGGCCTGGGCGCGCTGTGCGGCCTCGTCCTGCTCATCCACCCGATCTCGTCGGTCGCGGCCGTCATCGGCGTGGCCTCCTTCGCCTGCGGCGGGTCCGTGCGCGGCGCGGCCGCCCTGGGCCGGACGCTGCCCCGGTGGGGCCTGTCGTGCGCGGCCGCGCTGGCGGTGGCCACGACCTGGCCCTACTTCAACCCGCTCACGCTGGTCGGCGACCAGAGCGTCGACTGGATCCACCGCCAGCTCTACACCGACATGCCCCAGCGCTTCTGGCTGGCCGCGCTCGGCCTGCCGGCGCTGTTCGTCCGCCGGCGCCGGGACCGCTGGGACCCGCTGGTGCTGATGTTCGCGCTGGACTGCGCGGTGGTGGCCTACGGCTGGTGCAGCGGCCACTACACCTACGGCCGCATCCTGGGCCTGACCCTGGTGCCGCTCCAGTTCGCCCTCGCGGTCGAGCTGGCGGCGCCCCGGCCCTGGGGGGCGCGCCGCGCGGCCCTCGCGGGGGCGGCCGCGCTCGGCGTGGCCGTCGGGTTCTTCCAGGTCCAGGCGGGCGCCGTGGTGCCGCGCGCGCTCGACCCGGTCGGCTTCGACCAGCCGCCGCGGTGGCCGGACTACACCTGGGCGACGTCACGGATGCGCCCCGGCGACGTGGTGCTCACCGACGGCTACCGGCCCACGCGGTCGCTCCCGGCCGCCGGGGTCGACCTGGTCGCGCCCGCCTGGCCGGACACCTCGCTCGACGAGGACGTCCGCCAACGGCGGCTGCGCGCGGTGCGGGACTACCTCGCGCCGGACTCCACCCGCGCCGAACGCGCCGCCGTCGTCCGCCGCTACCACGTGCGCTGGCTGCTGCTGGACCCCGCGCAGCGGGTGCCGCCGGAGGCGGTGGTGGTGGCGTGGGGGCCGCGCACGGGCGAGGTCCTGGCGCGGGTCGGCGGGCCGGGCCCGCGGCGTCCGTGACAAAGCGGCCCGGCCCGTGGCGGGGTACGTGCCGGGGGCTCGGCCGCCGTGCGGGGCGCGGGCCGGTCAGCGGCGTACGTACAGCCGCAGCGACCCGCCGACCATGACGTACTCGGCGCGCCGGGTGAAGTCCCGGCGCAGCACGCGCATCTTGGTCCTCTCCGTGCCGTCGCCGTCGCCGCGGGCCGCGCGCCACAGGGGCCCCGACTCGGTGAGCACCCACAGGCGGTCCTCGTCCGCGAGCGCGCGCCGCAGCGCCGCGGGGTCCGCCTCGCGGCCGTAGAGGGTGCCGGAGGCGGGTCCCGGCACGCGCAGCGCCACGTCCCGGGTGCCGCGGAAGGCCTCCGGGTAGGCGAGGCGGACGCGGCGGGCGATGAGCGGCAGGTACAGGACCGCGTCACCGGGGCGGACCTCGCGGGCGGCGACGGCGGCGAGGGCCGCGTGGTCCTCGCCGCGCCCGGCCGTCCGGTCGCCGCGGTGCGTCGGGAGCTGCCACCAGAAGGCGCAGCCCGCGATGAGCGCGCCCGCCACCGCCAGGGCGCCGAGCTCCCGCGGGCCGCAGGGCACCTGCGCGAGCCGGGCCGCGCGCTCCATCCCGGCCGCCACGAGCAGCGGCGCGCCCGCGAGGCAGTAGAGCACGTACCGCTCGTGGTACAGCGGCCACTGCTGCGAGACGGCGAGCAGCACGGCGGGCGGCACCACCAGCAGCGGCAGGGCGACCGCCGGGAGCGGGAGCCGTGCACCGCGGCCGGTGCGGCGGCGGGCCCAGGGCCCGCACAGCGCGAGCGGGGCGAGGGCGAGTTCGGCGGCGGCGACCGCGAGGACCGGGCCGGTGACGTCCCGCAGCAGCCGCACCACCGCCGCGCCGTCGGGCGGCCGCAACCAGCCGACCTGGGCCGCCTGGCGGTGCGAGACGACGGCGAGCGGCACCAGCGCCAGCGCGGCCACGGCCGCCGTGCGCGTCCAGGCGCGCCACACCGGCGCCCCGGCCCGGGCGAGCAGCAGGGTCACGGCGTGCGCGGCGAGCAGCAGGACGGCGTGCTCGTGCAGCAGCGCGGTGACGGCGGTGGCGGCCCCGTACGCGCACCACGGGCCCCGGCGCGCGGGGCGCTCGGCCGCGCGGGCGAACAGCAGCGTGGACAGCGCGGCCCCGGCGGCGACCAGCGCGTAGGACCGGCCCTGCTGCGCGTACTGCCCGGCGAACGGCGTGACCGCGTACAGGAGTCCGGCCCACAGGCCGACGCGCGGGCGGGCCAGGCGCGCCCCGAGCGCCGCGACGAGCTCGGCGGCGGCCGCGGCGGCGCACACGGACGGCAGGCGGACGGCGACCTCGCCCGCGCCGGCCGGGAGCACGGCGTGCATGAGCAGGTAGTACAGGCCGTGCACGGCGTCCACGGAGTGCAGCAGGTGCCAGATCTCGGGCAGGGAGCGGCGCGCCACCTGGAGCGTGACGCCCTCGTCGCGCCAGAGGGAGCCGCGCTCGACGCCCCACAGGCCGACGGCCAGCATGGTGAGGACGGGCACCAGGACGGTGACGCCGAGGACGCCGGTACGGCCGCCGCGGAGGCGGCGGACGGTACGGCCGCCCTGGACGGTACGGGTGCCTTGGACGACACGGGTGACACGCGCGGCACGGGCGGCACGGATGGCACGGATGGCGGGCCGGGCGGGGGGCGCTCCCCGGGGGGATGTCTCTGCCTGCTTGACCTCCACGAAGGGGAGGTTTGCTCATCTTGGCCCGTTCTTAACACCATATGCGGCATACGACCCAACCCGCGCCCCTAATCGGATAATTCTGGGCAAGCCCTAACATTCCTCCCGTGGAACGGATCTCTCCCCCGGGGCGGCCCCCGGCCCCGCGCGTCACCGTCGTCGTCATCGGCTACAACGACGCGGCGCACGTCGCGGACGCGGTGCGCTCCGCGCTCGCCCAGGGGCCCGTCGTGGGCGAGGTGATCGCCGTCGACGACTGCTCGACCGACTCCAGCCCCGCCGTCCTGGACGCCCTCGCCGCGGCCGACCCGCGCGTGCGGGTGGTGCGCCGCGCGGCCAACAGCGGCGGCTGCGGCGCTCCCCGCAACGACGGCGTCGACGCCGCGTCCGGTGCCTACGTGACGTTCCTGGACAGCGACGACGTGCTGGCGCCCGGCGCGGCCGGGGTGCTCCTCGCCGCCGCCGAGCGGCACGACGCCGACGTCGCGTCCGGCCTGTGCGTGCGCCGCGAGCTGCCGTCCGGGCGGGAGCAGCCCTGGCAGCCCGAGCTGTACCGCAGGCCCGCGCTCGTCCCCCGGCCGGAGCTGCGGCCGCGCCTGGTCCGCGACACGCTGTGCGTCGGCAAGCTGTACCGCACGGAGTTCCTGCGCGCGCACGCCGTCCGCTTCCCCGAGGGCCGCTTCGTCTACGAGGACTTCGTGTTCGGGGCGCGCGTCCTGGCCGCCGCGCCGCGCGTCGCGCTCGTCCCGGACCCGGTGTACGTGTGGCACGTGCGGCGCGCCGCCGCCAAGCTGTCGATCTCCCTCGACCGGGCCGGGATCACCAACTGGGAGGCCCGTGTCGCCGCCCACCGCCAGGCCGTGGACGTCCTGCGCGCGGCGGGCGGCAGCGGCGGCACGGCGCTCGCGCGGGCCGCCCGCGCCACGTTCCTCGACCACAGCCTGCGCATGTACGCGCGGGAGCTGCCCGCGCGCGGCCCGGCGTACCAGCGCCGCTGGTGGCAGCTCACGCGCGCGTACCTCGCGGAGTTCGACCCGGCCGACCTGGAGGCCGCGCCCGCGCCCGGCGGCGTCATCGCCCGGGTGCTGTTCGCCGCCGCGTCCACGCGCGACCTGGCCCGGCTCCAGCAGGTGGCCGCGCGCCCCGCCCGGCTGGCCCCGCCGTACGCGCGCGCGGCCGACGCCACGCCCGTCTGGGCCGAGGACCTGCCCCAGGTGACCCTCGACCACCTCCTGCACCGGCCGCTGCGGCTGCTGCCGCTGGCCGTGGACGCCGAGCTGCGCCCCCGCGCGCGGCTGCTGCGCATCCGTCTGCACGAGCTGTACGGGCGGGTCGCGGACGCCGGTCCCGCCGTGGTGGAGGTGGCGCTCGCGCCGCGCCGCGGCGGCCGTCCGCAGCTCCGCCGCACGGCCGTCCTGAACGCCGAGACGCCCGGGGAGACGTGGGTCGCGGAGGTGCGCCTGGACCTCGGCGCGCTCGACGGCGACGTCTTCGACCTGCGCGTGCGGCTGCTCTTCGACGACGGCACCAGCCGCGCGACGACGGCCCGCGCGGTGGCGGGCCCCGGGCTGCTGCGCCGCACGGCCCTGCCGGACGGGCGGCACGGCGTCGTGCTCGTCCAGCCCTACGCGACGCAGGCCGGGAACCTCGCGGTGCGGCTCGCGCCGGGCGTACGCGGCGTGGCGGAGGTCGCGCGGCGGCGGCTCACGCGCCTCGCACGCGCCCTGCGCCCCGGAGAGAACGCCCGCTGACACGCCCCTCACCCCGCCTCTGCCAGACTGCACCTTCCGGGCGTCCGGGACACATCCCCGGCGGCCGGGACCGCGCGCCGCGCGCCGCGCAAGGCGGCGTACGGGCCGTGTGCCGCACGACGTGGCGTACGGCGTGCCGGCCGCGACACCGGACAGAGGACACGAGGGAACGGGGACGAGCTGACCATGACCTGGCTGATCACCGGCGGTGCCGGGTACATCGGGGCACATGTCGTGCGCGCCATGACCGAGGCGGGCGAGCGGACGGTGGTCTACGACGACCTGTCCACCGGCATCGCCGCGCGCGTGCCCGACGGCGTACCGCTCGTGACCGGCTCCACGCTGGACGCGGACCTGCTCGCGCGGACCCTGAAGGAGCACGGGATCAGCGGGGTCGTGCACCTCGCGGCGAAGAAGCAGGTCGGCGAGTCCGTGGAGCAGCCGCTGCGCTACTACCGCGAGAACGTGGAGGGCCTGCGGGTCCTGCTCCAGGCGGTGACGGACGCGGGTGTCCCGTCCTTCGTCTTCTCCTCGTCGGCGGCCGTGTACGGCATGCCCGACACCGAGAACGGCCTGGTGACGGAGGACACGCCCTGCCTGCCGATCAGCCCGTACGGCGAGACGAAGCTCGCGGGCGAGTGGCTGACCCGCGCCACGGGCCGGGCCACGGGCCTGCGGACGGCGTGCCTGCGCTACTTCAACGTGGCGGGCGCGGCCGACCCCGAGCTGGCCGACACCGGGGTCTTCAACATCGTCCCGATGGTCTTCGAGAAGCTCACCGAGGGCGCCGCCCCGCGCATCTTCGGCGCGGACTACCCCACCCCCGACGGCACCTGCGTCCGCGACTACATCCACATCGCGGACATCGCCGAGGCCCACGTCGCCGCCGCCCGGCGCCTCGCCGAGGCGCCCGAGGGCACCGATCTGACGCTCAACGTCGGCCGGGGCGAGGGCGTCTCGGTGCGCGAGATGGTCGACCTCATCGCCGACGTGACGGGCCGGGCCGTGCCCGCCGAGGTCACCGGGCGCCGCGCGGGCGACCCGGCGCGGGTCGTCGCCGCCGCCGACCGCATCACGGCGGAGCTCGGCTGGACGGCCAAGCGGGACGTGCGCGAGATGGTCGAGTCGGCGTGGGCGGGCTGGCTGCGGCTGCACCCGGAGGCGGGGGCGGACGCGGGCTGAGGCGTCTCGGGGCCCGGGCCGGAGGCGGCTGACGGGGCGCGGGCCGAGGGTGCCTCCCGCGAGCGCCGGAGGTGGCCGAGGGGGCGTGCGCCGGAGGTGGCTCCCGAGGCGCGCCGGACGGGCCGCCGGGCACGCACCGGAAGGTAAGTACCGTACGAAATAGTGGGTACTTGAGGAACCCGGCGGCCGGATCCAGGCTGGGGTGAGCGCCCGGCGCCCCCACCCCACCCCAGCATTGGAGCAGCCATGCCCACGCCTGCCCGCACACCCGTGACCGTCGTCGGCCTCGGCTCCATGGGCGCGGCGCTCGCGTCGGCGTACGTCGCCGCCGGGCACCCCACCACGGTCTGGAACCGCAGCCCGGAGAAGGCCGCGCCCCTGGTCGAGCAGGGCGCGACGCACGCCGTGGACATCCGCGAGGCGATCGCCGCGAGCCCGCTCACCCTCGCCTGCCTCACCACGTTCGACGCGACGCTCGCCGCCCTGGAGCCGGCCACCGACGGCCTCGCCGGGCGCGACCTGGTCACCCTCAACTCCGGCAACCCGGCCGGTGCCCGCGCGCTGGCCGCCTGGGCCACCGGGCACGGCGCCCGCTTCCTCGGCGGCGCGATCAAGAACGTGCCGACGGCCGTCGGCGAGCCCGACACGCTGCTGTACTACGGCGGCGACCACGCCGTGTTCACGGCGCACGAGGCCACGCTGCGCGTCCTGGGCGGCGACACCCGGTTCCTCGGCACCGAACCCGACCTGGCGGCCCTGTACGAGCAGGCCGTCGGCGGCACCCTGCTGCCCGCGCTGCTCGGCTTCTTCCAGGGCGCCGCCCTGGTCACCCAGCGGGGCCTGGACGCGAGCACCCTGGTGCCGTACACCCAGAAGTGGCTGGAGATGGTCAACTCGGTCCTGCCGACGTTCGCCGCGGAGATCGACCGCGGCGACTACTCCGCGCCCCTGTCGTCCGTCGGCATCTTCCACGCGGGCATCCCGTACGACGAGGAGCTGGGCACGGGGAACGGCCTCGACGTGCGCTGGCACGCGCCGATGCACGACCTGCTGCGCCGGGCGATGGCCGAGGGCCGCGGCGACCAGAGCATCGCGTCCCTGGTGGAGCTGTTGCGGAACCCGGCGTGACCCGTCGCGGGCGGCGGCCGGGGGTGTAGCGGGCTCCACCCCCTCCTCGGGACCCTGCTCTCTCGTCCCGCCCGGGCCCGGATTCCTAGCGTTTTCCCCGGTGGGCGGCGCGGGCGCCGCGACGGCGAGGAGAGGGCGTACGGATGTTCGGGCGGCGGGGTGCCGGGCGCGCGGCGGCGCGGGGACGGCCGGGCGGCGAGCTGTCGCTGGACGGGCAGCCGGGCGGCGAGCTGTCGCTGGACGGGCAGCCGGGGGGCCAGGCCTCGCCGGACGCACGGCCGCGGGGTGAGGTGCTCGCGCTGGACGCGGTCGGCCGGACCCACCGGCGCGGCGCGATCGTGGCGCTGCACCCGGTGGACCTGTCCGTGCCGCGCGGCCACTTCCTCGCCGTCATGGGGCCCTCGGGCTCGGGCAAGTCGACCCTGTTGCAGTGCGCGGCCGGGCTCGACCGGCCGACCTCGGGCACCGTCCGCGTGGAGGGCGTCGCGCTCGACGGCCTCACCGAGGCCCGGCTGACCCGGCTGCGCCGCGAACGCGTCGGCTTCGTCTTCCAGGCCCACAACCTGGTGCCGTCGCTGAGTGCCGCCGAGAACGTCGCGCTGCCGCTGCTCCTCGGCGGCGCCACCGGCGAGGTGCGCGGGCCCGCGCTGCGCGCCCTCGCCGCCGTCGGACTCGCCGACCGGGCCGACGACCTCCCGGCCGAGCTGTCCGGCGGCCAGCAGCAGCGCGTCGCCGTCGCCCGCGCGCTGGTCACCGACCCGGCGGTGGTCTTCGCCGACGAGCCGACCGGCGCCCTCGACCCGGTGACCGCGCACGACGTGCTGGCGCTGCTGCGGCGGGCCGTGGACGTGGACGGGCACACCGTCGTCATGGTCACGCACGACCCGGTGGCGGCGGCGTGGTGCGACGAGGCGGTGTTCCTCGCGCGGGGGCGGCTGGTGGCCGCGCTGCACCGCCCGGACCCGGACCGGGTGCACGAGGTGATGCGGCGCATCGGCGGCGGGGCCGCGGCGTGAGGGCGACCGCGCTGCTCGCCGCCCGCGGGGCGCGTACCCACCGCGGGGCGTGGGCGGCCGTCCTCGCCGCGCTCGTCCTCACCTCGGCGCTGCTCGGCGCGTTCGCGCTGGCCGTGGTGTCGGCGGGGCTCGGCCACGCGCGCGTGGAGCGGTACGCGGCCGCCCCCGTCGTGGTCGCCGGGGACCAGCACACCCGCTACACCGCCAAGCCCTGGGGCTCCGACCCGGAGACCGCGACGGCCGGCCTCACCGAGCGGGTGCGCGTACCGGAGCGGGCGCTCGACGTGGTGCGCGCCGTCCCCGGGGTTCGGCGCGCGGTGGCCGACCGGGTGTTCCCGGTGGGGGACGGGGGCCGCGCGGCGACGGGCCGTCCCTGGGAGGCGGCGCGCCTTGCGCCGTACGCGCTGCGCGACGGCCGGGCGCGGCGGCCCGCGGGGGAGGTCGTGACCGGCGGCGGCCACGCGGTCGGCGCGCGCGTCACGCTCCGGACCGGCACCCCCGAGGCCACGCGCCCACCGGCCACGCACCGGTCGGCCACGCACCGGTCAGCCACCTACCGGTCGGCCACGTACCGGGTCGTCGGCGTCGCGGACGGGCCCCGCGCCGCGGTCTACTTCACGGCCGGCGAGGCGCGGCGCCTGGCCGGGCGGCCGGGCACGGTCGACGCCGTCGGGGTCGTCCCCGAGCGGGGCGTGGCCACGGGCGCGCTGTACGACCGCGTCCGCGCCGCCGTCGACGAGGCCGGCCAGCGCGTCGCCGGGCGGCGGGCCGAGGGGGACGCGGCCGCGCTGCGCGTGCTCACCGGGAACGGCCGGGGCGCGGCGGAACACCTGGCCGCCGCGCCCGCGCGCGCGAGCCTGCTCGAACTCCTGGGCGCCGTGGCCGCGACGGTGGTCCTCGTCGCGCTCCTGGTCGTGTCCTCGACGGTGGCGCAGGCGCTGCGCCAACGCGCGCCCGAGCTGGGCCTGCTGCGCGCCATCGGTACGACGCCGCGCCAGGTGCGCCGCACCATCGGCCGCGAGGCGGGCCGGGTCGCGCACCA
>NZ_BNBT01000125.1 GCF_014656095.1 Streptomyces longispororuber
GCCGCGCGCGCTCGGGGACACCCGGCCGTCCGGCACGGGCTGGGAGGCGGTGCGCCGTGCCCGCGCGCCCGAACGGCCCCGCGCCGCGGCGTACCTCGACGCCTACTTCGCCTCGCGCGAACCGGTCAGCGGGGACCGGTGCGGCGGCACGGACGCGGGCCTGCTGTGCGGCTTCGGGCTGCGCGAGGGCCGCTCCGTCGCCTACGTGGCCCAGTGCGGCACCCCGACGCGGCCCGCCGGGTACCGGACCGCGGCCCGCCTCATCCGCCTGGCCGACCGCCTCTCCGTGCCCGTGCTCACGCTGATCGACACGCCGGGGGCCGCGAACGACGCCGAGGCCGAGCGGGCGGGCGCCGGGGCCGCGATCGCGGACGTCTTCGCGGCCGTCGCCGCCGCGCGGACGCCCGTCACCAGCCTGGTCGTCGGCGAGGGCGGCTCGGGCGGGGCGCTCGCCCTCGCCGCGCCCGGCCGCACCTGGGCGACGCCGGACAGCTACTTCTCGGTGATCGCCCCCGAGGCGGCGGCCGCCATCCTCAAGCGCCCCCGCGCGGACGCCCCGGCCCTCGCCGACGAACTGCGGGTGCGCCCGGAGGACTTGGTGGAGCTGGGCGTCGTACGCGGTGTCGTCCCGCGCTGACACACGCCCGGGGCGCCCCCGGGGAGATCGGCCCGTGGTGCGGGATCGGGCCGCGCGGGGCAGGATGGCCGCATGTTGTTCGCCCGGGTCGCGGAGGTCTCCAAGGGAGTGGCGGCGACCGCGGCGCGGTCGCGCAAGACCGCGCTGCTCGCCGAGCTGTTCCGCGCCGCGGACCCCGCCGACGTACCGGTGGTCATCCCGTACCTGGCGGGGCGGCTGCCGCAGGGCCGGATCGGCGTGGGCTGGCACGCGCTGAAGGACCCCGTCGCCCCGGCCGCCGCGCCGACGCTCGCGGTGCGGGACGTCCACGCCGCGCTCACCGCGCTCGCGGCCGTGGCGGGCGCCGGGGCGCAGGCCGAACGGCGCCGCCTCGTCCAGGAGTTGCTGGGCGCGGCCACGGCGGACGAGCAGCGGTTCCTGATCGGCCTGCTGAGCGGGGAGGTGCGGCAGGGGGCCCTGGACGCGCTGGCCGCCGAGGGGCTCGCGCAGGCCACCGGGGCACCCGCGGCGGACGTACGGCGGGCGGTGATGCTGGCGGGCGAGCTGACGCCGGTCGCACGCGCCCTCCTGGAGCGCGGACCGGACGCGCTGGCGGACTTCCGGCTGACCGTGGGCCGGCCCGTGCAGCCCATGCTGGCGCACAGCGCGGCGACGGTCGGCGAGGGGCTCGACAAGCTCGGCCCGTGCGCGGTGGAGGAGAAGCTGGACGGCATCCGCGTCCAGGTGCACCGGGACGCGGACGACGTACGCGTCCACACGCGCACCCTGGACGACATCACGGACCGCCTGCCGGAAGTCACCGCCGCGGCGCGGGAGATGGCGGGCGACCGGTTCATCCTCGACGGCGAGGTCATCGCGCTGGACGCCGCCGGGCGGCCCCGCTCCTTCCAGGAGATCGCCGGGCGTGTCGGCTCCCGCCTCGACGTGGCCGCCGCCGCGGCCGAACTGCCCCTCTCCCCCGTCTTCTTCGACGTGCTGTCCGTCGACGACCGGGACCTGCTCGACCTGCCGCTGCGTGAGCGGCACGCGGCGCTCGCGCGGCTCGTGCCCGAGCCGATGCGGGTGCGCCGCCTCGTCGTGGACGGTCCCGCCGACGAGGCGGCCCGCCGCGCCGCCGACGACTTCTTCGCCGCGACGCTGGCGCGCGGCCACGAGGGCGTCGTCCTCAAGGGCCTCGACGCGCCGTACAGCGCGGGCCGCAGGGGCGCGTCCTGGCTGAAGGTCAAGCCCGTGCACACGCTGGACCTGGTGGTGCTCGCCGCCGAGTGGGGGCACGGGCGCCGCACGGGCAAGCTGTCCAACCTCCACCTGGGCGCACGCCGCGCAGACGGCACGTACGCCATGCTCGGCAAGACCTTCAAGGGCATGACGGACGTGCTCCTGGCCTGGCAGACCGAGCGGCTGCGGGAGCTGGCCCTCAGTGACGACGGCTCCGTGGTGACCGTCCGCCCGGAGCTGGTGGTCGAGATCGCCTACGACGGCCTCCAGAGGTCCACGCGCTATCCGGCCGGGGTGGCCCTGCGGTTCGCGCGGGTGGTGCGCTACCGGGAGGACAAGCGGCCGCAGGACGCGGACACGGTGGAGACGGTCCTCGCACAGTACGGCGCCCGGAACGGCGGCGACGGCTCCGAGGGTTCCGAAGGTTCCGACGGCTCTGAAAGTCCCGACAGTTCCGACAGCACCGACAGCACCGACAGCACCGACAGCACCGACGACTCCTTGAAGGCGTAGCCGTCACGAGAGGCCCAGGACCCGCAAGGTCAGGCCCGCTGCCGGTTTCGGCCCGAACGACGTGGACTTGCGCGGCGGCAACAGCACCCCGGCACGGGCCAGCGCGCGCACCTGGTCCTCGGTGGCGGCGGGCAGCAGCACGGCCTGCCGGGGGCAGGCGTCGGGTGGCGCCTGCCCCCGTCCGCCACGGGTCAGTGGGTCAGGCCGCCGCGGGCCGGGGCGCGGGCGACGCCAAGCGGCCACTGCGGTGCAGGCCGTGCAGCGCGGCCGCGCAGGCGAGGCCGAGGGCGAGCAGCGCGGCCCAGGGCAGCGCGGGCACGCCCGCCTCGCGGGCGGCGTCGAGGGCCGCTCCGGTGAGGAGGTTCCCGAGCGTGATGCCGATCCCGCAGACGGTGTTGTACAGGCCGTAGTGGGTGGCGACGAGACGGTCGCCGCAGAGGCGGACGATGGTGTCCATCTCGAACGGGTACGCGATCATCGTGCCCACGGCCAGGAGCAGCGCGGCGAGCGTCGGCGGCACCGCGGCGAGCAGCCAGAGTCCCGGCCCGGAGGCGGGCACGGGCACCGCGGTGGCGAGCAGCAGCGGCACGAAGGCCAGGCCCATGACGGCCAGGCCCCGTACCAGGGCCTGCCCGGGTTCGTAGCGGGCCTTGCACCAGGCGGTGACCCGCGTCTGGCCGACGATGGTGCTCAGCCCGCTGACGGCGAAGAGCACGGCCACGGCCACGGTGCCGAACCGTCCGTCCCCGCCGAGCCTGCGCACGTCCAGGGGCAGCGCCAGGTAGACCTGGAAGGTGAGGACGTACGAGCCGATCATGGCGGTGGAGAACAGCAGGAACGGGCGGTTGGCGAGGATGCCCCGCCACTGGGCGAGGACCCGCTCCCCCGTGCCGTGGTTCGCGCACCGTCCCCCGCGGGCGGGCAGGGCGCGGATCTGCACCACGGAGAGCAGGGCGAAGATCCCGGCCGACACCAGGCAGGTGACCCGGAAGTCCACCCCGGTGAGCACCATGCCCACCAGCGGTCCCAGCAGGATTCCGGCCTGGTAGAAGACGTTGAACAGGGCGAACGCCTCGACCCTGCGCTCGCCCGCGTCCGCCGCGAGGTAGGCGCGCACGGCCGGGTTGAACAGCGCGCCGGCGAGGCCGGTCGCCGCGGAGGCGGCGAGCAGCGCGGGCAGCGAGTCGACCAGGCCGAGCGTCGCGAACCCCAGGGTGCGCAGGACGCAGCCGGCGACGATCAGGGGCTTGTAGCCGAACCGGTCGGCGAGGGTGCCGCCGACGAGGAACATGCCCTGCTGGCTGAAGTTGCGGACGCCGAGGACGAGTCCGACGAGCCAGCCGGCGAGGCCGAGCGTGCCGGACAGGTGGGCGGCCAGGTAGGGCATCAGCATGTAGAAGCCGAGGTTGATGGTGAACTGGTTCACCATCAGGAGCTGGACGCTGCGCTCGTAGGACCGTAGCTGGCCGAGGGCGCCGAACGTGCCGGAGGTGCCGGGGGTGCCGGGGGTACCGGGGGTACCAGGGGTGCCCTTCACCGGGTCGCCTCCGGGGTGGCGGTGGCGGTGCCGGGCAGGGTGAGGGGGTCGACGACGTCGGCGCACCGGGTCCAGCGGTGCACCTCCTTCTCGTCCGGGCGGCCGATGACGTCCGGTTCGGCGGGCGGCGGGGCGTCGAGAAGGCCGTGGCGCGCGCAGTAGTCGTCGTCGTAGACCGTGCCCAGGTAGCGCTGGGGGCCGTCGGGGAAGACGGCCGCGACGCGGGTGGCCGCGGGCCGGGTGCGGGCGAGCCAGCCCGCGACGAGCGCGACGGCGCCCACGCTCCAGCCGCCGGTGGCGTAGTGGGACGCGGCGAGCCTGCGGCAGGTCCACACCGCCTCGTGCGGGGCGACCCAGTGGACTTCGCGGAAGGTGTCGTAGGCGACGTTGCGCGGGTAGATGCTGGAGCCGAGGCCCCGCATCAGCCGGGCCCGGGCGGGCTGGCCGAAGATGGTCGAGCCGATGGTGTCGACGCCCACGATCTCGATGCCGGGGTAGAGCTGGCGCAGCACGCGGCCGACGCCCGCGGAGTGCCCGCCGGTGCCGACGCTGCACACGAGCACGTCGATGTGGCCGAGCTGTGTGGCCAGTTCGAGCGCCAGTGGAGTGTACGCGCTGGTGTTGTCGGGGTTGTGGTACTGGTCGGGGCACCACGAACCGGGGTGGGCGGCGAGGAGTTCGGTGACGCGCTCGCGGCGGGCCTGCTGCCAGCCGCCGGTGGGGTGGGCCTCGGTGACGATGTCGACCCGCGCGCCGTACGCGCGGAGCAGACGGGTCATGGAGGGTTCGAGCCCGGGGTCGGTGACCAGGGTGACGGGGTGTCCGTACGCCATGCCGGCCAGGGCGAGCCCGAGGCCGAGGGTGCCGCTGGTGGACTCGATGATCCGCCCGCCCGGGCGCAGCTCGCCCCGGGCCCGGGCACGGGCCACCATGTGCAGGCCGGGCCGGTCCTTGATGCCCCCGGGGTTGAACCCCTCCAGCTTGGCCCAGAAGCCGCGGCCGGCCGGCGCGAGGGGCTCGGACACGCGCAGCAGAGGCGTGTTGCCCACGAGTGCCGCCAGGGCGGAGGGCACGGGGGGTGCCGGGGAGTCGGCAGGGGTGGTGGGTGTCGGGGGCGTACTGGGGACGGGTGGTGCGGGGAAGGCCGACGGTGCGGAACGGTCGGCCGGCCTGGCGGTGTTCATCGGTGACTGCATCGACTGCTTCTCTTTTCGCTCTCGCTCGACGAATGCGCGGTGCGTGTTCATCTCGCGTCGCGGCCCCGCGGCGGACGGGCGACCCGTCGCGGGGGCGCGTGCGCGGCGGCCGCTGTCGCGGCCGCGGGCGAGCGGTCTAGATGCGCCACCGGGCCGTGCGGGCGAGCGCGGCGCGGCCGGTCCGCGCTCTTCGGCGCCGGTGCGCGCGCCGGGGGCGCGGTCGGCGGAGGACCACGACGGTGGCGACGGATGCCGCCGCTCCGGCCCCGGCGGGCGCGTGCTCCGCAGCCGGGGCAGCAGGCGGGCGAAGAGGCCCGTCCGGGGCGCACTCCTCGGCTCCGTGGTGCTGATGGGGGCGGTGGGGCTCGGCGTCCCCCGAGGGGGAGGGGGCGGCCGTGGCGGCGAGGGGCGGCGGGAGGGGCCCGCGGTTCTCGTCCAACGGCCCGTGCGCCAGGGCACACAGCGCCATGACGGTGAGCAGGGCGCCGCGCACGAGGGCGGCGGTCCGCCGCGCCCACCGGGAGCACCGTGGGGAGCGGACGGGTGGGTGGAGGGGCAGGCGGAGGGGTACGGACACGGGTCCTCCGGTCGTCCGCCCGCACGAGGAGGGCTGCCGCGGCCCCCTCGGCGCCCCCTCAAGGCTTGTGGTCCTGAGGGGGGTTTCCGAGGGCGGCAGCCTCTCGCGGAGGCGACGACGGACGTGGGTGGGGTGGGGGGTGGGGGTGGGGTGGCGCCTGCGCGATCCGGCGGCCCGCACCCGCCGCTTCGCTACAGAGGCGGAGCAGCAGGGCGGGACACCGGACGAGGGTTCTAAACCTGCTGGACCACGGAGGACTTGAGGTCCGCCGAGGACGTCACGGCGCCTTCCGCGCCGCCGGGGCCACGCCCCCGCGGGCGCTGTCCGGGGGCGTCGGGCCGGCCGACGGAGGGCGCGAGGCACGGCGGCGCCGACGCGGACCCCTGGGTCGGCTGCCCGGAGGCGCACTGGTCGCCGGGGTGCGCGGGGCTCGGGGCCCCGTGCCGGTCGTCGGCGGCACCCAACGACGCGGCGGGTCCGGTGCCGGTGTCCGGGGCTTGGGCACCGTCGGCGCCATGGGCGCCGGGGCTCGGCACATCGGGATTCGGCACGCCGGGATTCGGCACGCCGGGGCTCGGCGCGTCGGCCCCCGGTGTCTCGGCTCGCTGGGCGACGGCTCGCGACGCGGCGTCGGGCGTGCCCGTCACGGACACCGCGCTGGTGACCACGTGGTCCCCCGCGGTCTCGGCGCTCGCGCCGTGTGCCAGGGCGACGCCGAACAGCAGCACGCCGAACGCCAGCAGCCGCAGCAGCGGACCGCCGGCAGCACGGGCCCGCGCTATGCGCCGGGGTGACCAAGCCGTAACCACGCCGTGATCCTAACCAGCTCCGGCCGGGGCTCCGCCAACTCCCCTGAAACAACCGCATCACGCCAAGCAAATGACCGATAACCGTTTCGCACTCCTGTCCCGCCCGCACAGGGTCACTTCGCCGTGCCCGGGCCTGCAACAAGGAGCCGGGGGACGAACGTTCCGGACCTTCGCCACGTCATAGCGGTATCCGTCGTCGAAGGGACCGACATGACCGCCCCACGCACGCACCCTGGTCCTCCTGGTTCTCGCACCCCCCGTCGGCGCCGTGCCCGGCGCTGGGCCGTGGCGCTGTTGGCCGGGAGTTCCCTGTGGGCCGCCGCAGCCTGTGGCGACGGCTCCTCCGCCGAGGTCGCCGCGTCGGCTCCCAAGGTCCTCGAGACGGCGGGCCCGCCTTCCTGGAAGGAGCCGTCGGCGTACACGTACACGCTCACCTCCAGCGAGGGCGAACGGTCGCTCCTGGGCACGTTCCGGGTGACGGTCCGCGACGGCGAGGTGGTCGAGGCGGTCGGCCTCGACGACAGCGCCCGCCGGTTCGTGCGGGACCAGCCCGACCGCGTACCCACCCTCGGGGACCTGCTGCGGGAGCTGGCGCAGGCGCGGCGCGACAAGGCGCACACGGCCGAGGCCGCGTACGCGGCCGACGGGCACCCGGCGCGCATCACCCTGGACTGGGACGAGAACGTGGTCGACGACGAGGCCCGGTACGTCGTCAGCTCCTACAAAACGCTTGGCGGTGCGGCACGGCCGAACGAGTGACGCCTGGTCACCTTTCCGGCCCAGGAGCGGTTACCGGTTGCGGCAGGGCGAGATGAGCGTCCGACCGCGACGCCCCCCGACGGCATGCCCGTCGCGTTCCGCAGGCCGCCCCTGCCGGGAAGGAAGTACGACCGTGAAGATCGCCAAGGCCGCCGCCGGTGTCGCCGGTGTCGCGATGGCCCTCGGAGCCGTGTCCCCCGCTGCCGCCGCCGGGCCGCTGGGCGGCGGTGAGCAGTCGGTGAGGCCGGCCATCACCGGCAACAAGACCCCGCTGGACGCCGTCGGCGGCCAGAACACCAAGCAGGTCGTCACCACCGTCCACCACCTCGCCAAGAAGCTGAAGGACACCGACGCCACCTCGGCCGCGTCCAAGGTCACCGGCGGGAAGAAGGGGACCGGAGCCCTCTGACCTCCGGCATGTGCTGAGCGGCGTCCCGATACGCACCGGGGCGCCGCTCTTGCGTGTCCAGTGCGTGTCCAGCAAGGTCCGCCCGCCGGAACGTCCCGCGACCAGCGCCATGTCACAACTCCCCGCTACGACGCCACTGTTGGACGGAGTGCCGCGTGGGTGCGCGGCGCGGTGACGGGAAGGGGCGCGCGGGTGGATCCTGTGGTGGCCGGGGCAGTGGCGACTGTGGCCGTGAGTGTCGTCAGCGGCGTGGTGAGGATGGTGCGCGAGTGGCGCGGCAGGGAGGTGGAGCTGGCACGCGTCACCCAGAACGCGCTGACCGAGCGGGTGCGCTGCGCCGCCCCGTGGGCGTCGCTGCGGGAGACCCACGACGGCCGCCAGGTACGGGTCGTGACCACGGCGCACCACGCGTCCGCGGCGGCCGCGGCCGGCACGGCCGCCGACACCGCGGCCGTGGCCCCCGGGATCGGGGGTGGCCGCCGTGGAGGAGGCGACGAGCGCTGAGCTGAGCCCGCCGCGGCCGCTGGAGGCCGACACGGCGGCGCTGCCGGGCCGCGACCTGGCCGAGGAGCTGCACGAGACGGAGTACCCGGCGCTGGTGCGGTTCCTGCTGCTGCACGGCGCGTCCTGGAACGAGGCCCAGGACGCCGCGCAGGACGCGTTCACGCAGATGTGCGCGCCGGGCGTGGCCATCCGCTACCCCAAGGCGTGGCTGCGCACGGTGGCCTGGCGTTCGTGGGTGGCGCAGCAGGTCCGCCTGGAGGACAGTTGCGCCGAGCCGCCGGAGCCCCGCGCGCTCGTGCGGTGGCAGACGCCCGCGCACGCGGCGGAGCTCGGCGAGGAGGCCCGGCGCGTCACGGCCTTACTGCTGCGGCTGCCCGCCAAGCAACGGGCCGCCATGGCCTGGCACCTGGACGGCTTCACCACCCAGGAGAGCGCCCGCGCGATGGGCACGACGCAGGCCGCCGTACGGCAGAACCTCGCGCGGGCCCGGGCGGCGCTGCGCCTGGGCCTCGGCCTGGAGGGGGGCGGCGTGGACGACGTACGCGAGGACGGGCGGAACGCCCGCCGGGAACAGCGGGACCCGCCACGGCACCGGCGAGCCGTACGCCAGGCCCGGGAGCAGAACCAGGACCACCACCAGGAGCAAGACCAGGAATACGTACGCGCGGACGAGCGGCGGGACGTCCGCGGGGAGCGGCAGTGACGGGCCGGGACGGGGGTGCGCAGGCCATGAGCGGCGACGGAGGCGCGTACGGGACCGGTCGCGAGGCCGCGGTGGACACCGGCCGCGACGCCGCCGGTGCGGCCGGTGCGGGCGGTGCGGCCGGTGCGGCCGGTGCGGGCGGTGCGGCCGGTGCGGGCGGTGCGGCCGGTGCGGCCGGGCGGGTGCTGGACGGTCTTCTCGCGGCGGCGCACCACCGCGTCGGCATCGCCGTCCACGACCGGCTCATGGGTCAGGGCGGCCTGCCCGAGCTGCGCGACCCGGACCTCGCCCTGGACCGGATGCTGGCCACCGCGCACCGGCAGTCCGGGCTCGCCGTCACCGCGCGCCTGGCGCGCGAGGCGGCCGCCGAGCAGCCGCGGACGGCGCGGGGGCCCGGGTCGGACGCGGGCGGCGCGCTGATGCGGCGGCCCGCGGCCGTGCGGCTGAAGTACCGCTTGGAGGCGCTGGAGGTCGCCCGTTCCCTGTGCCCCGGAGGGCTGTTGGAGTCGGTGTGGGCGGCCCTGCGGCAGGCGAGCCGCCTGGCGGAAGCCTTGGATGCGGACGTGCCCCCCGTCGCGGCGCTCGGCGCCACGCGCCGACTCCGCGTCCACCTCGCCCAGGTCAGGCTGCCGCCCGCGCCGCGGCGCCGTCCGGCCCCCGTGATCGGCAGCGACTACCTGGCCGCCGTGGAGGAGTTCCTCGCGCCGGGCGCGGAGCACCTCGTCCGTTCGGTACGGGACGTGCGGCTGCTGCTCGACGAGGAGTTCGCCCCGTGCCTGGCGGACGTGGTCAGGTCCGGTCCCTCGTCCGGCGCCGGGGTCGTGGCACAGGACCTGGTGGACGACCTGGCGGACGCGCACGAGCAGGCGGTGGCGCTGCGGCGCGCGGTCGCGGAGGTGGAGCGGGCCTGCACGGACTTCGTGGGCGCCGATCTGCGCGCCGCGCGGCTGGACGGCGTGCAGTTGGAGGGCATCAAGTGGGACGCGGCCACGCTCTGGCCCGAGGAGTGGGAGCCGCTGATCCGCCGTGCCTCCCTGCCGGTCGGCGGGGAGCGGGGCGTCCTGGTCGTCGCGGCGGAGCCGTACGACAGCGTGGTGTCGGCCGACGCGTGAACGGTGGCCCCCGGGCCCGCGCGTCTCCTCAGCGGCACCGGCGCCCCGGGCCCCGGCCCTGGACACCGGCGCTCGGAGAACCGCTTCCCCGCGCCCGGACACCGGCGCCCTGGAGGCCACCCCCTCCGGCTCCGGACACCGGCACCCGGGAGGCTGCCCCCTCCGCCCCGCAGAGAGCCCCTAGCCTCACCCCGGCTCCCGCACCACCAAGGACCGGCAAAATCCGGACCGATAGGGTGGCATGAACACGAAGTCGCCCATCAGCACCAAGGGAGAGCTGTGTCCGCTTCACGTTTGAGCCGCACCCCGCTGCCCGGCATCGGCACGCGCTACGACCTCACCACCCGTGAGCAGCGCCGCCTCTCCGTCGTGGCGCACCGGGACGGCGGGCGCACGCTCAGCGCCTACCGGTCCGACGACCCGGACGCGTGCGCCCTGTCGCTGCGGCTGTCCTCCGGCGACGCCGCCGCCCTCGCGGACGCGCTGCTGCCCGCGCCGCAGTGCTCCACGCTGCTGCACACCACCGACCTGGGCCTGGTCGCCGAGCGCATCGAGGTCGCCGGTGCCTCGCACTGGAACGGGCGGCTGCTCGGCGACACCCGGCTGCGCACCGAGACCGGCGCGTCGGTCGTGGCGGTGCTGCGCCGGGCCGAGGCCATCCCCTCGCCGGCGCCGGACTTCCGGCTCGCGGGCGGCGACACGCTCATCGTGATCGGCACCCGCGAGGGCGTGGAGAGCGCCGCGGCGATACTCGGGCGGGAGTGAGCGCGTGCACTCCGCTGTCCTCCTGATCGAGTTCGGCGCGATCATCCTCGCGCTCGGTCTGCTCGGGCGCTTCGCCGGGCGGTTCCAGTTCTCCCCGATCCCGCTCTACCTGCTGGCCGGTCTCGCGTTCGGTACGGGCGGTCTGCTGCCGCTCGGCACCAGCGAGGAGTTCGTCGCCATCGGTGCCGAGATCGGCGTCATCCTGCTGCTGCTCATGCTCGGCCTGGAGTACACGGCCAGCGACCTCGTCAGCAACCTCAAGACGCAGTACCCCGCCGGGCTCGTCGACTGCGCGCTCAACGCGGTGCCGGGCGCCGCCGCGGCCCTCCTCATGGGGTGGGGGCCCGTCGCTGCGGTGGTCCTCGCCGGGGTCACCTGGATCTCGTCGTCCGGCGTCATCGCCAAGGTCCTCGGCGACCTCGGGCGGCTCGGCAACCGGGAGACACCGGTGATCCTGAGCATCCTCGTCCTTGAGGACCTCGCCATGGCCGTGTACCTGCCCATCATCACGGCGCTGCTGGCCGGTGTCGGGTGGGCCGCGGGCAGCCTCACGCTGGCGATCGCCCTCGGCGCCGCGGGGGCGGTGCTGTTCGTCGCGGTCCGCTACGGGCGTCTCATCTCGCGGTTCGTCTCCAGCGACGACCCGGAGAAGCTGCTCCTGGTGGTCCTCGGCCTGACCATCCTCGTCGCGGGCATCGCCCAGCAACTCCAGGTGTCGGCCGCCGTCGGCGCCTTCCTCGTCGGCATCGCGCTGTCGGGCGAGGCCGCCGAGGGCGCGCACACGCTGCTCGCGCCGCTGCGCGACCTGTTCGCCGCCGTGTTCTTCGTCTTCTTCGGGCTGCACACCGACCCGGCGAGCATCCCGCCGGTGCTGCTGCCCGCGCTGGCGCTGGCCGTCGTCACGGCCTGCACGAAGATCGCCACCGGGTACTGGGCGGCGCGCCGCGCCGGGATCTCGGCCAAGGGGCGCTGGCGCGCGGGCGGCGCCCTCGTCGCGCGCGGCGAGTTCTCCATCGTCATCGCGGGCCTCGCGGTCTCCGCGGGCATCGAGCCGTCGCTGGGCCCGCTGGCGACGGCGTACGTCCTGATCCTGGTGGTGGCGGGGCCGCTCACCGCGCGGTACGTGGAGCCGCTCGCGGCCTTCGTGGGCGGGCTGTCCCGGCGCCGGGAAGACCCGGAGGCACCGTCGGCGGTTCCGCGGGCGCGCACGGAGCCCTCGGCGGCGTGCGAGGCCGTGCCCGAGGCGCGTACCTCCGAGGCCATCGACGTGGAGTGACCGGCGGTTCACCCCCCGCCGCGGCCCGGCTACCCGGGTCGCGACGGCCGGAAGCGGCGCCTAGCGTGAAACAGGGGTGTCTTTCGAGGCGGGGGGTCTGGAGGCCACCATGGACCACACGCCCGAGCCCGCGGGCGCCTCGGACCACACGGCCCAGGAGGCGGCGCGTCCCGCCACGCACGACCCGCACCACGCGGGCGGCAGACACGAGCACCGGTGGCTGATCCTCGCGGTGATCGCCGTCGCCCAGCTCATGGTGGTCCTGGACGCGACGATCGTGAACATCGCGCTGCCGTCCGCCCAGCGCGACCTCGACTTCAGCGACGGCAACCGGCAGTGGATCGTCACCGCCTACGCCCTCGCCTTCGGCAGCCTGCTGCTGCTCGGCGGGCGCGTCGCGGACCTGGTGGGCCGCAAGGCCGTCTTCATCGCGGGCCTCGCCGGGTTCGCGCTCGCCTCCGCGCTCGGCGGCGCCGCGACCAGCTTCGGCATGCTGGTCCTGGCCCGCGCGCTGCAAGGCGTGTTCGGCGCCCTGCTCGCGCCCGCCGCGCTGTCGCTGCTGACCACCACGTTCACCGACCCGCGCGAACGCGCCAAGGCGTTCGGCATCTACGGCGCCGTCGCGGGCTCCGGCGCCGCGGTGGGCCTGCTGCTCGGCGGCGTCCTGACGGAGTACCTGGACTGGCGCTGGTGCCTGTACGTGAACCTGGCCTTCGCGGCGGCTGCCATCCTCGGCGGCGCGCGCCTGCTGCACCCGGGGGCGCCGACGGACCGGCCGCGCCTGGACGTGCCCGGCACGATCCTGGTCTCCGCGGGCCTGTTCTGCGTCGTCTACGGCTTCTCCAACGCCGAGACGCACGCCTGGGGCGACTGGATGACCTGGGGCTTCCTGGTCATCGGCGCCGTGCTGGTGACGCTGTTCGCCTGGTGGCAGACGCGCGCCACGCACCCGCTGCTGCCGCTGCGGGTCGTGCTCGACCGGGACCGCGGGGCGTCGTTCGTCGCGATGTTCATCTCCGGCGCGGGCATGTTCGGCGTGTTCCTGTTCCTGACGTACTACATGCAGCAGATCCTGGCCTACTCCCCCATCAAGACCGGCCTGGCGTTCCTGCCGATGGTCGCGGTGATGGTGGTGGTGTCGGTGCTGACCACCAACGTGCTCGTGCCGCGCTTCGGCGCCAAGCCGATCGTGCCGCTTGGCATGGGCCTGTCGGCGGCGAGCATGGCCTGGCTGACCGCGCTCGGCACGGACAGCGGCTACGCCGCGCACGTGCTGCCGCCGCTGCTCGTCATGGGCCTCGGCCTCGGCCTGATCTTCGCCCCGGCGATGAGCATGGCCACCGCGGGCATCGCCCCGCACGACGCGGGCGTCGCCTCCGCGCTGGTCAACACCACCCAGCAGGTGGGCGGCTCCATCGGCACGGCGCTGCTCAACACGCTCGCCACGACCGCCGCCTCCCACTACCTCGCCGACCACAGGCCGACCTCCGGCGCGCGGGCCGAGGCCCAGATGCGCAGCTACGAGACGGCGTACTGGTGGTCGGCGCTGTTCTTCGCCGTCGGGCTCGTCGTGACGTTCGTGCTGTACCGCAAGGGCCGCCCCGCGGGCGGACACCTGAGCGACGGCGCGGTCCACATGTGACCACACGCACCGCCCGGTACGCACACGCGCCCGCTCACACCCTCCGTACGCACGTCCGCCCGCCCGTCCGTCCGTACCGGCGTACGACCACCCGCTCACACCTCCGTACGCACGCCCGCCCGCCCACACCTCCCGTACGCACGTCCGTCCGCTCACACCTCCCGTACGAACAGCGTCACCGTCACGCCCTCCACGAAGCCGTTACGGCGCATCAGCGCGGCGGAGGCCGTGTTGCGGGACTCCACGTCCGTGACGACGGCGGCGGCGCCCGCCTCGGTGAGCGTGCGGCAGCACGCCCGCACCAGCCGGCCCGCGATACCGCGGCCCTGGTGGGCGGGGGCGGTCGCGATCCACTCCAGGTTTCCCCAGTCGGCCCGCTGGTCGAACCCCATGGACCCGAGCACGAACCCCGCGAGCGCGCCGTCGGCGAACGCCACCCAGCAGGCGGGCGCCTCCGCGTCCAGGTGTCCGGCGATCGCCGAGAGCGACCAGGAGGTGTACGGCTTCACGGACGTGTCGTAGACCTGACGGCCGAGGGCGAGGACGGCGGGCGCGTGGACGGGCTCCATCGGGGCGAGCCCGACGGACTGGCACTCGGCGGCGTCGTGCCTGGTCATGGGGCCTCCAGGGCGGGCCCCGGACGGTCCGGGGGCTCGTCCTCACGGTACGAGCGGGCACGGCCGGACGCACGCCGGACGCACGCCGGCCGTGGCGCGCGGACGAGCACGGGCAGGCGGCGGGCGTCAACCCCTGGAGCGTGTAACCCAGTTGGATGAGGCACCGGTGACGGATTCGCACCCGGCAGGGCCTATGGTGTACGGCATGTCCGCTCCCGACCTGATCCGCATCGTGTCCCGCTCCTCCCCCATGGCCCTCGCCCAGGTGGAGCGCGTGCGCACGGAACTCGCGGCGCTGTACCCCGGCATCCGCACCGAAGTCCTGCCCGTGACGACCTCCGGCGACCGGTGGATGGGGGACCTGGCCCAGCTCGGCGGGAAGGGCGCGTTCACCAAGGAGGTCGACGCGGCGCTGCTCGCCGACGAGGCCGACCTCGCGGTGCACTGCGTGAAGGACGTGCCGGCGGACCGGCCGCTGCCGCAGGGCACGACGTTCGCGGCGTTCCTCAAGCGCGACGACATCCGCGACGCGCTCGTCCACCCGGGCAGGCTGACCCTCGACGAGCTGCCGCCGGGCAGCCGCATCGGCACGTCGTCGGTGCGCCGCGTCGCCCAACTCGCCGCCTCGCACCCGCACCTGAGGTGCGTACCGATGCGCGGCAACGCGGGCCGCCGCCTGGAGAAACTGGCGGCGGGCGACGCGGACGCGCTGCTGCTCGCCGTCTCCGGCCTCGAACGGATCGGCGCCACCGGGCTGATCTCCGAAGTCCTCCCGGTGGAGACGATGTGCCCGCCGATCGGCGCCGGGATCCTCGCCCTGCAGTGCCGCGAGGACGACGTGACGACCATCGAGGCGGTGACCGGCCTCGGCGACCGCGACGCCTGGCGCGAGGCCACGGCGGAGCGCATGCTCCTGCACGTGCTCCAGGGGCACTGCAACTCGCCGATCGCCGGGTACGCCCGCAGCGAGCCCGGCGGCGACCTGTCCCTGCGCGCCTGCGTCTTCACCCCGGACGGCAAGCGGGTCCTCAACGCCCACGAGTGGGCCGGCCCCCTCGACCCGGCGACGCTCGGCACGTCCGTGGCGGTGACGCTGCTGCGCCAGGGCGCGCGGGAGCTGATCGACTCGATCCCCCACTGAGCCCGCCCGGCGGCCTCCCGGGCCGGGAGCCGCCCGCGCCGCCGGTTCAGTCCGTCGCGCGCTCCACGGGGATCCACAGTTCGGCGTCCGCCCGCGCCCCGTCCGGCGAGAGCCGGGTGCGCAGCATCTCGGGCCCCGGCCGGCTCCGGTACGGGTTGGACGGGAACCACTGCGTGAACACGTCCCGCCACAGGTGCTGCAAGGCCTCCGGGAACGGTCCTGAGTTCTCGAAGACCGCCCACGGGCCCGCCGGGACGGTGAGCTGGTCCAGCCCTTCCGGCGCGGCGGCCGACGTCACGACCGCGTGGTGGTAGTCGAACGCGGTCCCCTCGGCCCGGCTCGGGTCGAGGCCGTCGCTCACCCCGACGATCCCCCGGGGCTCCTGGTCGCAGAGCCCGGTGAGGCGCTCGGCGGCCTCCTGGCCGATACCCCGGATGAAGCCGGCGAGCGCCGGGTGCACGCCCTCGTGCACGAGGGGCACCCTCGTCTTCCTGCCGACCACGCGGAACTCGCCCTTGTCCACGACCCGGTAGCGCATGCTGCCGCTGCCCTCGACGACGAGGCGGAAGGACATCCGGGGCTGGGAGCGCAGGGCCGCGCCGGTCCGCCGCGCCTCGCCCGGGCCGACGCCGTGCACGGCGCGGAACGCGCGCGCGAACGTGCGTCTTCTACGTGCTCCGCGTCTTCCACACCCTCGCGGGAGGCAGGGACCACTGTGCCTCACCGGCGTGCGGCGCCTCGTACACGGGACCCCACGTCCACGGGACCGCACATACAGGGGACTCCACGTCCACGGGACCGCACATACATGGGCCCCACCTACATCTCGTCGGCGCACCACCTCACATTCCGGAGGGCTGTCTCGTCGGATCTGTGGAGCGCGCCGAACCCGCGCGCGCCCCGCTTCCCGACGCGCCACCGGCGCGGGCAGGCAAAGGAGATCACCATGGAACCCCGTCTCGACTTCCTCACCAACCCGGTCTCGGCCGGTTTCCTGAAGCACCTCGTCTCGGCGGGCAGGACACTCGTGGACTCGCCGCTCCCGGCCACGACCCGGGAGCTGGTGGCGCTGCGCGCCAGCCAGATCAACGGCTGCGGCTTCTGCGTCGACATGCACACCAAAGAGTCCGCACGCGCCGGGGAGACGGCGGTCCGACTGAATCTGCTGGCCACGTGGCGCGAGGCCACGGTCTACACCGAGGCCGAGCGGGCCGCCCTGGAGCTGGCGGAGCAGGGCACGCGCATCGCCGACCCGGCCGGCGGCGTCACGGACGAGGCCTGGGCCGACGCGGCCAAGCACTACGACGAGGACCAGCTCGCCGCCCTGGTGTCGACCATCGCCGCCATCAACGCCTTCAACCGCCTGAACGTCCTCACGCGCAAGCCCGGGGGCGACTACGAGCCCGGGCAGTTCGGCTGACGGCCGCACGGTTGACGGCTGCGTGACCGGGTGGGCCGGGGCGGAGGCCGCGGCCCACCCGCTGCCCGTCGGCTGCTCCCCCGGGCGACGCGCGACCCGGGCGGGGACTGGGGGACTGAGGGGCTGGGGGATTTAGGGATTGGGGAAAACCCCCAGGTCGTTCGGAGGAAAGCCGCATTCCGGTGGGGGCGGCGGCGGTCCTAGGGTGAGGTGTGCCGCCTGGTCGGCGGCGCCCTGGGTTCCGCCGTCGCCCCTGGCGGCGCTGGTCCGACACGACGCCCGACAGGAAATGATCACCATGCACGACACCAGCGGGGCCGCCACCCGCCCCTCCCCGGTCCTGGTACGCCCCCTCGTCCGTACGCTGCTGCGCGCACCGCTGACCCGGCGCGCCCTGCGGGAGGCGGCGTACTGCCTGCTCGCCTTCCCGATCGGGCTCGCCGGGGGTGTCGTCGTGGCCGTCCTGCTGGCCCTGGGGGCGGGGTTGACGGTGTCGCTGGTCGGCGCCGTCGTGGGCGTTCTGGTCCTGGTGGCGGGGGTGCGGCTCGCGCGGACGCTGGGCGCGGGCCACCGGCGCCTGGCGTCCTGGCTGCTCGGGGAGCACCTGCCGGGCCCGGGGCCGCCGCCCGCCGGCCGAGGCCTCCTGGGACGGCTCGACGCGCGGCTGCGGGACGGCGCGGGGTGGCGGGCGGTGTCGTACGTCCTGGTGAAGCTGCCCGTGAGCGCGCTCGGGGTGTACGCGGTGCTGTGGTGGCTGACCGGCCTGGTGAACGTCACGGCTCCGCTGCGATGGGCGGTGTTCGGGCAGCGGCCGGACTCCGGCGAGGGGGGCGGCATGCCAGTGCTCACGCCCGTCCCGGCCGGCGGCCTCGAAGTGGACACCTTCGCCGGGACGTTCGCGGCCCTCGCGCTCGGGCTCGCCCTGCTGTTGCTCGCCCCCTGGTCGACGCGCCTGGTCGTGGCGGCCGACCGGTGGCTCCTGCGCGCGCTCCTGGGCAGGGACCGGCTCGCCGACCGGGTCCGCGACCTGGAGGAGACGCGGGCCCTCGCCGTCGACGACTCGGTGGCGCTGCTGCGCCGCGTGGAGCGCGACCTGCACGACGGCGCCCAGGTGCGGCTCGTCGCGGTGGCCATGAGCCTGGACATGGCCAAGGAGCGCCTCGGCCCGCCGGGCGCCGAGGACGCCGCGCCCGCCGTCGGCCCCGCCGACCTGGCCCGCGTACGGCAGCTCGTGGACGGCGCCCACCGGAACGCGACCGAGGCCCTGACCGAGCTGCGCGACCTCGCCCGGGGGCTGCACCCACCGGCGCTCGACGACGGCCTGCCCGACGCCCTGGCCACGCTCGCCGCCCGCAGCAGCGTCCCCGTCCGGCTGACCGCCGACGTGCCGCGGCGGCCCACACCCGCCATCGAGACCATCGCGTACTTCTGCGCGGCCGAGCTGCTCACCAACGTCATCAAGCACAGCGGCGCCACGCGGGCCGACCTCACGGTCGAGGAGTGCCGCGACGGCGTGCTGCGGCTGCGGATCGTCGACGACGGCCGGGGCGGCGCGACGATCGGCGCGGGCAGCGGCCTGGCCGGTCTCGTCCAGCGGGTCCGCCCGGTCGACGGCAGGCTGACCGTGCACAGCCCGGCGGGCGGGCCGACGACGGCCGTCGTCGAGCTGCCGCTGCACGCGTGAGAGCATGCCGCCATGCGAGTCGTGATCGCCGAGGACGCCGCCGTACTGCGGGAACTGCTCGCCCAGATGCTGGCGGAGCGCGGCCACGAGGTGTGTGCCGCCGTCGGGGACGCGGACGCGCTGCGCGCCGCGGTGGCCGAGCACCGGCCGGACGTCACCGTCGTCGACATCCGGATGCCGCCCACCCACACCGACGAGGGCCTGCGGGCCGCCATCGACGTCCGCCGCGCGCACCCGGGCACCGGAGTGCTGCTGTTCTCCCAGTACGTGGAGACCACGTACGCCACGCGGCTGCTCGCGGACGGCTCGGCCGGCGTGGGCTATCTGCTCAAGGACCGGGTCGCGAACGTCGCGGAGTTCACCGACGCCCTGGAGCGCGTCGCCGCGGGCGGCACCGCCCTCGACCCTGAGGTCGTCACCCAGCTCGCCGGGGCGAGCCGTCGCGCGGCGGAGCTCGCGCCGCTGACCGGGCGGGAGCGGGAGGTGCTGACGCTGATGGCGGAGGGCCGTTCGAACGCGGCGATCGCCCGGGCGCTCGTGGTCTCCGCGGGCACGGTGGAGAAGCATGTGGCGGCCGTGTTCGACAAGCTGGGGCTGCCCGTCTCGCACGACCACAACCGCCGCGTCCTCGCGGTGATCCGCTACCTCCGGGCGTGACCGCCGCACCTCCCCGCCGACGGCCGCGCGCGGCGCGGACGAAGTGGTGCGCCGGGCCCGCGTGTGCGCCCACGCGCTCCAGCACGCCGTCAGCGAACGGTCAGCGGGAGGTGGATACTTGGTGATGTGACCGGGACGAAGGGATCCGCCTCCTTCCCCCGGACCCATGGAGAGGTGCCCGGAGTGGCTTATCGGGGACCGGAGTTCGCTTCAGTCGGGTGGTCGCACCCACGCAGGTTCGAATCCTGCCCTCTCCGCTCACGTCCGCCCGCGCCGCCGGATCGCGCCACCGGTAAGCGCCGGAGCCGTCCCCGCACCACCGGGCAGCGCAGGAGCCGTCCCCGCGCCGCCGTAAAGCGCCGGAGCCGTCCTCGGCGCTCTTTCCGCACGCGGAGCCGAGGCGCACCCTGCGCGCCTGTGTGAACAGCCCTGCCCTCGCGCACACTTGACCCTCCGCTGACCCTCCGCGCCCTTGTCCTGGCGACGGGTTGCCCCAAAGATGCACATGACAAAACCGAAGGACCTTCGGTCACACAGTCATCAGAGGGGACCCCCACATGAAGAAGCCTCTCGTCGGCGCGGTGTTCACCGCGCTGCTCCTCGGTGCGACGGCCCTGCCCGCGGCGGCCGTCAGCAACGAGGCTCCCGCCTCCGACCAGCGCGCGACGGACCGGTCCACAGCCGCGGCCGCGCCGGGGACCAAGGCGAAGGCCGTGACCTTCGCCGGCACCGTGGCACTCAGCAACTGTTCCGGCTCGGTCGTCCGCGTGCCCAGCTCCCAGCCCACCGACCGCGCGCTCGTCCTGTCCAACGGCCACTGCCTGGAGACCGGCTTCCCGGGCCCGGGCCAGGTCATCGTCGACCGGCCGTCCTCGCGCAGCTTCACCCTGCTCAACGCGAGCGGCGGCAACGCGGGCACGGTACGGGCGAGCAAGATCGCGTACGGGACGATGACCGACACCGACCTCTCGCTGTACGAGCTGACCAGCACCTACCGCGACATCGAGAGCCGCTTCGGCATCAAAGCCCTGGACCTCGACGCCGCGCACCCCCAGGCCGGGCGGGCCATCACTGTCGCGTCCGGCTACTGGAAGCGCATGTACAAGTGCAACATCGACGGCTTCGCCTACCGCCTCAAGGAGGGCCGCTGGACCTGGAAGGACTCCGTCCGCTACACCTCGCCCTGTCAGGTCATCGGCGGCACCTCCGGCTCGCCGGTGATCGACGACGCCACCGGCAAGGTCGTGGCCGTCAACAACACCATCAACGAGAGCGGGCAGCGCTGCACGGACAACAACCCGTGTGAGGTCGACGAGAACGGCAACGTCACCGTCCGCCGCAGCATCGGGTACGCGCAGCAGACCTACACCGTCGTCCCCTGCGTCGGGACCGGCAACAAGATCGACCTGAACCGCCCCGGCTGCACCCTGCCCAAGCCCGCGGTAGCGGCCGCGGAGCAGCACCACCGCTCCCCCGCCCTGCGCTGACGCCCAGCACAGCCCCTTCGTACGCCGTGCGCGGGGACCGCGGAGGCATGCGCTCCGCGGCCCCCCCGTGCCCTCGTGGAGCACCCGTGCCCCAGGGGGCAGCTCAGGGCGAGCCCGCGCCCGCACCGGCCACGGTGCTGAGCCGACCGACGGCGTGCCGGGTGCTGCCCCGTGCGGAAGGTGCTGATTTCGAAGGAGGTGCTCATGGCCCATGCGCGCGGGCATCGGCGGAGCGTGCGGCGGGAAGGCCCTGCGGCGCCCCCCCGGTGCCTCGCGCGCCGTTCCGCGCCAGGGGTGTTCCGGCACCGAGGCATGGAAACGCGTCACCGTGGCCGGACACCGCCGCCTGCGCACCAGGACGGCGACATATGCCACCAGCACCACCACATCGGGTGTTGCCAAATCCCTTACGCGCCTGAGTCGGCTGTGCCAGAGTCGGTAGCGGTCGAAGAGTTGTTACGTAAGTCGGAACGCACCCCCCAGCAGCAACGCGCCCCCCTCAGCAGCAAGGCACCCCCGGCAGCGCAGCCGGTCGGCGAGCCCGCCGGCGCGACCGCGTGAGCCGGTCGGGCCGCACCGCATCGTCTACGGAGTCCCCATGCCGTCCCACGTCTTCGCGGACCGACCCGCCCAGCCGCCCGAGCGCGGCGCGGTCGACGCGCTGATCACGCAGACGCGCCGGCTCCGCGGCGAGGTCGACGCCGTGCGGCGCGAGACCCGGGCCGACCACGGCGACCCGGAGGGCCGGTGGCAGCGCGCGCTGTGCGACCTCGCGGTGCACCAGCTCAACGACCTGCACAGCCACCTGGCCGAGCTGCGGGACGGCCCGCCGCGCACGCACCCGCCGCGGGAGGGCGCGGCGCGGCCGGAGCCGCCCGACGCGTCGCTCCTGGGCCGCGTGGGCAGCGCCGAGTGGAACCTCCTCACCGACGAGGCGAGCTGGTCCGACGAGCTGTACCGGATCCTCGGCCGCGACCCGGCCGCGCCGCCGCTGTCCCTGGACGAACTGCCCTCGCTCGTGCACCCCGACGACCACGCCCTGCTCACCGCGATGGTCACGGACTGCCTGATCGACGGCAAGCCCATCGACGGCGAGTTCCGCGTCGTACGGGCCGACGGCGGCGAGCGCCAGGTCCACATGACGGGCGAGCCGGTGCTCGCCCCCGACGGCTCCACCGCCTCCATGTGGGCGGTCCTGCGGGACGTCAGCGAACTGCGCCGCAGCCGGCGCGCGGTCGACGAGAGCCGTGACTCGCTCCGGCGCCAGCGGCACCTCGACCGGACCGAGCACCGCCTCGCGGTCGAGCTGCAGGAAGCCGTGCTGCCGCCGTGGCGCGGCTCGCTGCGGTTCCCGCGCGGCGGCCCCGAGGCCCTGGACCTGGCCGCGCACTACCTGCCGTCGTCGTCGAGCGCGCTGATCGGCGGCGACTGGTACGACGCGCTCGAACTGGCCGACGGCCGGACGCTGCTCAGCGTCGGCGACCTCACCGGCCACGGCGTCGCGGTCACGTCGGGCATGGCGATGCTGGTCGGCGCGGTGCGCGGGATGGCCGTCGCGGGCACGCAGCCGGGCCCGCTCATGGGCTGGCTCAACCAGCTCCTCGACACCTCCGCCGAGCCCGCGCTCGGCAGCGCCGTGTGCTGCCTGTACGACCCCGAGCGACACATACTGACCTGGGCGCAGGCCGGACACCCCGCCCCGCTGCTGTTCCGCGACGGGACGGGGCGCGCGCTGACGCCACCGGACGGCGTACTGCTCGGTGCGACGTCCGGCGCGGCGTACGAGCAGGCCGAGGAGCCCCTGCGCCCCGGTGACCTCCTCCTGCTGTACACGGACGGCCTGGTGCCGCGGCGTTCCCGAGATGCCGCGACCGACCGGCTGCTCGCCCTGGCACCGCGGTTCGCCGAGGCGAGGACGGCTCAGGACTGTGTCCGCATCACGGTCGAGGAGTGCGGCGAGGCCCCACGTGAGGACGACGCCTGCCTGCTCGTGGTCCGCGTCACCACCTGACCGGCCTCGTGGGCCCGCGTCACCACCCGACCGGCCACGACGCGGACCGCGGGCGACCGCGGGCCCGGGCCAGGGACGGCGTACCGGCGGGGCGGGGCAACCGTCTCAGGCCTGTGCCCACCTGCCTCCCCCGGCTCGGCCCTTCGCCTTCGGCAGGGCGTGCTTGATCTCCTCGCGCAGGTCCTCGATCTTCGGGTAGCCCGCGTACTGCGCGGTCAGCCGGTACATCTCCCGCAGCCGGTCCCAGGTGCGGTGCGAGGAGTTCGACCCCATCGACACCAGCGCGAGCCGGGCGTACCGGTCGGCCTGCTCGGGGTCGTCGGCGATGAAGCACGCCGACGCCAGCGAGATGTAGTCGAAGATCGTGGACCGGTCACGGCCCTTGGTGCGCAGCGCGATGGCCTCCTTGGCGTGGCGCTGGGCGACGTGCGCGGCCGACGGGTCGTGCTCGGCGAGCGTGCGGTAGGCCAGGGCCTGCATGCCGTGCAGGTCCGCCTCGTCGAACATCTGCATCCAGCTCGGCGGCGGCACGTCGCCCTTGTCGGAGACGAACAGGTCCTCGGCCACGCCGAGCGTGCGCCGCATCGCCTGGCCCTTGCCCATCGACGCCTGCGCCCAGGCCTCGATGGTGTGCAGCATGGCCCGGGTGCGCGGCAGCGTCTGGTCGCCCGAGCCGGACTTGGCGAGCTTCATCAGGTCCAGGGCGTCGTCCGGCTTGCCCAGGTGCACCATCTGGCGCGCGGCGCGGGAGAGCGCCTCCCCGGCGCGCGGCCGATCGCCCCCCTCCCGGGCCGCGTGCGCGGCGATCACGAAGTACTTCTGGGCGGTGGGTTCGAGGCCGACGTCGTGGGACATCCAGCCGGCGAGCACGGCGAGGTTGGCGGCGACGCCCCACAGGCGTCGCTGCAGATGGTCGGGGTGTCGGTAGGAGAGCATGCCTCCCACCTCGTTCAACTGGCCCACCACGGCCTTGCGCTGGAGGCCCCCGCCCCGGGACGCGTCCCAGGCGCGGAACACCTCGACCGAGCGCTCCAGCTCCTCGATCTCCTGGGACCCGATGGGAGCGGCCTCGTAGCGGTCGAATCCGGCGGGGTCGGCGTGCAGGGGGTCGTCGAGACGGGGGGCGTCGGCCTTCAGGGTCGGATCGGTGTGCAGCCAGTCGTGCATGGCGCTGCTGAGTGCGGAGCCGGCGGCGAGCGCGGCACCCGCGCCCACCACACCGCGTCGGTTGAGCATGAGGTCCATTCCCGTGAATTCGGTGAGGACCGCGGCGGTTCGCTCGGGCGCCCACGGCACGCCGTCCGGGTTCTCCACGCCCCCGGCGCCGCGCTGCTTGCCTACGCGCCCGTGCCGGACCAGACCGAGGTCCTCGATGGTCACGACACGGCCGAGACGCTCGGTGAACAGGACCGCCAGAACCCGTGGCACCGGATCGCGCGGGATCTCTCCCATGTCGATCCAGCGCCGCACCCGGGAGGTGTCGGTGGCGAGCTGCGGATGACCCATCGCTGCCGCCTGCCGGTTCACCAGTCTGGCGAGTTCGCCCTTGGACCAGCCGGCGAGGCCGAAGAGGTCCGACAGGCGGGTGTTGGGTTGTCCGTTCACGTCAAGCCCCCAGGTTCTCGGCTGAGTTGACAGTAGCCCTCTGTCAGTTGCTGAGCGACTATTCGCCAGGGTTCGCCAGGGTGCGCCACATGGTGTGCCAGGGGCCTCGGGGTGTCAGGTAGAAGTGCGCCACCCCGACCCGGCCGCCACGAGGCATTCCCCAGGGTGCACCTGCGGAGGCCGGGGCGGGAGGGCGTCGCAACTCGTCGGCACACGAAGGGATCTGTATCGCCCATGTACGCAGCATCGTCCTCCGTGTCCGCCCCGCCCCGGCCGCTGCGCCCCCACCCTGCCGCCCGTGGTCCCGTCCGGTCCGCGGAGGTCCCCGCGCAGGGCGGTCCCTACCTGGCTCCGGCGCGCCCCGCGGCGGCCCCGCTCGGCGCCGGCCGGGCGCGGCGTCCCACCGCGAACGGGCCGCTCAGCGGGAGACTCGACCTGTCCGGCCCCCAGGGTGCGCAGCTCCGCACCGCCATCGCGTCGGTGCACCGCATCTGTCCGGAGTTCCACCCGGTGCAGGTGCTGCGCCGCAGCGGCCGCACGGTGCTGCTCGTCGGGACGACGGGCCGCAGTACGGCCGTCGCCAAGTGCCTGCTCGACCACTCGCCCCTGTGGTCGGAGCGGATCCGGCACGAAATAGCGGCATACCGTTCGTTCGTCAGGCACCGTCCGCCCGTGCGCGCGCCGCGGCTCATCGCGGCCGACCCGGACGACTGCACCCTGGTGATCGAGCGGATGCCGGGCCGGGTCGCGGCCCTGCAGCGGCACCCCGTGGAGCCCCCGCCGCGGGCGGACGTGCGGGCGGCGGTGGGCGCCGTGTACCGCCTGAACCAGTGGCGGCCGCCGAACGACACGTTCGGCAAGCCGCTGGACTACCCGCGGCGCATCTCCCGCTTCCACGAGCTGGGGCTGCTCACCGACCGGGACATGGGCGACCTGCAGAAGCTGCTGCACGGCATAGCGCAGGCGTACGCGTCGAACCCGCAGGCGATGTGGCAGTTCTGCCACGGTGACGCCCTGCTGTCCAACATCCTGCTGTCCCCGGCCGGCCCCGTCCTGGTCGACTGGGAGCAGGCGGGCTGGTACCTGCCCGGCTACGACCTGGCGACGCTGTGGGCGGTCCTCGGTGACGCCCCGGTGGCGCGCCGCGACATCAGCCAGCTCGCCCAGCAGGCGGGTCCCGCCGCGCGCGACGCGTTCCTGGTCAATCTGATGCTGGTGCTGACCTGCGAGATCAGGAGGTGTGAGACGGCCGTGCAGCGCACCCTGCGCGACAGCGGTCCCACGGGCCCGGCCCACCCCGGAGCCGTGCCGTCCGGCGAGGAGCAGCGCCTGCTGCTGCGGCGGCTGCACGACGACTGCCAGATGGCCCGCCGCGCGGTACGGGCGGCGGTCGGCACGCGCTGACGTACGAGCCGACGGGCCGGCGGTACGCCGTAGGACAGGGGCGTATCGCCGGCTTCCGCTGTCTGTGCCCGCGCGCGGGCACAGTGACTCTCAGGCCGAGCGGCTCCTGGCGGACGCGCCGGCGCCCGACAGCCTGGCGGCCGGCGCCGTCAACCAGCACGCGGACCCGCCCACGGACCTGGTGGCGTTCGCCTCTTCAGGCTTCGGCCCCCGCGGGCCGGGGCGCGGCTGCGTCCCGGGGGCCGCGGGGGCCGGCCGCGGCGTCAGCGGATGTTGATGTCGACGCAGGCGTAGAACGCGTTCGCGGTGTCGTAGATGTTCCACACCGCGAGCATCTTGTGCCGGCCCGAGAGGCCACCGAAGTCGACGGTGTGCGTCACGGTGGTGGGAGGCTGGCGACCGTTGTCGTTGATCTCCTTGACCTTCTGTCCGTCCACGAAGTACTGCCAGGTGCTGGTGCGGTGGGGTGCCGTGAGGCGCCAGGTGAACTGCTGCGAGCGGCTCACGTCGGAGACCTTCCAGCCCTTGCTGTCGTCGTCGAGCTCACGGAACCGGGCGTTGCCCCCGCTGCAGCTCCGCAGCCCCTTGGGGCCTTCGACGCTCTGCGGCTCCCACTTGATCTCGCCGCAGGAGACGGTGCCCGCCGCGCACTGCGCCTGGCGGCTCGGTGGCGAGTTGATGTAGCCGTGCGCGCTGACGGGGGTGACCGACGCGAGGACCAGCAGGGGCGCGCACGCCGCCCCCAAGCCCGCGGCGAGCTTCCGCTTGGTGTTCATCTCTGCTCCCTCTGAGGTGGGGGATGAGGGGCGAGCCGGCCCGGCGACTGGCCGACCCATTGGCCTGGACCATACTTCTTGACGGAACTCCGTCAAGAGCCCCTGCGCGAGGAACCGCACGGTCCGCCGCCGCGGCACCGCATTGGTCCATTCCACTGACGCGCCGCAGGCGATCGCGTCGCCCGGGGCGAAAACCCGGTGAACCGCTCCTGACATGGGAAAGCCCCTGGTAGGGAGGGAGATTGACGGATCGTCGGGGAGCCGGTACCACTGACCCACGCCCCGGCCCCCGCACGCCCGTCCCGCTTCACCGGCCCAGAAGTCTCAGGAGGCTGTCTTGCGAGGATCCGCCCACGCCCCCGTATCCGCAGCGCGCAGACGCACCACGAGGACGGCGGGCGCCCTCGCGGCGGCCGCGCTGCTCGCGCTGCTCCTCGGCGCCGCCGCGGCACCGGCCGCGGCGACGCC
>NZ_BNBT01000126.1 GCF_014656095.1 Streptomyces longispororuber
CGGCCGGGGAGCGGGCCGCCCGGGCCGGGGAGCGGGCCCCGGCCGGGAGGAAGCAGGCAGGCCCCGGCCGGGGTCAGCCCTTCGCGGCGTACCGCTGGAGGAACAGCGCCTCCGCGACGGACATGCGCTCCAGCTCCTCGGGGGACACGCTCTCGTTCACGGCGTGGATCTGGGCCTCCGGCTCGCTCAGGCCGATGAGGAGGATCTCCGCCTCGGGGTACAGCGCGGCCAGCGTGTTGCACAGCGGGATCGAGCCGCCCATGCCCGAGGCCTGCATCTCCTGGCCGTCGTAGGCCTCGCGCAGGGCCGCCGCCATCGCCTCGTACGCGGGGCTCGTGGTGTCCGCGCGGAACGCCTGGCCCTGGCCGATCTGCTCCGTGCGCACCCGGGCGCCCCACGGCGTGTGCGCCTCCAGGTGGGCGCGCAGCAGCTTCGTGGCCTCCGCGGCGTCCACACCCGGCGGCACCCGCAGGCTGATCAGCGCCCGCGCGCTCGCCTGCACCGACGGCGTCGCGCCGACGACGGGCGGGCAGTCGATGCCGAGCACGGTGACCGCGGGGCGCGCCCAGATGCGGTCGGCGACCGTGCCCTCGCCGATGAGGCCCACGCCGTCGAGGACCTTGGCGTCCTTGCGGAAGTCGTCCTCCGCGTACTGCAGGCCGTCCCAGACGCCGTCGCCCTCCAAGCCGTCGACGGTGGTCGAGCCGTCCTCGGCGCGCAGCGAGTCGAGGACGCGGACCAGGGCGGCGAGCGCGTCCGGGGCGGCGCCGCCGAACTGCCCGGAGTGGAGGTTGCCCTCCAGGGTGTCGATCTGGACGCGGACGAGGGTCATGCCGCGCAGGGTCGCGGTGACCGTCGGCAGGCCGACGCGGAAGTTGCCCGCGTCGCCGATCACGATGGTGTCCGCGCGCAGCAGCTCCGGGTGCGCCTCGGCGTACCGCTCCAGGCCGCCCGTGCCCTGCTCCTCGGAGCCCTCCGCGATGAACTTGACGTTCACCGGGACACCGCCGTCGGTCTTCAGCGCGCGCAGCGCAAGCAGGTGCATGATCACACCGCCCTTGCAGTCGGCGCTGCCGCGCCCGTACCAGCGGCCGGCCCGCTCGGTCAGCTCGAAGGGCGGCGTGTCCCAGCTCGCCTCGTCCAGCGGCGGCTGCACGTCGTAGTGCGCGTACAGCAGGACCGTCGGGGCGCCCGCGGGGCCGGGCAGGAAGCCGTACACCGACTGCGTGCCGTCCGGGGTGTCCAGGAGGGCGACGTCCTGGAAGCCCTCGGCGCGCAGCGCGTCGGCCACCCAGGACGCGGCGGCCTCGCTCTCGCTCCGCGGGTACTGCTCGAAGTCCGCCACCGACTTGAAGGCCACCAGCTCGGTGAGCTCCGCCTTCGCCCGCGGCATGAGCGAGGCGACGGTCTCGGCGATCGGATTCGACGGCATGGGCACGCTCCTCGTAGGTGCGACGTCGTCCCTGGGGGACGCGGGATGCGGTTCGCGGTGGTCTCGGCTGTGCGCCCCCGCGCGCGCCGGTGGGCGCGGTGCGTGGGGTGTGCACGTTCCCGATCCTCCCACAGGAGGGTCACGGGAGCGTGCGCCGTAGGATGCCCCGCAGAGCAAGGACAGCGCGGCCAAGACGGGGATCGGGAGCGGAAGACCAACGTGAGCAGCGAGAAGTCAGCGGACGACGCGCGGCAGGTGTGGGACGTCGTCGTGGTCGGCGCGGGCCCCGCGGGAGCTTCCGCGGCCTACGCGGCGGCCGTGGCGGGACGCAGCGTCCTGGTCCTGGAGAAAGCGGAACTGCCGCGGTACAAGACGTGCGGCGGCGGCATCATCGGCCCGTCCCGGGACGCGCTGCCGCCCGGCTTCGAGCTGCCCCTGCGGGACCGGGTGCACGCGGTGACGTTCACCCTGGACGGCAAGTTCACCCGCACCCGCCGCTCGCGGCACATGCTGTTCGGGCTCATCAACCGCCCCGAGTTCGACCAGCGGCTCGTCGAGCACGCGCAGAAGGCGGGCGCCGAGGTGCGCACCGGCGTGACCGTGGCGCGCGTGGAGCAGCACGGGCCCGCCGTGCCCGACCGGCGCACGGTCGCCGTCGTCCTCCAGGACGGCGAGACGGTCCTGGCCCGCGCGGTCGTCGGCGCCGACGGCAGCGCCAGCCGCATAGGGGCGCACGTCGGGGTGAAGCTGGACCAGGTGGACCTCGGCCTGGAGGCGGAGATCCCGGTGCCCGCGACCGTCGCCGAGGACTGGGCGGGCCGGGTGCTCATCGACTGGGGCCCCCTGCCGGGCAGTTACGGCTGGGTGTTCCCCAAGGGCGACACGCTGACCGTCGGCGTCATCTCCGCGCGCGGCGAGGGCGCCGCCACCAAGCGGTACTTGGAGGACTTCATCGCCCGCCTCGGCCTCGCGGGCTTCGAGCCGGGCATCTCCTCCGGCCACCTGACGCGCTGCCGCAGCGAGGACTCGCCGCTGTCGCGGGGCCGGGTCCTGGTGTGCGGGGACGCGGCGGGCCTGCTGGAGCCGTGGACGCGCGAGGGCATCTCGTTCGCGCTGCGCTCGGGGCGGCTCGCGGGGGAGTGGGCGGTGCGCATCGCCGAGGCCCACGACGCGGTGGACGCCCGCCGCCAGGCACTGAACTACGCGTTCGCGGTCAAGGCGGGCCTCGGCGTGGAGATGGCCGTCGGGCGGCGGCTGCTCACGGTCTTCGAGCGGCGCCCCGGCCTGTTCCACACGGCGCTCACGGGCTTCCGCCCGGCGTGGAACGCGTTCGCGAAGATCACGCGCGGCTCGACGACGCTCGCCGAGATCGTCCGTACGCACCCCGTCGCCCACCGGGTGCTCAGCAGGCTCGACCGCTGACCGCTGACCGCTGACCGCTGACCGCTGACCGCTGACCGCTGACCGCGTGCCGGGCGGGGGCGGCGGTCCGGTCGCCGCCCCGCCCCGCCCCGGGCCGTGCCATCGGGCCCTGCCCCCGGGCCGGTGCGCGTGGGGCCGCTGTGACGCCCACGTCACATGTTGTCAAAGAGGGACCCCCTTGCGCGGAGCATGAAGGTTTCTCCAACTCGCCAGGGGCATAGGCTGGTTACTCGGACGAGGGGACTCCATCCATGCCGTCGAACGCGAAGATCCTCGTCGTCGACGACCACGAGGACTACTTGTTCGCGCTCGAGAGCGCGCTGGCTCCGCTCGGGTACGAGACGACGTGCGTGACCAACGGGGACGACGCCCTCAAGGAGATCCTGCGGGGGCAGATAGCGGTGGCGCTGCTCGACGTCCGCATGCCGGGCATCGACGGCCTGGACGTGGTGCGCTACGTCCGCGGCGTGGAACAGACGCACCACCTGCCGATCATCCTCCTGACCGGCTTCGACGTGAGCCACGACCTGGCGGTGGCGGCCCTCCGGCTCGGCGTGGCCGACATCGTCGTCAAGCCCATCGACCCGTGGACGCTGCGCACCAAGGTGCGCTACCTGTACGACACCCAACTGCGGATGCGCGCGCTCCAGGCGGAGCTCGACGGCTACCGCAGCCGCCGCGTGGACGGCGCGCCCGCCACCCCGGTGGACGGGGGACGGCTGCGCATCCCGCCCCAGCACAGGGCACCGTCACCGAGGCCGAGCCGACTGCCGGGGGACTGAGGCGGGGGGTTGGGGGGCCGGGGCCCGGGGTCGGGGCTCGGGTGGTCCGGGGGCAGGGGCCTTTGCGGGGCAGCGGGGGTTTGGTCTCAGCAGCCGGGCGGCCCGGGGTGCAGGGTCCTTTGCCGGGCAGCGAGGGTCCGGTCGCGTCGGCCCGCCCGGCTCGGGCACAAGGCCCTTTGCCAGGCGGCGGGGGTCCGGTCGCGTCAGCCCGGCTGGTCCGGGGGCAGGGCCCGCCGCCGGACAGCCGGGGCCCGGTCGCGCCGGCCCGCCCCGCGTGGCCGACCGCCCGCCTACTCCCCGGGGAGTACATCTGATCGCCACGTCCGGCGGACGCCCGGCGCACGGGTGCCCCTTACCGTGACCGGCATGGACGAGCAGTGCGGACGCGCGAGCGCGGGAGTGCCTCCGGGCCGGGCACCGGTGGGGCGGCAGGGGCCGCCCCGGTGGCGGTTGCGGGAGGGGGCGCCGAGTCGTCCGCCCTGGCTGACGACCGTCGCCCTGGCGGTGTTCATCCAGGTCGGGACCGGCTTCGCGGCCCACGGCCAGCCCGAGCGGGAGCCGGTCGACGCCTTCGCCCGGGTGCTCCTCCTCGCCGCGTCGGCCGTGCTGCTGCTGCGCCACCGCCACCCCGTGGCCGTCGCCTACGCCACCGCCGGGACCTCCGTGGTGTACCTCGGCGCCGGATACCCGTACGGCCCGGTCCTGCTCACGGTCGCCGTGGGCGTCTTCGCGGCGGTCGTCGCCGGGCACCGGCACGCCGCGTGGGGCGCCGTCGGCCTCTGGTGGGCCGGGCAGATCCTCATCACGCAGGTGCTGTACCGGTGGCTGCCGCCCGACGGGGACGGGGCGCGCGCCTGGGGCGAGGAAGTCGTCGTCGCCGTCTGGGTGGTGGCGACCGTGGCGGTCTCCGAGCTGGCCCGCACCCGCCGTGAGCAGCGGGCCAGTCAGCGCGCCGAGCGGGCGCTCGCCGCCCGGCGCCGCGCCGACGAGGAGCGGCTCCGCATCGCCCGCGAGCTGCACGACGTCCTGGCCCACAGCATCTCCGTGATCAACGTCCAGGCGGGCGTCGGCCTCGCCCTGCTCGACTCCGACCCCGAACAGGCACGTACCGCCCTGGCCACCATCAAGGCCGCCAGCAAGGAGGCGCTCGGCGAGGTCCGCCAGGTCCTCGACACGCTGCGCCCGCCCGGTTCCCGCGACCCCGCGGGCGGCACCGGGCCCGGCTCCGGGACGGCGCCGCGCGCCCCCGCCCCGGGCCTGGCCCGGCTCCCCGAACTCGTCGAGCAGGCCGGGGCCGCGGGCCTTGCGGTCACCGTCGCCACGGAGGGCCGCCGTGCTCCGCTGCCGCCGGGCACCGACCTCGCCGCCTTCCGCATCGTCCAGGAGGCCCTGACGAACGTCGTACGCCACTCCGGTTCGCGGCGGGCCCGGGTCCTGGTGCGGTACGGCCCGGGGACGGTGACCCTGCGCGTCGACGACGACGGACCGGCCACCGGCGCGGACGCGGGCGGCAGCGGCAACGGCCTCGCCGGGATGCGGGAGCGCGCCGCGGCGCTCCGGGGCACCATTGAGGCGGGCCCGCGCCCCGACGGCGGATTCCGGGTCACGGCGGTGCTGCCCACGGCGGGCGCCGCGCCGCGGGACGGGCAGGACGACGAGTGAACGCCGCACGACCGCACAGGCGAGCGCACACCGCACACCGGGAGGCCCCGTGATCCGCGTCCTGCTCGCCGACGACCAGTCCTTGGTCCGCGCGGGCTTCAAGGCGCTGCTCGACGCCCAGGCGGACATCGAGGTGGCGGGGGAGGCGGCGGACGGCGAGGAAGCGGTGCGCGAGGTGCGACGGCTACGGCCCGACGTCGTCCTGATGGACATCCGCATGCCGTTGCTCGACGGCCTGGAGGCCACCCGCAGGATCACCGCCGAGGCGGACCCGGACGGCGTGCGGGTGGTCATGCTCACCACCTTCGAGCTGGACGAGTACGTCTTCGAGGCCATCCGCGCCGGTGCCTCGGGCTTCCTGGTCAAGGACACCGAGCCCGAGGAACTGCTGCGCGCGGTGCGGGCGGTGGTCGCCGGTGACGCGCTGCTGTCGCCGGGGGTGACCCGGCGCCTCATCGCGGAGTTCGCCGCGCGCTCCAAGGAGCCGGCGGCCGCCGCGTCGCTCGCCCGGCTCACCGAGCGGGAGCGGGAGGTGATGGCGCTGGTCGGCATCGGCCTGACCAACGAGGAGATCGCGCGCCGCCTCGTCCTCAGCCCGCTCACCGCAAAGACCCACGTGAGCCGGGCGATGGTGAAGCTGGGCGCCCGCGACCGCGCCCAACTGGTCGTGCTCGCCTACGAGTCGGGGCTGGTGCGCCCCGGCTGGCTGGGCTGAGGGGGCGCGCCCGCGGCGGCCGCCCGGCGCCCGCGCAGCCGGTCGGCGAACCGCCACAGGACGGTGACGAGGCGTACGAGGAAGACGACGGCGGCGAGGGTGACGCCCACGCCGGTGAGTGTTTCGGCGAGGCCGCCCGAGAGGCCGAAGACGAGGACGGGGCCGCCCGCCACGGCCATGAAGACGAGGACGGCGGCCGCCGTCGCGCTCGCGAGCGCGTACCCGATCTCCACCGTGATGGCGTCCCGCTCCGCCTGGCTTCGCCGCCCTTGCCCGGCGGTATCCCCCATGTCGTTCATACGGGGAGTGTCACAAACGGGGGGCCCGACGGGCAAGGCCCGACGGGCCGAGCGTGCCCGTCGGGCCTGCGGGGCGTGGCTCAGTCGCCGACGGCGACCTTCTCCCGCGGCTCGGTCCCCGACGGCGTGCCGAGGGCGTCCACCCGGGGCTGCGACCCGGTCACCGTCAGCGTGCGCCGGGCGCGCCGCCCCCGCAGTCCGGTGAGGTTGATGAGCAGGCCGGCGACCGCGAACACCGTCACCAGGACCAGGCCCGGACGGTAGCTGTCCAGGACCGCCTGGGGCGAGGCGCCGGACTCCGCGGAGCCGTCGCCGGAGGCCGTGATGACGGCGGTGGTGATCGCCAGGATGACCGCGCCGCCCACCTGGATCGAGGTGTTGAGCAGGCCCGAGACCATGCCCTGCTCGTGGTCGGCCACGCCGTTGGTGGCCTGGATGTTGAGCGAGGGGAAGACCAGCGCGCAGGCGAGGCCGAGCAGGATCATCGACGGCAGGATGACGGCGACGTACGCGGGCGTCAGGTCGATGCGCAGGAACAGCGCGTACGACGCCACGAGCAGCGCGAAGCCGGTCACGATGACGCGCGTGGTGCCGAACCGGTCGACGACACCGGCGATCTTCGTGGCGGACAGCGCCACGATCAGGCCCGCGGGCAGGAAGGCGAGCGCCGTCTCCAGCGCGGACCAGCCGAGCAGCGACTGGAGGTACTGCGTGGCGATGAACTGGAAGGACACATAGCCGCCGAAGAACGTCACGGCGCCGAGCTGGGCCCGGATCTGGGCGCCGGAGCGCAGTACGCCGAGCCGGATGAGCGGGCTCGCGGTGCGCAGCTCGATGGTGACGAAGGCGGCCAGCAGCACCGCCACGGCCAGGAACGACAGCAGCGTACGGGCGGAGGCCCAGCCGACCTCGGGGGCCTGCACCACGGTGAAGACGAGCAGCAGCATCGACGCCGTGCCGGTGACGGCGCCCGGCACGTCGTAGCCGCCGCGGTTCTTCTCGCGCGGGGAGCGCGGGATGAGCTTGAGGCCGGCGAGCACGGCCAGCACGGCGATCGGTGCGGGCAGCAGCATGGTCAGGCGCCAGCTCACCTCGGTGAGGACGCCGGACAGGACCAGGCCGAGCGAGAAGCCGGCGGCGGCGCACGTGGTGTAGATGGACAGGGCGCGGTTGCGGACCGGGCCCTCGGCGAAGGTCGTGGTGATGATCGACAGGCCGGCGGGCGCCGTGAACGCGGCGCTCAGGCCCTTCACGAAGCGGCTGGCGATGAGCAGCGGCCCGGAGTCGACGAGCCCGCCGAGCAGCGAGGTGACGGCGAAGACGGCCAGGGCGACGAGGAAGACCTCGCGGCGGCCGAGCAGGTCGGCGGCGCGGCCGCCGAGCAGCAGCAGACCGCCGTAGCCGAGGATGTAGCCGCTGACGACCCACTGGAGGGCGGAGGTGGACAGGTCGAGCTCGGAGCCGATGGAGGGCAGGGCCACGCCGACCATCGAGACGTCGAGCGCGTCCAGGAACATCGCGGCGCACAGCACGAGCAGCGTGCCCCACAGGCGCGGGGTCCAGCGCTCCGCCGACGCGGAGGCAGGGGGGACTGGGGAGACCGGAGAAGTCATGCGGAGCAGGTTACATGCACGTGCATTGGATGCAAGGGCATTTAATTCCGATGCAATAAAGTTCCCTTTTCTGCTACCGTGCGGCCATGGCGGCGACGAAGGCCGAGCCCGCGGCACAGACCGAAGAAGGGCTCGTGGAGCGGTGGCGGGGCATCCTCGCGGTGCACGCGCGCACCCTGTGCGAACTGGACCGCGAGCTGCACCCGTACGGCCTCGGCGCCAGCGACTTCGAGGTCCTCGACGTCCTGGCGGGCCGCCACGCCCCGGACGGCACGGACGGCTGGCGCGTCCAGGACATCGCCTGCCAGGTGCACTTGAGCCAGAGCGCCCTGTCCCGCCTCATCGGCCGCCTGGAGAAGGAGGGCCTGGTCGAGCGCGGCATGTGCGCGGAGGACCGCCGCGGCGTCCGCGTCTGTACGACCTCCAAGGGCCGCGCGCTCCACGCCGAGGTGCGGCCGGTGCAGCGCGCGGTGCTCGCGCGCATGCTCGCCGCGCCGGACGCCTGAGCGGGGCGCCCCTTCCCGTGCGGCCCTCCGGTCCGGTGCGCCCGGCCCCGTCACGGCCTCCGGGCCCGGCGCGTCCACCCCGGCGCCGGGCCCCGGCGCGTCCGCCCTCGGCGCCGGGCCCCCGGCACCCCGTCCGGGGCGGTCTCAGATCCCCGACGCCTCGCGCCACAGCGTCGCGAGCGCCGTGTCACCCGTGATCTGCGGCAACGGCTGCCGGTTCCACAGGGCCAGGTAGAGGTACGCCGCCTGGCCCGCGATCTCGCAGTCGGCGGGCACCGTGTCGCCGTGCTCGGTGACGGGCGGCTCGGGGGAGAGGCGGACGGTCCACGACTCCTTCACGTCGGTGGCCCGGACGCGCAGGACGCGCGGCTCCGGCGTCCGGACGCGGCTCTTGGCGCGCGCGTGGAAGCCGCGCAGCAGCTCGTCGATGCCGTCTGCCGCGAAGGCCGGGTCCAGGGCGGTCGGCGTACCGCCGCGCGCGGACTCGGCGTCCACGCGGTGCACGGTCGTCTCGTTCGCCTGCCGCCTGGCCCAGAACGCGAGGGGGGACGGGGCGGGCAGGAAGGCCCAGCACTCCAGGTCGGAGGGGGCGGCGTTGAGGGCGCTGACGAGGTCGGCGTGGCCCTCGCGGAACCACGCGACGAGGTCCGCGCCGTCCAGGTCGGGCGCCTCGGGCCAGGCGGGGCGCGAGGGGAGCGCGTCGGCGACGGTCGAGGCGGCCCAGCGGTGCACCACGCCGGTGTGCCGCAGCAGGTCGCGCACGCGCCAGTCGGGACAGGTGGGGACGGCGGCGTCGGTGCCCGCCTGTTCGGCGGCGGCGGCCAGCAACCGGCCCTCGCGGTCCAGGATTTCGATGTGCTCGGCTATCTCCATGCGGGGATTGTGCAGGACGGAGCCGCGCCCTGCCCGGCTCCGGCGTGTCCTTCCCTCCCCCGTCGTGCCCGTGCAGGGGCGCGGGGAACTGCGCGGTCAGTTGGGGAGTAGTCGCAGACGCGTCTGTTCGGTGGCCCGGCAGGTGCGTCTGCGGGTTTGTTGTGGCTGGTCGCGCGGTTCCCCGCGCTCCTGGGGGGTTGGTGTTGCGGCCGGGTGGAGTCTGGAAGTGCCCCGTAAGGGGCGCGGGGAACTGCGCGGTCAGTTGGGGAGTAGTCGCAGACGCGTCTGTTCGGTGGCCCGGAGGTGCGTCTGCGGGTTTGTTGTGGCTGGTCGCGCGGTTCCCCGCGCCCCTGGGGGGTTGGTGTTGCGGCCGGGTGGAGTCTGGAAGTTCCCCGCGCCTCTGGGAGGCTGCCGTTGGGGCCGGTGGAGCCTTGAGGGTGCGGGAGTTGGGCGAGCGGGATCAGTGGGGGGCTCCCGGTGGAGGCGTGCGGCCCGTCGTGCCGGCGATGCACGCGGCGAGGGCGGCGAGCACGGCCACGCTGGTGAGGGCCAGCGGCAGCGAGAACCAGTCCGCCATGAACCCGATCGCGGGCGGCCCCAGCAGCATTCCGCCGTACCCGAGCGTGGACGCCGCCGCGACACCACTCGGCCCGGCGAGGGCACCGGCGCGCTCGATCGCCACGGGGAAGATGTTCGCGAGGCCGAGGCCCGTGACCGCGAACCCGGCGAGCGCGGCGCCGGTGGACGGGGCGAGCGCGCCCAGGACCATCCCCGCGGCCGCCAGCAGACCGCCGCCCACGACGGTACGGGTGCCGCCGAAGCGTTCGAGCAGCCTCGTGCCCGAGAGGCGGCCGACCGTCATCGCGAACGCGAAGCACGAGTAGCCCGCCGCCGCGACGCCCGGGTGCGCGTGCAGGTCCTGCTCCAGGTGCAGCGCGCCCCAGTCGGCGAGCGCCCCCTCGCCGTACGCCGTGCACAGCGCGACCAGCCCGAAGACCAGCACCAGGCCGCGCGTGCCGCCGCCGGTGCGGTGCGGCGCGCTCGCCCGCGCGTCGGCGGTGGCCGGGGGAGCGGGCATCTCGTACCGCAGCAGCGTCGGCGCCGTCACCGCCGTGACGAGCAGCCCGATCACGGCGAGCCCGAGCAGGTGCCGGGTGGCGGAGAGGTGCCCGGCGACCAGGCCGCCGAGCCCCGCGCCGACCATCCCGCCGAGGCTGAACGCCGCGTGGAAGCTGGGCATGACCGGCCGCCGCAGGGTCCGTACGAGGTCGACGGCCACGCTGTTCATGGCCACGTTGATGCCGCCGTACGCCGCGCCGAAGAGCAGCAGGACCAGGCCCAGCGCGAGCGCCGAGTGCGTCAGCGGCGGCAGCGCGACGCCGAGCGGCATCAGGACCCCGCAGACCACGGTCACGGGCCTGCTGCCGAAGCGGGCGCACAGCCGCCCCGTCAGGGTCATCGTCACCACGGCCCCCGCCGAGACGCCGAGCAGCGCGAGCCCGAGCCCGCTCGCCGAGGCCCCGGTCTGGTCCTTGACCGCCGGGATGCGGACGACCCACCCGGCGAAGAGGAAGCCGTCAAGGGCGAAGAAGACGGTGAGGGCGGCACGGAGCCGGGAAAGGGCGGGGTCGTCGGGGGTCGCGGACGGCGCTGACATGGTTTTGTTTAGTAGCGGCACAAAGTCGGCGTAGAGGCGCGCCCCCGCCGGGGACAAGGTGTGCCGCCGTAGGGGCTCGGTGAGGCTGTCGAGCGACGGAGGCGGCGCAACCGAGGGGCGGAAGTGGCGGTGCCGCCGAGCGGCGGAAGCGGCAGTGCCGTCGAGGGACGGGAGCAGCAGTGTCACCGAGCGGCGGAAGCAGTGCCGCCGAGGGACGGGAGCAGCAGTGCCACCGAGCGGCGGAAGCAGTGTCACCGAGGGATGGAAGCGGCAGCGCCGCCGAGGAGCGGAGACGGGTGCCACCGGGCAATGGCCACGGGTGCCACCGAAGGACGAAAGCGGACGAAGTCGTGGATCGCGGGCAGGCGAAGGGCGGGAGAAGGCCGGATGACGGCGGAACGGCGAGAGGGCGTACGGATCATGGGAGACTCGCCCTCATGAACGGGAAGGCTGCCACCCGGGGTGAGGCGCGCACGCGCCTGGAGCGAGGGCGTACCGCGCTCGGCCCCGCACTCGAACTCGTCCACACCGGGCGCGCCCCCACCCGAGCCGTCCTCACCGCCGAGTTGGGCGTCACGCGGGCCACGGCCGGTGCCGTGGCGGCCGAGCTGGAGGCGCTGGGCCTGATCAGCGTGGACGCCAGGCCGAGCGCGGCGGCCGGTTCGCAGGGCCGTCCCTCGCACCGGCTCTCCGTCGCCGGGTCCGGGCCGGTGGCGCTGGCGGCGCAGGTGCACGCCGACGGGTTCCGCGCGGCGCTCGTCGGCCTCGGGGGACACATCGTCGCCACCGCACCGGGCTGCGAGACCATCGACGCCGACCCGGCGCAGGTCCTCGGCACGGTCGTCGAGGAGGGCGCGCGGCTGCTGCGGGAGACCGGAAGGCGCTGTGTCGGCGCCGGGCTCGCGGTGCCCTCGGCGGTCGCGGAGCCGGAGGGGACGGCGCTCAACCCGCTGCACCTGGCCTGGCCCGCGGGTGCGCCGGTACGGGAGATCTTCGCGGACTGCGTCCGGCGGGCGGGGGTCGTGGGCCCCGCGTTCACCGGCAACGACGTGAACCTCGCGGCCCTCGCCGAGCACCGGCACGGGGCCGGGCGCGGCGCGCGCGACCTGCTGTGCGTGGCGACCGGGCACCGGGGCGTCGGCGGCGCGCTCGTGCTGGACGGCCGTCTGCACACCGGGAGTTCGGGCCTGGCCCTGGAGGTCGGCCACCTCACCGTGCACCCGGAGGGCCGCCCCTGTCACTGCGGCAGCCGCGGCTGTCTGGACGTGGAGACGGACCCGCTGGCGTTCCTGACGGAGGTCGGCGTCGAGCCCGGCCCGGAGGGGCTGCTCAACCAGGCCCGGACGCTGCTGGCCGAGCACTACGCCGACCCGGCGGTACGCGTGGCCGCCGAGGCCCTGATCGACCGTCTGGGCCTTGGCCTCGCGGGCCTGGTCAACATCTTCAACCCGGACCGGATCGTCCTCGGCGGTCTGCACCGCGCCCTGCTGGAGGCGGACCCGGAGCGGCTGCGGGCGGTCGTCGCGGACCGCAGCCTGTGGGGCCGCAGCGGCGGGGTGCCGATCCTCGCCTGCACGCTGGACCACAACAGCCTGGTGGGGGCCGCCGAGCTGGCCTGGCAGCCGGTGCTCGACGACCCCCTGGGGGCGCTGGCCTGACCCGGCGGGCACCGACCCACCGGGCCACCGACCGCGCCCTGCCCGTGGACCTCAGCCGACCTCGACGGCCTCCCGCGCAGGGGCCGTCGCGCCGGTCGGGGCCGGCGCCGTCGCCGGGCGCCGGCGCAGGTCCGGTACCAGGGACAGCAGCCCGAGCACCGCGAGCCCCGCGCCGATCCACAGCGGGGCGCGCAGCCCGAAGGCGTCGATGGCGGGGCCCCCGACGGACGTGGCGACGACGATGCCGCCCGTGATGAAGGACGAGTGGACGCTGTTGACCAGTGGGCCGGTGGTGCCCGCGCGCTGGACGCGGGTCACCATCGCCGGGTTCATGGTGACGCCCACCAGGCCGATGCCCAGCATCATCGCCACGGCGGCGACGGGCAGGTCGGCGAGGAGGGCGAAGCCGGTGAGGAAGCCGAGGTTCAGCAGCAGGCCCGTGACCAGGACGGGCAGGGTGTACCGGTCGGCGAGACGGCCGACGACCGTGTTGCCGATGAGGGTGGCGGCGCCGTACGCGACCAGCAGCAGCGGCACCGTGCCGGTGGCGAAGCCGGTGACCTCGGTGAGGATCGGGTTGAGGTAGCTGAAGGCGGAGAACGTCGCGCCGATCACGAAGGTGCTGGTGATCAGTACCAGCCAGAGGCGCGGGCTCCTGAAGGCGCCCAGCTCGGCGCGGAGCGCCCCGCCGGCCTCCGCCTGCTCGACGCGCGGCACGCCGGCGAAGGTCGCGAGCGCGGCGGCCGCGGTGAGCACGGTGATGGCCCAGAACGCGGCGCGCCAGCCCAGGTGTTCACCGACCACGGTGGCGAACGGCAGGCCGAGCAGCGTGCCCAGCATCAGCCCGTTGAGCGCGACGGCCACGGCCCGGCCGCGGACCTCGGGGCGGGCGAGCCGCGTGGCCAGGGAGATGGCGACGCCGAAGAAGGCCTGGGAGGCGATGCCGGTGACCACGCGCGCCACGAGCATCGTCCAGTAGTCCGGTGCCAGGGCGGCCAGGACGTTGCCCGTGAGGAAGACGGCGAAGATCACCATCAGGGCCCGCTTCGGCTCCAGGCGGAGCAGCGCGGCCGTCAGGAACGGGCCGCCGAAGGCCATCGCGAACGCGAAGGCCGTGATCAGGTAGCCGATCTCCGGGATGGTGGCGTCGAGTCCTTCGGCCATCTGCGGCATGAGTCCGGCGACGACGAACTCGCTGGTCACCATGGCGAATATGCCGAGGGCCAGGACGTATACGGCGCGGGGCATGGTGCTCCTTCGGGTGAGCGTAACCCAGTATTGGATAGATCAGTACAAAATAAGCGCGTGAAAAGGCGAGCCGTGGCTCGGCGGTGCGGTGACCGGTGTGAAGACGGGAGTGGCGGACTCAGGGGCGCAGTGCGTCCAAGGCGGTCTCGGCGATGGATTCGAGGGTGGCGCGGTCGGCGCCCGCCTGGGCCGAGATCCGGATGCCGCCGATGGTGGCGTTGACGAACCGGGCCAGGGCCTCCGTGTCCCGGCGCGTGGTGATCGTGCCGTCGCGGCGGCCCGCGTCGAGCGCTCCCCGCAGCAGCCGCAGCCGGATGCCGAGGTCGCGCTCGATGAGCGCCGCCGCCTCGGCGTCGTGCCGGGCGAGTTCCACCACCGTGTTGACGGTGAGGCAGCCCATGCTGCGCTCCTCGTCCTCGCGGTACTCGTACTCGGTGTCGACGATGCGGGCGAACAGCGCGCGGATCCGGTCGAACCCCGGCCGCTCGCCGTCCTCCAGGATCTCCGCCTGCGGAACGCTCATCAGGTCGATGTAGCGGTTCAGCGCCCGCCGGAACAGCTCGTGCTTGCTGGTGAAGGTGTTGTAGATGCTGCTGCGGCCCAGGCCGGTGGCCGCGCACAGGTCCTGGGTCGAAGTGGCCTCGTACCCCTTCGCCCAGAAGGCGCGCATCGCCGCGTCCAGGGCCCGCTCCTCGTCGAATGTCCTCGGTCGGGCCATGGGGTAACCGTAGCTGTTTTGGACTGGTCGATGCAATACGGGCCGGGGGTCGCCCGTCGTCACCATGCGGCACTGGATAGAACGTCCGTTTTAGCGGCGCGATGTGTCCGAGCGCCAGGGGCGCGCTGCCGTGCGGCCGTGCGGCCCCGTGCCGGTACGAAACCCCTGGCGCCCGCCCCGTCGTGGCCCCGTGCCGCGCGACGGGTCAGCCCGGCCACTCCACCGCGAACGCCGCGGCCGGGTTCGTCGTCAGCATCTGGTCCACCAGCTCCTCGCCGACGGCGAGGGCGAGCCGGGGGCCGACGCGGCGCAGCAGGTACGGCATGCCCGGCCCGCCGTCGACCGACCGGGCGGCGGCCGTGGTGGTGTCGCCGCCGAGGAGCAGGCGGTCGCCGTACCCCGCGTCGGCCAGGGCCCGTACGGCGTCCGGCATGCGCCAGTCCGTGGCGTGGTGGACGCGGGACGGACCGTCGAGGGCGAGGTACGCGCCCGCCTCGGCGGCCTGGCGGTGGACGGTGAGGTCGGGGAAACGGTTGAGGTGGCCGAGGATCACCTTGCCGGGCGGCACCGAGAGCTCCGCGCACAGCAGGTCGAGCACGTCGAGCGCGCCGGTACCCAGCTCCAGGTGGACGGCGACGGGCGCCCCCGTCGCGTGGTGGGCCTCCGCTGCCGCGGTCATCGTCCAGCGGGCGTGCGCGTCCAGGCCGTGGAAGCCGCCCGCGACCTTGATGAGACCGGCGCGGACGCCGCTGTCGCCGATGCCCTGCGTCAGTTCCCGGACGAACAGCGCGGCCAGGCCGCCCGCGCGCAGGGCCGTCAGCGTCTCGGGGGTGTAGTGCACGGCCTGGTGCAGACCCGTCGCCGCCACGATCCGGGCCCCCGAGGCGCGGGCGAGCGCGGGCAGGTCGCCCGCGCGGCGGCCCATGCCGTACGGGGTCCACTGCACGAGGCCCTGACCGCCCGCCGCCCGGTACGCCGCCAGCTCGCCGGCCGCCGCCTGTACCGAGTCCAGTTCCTGGCCGGGGAGTTGGGGGCTGCGCAGGAACAGGTGGTCGTGCGCGTCACAGACGCCGAGCTCGCGCGGGGCGACGTCGCCGAGCACGGTCCGGACGGCCGCTCCGGCCGCGGTCACCACGCCCTGCCCTGGACGAGCCGGTCCCGCTCGGGGGTCGAGCAGTGCAGCACCCGGAAGACCTCGCCGCGCTGTGCGGGCTCCTCGTGGGCCCACAGGGAGAACGTCACCGCTTCCCAGTGCCGGGGGTCGACGGCGACCACCGCGCCGACGGCCCCCTCGAGGCACGAGACGATGGCCGCCTCGTCGAGGAGCCCCGCGGCGATGTCGGCGGTCCGCGCGCCCTCCGGCAGCGGCGCGCGGTACCGCACGGCGGCCTTCGGCTCGGCGTCGACCGCGCCTCCGGCCTCGTACCCGAGGACCGTCCAGTGCTGCACGGCCGGTCGCCCGAAGTCGTCGCACAGTCCCTGGAAGCCGGGCCCCCAGAGGAAGGAGTTCATGCCCTCGGCGGTGTTCCAGAGGTAGAAGGGCGCGTACTGGTTCACGGGCGAGCCGTCGACGCCGCGCTCGCGGACGAGGTAGGCCTTGAAGCCGAGGCCCGGGAAGTCGTCGAGGAGGTGGCCCTTGGTGGCCACGCGGTCGCGGATGGCGCCCATGTCGTAGTCGGCGGGCAGGGTGATCTCGTACTGGAGGGCGTGCATGTGCGGCCTTCTGTCGAGGGGGCGGTCGGGGTCGGGCGAGGTCGGGAAGGGTCAGGCGGGGTACGCGTCGACGGCGACGTGCTCGTCCCAGTGGGCGGTGGTGCCGTCCTCGGCGGCCTCCACCACGGCGAGGTGCGTCATGAACGTGCGCGGCGCGGCCCCGTGCCAGTGCCGCTCGCCGGGGGCGATCCACACGGTGTCACCCGCGCGGATGCGCTCCACGGGGCCGCCGTCGCGCTGCACCAGGCCCTCGCCCTCGGTGACGTGCAGGACTTGGCCGTGCGGGTGGCGGTGCCAGGCGGTGTGTGCGCCCGGGGTGAAGTGGACGCTGAACATCCGCAGCCGGGAAGGGGCTTCGGGGCTCGCGATCTCGTCGAGCCAGACGGTGCCGGTGAAGTGCTCGGCGGGGCCGGGGCGGCTCTCGGGACGGATGCGGGTGATGTGCATACGGGCCTCTGGACAAAGGGGTACGGGGGACGGGTCCTGCGGGCGGCGCGCGTGGCGTGGCAGTGCTCGCAGAGGGAGGGGAGCGGGGGGGGGAGTCACCCGGCGCGGTGTGGCGCGAGGAGGGCGAGCAGGCCGCGGACGCCCGCGTCGAACGCCGCCGGGGAACCCGTCGACCGGGCGAGGACGTAACCGCCCTGGACCGTCGCGACGATCGTCGAGGCGATCTCGTCCGCGTCCAGGGCCGGTGTGAACTCGCCCTGGTCCAGGCCCTCCTGGACGATTCCGGCCAGTCGCTCGCGCAGCCACTCCAGGGTCTCGGTGACCGGCGCGCGCAGTGTCTCGCTGGCGATGACGTCCGGGTCCATGGTCAACCGCCCGACGGGGCAGCCGCGCAGCACGTCCCGCTCGCGCAGCAGATACGCGGCGACCCGCTCGTACGCCGAGCCGTCGCCGCCGAGCACCGCCTCGGCGGTCGCGCGCATCTCCTCGGCCGTACGCCGGATCGCGGCGAGCGCGAGGTCGGGCTTGCCGGAGAAGTGGTGGTACATACTGCCTTGTCCGGCGCCCGCGTGCTGCTGGATCGCCTTGGGGCTCGTGCCCACGTACCCCCGCTCCCACAGCAGCTCGCGGGTGGACTCGATCAGACGTTCCGGAGTGCTCATGGGGACACTGTACATACTAATAGGTACAGAGGGGAGAGGGTGCGGTCGGCTCGCCGGGCGACCCAGGGAGGAGACGGCGCTCCCTCCCGTACTCCCGCGGGGGTACGCCCGCTGCCGCTGAGCGTACGACGACGTCAGGGCCGCGCGGGACCAGGCTCGGAGGCGACGGACAGCACCGGTTCCGAGCTGTCCCGGCACCCCTTCTGTCCCGGCACCCCCTTTTCCGAGGAGATGAGCCTCATGCAGACCCTGGCATCGGCCCTGGCGTCCGACGGCGGGCCCGGCCCGTGGATCCTGTTCTTCCCGCTGGTCTGGGCGGCCGCGGCCCTGGGCGTCGTCACCGTCCTGCGCCGCACGGTGTGGCGCGGCCGTGGCGGGCCGTGGCGGCGCGGCGCCACCGGCGTCGACGGCGCGTCGCCGATCACCGTGCTCGGCCACCGCTTCGCCGCGGGCGAGATCGACGAGGACGAGTACTGGCGCCGCCTCAGTGTCCTGACCGAGGTGTTCGGCCGCGCCTCCACGGGCGGCCGGTCATGAGCACGGCCGCCCCGCTCCGGCCCTCCGGGGTCCGGTACGCCGCGCGGGTCGAGCACGCCGTGAAGGTGTACGGCTCGGCCGGGACCGCGGTGGCCGCGCTGGACGGCGTGAGCGTCGGCTTCGCCGCCGGGCGCTTCACCGCCATCATGGGCCCGTCCGGCTCGGGCAAGTCCACCCTCCTGCACTGCGCGGCGGGCCTGGACACGCTCACCTCGGGCTCCGCCCGCATCGGCGACACGGACCTGAGCACCCTGGACGACCGGCGCCTGACCCTGCTCCGCCGCGACCGGGTCGGCTTCGTCTTCCAGGCCTTCAACCTGGTGCCGACCCTGACCGTCGCCGAGAACATCACGCTGCCGTCGGACCTCGCCGGGCGCCGGGCCGACCCGGACCTGCGCGCCTGGACGGACGCGCTCGTCGACGTGGTCGGCCTGCGCGACCGGCTGCACCACCGGCCCGCCGAGCTCTCCGGCGGCCAGCAGCAACGCGTCGCCGTGGCGCGGGCGTTCGCGGGCCGGCCCGACGTGGTCTTCGCCGACGAGCCGACCGGGAACCTGGACTCGCGCTCCGGCGAGGAGGTCCTCGGGCTGCTCGGCCGCGCGGTGCGCCACCTGGGCCGCACCGTCGTCATGGTCACCCACGACCCGGTGGCCGCCGCCCACGCCGACGAGGTCGTCTTCCTCGCCGACGGCCGCCTCGTGGACCGCGTGCGGGCCCCCACCGCCGAGAAGGTCCTCGACCGCCTGAAGACCTTCGAGGCCACGGGCGCGGCCCGCTCCGGCGTGGCCTCGTACGACGCGTACGGCGAGAAGGCGTACGGCGAGCACCCGGACGGCAGCGACAGCGGCAGTGACAGCGGCAGGGGCAGCGACGTGGCACCAGCGCGGAAGGCGTACGGGAGCGGCGAGTACGGGAGCGGCGAGTACGGGAGCGGCGAGGCGCACGACCGGCAGACGGGCGGCAGCGGTCGGTCCCGCGCCGAGCAGGGCGCCCGTGCGCCCCGGCTCCGGTCGTGGCACCGGCGTCTGCGCGCAGGCGGAGGAGGGACGCCGTCATGACCTCCCTGACTCCGGCCGCGCGCCTCGCCCGCACCTCCCTGCGCGGCCACGGGCGCCGCTTCGCCGGTACGTTCGTCGCGGCGCTGCTCGGTGTCGCGTTCCTGGCGGGCACGCTCGTCATGGGGGACACGCTGCGCGCCGGCTTCGACACCATGTTCGGCACCGCGACGCGCGGCACCGACGCGGTGGTGCGCTCCGAGAACGCCATCACCGCGCCCGGCGAGAGCCAGGGGGCGCGGCAGCCCGTCGCCACCGGCCTGGCCGACCGGATCGCGCGCGTGCCGGGCGTCGCGGCCGCCGTGCCGAGCATGCAGGGCATGGGCCGGCTCCTCGGCGCGGACGGCGACCCCATCGGCGGCCAGGGGCCGCCCACGCTCGCGGGCAACTGGATCGACGACCCCGGGCTCAACCCCTACCGGCTCGCCGAGGGCCGCGCCCCCGCGGCCACCGGCGAGGTCGTCGTCAACCGCGGCGCCGCCGACCGCGGCGGCCTGGGCATCGGCGACACCACCACGCTGCGCACGCCCGACCCGGTCCGGGTGACCGTCGTGGGCCTGGCCACCTTCGGCGGCGCGGACGGCATGGCGCAGACCACGTTCACCGGCATGACCCGCGCCGACGCCGAGAAGTACCTGGCGCCGAGGCCCGGTCAGGCCTCGTCCGTCCTGGTGCGGGCCCGGCCCGGCACCGGGCAGCAGGAGCTCGTCGACGCGCTGGCCCCCGTCCTGCCGGCCGGGGTCGAGGCCATCACCGGCCGGGCGGCGGCGGAGGAGGACTCCGAGCTGGTCTCGGGGCGGTTCCTGACGCCGTTCACGACGTTCCTGCTGGTCTTCTCCGGAGTCGCGCTGCTCGTGGCGACGTTCTCGATCCACAACACGTTCGCGATCGTCGTCGCCCAGCGCACCCGCGAGAACGCCCTGCTGCGCGCGCTCGGCGCCTCCCGCCGCCAGGTCACCGCCGCGACGCTCCTGGAGGCCACGGTTGTCGCCGTGGTCGCCTCCGGCGCCGGGCTTGCGGGCGGCATCGGGGTCGCGGCCGGGCTCCAGGAACTGTTCCCGGCCATCGGATTCCCCTTCCCCGAGGGCGACTTGGTGGTCAGCGGGACGTCGATGCTGCTGCCGCTCGCGGTGGGTGTCGTGGTCTGCGGGGTCTCGGCGCTGCTGCCCGCCGTCCGCGCCGGGCGCACCGCGCCGCTCGCCGCGCTGCGCGAGACGGCGGTCGACCGCGCGGGGACGTCGCGCGCGCGGACCGTGACGGGTGCCGCACTCGGGCTCGCGGCCCTCGGCCTCACCCTGTCCGGGGTGCTCGTCGCGCCCTCCGTGTGGTCGGCGGGGGCCGGGGCCGTGCTGGCGCTCGCCGCCTTCGTGGTGCTCGGTCCCGTCGCCGCGTCACGGGCCCTGCGGATCATCGGCGGCCCGCTGGACCGGACGCGCGGCGTCACCGGCGCCCTGGCCCGGCGCAACGCCCTGCGCAACCCCCGGCGCACCGCCGCCACCGCGAGCGCCCTGATGATCGGCGTCGCCGTGGTCTCCCTGTTCACGGTCTTCGGCGCGTCCCTGAAGGCCACCATGGACCGGACGGTGTCCCGGTCCTTCGCGGGCGACCTCGCCGTCGGCGCGCCCGGGTTCGGCGCCGGGGGCAGCGGCCTCAGCCCCCGCCTCGCGCCCGCGCTGGCCGAGCGCCCCGAGGTCGCCACGGCCGTCGGCCTCGGCAGGGGAGTGGCCGAGGTCAACGGCGAGGGCCGCGCCCTGACCGTCACCGACCCGGAGGCGCTCGCCGCGTCGTTCGACCTGGGCGACGTCCAGGGCTCGCTGGGCGCCCTCGGCACCGACGGCATCGCGGTCACCCGTGCCGAGGCCGACGAGCGGCGCCTGGAGGTGGGCGACCGCGCCCGACTCGCCTTCGCCGACGGCACGGAGGACACCTTCACCGTGCGCGCGGTGTACGGCCGGTCGGAACTCGTGGGCGACTACGTCCTCACCCGCGAGGCCTGGGCCCCGCACCGCGCCCGGGACTCCGACTCGCTGGTCTCCGTCACCTTGGCGGACGGGGTGCGCCCCGCCGAGGGCGAGGCGGCGGTGGCCGAGGTCGCGCGCCGCTACGGCGACCCCGAGGTGCAGACCCGCGAGGAGTACGCGCGCTCGGCGGCCGGCGGCATCGACATGATGCTCACGCTCGTCTACGCGCTGCTCGCCCTGGCCGTGGCCATCGCCCTGCTGGGCATCGCCAACACCCTCACCCTCGCGCTCCACGAACGCACCCGGGAGCTCGGCCTGTTGCGGGCCGTCGGCCAGACCCGCGCGCAACTGCGGGCCATGGTCCGCTGGGAGTCGGTGCTGGTCGCCGCGTTCGGCACGGTGGGCGGCCTGGCCCTCGGCGGCTTCCTCGGCTGGGTCCTGGTACGGGCGTCCGACGGGGCCTCGGACAGCACCTTCGCCTTCGCCCTGCCGCCGCTGCCGCTGGCCGTGGTGGCCCTGGTGGGCGTGGCCGCGGGCGCCCTCGCGGGCCTGCGTCCGGCGCGGCGCGCGGCACGTCTCGACGTCCTGCGCGCCATCGCGTCGGAGTGAGCGGAGCAGGCGGAGCAAGCCGAGTGAGCGGAGGGAGCGGGGCATCCGGGGCACCGCGCGGAGGGCGGGCCTCCACGGTGGTCGAGAGGGTGGGCCCTCCGGTGCTCGGGAGGGCCCGCCCTCCCCGGTGCTCAGCGAAGACAGGAGACAAGCGGCTCAAGAGTCCGGCAACCCGGAAGAGGTCGACAAGAGGGGAAGCGGGGCGGGCCGGCGCGCCGCCGGGAACGGGGGAAGGCGACGGGAGGGAAGAAGGTCACCGCCCGGTCAGCCAGGAACGGCCGACCGGGCGGGAGCATGGGTGCGGACAGGCGTCGTGGCCACCAGGGACCGGGCGCTCGCGGCGTCGTACGCGGGATACGTCGGCAGGTCCACGGTGGGCGACGGGGCGGCGAGCGTGAACCAGACGACCTTGCCCGCCTCGCCCTCCGGCCGCACGCCCCAGCTCTCGCTGACCGCGGCGACCATGGCGAGCCCGCGGCCGCAGGTCTCGAACGCCTCCGCGTCACGCACCTCCGGCAGCCGGGGATCGTGGTCGTGGACCGACACCACGAGGCGGTCGAGCAGCAGCTCGATGTCCACGGTGCAGATCTTGTCGGGTTCCGCGTGGCGGTGGACGTTGGTGAGCAACTCCGTCACGCCGAGGGCGGCGCGGTCTATCAACGGGTCGAGATGCCAGTAGCGCAACTGCGCCGATACGATTCTGCGGACTTGGCCGATCCGCGACGGCAGGGCTTGGAGCTCTACCGTGCACTGCCTGCTTGGCTGGGTGATCACGGTGCGACTCCCCGAAGTGAGGTCCGGAAGAGGACGGCGTTCCGATCCAGCAGGGGCCGCGCGCTGTCTGCCGCCTGCTGTGGGGCCGGCGGGCTGGTTCGCAGCGTTATCGCCGGTAAACCCAGAGTGATGATGTGACACCAGAGTGACGCAGGGGGTGCGGGCCTGCAACTCGCGCCCGGACCCGGCCGTCTAGACCCGTCGGTGGCCGCCCGCGGTGCGCAGGGCGTCGAGGAAGGCGCGCACGGTGGGCGGTCCCTGCTCCCCGGGCACCGGCTCGTGGTCGCCGAGCGTGAGCAGGTAGCGCGTGCCGTTGACCTCGGCGAGCGCCCGGTCGTGCGGGGCGAACCAGGGCTTGCCCGCGCGCACCGCCTGCACCGGCGCGCTGTCGATCTCCTTGCCGTAACTGGTGAGCAGTTCCAGTCTGCCGTCGTTGATCCGGACCTCCCCGGCGCGGGTCAGGGAGCGCAACCGCTTCCCGATCCGCACGCCCGTGGCCGTGAACTCCGGCTCTGCCATGAGGCTCCGCCCCCTCACTCGCGGTGGCGCACCGCGCTGCTCGTGTGCCGCGGCGCCCGGGGGTGCCGCGGGGCTTCGTCTGCCGCGTGTCCGGGACCCTACCCCTGTCCCGTGCGGTGCAGTGTGCACGGGCCCGGCGCCGAGCACTAGGGCGCATGACCACGTCGCACATGCCACTTCGCCGCGTGCCCGGGCCGGGTCCGCGAGGGGGCCGGACGGCTGCGACAGCCGCGCCTTTGAGGTGCCAAAAGGACTGTTTATGCAGGTGGGGACGGAGTTATGGGTGTTTATCATCGAGGTGTCCGGCCGGATCGAAACCGCGTCCGGCACGATCCCGAGGAGCCACGCGGTGAGCACCATCCAGCACGACCCTGCCGGTGAGCCGGCCGTCACCCTCGACGTCGACCGGAGCGACGCGCACTACCGGTCCTGGCTGAAAGAAGCCGTACGCAAGGTCCAGGCGGACGCCAACCGCTCGGCCGACACGCATCTGCTGCGCTTCCCCCTGCCCGAGCACTGGGGCATCGACCTGTACCTCAAGGACGAGTCGACGCACCCCACCGGCAGCCTCAAGCACCGCCTCGCCCGCTCCCTGTTCCTGTACGGCCTGTGCAATGGCTGGATCCGCCCGGACCGACCGGTGATCGAGGCCTCCAGCGGCTCGACGGCCGTGTCCGAGGCGTACTTCGCGAAGCTGATCGGCGTGCCGTTCATCGCGGTGATGCCGCGCACGACCAGCGCCGAGAAGTGCCGCCTCATCGAATTCCACGGCGGCCGGTGCCACTTCGTGGACGACCCGCGCACGATGTACGCCGAGGCGGCCGCGCTCGCCGTCGACACCGGTGGCCACTACATGGACCAGTTCACCTACGCGGAACGGGCCACGGACTGGCGCGGCAACAACAACATCGCCGAGTCGATCTACCAGCAGCTCCGCCTCGAGCGGTACCCGGAGCCCGCGTGGATCGTGGCGACGGCAGGGACCGGCGGCACCTCGGCGACCATCGCCCGCTACGTGCACTACATGCAGCACGACACCCGCATCTGCGTCGCCGACCCGGACAACTCCTGCTTCTTCCAGGGCTGGACGGAGAACGACCCGGACGCCACGAGCGACTGCGGCTCCCGCATCGAGGGCATCGGCCGCCCCCGCATGGAGCCGAGCTTCGTGCCCGGCGCCATCGACCGGATGATGAAGGTCCCGGACGCGGCGAGCGTCGCTGCCGTCCGCGCCCTGGAACAGGTCATCGGGCGCAAGGCGGGCGGCTCGACCGGCACCGGCCTGTGGAGCGCCCTGAAGATCGTCGCCGAGATGGTCGCGGCGGGCCGCACCGGCAGCGTCGTCACCCTCATCTGCGACCCCGGCGACCGCTACCTGGACAAGTACTACTCGGACGCCTGGCTGGCCGAACAGGGCCTCGACATCCGGCCGTACGCCGCCGCCATAGCGACACTTCTCGCCACGGGCACCTGGGTCGGCGCCTGAGCGCGGCCGGTGCCTGGCGGGCTACGCCTTCGTGCCCGACAGGCGGCGGTCCAGGTTCCCGACCGCCGCCTCGAAGGTCCGGCGCAGGCCCCTGCCGCCGAGCCGGAACAGCGGCCGCGCCAGCCTGCGCGGCTCGATCGCGAAGGTCCACCGCACCCGGGTGCCGGAACCCGCGGGCGCCAGGTGCCACTCCTCGGCCAGCGCGCGTACGCCCGGCGCGTTCGTGACGTCCACGCGGTAGGCGTACCGCTCGGGCGCGTGGGCGGCCAGGATCGTCTCCTCGAAGCGCACACCGCCCTGGAGGTGGACCACGCGCCCGGTGCCGCCCCGCGTGGGCCGCGCCCGCGTGACCGACGTGAACCACGCGGGCCACTGCGCCACGTCCACGGCCAGGGCCTGGAACACCGTCTCCGGCGGCGCGGCGACCTCGCGGGCGAACACGTGCCGCACGGGAGCGGTCGCGAGGAACTCCAGCTCCACGGGTTTCAGCCGGCGTGGCATCGTACGCAGCCCCCAAACGCCTTCGGGTCGTCGGACGAGCACGGCCACTTTAAGCCGCGCACGGCCGTCCAGGGAGGGGGCGGAAGCCGGGAGGAACGGAGGCAGGGCGCCGGGCAGCGGGCCCACCGGCGCGCGGGGGGCAGCGCAGGGTAGCGCGGGCGGCCCCGTCCCTGGCGGCCCGCCGGGGCAGCGCGCTCAGAGCTCCTCGGCGCCGCCCTCCGGCTCGCCCGCCACGATCAGCCGCGGCAACTGCTCGGAGATCTCCGCGCGGGCCTCGGCGGGCATCCCCGCGTCGGTGACCAGCGTGTCCACCTGCCCCAGTGTGGCGAAGGAGCTGAGCCCCACCGTGCCCCACTTCGTGTGGTCGGCGACCACCACGACACGGCGCGCGGACCGCACCAGGCGCCGGTTCGTCTCCGCCTCCGCGAGGTTCGGCGTCGACAGACCCGCCCCGGCCGCTATGCCGTGCACCCCGAGGAACAGCACGTCGAAGTGGAGGGCCGCGATCGCCTGGTCCGCGACCGGGCCGACGAGTGAGTCCGAGGGCGTGCGCACACCCCCGGTGAGCACCACCGTCGCCGCCCCCGGCCGCCGGCCCGCGCTGCGCTGCGCGGTGTGGAAGACGTCCGCGACCCGCACCGAGTTCGTCACCACCGTCAGGTCCGGCACGTCCAGCAGGCGCTGCGCGAGCGCGTACGTCGTCGTGCCGCCGGACAGCGCGATGGCCGTGCCCGGGGCCACCAGCGCCGCCGCGGCGCGCGCGATGTCCTCCTTGGCACTGAGCTCCAGACCCGACTTGGCCTCGAAGCCGGGCTCGTGCGTGCTCGCCTCCGCCACCGGCACCGCGCCGCCGTGCACCTTCTCCAGGACGCCCTGGCGCGCGAGGGCGTCCAGGTCGCGGCGGACCGTCATGTCCGACACGCCCAGCTTGCGGGTGAGCTCGTTGACCCGGACCCCGCCGCGGCGGCGGACCTCGTCCAGGATCAGGGCGCGGCGCTGCTCCGCGAGGAGGTTCTGATTCTCACTCACGTCCGGTCCGGCCCTCTCACCTCGTCAAGCCCGTCATCAGGTCGCCTCATCCTCGCATGCGCCACCGGTGGGACGACGAAGGGGGAGATTGCGTGACGGTACGTGCGCACAGGGCGCGCAGCGGCGATCCTGGGGGCTCTTGCAGATGCGGAACAGCGCACAGCGCACACATCGGGGGCAGCAGCAGTGGAGCGCGCCACGGCGGGAGAGCCCGCCCATGCGAAGGAACCGACGTCCGGCACGGCCGCGCCCGGGGAGCGGATCGCCCTGGAGCTCCTCGTCCACGGAGTGGGCGGCACCACCCCGCAGGAGATGCTGGACGATCCCAGGACCGTGCGGATCTCCGGGGACGAGACCGCGGCCGTCTACCGCCGCGCCGACGACGCCGACGCCGAGACCCGCCCGCAGGACCACCGCGGCCGCCCGGTCCCGGAGGCGTACGTCTGGTGCAACCTCACCTCCGGCAACGGCTCCCGCGCCCTGTGGCTCCTGCTGCTGCCGTTCATGGTCGTCAACCTCGCGCACTGGATGCGCCCCAGCGCCCGCCGCATGCGCCGCACGGTCCGCGCGTACGGGCTGCTGGTGCGGCTGGTCGCGCTGACCTTGACGGTGCTGCTGACCGCCGCCGCCTGCGAGATCGCGGTCGACCTGGTGGCCTGGCAGTGCGCGGGCACGCGCGCGTGCGTCACCGACCACTCCTGGCTCGGCTTCCTCGCCCCGGAAGCGGCCGGGGGCGGCGGCTGGTGGTCGCAGCCCGGCCGCCGCCTCGCGCTCGCCGCGGTCCTGCCCGTCGCCCTCACCGCCCTGCTCTGGTACCTGTCGCACCGCACCTGGAGCGCCTACGAGTCCCAGCAGCCCCTGCCGCAGCGGCCGGAGCCCGAGGAGGCCGGCCGCAACGCCCTGAACCAGCCCGGCTTCTGGTACGGCCGCCGGCTCGTCGCCCGGCTGCGCGCCGCCCACACCGCCGCCGGCCTGCTCACCCTCGCCGCCGCCGTCGGCGAGGCCGCCGCCCGCCACGACG
>NZ_BNBT01000127.1 GCF_014656095.1 Streptomyces longispororuber
GGCCCCGGGCGGCCCCGGTGCCGCCGACGGCTTCTGCCAGGGCGGCGGCCGCACCGGCGCGGGCATGCCGCAGCCCCCGGTGCCGCAGCAGCGGACCAACGACGCGGGCCAGGCCGTCGGCGGCGCCGGTGACCAGGGCCGCAGGCCGCAGCTCCCGCCGCGCGGCGGGCCCCGGGCCGAGCTGCCCGGCGGGGCTCCGCAGCAGCCCCGCGTCCCGAGCTGGAGCGACGAGAACGCGCAGCCGCAGGTGGCCCGCGAGCCCTTCGACACCCCCCGGGGTCACGAGGAGCCCGAGGCGACGGGGCAGTTCCCGAGCCCGGTGGGCCTCGGCGGCGACGTGCAGGGCCCCGGCTCGACCGCGCAGTTCGAGCGCCCCGACTTCGACGGCCCGCCGCCCGGCACCCAGGGCGAGGTCCGCGGCGCGGGCGCGCAGGGCACCGGCGAGTTCGTGCGCTCCGACGTCTTCGGCACGCCCGCTCCGGCGGCGCCCCGGACGGGCGGCCCCGCGCACCCGTCCGCCGAGTACGACCAGGGCGGCGAGCACCACGTGCCGCGCCCGCCGGCGCCGCGCCGTGACCAGGCCCCGCACGCGGACCTGGACCGGACCGGGGCGCACCAGCAGCTTCCCCAGGCACAGCTCCCGCAGCAGCCGCAGCAGCCGCAGCAGTCAGGTGCGGAGGCGCTGCCGCCCGCGTCCGGTCCGCTCGACGGCCGTACGCCGCTGTACGACACGCTGGAGACCAACTGGTTCTCGCAGCAGGCCGAACAGCAGGCCCAGCAGCAGGCCCAGCAGCAGGCGCAGGCCCAGCAGCAGGCCGAGCAGGAGCGCCGGGCGCAGGCCGAGCAGGAGCGGGCGCAGGCCGAGCGGAACCGCCAGGCCGGTCCTGACGCCGGTGGCGGCCACCGCCCGGACCTGCCGCAGCGCGGCGCCCGCGGCCAGGAGCCGGGGGGCGCCCAGCCGCGGCTGCCGCAGCGCGACCCCGGCCCGCCGCAGCGCGACCCCGGTCTCCCGCGGCGCGGTGAGGCGCGGCTGCCGCAGCGCGATCCGCAGCGGCCGCTCGGCGCCACGCCCGCGCGGCCCCAGGGCGCGCACCCGCAGCAGCAGTCCCCCGCGGACCCGCAGCTCGCGCAGCGCCCGGTGGATCCCGCGCCCCAGGCCCCGCAGCCGGACGGCCAGTTCGGCCGGAGCGCGGCGCAGAACTCCAGCAGCACCACCGGCACCACCGCTTGGCGCACCACGCCCAACGACGAGCTGGGCCGGCAGGCCGAGCGCGTCCGGCAGCCCTCCGCGGGCGGCGTCACCACCTCCGGTCTGCCGCGCCGCGTGCCACGGGCGAACCTCGTGGCGGGCACCGCGCAGCAGGCGCAGGACAGCTCGGGTCCGCAGGTCTCCCGCGCGCCCGACGACGTGCGCGGCCGGCTGACCAACCTTCGTCGGGGCATCCAGCAGGGCCGCCAGGCCGGAACCGGCCAGACCGGCAGTTTCCCTCGCCCCACTCACCAGCAGGAGCGTTAGTTGAGTCCGATGAGCCAGGCGGCACAGAACCTGAACTGGTTGATCACCAACTTCGTGGACAACACCCCCGGGGTGTCCCACACGGTCGTGGTCTCCGCCGACGGCCTGCTTCTCGCGATGTCCGAGGGCTTTCCGCGCGACCGCGCCGACCAGCTCGCGGCCGTCGCCTCCGGCCTGACCTCCCTGACGGCCGGGGCCTCCCGGATCTTCGAGGGCGGGGCCGTCACCCAGACCGTGGTGGAGATGGAGCGGGGCTTCCTGTTCATCATGTCCATCTCCGACGGCTCGTCGCTGGCCGTGCTGGCGCACCCGGAGTGCGACATCGGCCTCGTCGGCTACGAGATGGCGCTGCTCGTGGACCGCGCGGGCACCGTCCTCACCCCGGACCTGCGGGCCGAGCTGCAGGGCAGCCTGCTCCACTAGCCCGGCGCGCGGGCCAGGCCCGCCGTAGCCGCCCCCGGCCGCCCCACCGGCCGGGGACCGGACCGAACGCAACCACCCACCGTCCGGCCGCCACTGAAGGCCCCCACCCGGCTGATGTCAGACGGAACGCAGACGACTGCTGTCCCGCCCGGAGGATCCATGAACCCGCCCACCGCCTCTCATGACCCGTACGGCGCTCATGCCGGCTACGGCATGGAGGGTGACCAGCCGCTGGTGCGCCCGTACGCGATGACCGGTGGCCGGACCCGGCCGCGCTACCAGCTCGCCATCGAGGCGCTGGTCAGCACCACGGCGGACCCGTCCCAGCTCATGACGCTGCTCCCCGAGCACCAGCGGATCTGCCACCTGTGCCGCGAGGTGAAGTCGGTGGCCGAGGTCTCCGCGCTGCTCTCGATGCCGCTCGGCGTCGCCCGCATCCTCGTCGCCGACCTGGCCGAGGCCGGGCTCGTCGCGATCCACCAGCCCGGCGGCGACGAGACCACCGGTGGCCAGCCTGACGTGACTCTGCTCGAAAGGGTGCTCAGTGGACTTCGCAAGCTCTGAGGTGGGCGGCTTCGCGGACTCCGCTCCCGTCGCCCGGTCCACCACCTCCGCCAAGATCGTGGTGGCGGGCGGCTTCGGCGTGGGCAAGACCACGTTCGTCGGCGCGGTCTCCGAGATCAACCCGCTGCGTACCGAAGCCGTGATGACGTCGGCGTCGGCCGGTATTGACGACCTCACCCACACCGGTGACAAGACCACCACCACGGTGGCGATGGATTTCGGCCGCATCACGCTCGACCAGGACCTGATCCTCTACCTGTTCGGCACGCCGGGCCAGGACCGCTTCTGGTTCATGTGGGACGACCTGGTGCGGGGCGCGATCGGCGCCATCGTCCTGGTCGACACCCGGCGCCTGGCCGACTGCTTCCCGGCCGTGGACTACTTCGAGAACTCCGGGCTGCCGTTCGTCATCGCCCTCAACGGCTTCGACGGCCAGCAGCCGTACACCCCGGAGGAAGTCCGCGAAGCCCTGCAGATCGGACCGGACACCCCGATCATCACGACCGACGCCCGACAGCGTGCGGAAGCAAAGAGTGGCTTGATCACGCTGGTCGAGCACGCACTGATGGCACGACTCAAGTAGGCGAGGTCGTACGGAAGTTGCCGTATATCGCACGGAACGATCTGTGTCCTTTGACACGGGCCGCTGCCGTGTTCATAACGTTTCGACAGAGAATGCGGCCGACCCCGCCACGCCTTGCGGTCGGCCGGTGTCACTGTGCTCACATGAGCCCCGCCTTTTGGCGGGGCTCGCTCTTTATGACCGATTTATCTGAGGCTTACACCACTCGCCTCGCTTCCTTCCTACTGTTTGGAAGAGCACCACCTGACGTGCTGGAATGCGCTGAACTGCCCAGTAGCACGGGCCTTTGGAGACGACAGCGGCACCAGCGCGGGAGCCGCCGCCGAGAGGTTGTTGGTCGAGTGAGGCGAAGCAAGACGAGCCCCGCACCCCCGGAACGGGACACGCGGGGCAACTTCACCCCGCCCCCGCGAGCGGCGGAGCCGGCCGCGGACGTACCCGGCAGCGAGCCACCGGCCGCCCGCGGCGGACGGCTGTCGCCGCGCAACTGGCGTGTACCCACCCGCCTGAACGCGATCCTCCTCATACCCGTGCTCGTCGGTCTCGTCATGGGTGGCTTCCAGGTCAAGGGCGCCATCGACACCTGGGACGAGGCCCGCGACGCCGAGGCCACGGCCCGTCTGGTGCGCGCCTCACTGGACTACGGCAACCGCCTCATCGAGGAGCGCGACGTCTCCGCCGCGCCGCTGCTGCGCGGCGAGAAGGACGACCCGGAGGTCGCCAAGGCCCGCAAGGCCACCGACGAGGCCGCCAAGGCCTTCGCCGAGGCCGCCGCCGACATGCCCCACAAGGAGGGCCTGGAGCGCCGGCTCGCCGGCTTCAAGAAGGTCGAGCCGAAGCTGGAGGGCCTGCGCGAGGCCGCGTACACCACCAAGCTCCCCGGGGTGGAGACGGAGGAGGCGTACGTCGCCATCCAGCACCCCCTGATGGAGTTCGCCAACGAACTCGGCCTCGGCACCGGCAACATCACCTCCTACGGCCGCACCGTCTACGCCGTCTCGCTCGGCAAGGCCGCGCTGTCCCTGCAGCGCTCCATCGGCACGCACCTGCTGGTGAAGCCCGGCCCGACCCAGGCCGCCTTCGCCAAGCAGAAGATGGCGTTCTCCTCGTACGCCTACCTGGAGAACATCGCCATCCAGGAGTACACCGGCGGCGGTACGCCCTCCGACGTCAAGAAGCTCGAGGACGCCCAGAAGAAGCTGGCCGCCGACGCCGACAAGCAGGCGGAGGAGGCCGCGGCCCGCGCGCGGGCCAAGGGGGAGAAGTACGTCCCGCTGCCGCGCGGCGAGAAGGCCCTCGGGCTGATCGCGAACATGGAGAGCACCCAGCCGAGCGCCCGTGCGGAGCTCGCGGACAAGGGCGTCACCGCCACGACCCTGTGGGACGCCACCACGGCCAAGTTCGACGCGTACCGCGCGATCGAGGCGGACCTCGCCGACAAGGCCGTGACCGAGGCCTCCGGCATCGCCGACAACGCCAAGACCGACGCCTTCATCACCGGCGCCGTCGTGGTGGTCGCGCTGCTCACCGCCTTCGTCCTGGCCGGGTTCATGGCCCGCCAGATGAGCCGGTCCATGCGCAGCCTGCGCACCGCCGCGTTCGGCATCGCCGAGCAGCGCCTGCCGATGCTGGTCGACCAGCTCTCGCGCACCGACCCGGGCCGCGTGGACACCCGCGTCCAGCCCATCCCGATCACCACCACGGACGAGATCGGCGAGGTCGCCCGCGCCTTCGACCAGGTGCACCGCGAGGCCGTCCGGCTCGCCTCCGAGCAGGCCCTGCTCCGCGGCAACATCAACGCGATCTTCACCAACCTCTCGCGCCGCAACCAGTCGCTGATCGAGGGGCAGCTCACCCTCATCACCGACCTGGAGAACAACGAGGCCGACCCGGACCAGTTGGAGAGCCTCTTCCGCCTGGACCACCTGGCGACCCGTATGCGCCGCAACGGCGAGAACCTCCTGGTCCTCGCCGGCGAGGAGCCGGGCCGCCGCTGGGACCAGCCGGTGCCGCTGGTGGACGTGCTGCGCGCCGCCTCCTCCGAGGTGGAGCAGTACGAGCGCATCGAGCTGTCGGGTGTGCCCGAGGCCGAGATCCACGGCCTGGCCGTGACCGACCTCGTGCACCTGCTCGCCGAGCTCCTGGAGAACGCCACCACGTTCTCCTCGCCGCAGACCAAGGTGAAGGTCACCGCGACCCGGCTGCCGGACGGCCGCGTGATGATCGAGATCCACGACAAGGGCATCGGCCTGACCGCCGAGGACTTCGCGGACATCAACCACCGGCTCGCCAACCCGCCCACGGTGGACGCGGCGATCTCCCAGCGCATGGGCCTGTTCGTGGTCGGCCGGCTCTCCGACCGGCACGGCATCCGCGTCCAGCTCCGCCCCTCGGGCGAGCAGGCGGGCACCACCTCGCTCGTCATGCTGCCGGAGAACATCACGCACGGTGGCGGTGGCGAACAGCACCCGCAGGACAACGAGTTCACGGTCTCCTCGATCATCCCCGAGCAGCAGGTGCAGCCCGTCGAGGAGCTGCGCACCGCCGCCGAGCTGGGCTTCGACGACAGCCGCTACCAGGAGGGCGGCGCGCAGGGCGGGCAGCTCGACCCGGTGGGCCGCTCGTTGCTGCGCGAGGAGCGCCGCGCGGCGCTGGAGGCTCAGGCCCAGTCGGCCCAGCAGCCCGCGGCCGAGCGCCCGCTCTTCCGCGACGAGGTGCAGGGCGGCCAGGAGGCGTACGAGCAGGGCGCGGGCTACGACCAGCACGCGCGGCCCGGCGGGTACGACGGCCGGCAGGGCGCGTACGACGGGACCCAGGGCGCGTACGATCCGCAGCAGGGCGCGTACGACGGCGGCCAGGTGCCCGGTTACGAGCAGGGCCAGGGCGGCTACGACGGCCAGTACGCCGCGCAGCCGACGTACGAGCAGCCGCAGCAGGCGTACGACGACTCGTATTACACGACGCAGGACGGCTACCAGGACGGCGCGTATGCGGAGCCCGGTCAGGACGGCCACGAGGCCGCCGCCGGTACCCCGCAGGAGTCGTTCGTCGCCTATCCCGAGCGGTCCCACCAGGACGACTGGCCCCTGCGTGACGGGTACCAGGAGCCGTACCAGGGCGACTACGCTCCCGAAGCGGAATCCGCCCCGGCGACTGACGCGGGCGAGTCGGAGCGCGTAGGCTTCGACCGTCCGGGACCTGCCCCGACGACCCCCTCCACCGCTCACGAGCTGACCGACGCGGGCCTGCCGCGCCGGGGCGGCGCGGCGGCGAACGGCAGCGGCGACCCCTTCGCCGCACAGGACGAAGAGGGCCGCGACGGCGAGAGCCCGAACGGCGACCCGCAGAGCTGGCGCACGGCCAACGACGAGCGCTGGCAGCGTGCCGAGAAGCTGCGGAAGCCCAAGGCGGGCGGGGTCACCTCGTCCGGCCTTCCGCGGCGGGTGCCCAAGGCCAACCTGGTCGAGGGCACCGCGGAACAGACCCCGCAGGGCGGCCCACAGGTCTCCCGCGACCCCGAGGAGGTCCGGGGCAGGCTGAGCAACCTGCGCCGCGGCGTCCAGCGGGGCCGCACCGCGGGCAGTGACACGAATGGCCAGGGCTTCAGCCCTGATAGCACCTACAACCAGGAGCGTTAGTGTGAGCCCGATGAGCCAGGCGGCGCAGAACCTTAACTGGTTGATCACCAATTTCGTGGAGAACACCCCCGGGGTGTCCCACACCGTGGTGGTCTCCGCCGACGGACTCCTTCTGGCGATGTCCGAAGGCTTCCCGCGCGACCGAGCCGATCAGCTCGCCGCCGTCGCGTCGGGTCTGACGTCCCTCACGGCCGGGGCCTCCCGGATCTTCGAGGGCGGCTCGGTGACCCAGACCGTTGTGGAGATGGAGCGAGGATTTCTCTTCATCATGTCCATCTCCGACGGGTCCTCCCTTGCCGTACTCGCCCACCCAGAAGCGGACATCGGTCTCATTGGGTACGAGATGGCACTTCTCGTCGACCGCGCCGGGACGGTGCTCACTCCGGACCTGCGCGCGGAGCTTCAGGGGAGCCTGCTCAACTGACAGACAGACGGTGCGTATTCGCGTCCCGGGGCCGTAAGGTTTCGGGACGCGGCTCCACAGCGATGGCGCCGGGCACAGTTTCGGAGGAGGAGTACGTGGCTGCAACACCCCCAGACGGTTCGTCTTCGGCCCACTGGCCTGCCGGCCACGGCCAGGGTCAGGGTGACGGTTCGCAGAACCGGTACAACTTCCCCTCCGCGCCCAGCCACCGCCGCCAGCCGCCGTACCGGCAGCCCGGCCCGCAGGCGCAGGCCCCGGGCGCGTACGACCAGTCCGTCCCGGGCCGGCCGTACAACCAGCCGGCTCCGGGCGGCTACGGCAGGCAGCAGCCGTACGCACCGCGTGTCCAGCCCCAGCAGTCGCAGCGCCGCTCCCCCGAGCCGGCGCCGGCCGCCGCCAGCCCGCTGGTGCGGCCGTACGCGATGACCGGCGGCCGCACCAGGCCGCGCTACCAGCTCGCCATCGAGGCGCTGGTGCACACCACCGCACAACCGCATCAGTTGCAGGGCCAGTTGCCCGAGCATCAGCGCATCTGCAACCTGTGCCGCGAGATCAAGTCGGTCGCCGAGATCTCGGCACTGCTCTCCATCCCCCTCGGCGTAGCCCGGATCCTCGTCGCCGACCTGGCGGAGGCCGGCCTCGTCGCCATCCATCAGCCCGGCGGCGACGAGACCGCCGGCGGTCAGCCAGACGTGACACTGCTCGAAAGGGTGCTCAGTGGACTTCGCAAGCTCTAGCGGCGGAGCAACAGCCCGCTCCACCACCAGCGCGAAAATCGTGGTGGCGGGCGGCTTCGGTGTGGGCAAGACCACGTTCGTCGGAGCCGTCTCGGAGATCAACCCGCTGCGCACCGAAGCCGTGATGACCTCCGCGTCGGCAGGCATCGACGACCTGACGCACACCGGAGACAAGACGACCACGACGGTCGCCATGGACTTCGGCCGCATCACGCTGGACCAGGACCTGATCCTGTACCTGTTCGGCACGCCCGGCCAGGACCGCTTCTGGTTCATGTGGGACGACCTGGTGCGCGGTGCCATCGGGGCTGTCGTGCTCGTCGACACGAGGCGGCTCGCCGACTGCTTCCCCGCCGTCGACTACTTCGAGAACTCCGGGCTGCCGTTCGTCATCGCCCTCAACGGCTTCGACGGCCACCAGCCGTACACCCCGGACGAGGTCCGCGAGGCCCTGCAGATCGGGCCGGACACCCCCATCATCACCACGGACGCCCGGCACCGGGCCGACGCGAAGTCCGCGCTGATCACCCTGGTCGAGCACGCGCTGATGGCCCGCCTGCGGTAGCGCCCGCCAGCCCGTGACACGCCGAGGGCCCCGTACTCCAGCGAGTACGGGGCCCTCGGCGTCGTGGAAGGGGCGGCGGGCTCAGCCCTGCCAACTGTGCGGGGCGCGGAAGCCGGGGGTGCGCTCCAGACGGCGCCAGCCGGCCTTGTCGCCGCCGTGGCGGACGGCGGGCTCGGCGGCGGGCCGGGCGGCGGCCCGGGCGAGCAGGAGCGCCGTGATGGCGGCGACCTCCTCGGGCTCGGCGTGGCCCTTCTCGACGCGGATGTCGGCGCGGACGCCGGTGGGAGTCGTCATGGGCGGCAATCTCCTTGTGGGTGCTGCGCGGCGGGGCGGCGACGTGCGGTGCGCGCCGTCACTGCGGCGGGTTGCCGTGCTTGCGCGAGGGCAGGTCGGCGTGCTTGTTGCGCAGCATCGCCAGCGAGTTGATCAGCACGGACCGGGTCTCGGCCGGGTCGATCACGTCGTCGACGAGACCGCGCTCGGCGGCGTAGTACGGATGCATCAGCTCCGCCTTGTACTCCTTGACCATGCGGGCCCGCATGGCCTCGGGGTCCTCGGCGGCGGCGATCTGGCGGCGGAAGATGACGTTGGCGGCGCCCTCGGCGCCCATCACCGCGATCTCGTTGGTGGGCCAGGCGTAGGTGAGATCGGCACCGATGGACTGGCTGTCCATCACGATGTACGCGCCGCCGTACGCCTTGCGCAGGATGAGCGAGATGCGCGGCACGGTGGCGTTGCAGTACGCGTACAGCAGCTTGGCGCCGTGGCGGATGATGCCGCCGTGCTCCTGGTCGACGCCGGGCAGGAAGCCGGGCACGTCGAGCAGGGTGACGATCGGGATGTTGAAGGCGTCGCACATCTGCACGAAGCGCGCGGCCTTCTCCGAGGCCTCGATGTCCAGGACGCCCGCGAGGGTCTGCGGCTGATTGGCGACGATGCCGACGACCTGGCCGTCGAGGCGGGCCAGGGCGCAGATGATGTTGCGCGCCCAGCGCTCGTGGACCTCCAGGTAGTCACCGTCGTCGACGAGCTCCTCGATGACCTTCGCCATGTCGTAGGGGCGGTTGCCGTCGGCGGGGACGAGGTCGAGGAGGACCTCGGAGCGGCGCTCGACGGGGTCGTCGCAGGGGGCGACGGGCGGGTTCTCGCGGTTGTTCTGCGGGAGCATCGCGAGGAGGTAGCGCACCTCGGCGAGGCAGGTCTCCTCGTCGTCGTACGCGAAGTGGCACACGCCGGAGGTCTCGGCGTGCACGTCGGCGCCGCCCAGGCCGTTCTGCGAGATCTCCTCGCCGGTCACCGCGCGGACCACGTCGGGGCCGGTGATGAACATCTGCGAGGTGTCGCGGACCATGAACACGAAGTCGGTGAGGGCGGGGCTGTAGGCCGCGCCGCCCGCGCACGGGCCGAGCATCACGGAGATCTGCGGGATGACGCCGGAGGCCTTGGTGTTGCGCTGGAAGATGCCGCCGTAGCCGGCGAGGGCGGAGACGCCCTCCTGGATGCGGGCGCCGGCGCCGTCGTTGAGCGAGACCAGCGGGGCACCGGCCGCGATGGCCATGTCCATGATCTTGTGGATCTTGGTGGCGTGCGCCTCGCCGAGGGCACCGCCGAAGATCCGGAAGTCGTGGGCGTACACGAAGACCGTGCGGCCCTCGACCGTGCCCCAGCCCGTGACGACACCGTCGGTGTACGGCTTCTTGGCCTCCAGGCCGAAGCCGGTGGCCCGGTGCCGGCGCAACTGCTCGACCTCCTGGAACGAGCCCTCGTCCAGCAGCAGGGCGATCCGCTCCCGCGCGGTCAGCTTGCCCTTGGCGTGCTGCGCCTCGGTCGCCTTCTCGCTGGGCCCGGCCAGGGCCTGGGCCCGGATGCCGGCCAATTCGGCCACTCGGCCCCGCGCGTCGGTGGGCTCACCCGCTGAAGATCCAGCCTCGTCCAAAACGGTCATGCTCTCGACCTTACGAAGGGGACGCCGGAAAACGGACCGTCGACTCTGCACAGTCTCCGCACCGTTTTCCTGGCACCCCCGGACAGAACTTTCGCACGAGGCAGCCGAAGTCACTGGTCACAGGGGTCTGCCGCTGTAGGAACTCCACAACAGGGCGACTGAGACTCCCCTCACACCCGGGCCCCGGAACAGCCGCCTCCGGGCGGGTCGCGGAGCGGCCCGCGCAGAGCGCCCCAGGCGCCTCACGAGACGCGGGAGCAGGGGTGTCGAGGGGGTTCTGCCGCGATCCGGCCACGCACCGACCGGTCCACAAGACGCTCGGCCCGGCGTCCGGTCGGCCCGGCCGGGCGTCAGGCGCGGTGGATCACGATGTCGCCGTACGAGGTGCGGGCCCGCACCTCGACGGTCTCGCCGGAGTCGTCGGGGCCCTTGGCCGGGCCGAGGGACTGACGCACCGTACCGTACGTGGTCTGCACGTCGAGCCAGGCGGCCGTGCCGTCGCTGACGCCGACGTCGATCCTGCCGGTGCCGGTCTCCAGGACGACGGAGCCCCGGGTGACGCGGCCGATCTCGATGGCGCCGCTGGCGGTCCGCGCGGTGACCTCGGCGTCGGCGCGGTCGACGGTGATGTCGCCGTTGGCCGAGCGCACGCGCAGCTCGCCGCCGGCCTCGCCGATCTCCGTGACGCCGTTGGAGTTCTTGACCACGGCCGTGCCGCCGACCGAGCCGAGCCGCACCCGGCCGGAGGCGGTGGTCACGTCGGCCGCGCCGTCGGCCCGGTCCACGTGCACCAGGCCGTACCCGGTCTCGGCGCGCAGCGAGCCGGCCCGGGCGACCCTGACGTCCCCCATGGACGTCTTGACCTCGCACTCGCCGAGGCGCCCCTCGGCGGCGAAGTCGGCCATGGACAGGGCGGCCTGCACGTGGGAGCCCTCGGGCAGCGCGATCTCCACGTCCACCGACGAGCCCCTGCTGAACAGGGACCGGTCCTTGAAGCCCTTCACCAGGAGCCGGCCGCTCGCGTACTCCACCCGGGTGCGCTCGGCGGCGCGGACGTCGGGCGCGCGCGACTCGGTGCTGGGGCGCACGTCGACGACGGTGTCGGCGCGGTCGCTCGCGGTGATCCGCAGCGACCCCTGCTCGAGCTGCACCGAGACGTGGATGGGCTGGGGGGTGTCGAACGTTGGCATGCTGCCGTCCTCGTCCTGGTGGTGGTTGTGCAAGGGGCTCAGCGCGCCCAGCCGGTGAAGCTGCTGCCGCCGCCCGGGACGCTGTGGGACACGGGGGCCGGGTCGCGGGGCCGCAGGGCGTCGGCGACGGTGCGGACCAGCCAGGCGTTGACCGAGAGGTTCTCCGCCGCCGCGGCCTCCTCGGCCTGCGCCTTCAGGTGCATGGGCAGCCGGAGGTTGATGCGCGCGGTGCCGCCGTCCTCGGCGTCGGGCGCGGGTGCCGGGGCGGGCGCGGGACGGGCCGGCGCCGCCGCGGCCGGCGCCTCGAAGGCCTCGACGACGGGCGGCGGCGTCACCACGAAGTCCGGGTCGCCGCCCCGCAGGCGCACGTCGACCGAGCCGGGGGCGAGGTCGCGGGTAACCTCGTCCATGGCCGCGGACAGCACGTTCAGCATCGTGAGCCGGGTGGCCGACTCGAGCGGCGCGATCAGACGCTCGGCGACCGCGCGCGCGTCCTCCCCGCCGGCCTCGGCGGCGACCGCGAGCTCCTGTCGGAGATGGTCGACATACGGCGTGAGATTCATGGCATCACTATGGCACCACAATAGTGCCATGGCAAGTTCTCAACAGCCTTTCCTCGCCTCGGCCACCCCGGCCCCGCCCGGTCGACACCGCGGACGAACCCGCGGGCCACCCGCCCGACGGCCGGATGACCAGCAGGCGACACCCGCATCCGGGTCATGCCGCAGCACGCCGCGGGGGCGGCGCCACGAGTGGCGCCACCACCCCTCGCCACCACCCTTCCCACCCCCGCCCGACAGCGACACCGCCACCACCGAACCACTTCTGTTGAATATTGAACTGAATCGTGCTAGAGTCGTTCTCGTTGAACATTCAACCGCTTTTGGCCGCGGCCCTCCCGGCACGCGGCCCGTCCCCCAGGAGCACGTCATGGGTTTCTTCCGCAAGAACGACAGCGCGACCCCCACCGCCCCCGCCGAGGTCAGCCCGGAGCTCACCGCCCTCACCGGTGACTACACGCTGGACCCGACCCACACCACCATCGGGTTCGTCGCCCGGCACGCGATGGTCACCAACATCAAGGGCTCCTTCCGCGACGTCAGCGGCTCGCTGCACCTGGACGGCGCCGACCCGTCCGCGTCGACGGCCGTCATCGAGGTGGCGATGGACAGCATCGACACCGGCAACGCGGACCGCGACGGCCACCTCAAGAGCGCCGACTTCTTCAAGACGGAGGAGTTCCCGACGATGACCTTCCGCTCCACCGGGGCCGAGGCCCTCGGCGGTGACGACTACCGGATCACCGGCGACCTGACGATCCTCGGCACCACCAGGCCGATCACCATCGACCTGGAGTTCAACGGCGCCGCCAAGGACCCGTTCGGCAACGAGCGCGTGGGCTTCGAGGGCAAGGCCGAACTGCTGCGCTCCGACTGGGGTCTGACCTGGAACGCGGCCCTGGAGACCGGCGGCGTCCTGGTGTCCGACAAGATCAAGCTGCGCTTCGACATCTCCGCCGTCAAGCAGGCGTGACCCCCGCCGCCGCGCCGGCCGTGTGCTGAAGGACCGCCTCCACGAGGGGGCCGTGCACGGCCGGGGGCAGCGCGTGCCCCATGCCGGGGATCTCCACCATGCGGGCGTTCCCGACGACTTGGGCGATGTGCTGCGGGTGGGGCGGCGGGAACACCGGCTCCTCCGGGGCCGCGATCACCAGCGTCGGCACCTCGTTGCGCGCCAGCGCGTCCGTGCGCAGCATGCCGGAGTCGTCGGCCCTGGCGTGCGCCGTCGAAGCGGCGTACGAACCGGTGTGCGCGACGATGTCCCGCTCCAGGTCGCGGAAGTACGCGGCGTCGAAGGGCAGCCGGGAGCCGCCGAGCACCCGCCAGTGCTCCACGCGCCGGTCCAGCTCGGCCTCCAGGCCCCGGTCCTCGACGGGCCGCGACCACAGCTCCAGGACCTCCGGCGTGATCGACGGCAGGTCGCCCGGGGCCGTCACCGTGCCGTCCGGCGCCACGTACGGGCGCTCGCTCAGCGCGCACGTCCCCATGAGGGTGGCGCTGAGGAACCGCTCCGGGTGGTCGGCCAGCGCCATCTGCAGCAGCATGCCGCCCAGCGAGAGCCCGACCGCGTGCGCGCGGCCGATCCCGAGGCCGTCGAGCACGGCGAGGAGGTCCCGCGCCAGATCGGCCAGGCGGTAGGGGTGCTCGTCGTACGCCGCCGTGGACCGGCCCGTGTCGCGGTGGTCGTACCGGATGACGTGGTGCCGCTCGGCCAGCGCGTCCACCAGCGGCTCCGGCCAGCCGAGCCCACAGGCGCCCGCCCCCATGACGAGCAGCAGCGGCGGGGCGTCCGGGGCGCCGCGGCGCTCGGTCCACAGGCGGATGCCGGGGGCCGGGGAGACGTAGACCTCGGTGACGGGGCGGGGCATCGGAACCTCCGGGTGGGGCGCTCGCTGAACGCCGTGCGGGGATGAGCGCCGTGCGGCGGATACCGCGCGACACCCGATCGAGACGGTACGTATCGTCTCGCCTAACTGGCGTCGCGTCAAGCCCCCTTGCCCCTCCTGGCCGACGAGGCCCACCGGCCCGGACAGGGCCGCGGTGCGGAACCGGGCCTAGAACCCGCCGCCGAAGTCCCCGCCACCGCCCCCGAAGTCGCCGCCCCCGCCGAAGTCCCCTCCGCCGAAGCCGCCACCGAAGTCGCCCGCGTCGAAGTCCGCCCCGGTGACGTCGCCGCCCTCGGCCATGGGGACGCCCGCCGACGCCGCGTACGCCGGGGACGTCAGCGCCGAGCCGAGCATCGTGCCGACGAGGAGGCCGGGCAGCAGGCCGCCGCCGAAGTAGCCGCCCGCCCAGGGGCCGTAGGCCGGGCCCGCCTCCCAGTAGGGGCGGCGGTCGCCGGAGTCGGTGGTGACCGTGCGGGTCATCGGGTCGTCGCCGTCGGCGAGGCGGGCCGCGTCGGCCGCGCACACCGGGACCTGGCGGGTCGTGCCGCCCGCCGGGGTCCACTCGGCGTCCCGCACCGACGGGCCGTGCCGGGGGTCGAAGAAGCAGGGCGGCCGCCGCTCGGGCAGCGGCCGGCCCTCGCGGCGCGCGGCCAGCGAGGCGAGGCAGAAGCGGCCGTCCTCCAGCGCCTGGGTGACCGCCCGCACCTGCTCGGGCCGTTGCGCGGCCGCCATGAACCGCTTGGCCTGCTCGTACGCGTCCAGGGCGCGCTCGTAGTCGCCGCGCATGGCGTCGTCGGCCCCGGGCTCGGCGGGGTGGAAGTCGAGCCGGTCGAGCTCCTCGCCGAAGGCGGTGATGTCCTCGTCCACGACGACGCGCAGCTTCTCCAGGGCCGCCCGCTCCTCCTCGGCGCGTTTGCGGCGTCGGCTGCGGGCCACCGCGTAGACGCCCGCGCCGCCCGCGACGACCACCGCGCCGACGCCGATCAGCGCCCCGACGGGCGCCTCGGCGTCACCGCCGACGTCGCCCCACGAGGCGGGCGCGCGGCCCGAGGTCTGGGTGAGCGCGCGGTCCACGAAGTCGTCGAGCTGCTGCCTGGCGGGCTCGCCCTGGACCAGGGCGGTGAGGTTGCGCACGGCGTTCGGCGACAGGGCGGCGCGGTCGGCCCGGGCGTCGAAGGCGTCGCCGAGCCGGACCGCGTACACGCCCGTGACGCCCGTCGCCGTCCGCAGGTTCTGGAACAGGCGCTGCCTGGGGAACGTCTCCGGCAGCACCGCCACGAAGACCGGCTTGTCGGCCTTCCTGATCTTGTCGGCGAGGGCGTCGGCGTCGGCCCGGGAGAGCTGGGACGCCGCCGCCCCGTCGACGTACACGGGGTTCTCGCGCAAGGCGTCGGCCACCGTCTCGACATCCGTGGCGGCCCGGGCCGCGGGCGCCGGCGCGAGCGTCGCGCCGAGGGCCAGGAGCAGTCCGGACAGGATGACGGTCAGCCGTGACGCCGCCTGCCTGGTGGGCCTCATACTTCACGCTAACCCAGCCCGGGCGCGAACGTGCCCCCGTGGTGCCCGGCGGCCCCGGTTCCCCTTGCCCGTGCCGCTACTCGGCGGGCTCGATCCCGGCCCGCAGCAGGCCGTAGGTGACCGCGTCCTCCAGCGCCTGCCAGGACGCGGCGATCACGTTGTCGGCGACGCCGACGGTGGACCACTCGCCGTCGCCGTCCGTGGTGGAGATGAGCACGCGGGTGGTGGAGGACGTGCCGTGCTTGCCCTCCAGGATGCGGACCTTGTAGTCCACCAGCTCCAGCTTGGCCAGCTCGGGGTACATGCGCTCCAGGGCGACGCGCAGGGCCCGGTCGAGGGCGTTGACGGGGCCGTTGCCCTCCGCGGTGGCCACGATGCGCTCGCCCTTGGCCCACACCTTGACGGTGGCCTCGTTGGCGTGCGTGCCGTCGGGGCGGTCCTCGACGATGGCGCGCCAGGACTCGGTGCGGAAGTGGCGCCGCGCCTGCCCCTCGCCCTCCGGTCCGCGCAGCTCGTCGCGGAGCAGCAGCTCGAAGGAGGCGTCGGCGGCCTCGTACGTGTAGCCCTGGAGCTCGCGCTCCTTGACGCGGTCCACGACGCGGCCGATCAGCTCGCGGTCGCCGCCGAGGTCGACGCCCAGCTCCTTGCCCTTGAGTTCGACGGAGGCGCGGCCCGCCATGTCGGAGACCAGCATGCGGATGCGGTTGCCGACCAGCTCGGGGTCGATGTGCTGGTACAGGTCCGGGTCGACCTTGATCGCGGAGGCGTGCAGCCCGGCCTTGTGGGCGAAGGCCGAGACGCCGACGTAGGGCTGGTGGGTCGCCGGGGTCAGGTTCACGACCTCGGCGACGGCGTGCGAGACGCGGGTCATCTCGCGCAGCGCGCCCTCGGGCAGCACCTTCATGCCGTACTTGAGCTCCAGGGCGGCCACGACCGGGAAGAGGTTGGCGTTGCCGACGCGCTCGCCGTAGCCGTTGGCCGTGCACTGGACGTGGGTGGCGCCCGCGTCGACCGCCGCGAGGGTGTTGGCGACCGCGCAGCCGGTGTCGTCCTGGGCGTGGATGCCGAGCCGGGCGCCGGTGTCGGCGGCGACGGTGGCCACGATCGCCTGGATCTGCGCGGGGAGCATGCCGCCGTTGGTGTCGCACAGGACCACGACGTCCGCGCCCGACTCGTGCGCGGCCCGTACGACCGCCTTCGCGTACCCGGGGTTGGCGCGGTAGCCGTCGAAGAAGTGCTCGCAGTCGACGAAGACGCGCCGGCCCTGCTCGCGCAGGTGGGTGACGGTGTCGCGGATCATCTCCACGTTCTCGTCGAGCGTGGTGCGCAGGGCCAGCTCCACGTGCCGGTCATGGGCCTTGGCGACCAGGGTGACGACGGGGGCGCCCGCGTCGAGCAGCGCTTTGACCTGTGGGTCCTCCGCCGCTCTGGCGCCCGGGCGGCGGGTGGCCCCGAACGCCACGAGCTGGGCGTTCCTGAAGGCGACCTCCGCCTTGGCGCGGGCGAAGAACTCGGTGTCCCGCGGGTTGGCGCCGGGCCAGCCGCCCTCGATGAAGCCCACGCCGAACTCGTCCAGGTACCGGGCGATGGTCAGCTTGTCCGCGACGGTCAGGTTGATGCCCTCGCGCTGCGCGCCGTCGCGCAGCGTGGTGTCGAACACGTGGAACGCGTCGTCCGGCCTGCTGGTCTCGGTCGTCATCTGTGTGACTCCTGTATCGGGTCTCGGTCTACCGGAATGACCGGCTCCACCACCCTCATGGTCCCTCGCGCGTCACCTCCCGGCTGGGGTGGGCCGGAAAACGAAAAGACCCCTCGCGGGTGCGAGAGGTCTGCGCGCGGATCGAGGACGGTGCCGCCCCGTACGGTCGTACGGGGACGGTCACTGGGGACCGGCGCGCCTGCTGCCGATAATGATGGCGGTAAGCACGGGGGAAGCCTGCCACACGCCGCACCGTCCTTGAACGGGCGTCTCAGCATGCGGGCGGCCGGGCGCCGGCGCCGAGCGTGGTGTCGACGAACTCCCGTGCGTGGGCGAGGACCTGCGCCCGGTCCGTGCCGCGCAGCCCGATCGTCAGATGGATGCTCAGGCCGTCGAGGAGCGCGCGCAGCCGGGTCGCGGCCCGGTCGGGGTCGACGGCGCCGAACTCGCCGCGGGAGGCGCCCTCGGCGAGCAGCGCCACCAGGTCGCGGTGCCAGGCGCCCTCGATGGCGGCCTGCCGCTCCCGGCCGCCCGCGTCGGCGTTGAGGGAGCGGTTCCACACCTCCAGCCAGAGGGTCCAGTGCGGGTCGCGGTGGCCGTGCGGCACGTACAGGTCCACGTACGCCTCCAGGCGCGCGCGGGCCGTGCCCTCGCGGGCGAGGAGTTCGCGCCGCCGTGCGCCGAGGCGGCCCTCGCTCCACTCCAGGGTGCGCAGCAGCAGTTCGTCCTTGGAGCCGAAGTAGTACAGGAGGTGGCCGCTGCTCATGCCGACCTCGCGGCCGAGCGCGGCCATGGTGAGCTTCTCCAGGCCGCGCTCGGCGATCATCTCCATGGCCGCGGCGAGGACGTCTTCGCGCGGGGGCGCGTTCCTGCGCGGACCGGCCATCCGACCTCCTGGATCCTGGGCTGCTGCTGGGTGACGCAGTGGATGCCACCGCCTCCGGCGAAGATCGTACGGGCGTCGACGAGCGTGACCGTCCGGCGGGGGAAGAGCCGCCGGAAGATGCCCGCGGCGATCTCGTCGCGCGGGTCGTCGAAGGCGCACAGCACGACGCCGCCGTTGCACAGGTAGTGGTTGATATACGAGTGGTCGAGCCAGCCGTCGTCGTCGGCGAGGACGGTGGGCGCGGGCACCTCGACGACCTGGAGGGCGCGGCCGCGCGCGTCCTTCTGCCCGCGCAGCAGCCCGGCGACCTCCTTGCTGACCTCGTGGTCGGGGTGGGCGGGGTCCTGCTGCGCGTGCACGAGGACGACGCCGGGCGCGGCGAAGGCGGCGACGATGTCGACGTGGCCGAGGGTGCCGAAGCCGTGGCCGGGGTAGTCGGCGGTCAGGCCGCGCGGCAGCCAGATCGCCTTCGTGGTGCCGAGGTGCGCGTGGATCTCGGCCTCGACGCGCTCCCTGGTCCAGCCGGGGTTGCGCTCGGGGCCGAGCTGCACGGTCTCGGTGAGCAGGACGGTGCCCTCGCCGTCGACGTGGATGCCGCCGCCCTCGTTGACCAGGGGCGTGGAGTGCACCGGTGCGCCCGCGAGGTCGGCGACGTGCCGGGCGATCTTCGCGTCGTGCTCCCAGCGGGCCCACTCCTGGGCGCCCCAGCCGTTGAAGACCCAGTCGACGGCGGCGAGGCCGCCGGTGGCGGTGTCCCGGACGAAGGTGGGCCCGATGTCCCGCATCCACGCGTCGTCGAGCTCCCGCTCGGCCAGCTCGACGTCCGGCCCGAGGAGCGCCCGGGCCGACGCGGCCTGCCCCGGCCCGCACACCATGGTGACGGGCTCGAAGCGGCGTACGGCACGGGCGACGGCGGCCCAGGCCCGGCGCGCCGCGTCGAGGTCCTCGGGGGTGGCGAAGGTGGGGTTGGGGCCGGGCCAGGCCATCCAGGTGCGGTCGTGCGGGGCCCACTCGGGGGGCATGTACAGGGTCATGGGTGGTCCTGTACAGGCGGTTGAGGGAGACCGAGTCGGCGGGCCCGGAGCGCAGCGGGTCGCCGTCGAGGGTGACCAGGCCGGTGCGCTGGTCCACGTCGACGGAACCGGTACGGGAGTTCAGGCGCAGGTCGGCGGGGCCGATGCCGCGGGTGCCGCGGACGGCGACGCGGCGGCGCCGGGTGGGCATGAGGTCGTTGCCCTGGTCGACGGCGGCCCGGGCGACGAAGGCGACGGACAGGTCGGCGGCGGTCGCGCCGTGCGCGCCGAACTGGGGCCCGAGGACGAGCGGTTCGCAGGTGTCGGTGGCGGCGTTGGGGTCGCCGACGACGCCGTAGGCGGGGAAGCCCGCCTTCAGCACGAGCTGCGGCTTGGCGCCGAAGAACTCGGGCCGCCAGAGCACGATGTCGGCGAGCTTGCCGGTCTCCAGGGAGCCGACCTCGTGGGCGAGGCCGTGGGCGATGGCGGGGTTGAGGGTGAGCTTGGCGATGTAGCGCAGGACGCGCGCGTTGTCGTCGCCGGGGCCGTCGCCCTCCATCGGCCCGAGCTCGGCCTTCATCTTCCCGGCCATGGCGAAGGTGCGCCGCACGGTCTCCCCGGCGCGGCCCATGCCCTGGGCGTCGGAGGAGGTGATGCCGATGGCGCCGAGGTCGTGCAGGACGTCCTCGGCGCCCATGGTCCCGGCGCGGATGCGGTCGCGGGCCAGGGCGGCGTCGCCGGGCAGCTCGGTCTTCAGGTCGTGGACGGAGACGATCATGCCGTAGTGCTCGGCGACGGCGTCCCGGCCGAAGGGCAGGGTGGGGTTGGTGGAGGAGCCGATGACGTTCGGCACCCCGGCCATCTTCAGGACGTTCGGTACGTGGCCGCCGCCGCACCCCTCAATGTGGAAGGCGTGGATGGTGCGGCCTTCGAGAACCTTCAGGGTGTCCTCGACGGACAGGCACTCGTTCAGGCCGTCGCTGTGCAGGGCGACCTGGACGTCGTGCTCCTCGGCGACGCGCAGCGCGGTGTCGAGGGCGCGGGTGTGGGCGCCCATGTCCTCGTGCACCTTGAAGCCGCTCGCGCCGCCCTCGGCGAGGGCCTCCACCAGCGGGGCCGGGTCGGAGGACGAGCCCCGGCCGAGGAAGCCGATGTTCACGGGCCAGGCGTCGAAGGCGTTGAAGGCGTGCCGCAGCGCCCAGGGCGAGTTGACGCCCACGCCCCACACGGGCCCGAACTCCTGCCCGATGATCGTGGTGACGCCCGAGGCCAGCGAGGCCTCCATGATGCGCGGCGACAGCAGGTGCACATGGGTGTCGACGGCTCCGGCGGTGGCGATGAGCCCCTCGCCGGAGACGATGGAGGTGCCGGTGCCGACGACCACGTCGACCCCGTCGAGGGTGTCCGGGTTCCCGGCCCGCCCGACGGCGGCGATCCGCCCCTCGCGGATGCCGATGGACACCTTCCGGATGCCCTGCGCGGCGTCGATGACGAGGACGTTGCTGATCACGACGTCGCAGGTGTCGCGGACGGCGGCGGCCTTGAGGTGCAGCCCGTCGCGGGCGGTCTTGCCGAACCCGGCGAGGAACTCGTCGCCGTACTTCTGCGCGTCGGACTCGACCCGGACGGTGAGCCCGGAGTCGCCGAGGCGGACGCGGTCCCCGGCGCGGGGCCCGTGCGTGGCGGCGTACGCGTACGAGTCGATGGTCATCGTGTCGCTCCCAGGTATCCGCAGGCGGCGGCCCGGCGCAGGGCCTCTTCCTCGGCGCCCGGCGCGTCGAGCGCGCCGTCGACGAGGCCGGCGAAGCCGATGGCGACCCGGTCGCCGCCGATCGGCAGGAGCCCGACGTCGACGCGCTCGCCGGGCCCGAAGCGCACGGACGACCCGGCGGGCACGGCGAGGCGCATGCCGTACGCGGCCCGGCGGTCGAAGTCGAGCCGGGGGTTGGCCTCGAAGAAGTGGAAGTGCGAGGTCACCGAGACCGGCACGGTGGCCGTGTTGCGCACGGTGAGGGTGGTGACGGGCTCCGGGTCGGCGTGCGCGGGCCCCGGGAGCAGCGCGCCGGGGGCGTCCTCGCCCCGGCCGCCGCCGAGGGGCCGGGTCACCACGGCCAGCCGGGAGCCGTCGTCGAAGACGGCCTCCACGTGCACCTCGGTGACGACGTCCGCGACACCGGGCAGCACGTCGTCCGGGCCGAGGACGGTCCGCGCCCGCTCGACGGCCTCGGCGAGCCGGGCCCCGTCGCGGGCCGCCTCGCACACCGTGTCGGCGATGAGCGCGGTCACCTCGGGGACGTTGAGCCGCAGCCCGCGCGCCCGCCGGGCCCGGGCGAGCTCGGCCGCGCCGAAGAGCAGCAGCCGGTCGCGTTCGGTCGGGGTCAGTCGCACGGGCACCTCCACTGTCACGTGTTAGAGCGTCACTCTAGAAGCCATCCAAGCCTCAAGGAAGGGCTGCACGACGACTATTTGAGCGGTGCTCAAACTCGCTCGGCCGACGGCCCAGCGCACACGACAGAGGCCGGGCCCGGCAGTGACTGCCGGGCCCGGCCTCTCGGTCGCGTGTCGGGGACCGCCTAGCCGAGGCGGTGCATCCAGCCGTGCTTGTCCTCGGCCACGCCCCGCTGGATGTCCAGCAGCGCGTCGCGGAGCTTCATGGTGACCTCGCCGGGGCGGCCCCCGCTGTGCGTCCACTCGCCGCGGCGGGCCTTGACGGTGCCGACGGGCGTGATCACGGCGGCGGTGCCGCAGGCGAAGACCTCCGTGAGCGTGCCGTTCTCGGTGTCGGTCTGCCACTGGTCGATGGAGACGCGGGCCTCCTCGGAGGCGTAGCCGAGATCGCGGGCGACGGTCAGGAGGGAGTCGCGGGTGATGCCCTCCAGGATGGAGCCCGACAGCGACGGCGTGACGATCTTGTCCCCGTACACGAAGTACAGGTTCATGCCGCCCAGTTCCTCGACCCACGTGTGCTCGACGGCGTCGAGGTAGGCGACCTGGTCGCAGCCCTTCTCGGCGGCCTCGGCCTGGGCGAGCAGCGACGCGGCGTAGTTGCCGCCGGTCTTGGCGTCGCCCATGCCGCCGGGCACGGCGCGGACGCGGTCCTCGGAGAGCCAGATGGAGACGGGCTTGACGCCGCCGGGGAAGTAGGCGCCGGCCGGGGAGGCGATGACCACGAAGAGGTACTCGTTGGCGGGCTTCACACCGAGGCCCACCTCCGTCGCGATCATGAACGGGCGCAGATAGAGGGACTCCTCGCCGCCGTGCGCGGGCACCCAGTCGGCGTCCTGGCGCACGAGCGCGTCGCAGGCCTCGATGAAGGTCTCGACCGGCAGCTCCGGCATGGCGAGCCGGCGCGCGGAGGCCTTGAAGCGGCGGGCGTTGGCCTCGGGGCGGAACATGGCGACCGAGCCGTCGGGCTGGCGGTAGGCCTTCATGCCCTCGAAGATCTCCTGCGCGTAGTGCAGGACGGTGGTCGCCGGGTCCAGCGAGAGCGGGCCGTAGGGCACGAGCTGGCCGTCGTGCCAGCCGCGGCCCTCGGTCCAGCAGATGGTCACCATGTGGTCGGTGAAGTGCCGGCCGAAGCCGGGGTTGGCCAGGACCGCCTCGCGTTCCGCGGCCTGGGCCGGGGTCGAGGTCGGCTTGAGCTCGATCGTGGGCGTCGTCATCGTTGCGTGTCCTTCACCGGTTTCGTGTGTGACGGACCGCGCTCACTTCGGCCGGACGCGCGCCACGTGCACGGCCTCCGGGTGTGCGCCGCTTCGCGGCCCCACGTCCGATTATCGCTCGTGTGGTTCCGGGAACGAAACAGCGGGTTCTGCGGCCCCTGGGATCCGATGGTGACACCCGCCCCCGGGCGACGAGAAGCCGCCGGGTGGCCATGGCGACCCGGCGGCTTCACGGAAGGAACGGTTCCGCCCCGGCGGCCCCCGCGGCGGGGCGGGGGCCCGGGCGGCGGCTCAGCCCGCCACGCGGGCGGCGAGCGCGTCGCCGATCTCCTCGGTGGTGCGGGCGGCGGTGCCGCGCCCGCCCAGGTCGGCGGCGACGGCCTCCTCGACGCGCGCCGCCTCGGTCTCGTACCCGAGGTGGCGCAGGAGCAGGGCGACGGACAGCACGGTGGCGGTGGGGTCGGCCTTGCCCTGGCCCGCGATGTCGGGCGCCGAGCCGTGCACGGGCTCGAACATCGACGGGAACGCGCGGCTCGGGTTGATGTTGCCGGAGGCGGCGACGCCGATGCCGCCGGAGACGGCCGCGGCGAGGTCGGTGATGATGTCGCCGAAGAGGTTGTCGGTGACGATCACGTCGAAGCGCTCGGGCTGCGTGACGAGGTAGATCGTCGCCGCGTCCACGTGCATGTACTCGGTGGTGACCTCGGGGTACTCCGCGGCGACCCGGTGGAAGACGTCCGTCCACAGGTGGCCGGCGTACGCCAGCACGTTGTTCTTGTGGATCAGCGCGAGCTTCTTGCGCGGCCGCGCCGTGGCCCGCTCGAAGGCGTCGCGGACCACGCGCTCGACGCCGTAGGCCGTGTTCACCGAGACCTCGGTGGCGACCTCGTGCGGGGTGCCCTTGCGGATGGTGCCGCCGTTGCCGGTGTAGGGACCCTCGGTGCCCTCGCGGACGACGACGAAGTCGATCTCGGGCTGTCCGGCGAGCGGGGTCGCGACGCCCGGGAGCAGCTTGCTCGGGCGCAGGTTCACGTGGTGGTCGAAGGCGAAGCGGAGCTTGAGCAGGAAGCCGCGCTCCAGGACGCCGGAGGGCACCGAGGGGTCGCCGATGGCGCCGAGCAGGATCGCGTCGTGCCCCTTGAGGGCCTCGGTGTCGGCGTCGGTGAGGGTCTCGCCGGTGGCGTGGTAGCGCCTGGCGCCGAAGTCGTACTCCGTGGTCTCCAGCTTCACGTCCTGCGGGAGGACCGCGTTCAGGACCTTGAGGCCCTGCTCCACGACTTCCGGTCCGATCCCGTCGCCGGGGATCACTGCGAGATTGATGCTGCGGGTACGTGCCGACATGCGAAGCACCGTACTCCTCGTCCCAGGGGATGACACGTGGCGTCCATCATGCGGACAGTCGCCCAGTGGTCGGCCTCCGTTCACGCGGGCGCCGCCCGCCGGTGGGGAGTCGCCGGGAAGTTCTCGGGCATGACCGCTCCTTCCCCGGGGACGCCCCCCGAGCGTCCCGTCCCCGACGTCGGCATACCCGAACGCCTCGCCCGGCACATGAGCATGCCCGAGCAGCACGCGTACCTGCGCGCGCGGCTCTCGCGGCGCCGGGTGCTGGCCGGCACCTTCGCGACGGCGGGCGCCGCGGGCGGCCTCGGGCTGCTCGCGGGCAGCTCGGGCAGCGCGTACGCCGAGCGCCCGGCGGACAAGCACCCGGCCGCATCCCGGCCCGCCCCGGTGCGGGTGGACGGCTCCCTCGTCGCCCCCTTCGGCCGCCACCTGGCCTTCGGCGCCGACCCCCGGACGCAGATGCGGGTCTCCTGGCAGGTGCCGCTCGCGGTGACCTCGCCGTACCTGCGGGTGGGCACCGAGCCCTGGGACCTGGGCCCGAAGGTCGAGGCGGAGGTGCGCGCCCTGCACACGCCGTCGCTGTCGCGGAAGCTGCCCGCGGTCGAGCAGCACTACCTGCACGTGGCGCTGGACCGCCTCGCGCCCGGCACGACGTACTACTACGGCGTCGGCCACGACGGCTTCGACCCGGCCGCGCCGGAGCGCCTGGCCACGATCGGCTCGTTCCGCACGGCACCGGCGCGGCCCGAGCGGTTCGTCTTCACGGCCTTCGGCGACCAGGGCGTGAGCTACCACGCGCTCGCCAACGACCAGGTGATCCTGGGCCAGAACCCGGCGTTCCACCTGCACGCGGGCGACATCTGCTACGCGGACACCACCGGCCACGGCAAGGACTCGGACACCTACGACGCCCGCGTGTGGGACACCTACCTCGCGCAGACGGAGACGGTGGCGAAGTCGGTGCCGTGGATGGTGACGACCGGCAACCACGACATGGAGGCGTGGTACTCGCCGAACGGCTACGGCGGCCAGTCGGCCCGCTGGTCGCTGCCCGACAACGGCTTCGACCCGCGCCGGGCGCCCGGCGTCTACTCCTTCCGCTACGGCAACGTCGGCGTCGTGGCCCTGGACGCCAACGACGTGTCGTACGAGATCCCCGCCAACCGGGGCTACTCGGACGGACGGCAGACCGCGTGGCTGGACCGGCGCCTCGGCGAGCTGCGCGCGGACGCCGACGTGGACTTCGTCGTGGTCTTCTTCCACCACTGCGCGTACTCGACGTCGACGCACGGCTCCGACGGCGGGGTGCGCGACGCGTGGCTGCCGCTGTTCACCGAGCATCAGGTGGACCTGGTCGTCAACGGCCACAACCACGTCTACGAGCGGACCGACGCCGTCAAGGGCGGCGAGGTCGGCAGGCCGGTGCCGATCGGCGCGTCCACGGACCCGACGCGCGACGGCATCGTGTACGTCACCGCCGGCGGCGCCGGCAAGGACCTGTACGGCTTCGCGCCCGGGGTCGAGGACAGCTACGAGGGCCACGTGCGGGACCGGGAGACGGTGCCCACCGTGCACTGGACCGAGCGACGGGCCCCCGCCCCAGACCGGGTGGCGTGGTCACGCGTGCGCTACACCGGCCACTCGTTCCTCGCGGTGGAGGCGACGGCCGGCGCCCGCCCGAGCCTCGCGGTCTCCGCGCTCGCCAGGACCGGCGAGCGCGTGGACCACTTCGAGATCAGGCGCGGGGGCTGAGCGCGGGGGCGGGGCGGGTCAGTGGCCCGTTTCGCCGCCGTTGTCCCTGCGGTCGAGGGCGCGCTGGAGGGCGGCCGCCGCGTTCTTGCGCTCGGCGTCGCTGGTGCGGGGGGCGCGGCGGACTCGTCGGACGGTCGTCTCGGCCATGGGAAATCGACTCCTTCTGTCCGGACATCACCGGACGGAGATGAGGGGATTCGAGACGCCGGAAGGGGCGGGGAGCGGGGCCGCAGGGTTCGCCTGCGCGGGGCCGGGCTCACATCCGCCGTTCGCTTGATCGAGCGAGACGTTCGGCTCCTACAAAGCTAAAACAGCTTCCGCTTCCTGTCTCTAGAAATACTCGGGCTTCCTACTATTTGAGACGGCTACCCTGCGCGCACGTCGCCCGCAGCTCCCGGATCAGGGCCCTGACCACGTACGTTCCGGCCAGCTCGGGGGTGGTGACGTAGCCCACGGAGCGGGTCGGCCGGCCCGGCCCGAGGTCGGTGACCGCGACATTCGGGGGCGCGCCGGTGAGCGACAGGGCGGGCATGACCGCCATGGCGTGCCCGGCGCCCACCATCGCGAGGACCGCGCCGTCGTCCTCGGTCTCCGTGGTGGCCCGGGGCAGCCAGTCCTGCTCCGCCCACCACGCGCGGGTGTAGGAGGTGCAGTTCTCGGCCCAGTCGGCGAGCGGCAGCGAGCGCGGGTCGGAGTGCCCGGCCGGGTGCACGAAGGAGTAGGGCTCCTCCAGGAGGACACCGCCGACCAGCTCCGGCGGGATCGGCGAGGTGGTGCCGAGGGTGGCGATGCCGAGGTCCGCGCGGCCGTCGGCCACCTCGCCCGCGGTGCCGCGCCCCAGCTCGCGCACCACCCGGACCTCGGGCTCGATCCCGGGGTGGCGCGCGCGCAGCCGCGCGAGCACGGGCGGCAGCAGGTGCAGCGCCGCGCTGCGGAAGGCGGCGACGCGCAGCGGCCCGGTGACGGCGGCCGGACCGCCGTCGGC
>NZ_BNBT01000128.1 GCF_014656095.1 Streptomyces longispororuber
GCTCGCCGGGGCCGCGCGCGGTGGCGGCGTGGGCGGCGTGCCGCAGGGCACCCCGCCCGTCCTGGTGACCGAGCAGGCCAGCAGGCGCCTGCTCGTCCTGGACCCGCGGCGCAGGGAGTGGGACCCGGCGGCCGACCCGTCCGTGGTGCGCTGGGCGTTCTCGCCGCTGGGCGACCCGCGCTGGGCGGACCTGCGGCCGGAGGAGAGCTGGGTCTACCCCTGCGAGGCCAAGCCGCGCCGGCACCGGGGCCGGACCCTGGTCCTGACGACGGCGTCCTACGGGTTCGTGGCCGCGGTGGAGTACCCGTCGGGCCGCCGTCACTGGGGCGCCGCGCTCGGCCCCGGCGACGACCTGTTCAACCCGCACAGCGCCGAGGTGCTGCCCGACGGCAACGTCGCGGTCGCGTGCAGCACCGGCGCGCTGGTGCGCCTGTACGCCGCCTCGTCCGGGCCGGACGCCGCGCGGTACGCCGAGGCCCGCCTGAAGGGCGCGCACGGCCTGCACTGGGACCGCACCCGCCGCGTCCTGTGGGCGGTCGGCGACGACGAGCTGGTCGCCTACCGGGTGCGCGGGACGCCCGCACGGCCCGCGCTCGACCAGGTCTTCGCCACCCCGCTGCCGGTGGCCGTGCCCGGCAGGACGGCGGGCGGCCATGACCTGTTCCCGGTGGCGGGGCGCCCGGGGCGGCTGTGGGTGACGACCAACGCGTCCGTCTTCCAGTACGAGAAACGGACCGGGGCGTTCCATCGCACCTACGCCGGGCACGAGCTGATCGACCGGGCCAAGGTGAAGGCCGTGGGCAACGACCCGCGCACCGGGCAGGTCCTCTCCACCGTGCCGGAGAGCGGCCTGGAGGAGACCTGGTGGACGACGCGGGTGAGCGTGCACCGGCCGGCGGGCGCGTACCGGCTGGTCGGCGGCGGGATCTACAAGGCCCGCTGGTGGCTGCCGGCCTGAGCGGCCGCCGGACCCGGCCGGGGGGCCCTGAGCAGCCGCCGGGCCCAGCCGGGGCGCGGCGGCGTCACGCCTGGTGCAGGCGCCGGTCCAGGGCCAGGGACAGCTCCGCCTCGACCACGCTCTTGGCCAGCGGGCGCAGCTCCTCCACGGTCAGCTCCGGGTGCTCGGCGGCGTGCTCCAGGGTGAAGGAGAGCAGCAGCTCGGCCAGCGCGTCCGCGTGCTCGCGGATGCGCTGCCCGGCCTCCATGACGGCGACCAGGGGCACGCCCTTGCGGACCAGCGTGGCCGAGGCGTCCAGCAGGCGGCGGCTGATGTGCACGATGTCGTCGCCGTCCGTGCCCAGGTAGCCGAACTCCATCGCGGCGGCCAGGTTCTCCGGGGTGACCTCGCCCGCGAAGCGGTCGGCCAGCTCCTCGGGGGTGAGGCGGACCGGGGTCTCCTCCGACGGGCCGTCGATGCCGAGCAGCTCCGCGACGTCGCGCCCCTTCTCGAAGGCCTCGGCCAGCTCCGCGATGCCCTGGAGCGTGTGGCCGCGTTCCAGCAGGGCGGCGATGGTGCGCAGCCGCGCCAGGTGGTGGTCGTCGTACCAGGCGATGCGGCCCTCGCGGCGCGGCGGCGGGATGAGGCCGCGCTCGCGGTAGAAGCGCACGGTGCGCACGGTGATCCCGGCCGCGCGGGCCAGCTCCTCCATGCGGTATTCGCGCCCCGGGGTTCCGCCCTCGCGGGCGTCCTCGGCCCCCGAGCCGCTCGTCCCGCCTGTCCCTGCCGTCCCGTCGGTCACCGCGTCCGCCACTTCTTCCGCCACCCCCACAGCCTATGCGTCGGCCGGATCCGTACCGACGGTAACTTTCCCCCCTCGCCCCCTACCCATCAGTACGCGCCTGCTCTACGCTCCCGATTGTGCCAGCGATTACTGGCAGAGTCGTGACTTCGGGAGGCGGGGCATGGCCGAGAGCGAACGGCGGCGCGGGACGGCGGCGCACGAGCACGTCCGGGTGGCGGTGATCGGGTCCGGGTTCGGCGGCATCGGCGCCGCGGTCCGGCTGCGCCGCGAGGGCGTCACGGACTTCGTGGTCCTGGAGCGGGCCGGGGCCGTGGGCGGCACCTGGCGCGACAACAGCTACCCCGGCTGCGCCTGCGACGTGCCGTCCCACCTGTACTCGTTCTCCTTCGCGCCCAACCCGGACTGGCCGCGCGCCTTCTCCGGCCAGGAGCACATCCGGGAGTACCTGGAGCGGGTCGCCGACACCTTCCGGCTGCGCCCGCACATCCGCCTGGACACCGAGGTGCTGCGGGCGAGCTGGGACACCGAGCGGCTGCTGTGGGAGCTGGAGACCAGCCGGGGCGCCCTCACCGCCGACGTCGTCGTCTCCGCCACCGGCCCGCTGTCCGACCCCAGGACGCCGGACATCCCGGGCCTGACGTCCTTCCCCGGCAAGGTCTTCCACTCCGCGCGCTGGGACCACGGCTACGACCTGCGCGGCAAGCGCGTCGCCATGGTCGGCACCGGTGCCTCCGCGATCCAGATCGTGCCGGAGATCCAGCGCGACGTACGCCGCCTGACGCTGTTCCAGCGCACACCGCCGTGGGTGCTGCCGCGCGCCGACCGGGCCATCACCGGCGTCGAGCGCTGGCTGCACCGCCAACTGCCGTTCACCACGTACGCGCGCCGCGGCCTGCTGTGGGGCATCCGCGAACTCCAGGTGCAGGCGTTCACCAAGCGCCCGAACGAGCTCGGCCTCGTCGAGAGCCTCGCCCGGCGCAACATGGCCCGCGCCATCAAGGACCCGGCCCTGCGCGCCAAGCTGACGCCCACGTACCGCATCGGCTGCAAGCGCATCCTGCTGTCCAACAGCTACTACCCCGCCCTCGCGCAGCCCCACGTGGACGTCGTCGCGAGCGGGCTCGCCGAGGTGCGCGGGTCCACCGCCGTGGCCGCCGACGGCACCGAGGCGGAGGTCGACGCGATCATCTTCGGCACCGGCTTCCACGTCACGGACATGCCGATCGCGGACCGCGTGGTGGGCGACGACGGCCGGACGCTCATGGAGACCTGGAAGGACGGCATGAAGTCGCTGCGCGGCGCGAGCGCGGCGGGCTTCCCCAACTTCCTCACCGTCATCGGCCCCAACACCGGCCTCGGCAACTCCTCGATGATCCTCATGATCGAGTCGCAGTTGAACTACCTGGCCGACTACCTCCGCCAGCTCGACGTCCTCGGCGGCCGGGCCGCCCTCGTCGCCCGGCCGAGCGCCGTCAACGCCTGGACCCGCCGCGTCCAGGACCGCATGAAGCGCACCGTGTGGAACACCGGCGGCTGCACGAGCTGGTACCTGGACGACCACGGCGTCAACACCACGATCTGGCCCGGCACCACCACGGAGTTCCGCGCCGCCACCCGGCGCGTGGACCTCAACGAGTACGAGGTGCTGCGCCCGCCCGCGCGGCGTACCGCGCCCGGCAGCGGCCGGAAGGCGGAGGTCACGGCGTGAGGGGCCGGAGCCAGGGCCGCGCCCGCCGGGCCGCGGACGGGCCGTTCGCGCCGCCTGCCGCCGCGCGCGAGCTGACCGCGGTCTCCGCCGACGGCACGCGCCTGCACGTCGAGACGCACGGCCCGGACGGCGCGCCCGCCGTCGTCCTGATCCACGGCTGGACCTGCTCGACCGCGTTCTGGGCGGCGCAGGTGCGGGCGCTGGCGGCGACGTGCCGCGTCGTCGCGTACGACCAGCGCGGGCACGGGCGCAGCCAGGTGCCGGTGGAGGCCGCCGGGTACAGCACGCGGGCGCTCGCCGACGACCTGGAGGCCGTGCTCGCCACGACGCTCGCGCCCGGCGAGAAGGCGGTGCTCGTCGGGCACTCCATGGGCGGCATGACACTCATGGCGGCCGCCGGGCGGCCCGGGGTGCGGGAGCACACGGCGGCGGCCCTGCTGTGCAGCACGGGCAGCTCGCACCTGGTCGCCGAGTCGACGGTGGTGCCGCTGCGGGCGGGCGCCGCGCGCACCCGGCTGACCCGGCGGGTGCTCGGCGCGCGGGCGCCCATGGGCCCGGTCACGCCGTTCGCCCGCCGCCTGCTCAAGTACGCGACGATGGGCCCCGGTTCGGCGCCCGACCGCGTCGACGTGTGCGCGCGGATCGTGCACGCCTGCCCGCGCGTGCCCCGCTACCGCTGGGCCCGCGTCCTGGACGAACTCCAGCTCGACGCCGACATAGCGGGCATGACGGCGCCCACGGCGGTGCTCGCCGGGGCCGTGGACCGGCTGACGCCCGTCGTGCACGCGCGGCGGCTCGCCCGGGCGCTGCCGCGGTGCGCGGGCCTCACCGAGCTGGCGGGGATCGGACACATGACACCGGTGGAGGCACCGGAAGCGGTGACGCGGGCCATAAGGGGCCTCGTCGACACCTACGGCGGACGGGTGGCCGAGCGGCCACGGCGCAGGGAAGGCGTGTGATCGGCATGGGCAGGGTGAGCCTGGACGGACAGGTCGCGGTGGTCACCGGGGCGGCACGCGGCGTCGGGGAGCTCCTCGCCCGCAAGCTGTCGGCGCGCGGCGCCCGGGTGGCGCTCGTGGGCCTGGAGCCGGACGAGCTGAAGGCGGTCGGCGCGCGGCTGCACACCGACAGCGACTCCTGGTACGCGGACGTCACCGACCACGAGGCGATGACCCGCGTGGCCGGTGAGGTGAAGGAACGCTTCGGCAAGGTCGACGTCGTGGTCGCCAACGCGGGCGTGGCCAGCGGCGGCCCCTTCATGAGCTCGGACCCCGTGGCCTGGCGCCGCGTCATCGAGGTCAACCTCATCGGCAGCGCGGTGACGGCGCGGGCCTTCCTGCCCGTCCTCACGGAGAGCCGGGGCTACCTCCTCCAGATCGCCTCCCTCGCCGCGATCACGCCCGCGCCGATGATGACCGCGTACTGCGCGTCCAAGTCGGGCGTGGAGGCGTACGCGCACGCGCTGCGGGCCGAGGTCGGGTACAAGGGCGTGAAGGTGGGCGTCGGCTACCTGTCCTGGACGGACACCGACATGGTGCGGGGCGCCGACCAGGACGAGGTGATGCGGGAGCTGCGGCAGCGGCTGCCGTGGCCGTCGAACAAGACCTACCCCCTGGGCCCGGCGGTGGACCGCCTCGTGGCGGGCATCGAGCGCCGCTCGGCACACGTGTACGGCCAGTGGTGGCTGCGCGGCCTCCAAGGCCTCAGGCCGTACCTGCCCGGCGTCATCGCCGGGGTGGGCCAACGCGAGATGCGCCGCTTCGAGCCGAGGCTGTCGGGGGTGTCACTGGGCCTCCTGGGCGCGGGCGGCTCGGCGGACGAGTCGGCACGGGGCGCCTGAGGCCCGGCCGGACGACGACGGGGAGCGCTCCGCGCCGGGGCCGAGGGGCATGGCCGGGATTCCCGGACGACGGCGGGAAAGCGCTCCGCGCCGGGGCCGGACGGGCAAGGCCGGGGTGGTACGGGTGGGCGGGTGGGAAAGGAACCCGCGACGGCGGGAAGGCGCTCCGCGCGCCCGGGCCGGGCAGGCAAGGCCAGGTGGCGAAGGCCAGGTCAAGACCGGGGCGGCAGAGCCGGACGCCTCCGGTCCGGCACCCCCTCGTACCCCGGAGGGGAGGCCGCGGGCCGCGAGGCCAGCAACTCCAGGGCCACGGCGACGGCGTCGGCGAGCTGGACGTGCCGCCCCTCCGCCCAGTCCAGCGGCGTCCGCAGCACCGCGATGTCCGGCTCGACGCCGTGGTTCTCCACGGACCACCCGTACGCGTCGAACCAGCCCGCGTTCATCGGCACGGTGATCACCGTGCCGTCCCCGAGCGTGTGCCGCCCGGTCATGCCCACCACCCCGCCCCAGGTCCGCTGCCCCACCACGGGCCCGAGGCCGAGCAGCTTGAACGCCGCCGTGATCATGTCGCCGTCGGAGGAGGTGGCCTCGTCCGCGAGGGCGACGACGGGCCCCCGCGGCGCGCTGGACGCGTACGACACGGGCTGCGCGTCGCGCGTGAGGTCCCACCCGAGGATCTTCCGCGTCAGCTTCTCCACGACCAGCTCGCTGATGTGTCCGCCCGCGTTGCCGCGTACGTCGACGATCAGCGCGGGCCGGGACACCTCCAGGCGCAGGTCGCGGTTGAACTGCGCCCACCCCGACCCGCCCATGTCGGGGATGTGCAGGTACCCGCACGCGCCGCCGCTCAACTCCCGTACGACGGCACGGCGTTTGGCCACCCAGTCCTGGTAGCGGAGCGGGCGCTCGTCGATGAGCGGGACGACGGCGACGCGCCGGGAGCGGCCCTCGCCTTCCGCGGGCCGGAAGGTCAGCTCCACCGTCGTGCCGCCCGCCGCGCCGAGCAGCGGGTACGGGCCCGTGACCGGGTCCACGGGCCGGCCGTCCACGTGGGTGAGGACGGCGCCCTCCCGGATGCCCGAACCGGCCAGCGGTGAGCGGGCCTTGGAGTCGGAGGACTCGCCGGGCAGGATGCGCTTGACCGTCCAGCCGTCGTCCCGGCGGACGAGGTTGGCGCCGAGCAGCCCGATGGCCCGCTGGTAGTGGGCGGGCCCCTCGTTGCGGCGGGCGGCGGTGACGTACGCGTGCGAGGTGCCGAGCTCGCCGAGGACCTCCCGCAGCAGGTCGGCGAACTCGTCGGGGGAGGCGACGCGCTCCACCAGCGGCCGGTACTGGGCGAGGACCGCGTCCCAGTCGATGCCCGACATCCCCGGGTCCCAGAAGTAGGCGCGGATCAGCCGGCCCGCCTCCTCGAAGGACTGGCGCCACTCGGCGGCCGGGTCGGCCTCGTGCAGGATGCGGCGCAGGTCCATCCAGACGGTGGTGTCGCCGTCGCCGGACTCGGTGGACGGCACGGCCCGCAGGTCGTTCTCGTCGACGACGACGAGCCGGGTGCCGTCGCCGCTGACCGCGAACCAGTCGAGGTGGTCGACGAGTTCGGACTTCTTGGCCGTGGCGATGTTGAAGTACTCCAGAGTGGGGCGGCCCGAGGTGTCGGCCGGGTTGGCGAAGGTCTCGCCGAGGGCGCCCGAGATGGGCCAGCGCAGCCAGACCAGGCCGCCGCCGGTGACGGGGTACAGCGCCGAGTACTTGGACGCCGCCACGGGGAACGGCGTCACCCGGCTCGCCAGGCCCTCCGCCTCCACGGTCACCTGCCCGTCCCCGGCCTCGGCCTCGTCCGCCGCGTCGGGGTCGAGCCCGCCCGCGGCGGGCCGCCCGTCGGGCAGGAGCGCGAAGGGCGAGGGCGTCGCGGAGGACAGCGGTACCAGGTAGGGGCGGCTGCCCAGCGGGAAGGACAGGTCGCCGGTGTGCACGTCGTAGACCGGGTCGAAGCCCCGCCAGGACAGGAACGCGAGGTAGCGGCCGTCGCGCGTGAACACCGGGTTCTCGTCCTCGAAGCGGCCGTCGGTGACGTCGATGACGGTCCGTGCCCCGGGGCCCTCGATACGGGCCAGCTTGATCTGCCGCAGGGAGCGGCCGACGCCCGGGTGCGACCAGGTGAGCCAGGCGCCGTCCGGGGAGAACGCCAGGTCGCGCACGGGACCGTTCAGGGACCGGACGAGCTCGGTGACCTCCGCCTCACCGCCGGGCCCCGTGCCCTCAGCGGGTCCCGTGCCCTCCTCGGCGGCGGCGTCGACGAGGAGCAGCCGCCCGTCGTGCGAGGCGATCGCCAGCCGCTCGCCGTCCGGGTCCGACACCAGCTCCAGGACCCGGCCCAGCTTCCCCGCGGCCAGCCTGCGCGGCGGGCGGTCGCCGCTGGCCCGCGGGAGGTAGGCGATCTCGACGGCGTCCTCGCCCTCGGCGTCGGTGACGTACGCGACCTGGCCGCCGGTGCCGAGCATCTCGGGCAGCCGGACGCGGACGCCCGGCGTGTCGGCGATGGTGCGGGCGGGGCCGTCGCGGTGGGTCAGCCAGTACAGGCTGCCGCGGACCACGACCGCGCTCGCCCGTCCCGTCGTGTCCACGGACAGGCCGTCGACGTGGTGGGCCGCGGGCACCTGGTACGTACGCCGTCCCGCGCGCGGGCCGCCGAGCGCCACCGGCACGCGGCGCGGCACGGCGTCCGGGGCCAGGTCGTCGACGAGCCAGATCTCGCCCGCGCACTGGTAGACCACACGGTGGCCGTCACTGGCCGCGTGCCGGGCGTAGAAGGCGTCGTGGTCGGTGTGGCGGCGCAGGTCCGTGCCGTCGGGACGGCACGAGTACAGGTTGCCGACGCCCTCGTGGTCGGAGAGGAACGCGATGCGGCCGGACACGAACATCGGCGCGTCCAGGTGGCCGCCGAGGCCGTCGAGGAGCCGCTCGCACTGGAGCCACAGGCGTCCGGTGGCGCCGCCCCGGTAGCGCTTCCAGGCGGCGGGTTCGTGCGGCGGCTTCCCGGTGAGCAGCAGCGTCCTGCGCTCGCCGTCGAGGTCGGCGACCGCGATGTCGTGCACCGGGCCCCAGGGCAGTTGGCCGCCGGGGGAGCCGTCGGTGGGCACGCTGTAGGCCCAGCAGAAGTGCGAGAAGGGCTGGCCGTGCGAGGAGACGGCCAGGATGTGCCCGTCGGGCGTCCAGCCGCACACCCGGGTGTCCGCGGAGCCCCAGTACGTCAGGCGGCGCGCGGGCCCGCCGGCCACCGGGGCGAGGTGGATCTCCGGGTCCAGGCTGCGCCAGCTCGTGTACGCGATGTGCCGGCCGTCGGGGGCGAACCGGGGGTGGCCGAGCTTCGTGCGGTCGGCCGTCACCCGCCAGGCGCGGTCCCCGGGGGCCGGGGCGAGGGGGGCCACCCAGAGGTCGTCCTCGGCGACGAAGCACAGCCGGTCGCCGCTGAGGTGGGGGAAGCGGAGGTACGCCTGGGTCACCTACACCATGGTTTGCCGGGGGCGGACTCCCAGCAACTTTTCCCGGCGGGGCCCCTCGCCCACGGATGACGGCAGGAGGCCCCCTCGCCCACCGATGGCGGCAGGAGGCCCCCTCGCCCACCGGCGACGTCAGCGAGGCCCCCCGCCCACCGGCGACGTCAGCGAGACCTCCTCACCCACCGGCGACGTCAGCGAGGCGTCAGGAGGCAGAACTCGTTGCCTTCCGGGTCGGCCAGGACCTTCCAGTGGATCGCGGACCCGTCGAAGTCGGGGACGGTGGCGCCCAGGGCGCGCAGCCGGGCCTCCTCCGCCTCCAGGTCGCCGTCGGTGTAGGGGGCGACGTCGAGGTGGACGCGGTTCCACCCGCTCTTGGTGTCGGGGGTGCGGACGAACTCCAGGTAGGGGCCGACGCCCGCGGCGGAGCGCAGGCTCGCCTGCTCGTCGGTGACCTCGTGCACCGTCCAGTCCGTCGCCCGGCCCCAGAACTCGGCCATCCGGCGCGGGTCGGCGCAGTCGACCACCACCGCGGCGACCGGTCCGGTGTCCCCGTAGACCGGGCGGGGCTCCAGGACGCAGAACTCGTTGCCCTCCGGGTCGGCCATGACCGTCCAGGGGACGTCGCCCTGGCCCACGTCGGCGGGCGTCGCCCCGAGGTCCCGCAACCGGGCGACCAGCTCCGCCTGGTGCGCGGCCGAGGTGGTGGCCAGGTCGAGGTGCACCCGGTTCTTCACCGTCTTGGGCTCCGGGCGGGCGACGAGGTCGACGCAGACGGCCGCGGGGTCGGGGTAGGCGAACCCCACGGGCTCCAGGTTGGTGACCCCGGGCCCCTCGCTGTCGACACCCCACCCGAGCGCCTCCGCCCAGAACCGCCCGAGCGCGGAGTCGTCCTGGGCCTTCATATTGATCTGTACAAGTCGAGTCGCCATGGCGCAGATCTTAAAAGGCGCCTTGATCCGTGCTGCTCGCGGCGGCAGGCGGGCCCAGGCAGGGGGCGGGGCGCACCCCTCGGCGGGAGGGCTTCGGATCGGGCTCATGGGGCGGGTGGGCCGGGGTAAGAGGCCGAGCGGGACACCGTGGTGTACGGAACCGTTTCGTTGGTGTGAGCGAGCACACGTACGAAACCGTTTCGTTTCGCTAGTGGGTCCCCGTAGAGTGAGCACCACCCGCAAACCGGAAAGGAGTCGTCATGGCCGACGTGGCAACGCCCCCGCGGCGCAGCCGGATCACGCCCGAGCGTGAGGCCGAGCTCTACGAGGCCGTGCTCGACCTGCTCCGGGAGGTGGGGTACGAGAGCCTCACCATGGACGCCGTCGCGGCCCGCACCCGTTCCAGCAAGGCCACGCTCTACCGCCAGTGGGGCGGCAAGCCCGAGCTGGTGGCGCGGGCGCTGCGGCACAACAAGCCGGTGTGTTTGGCCGACATCGACACCGGCTCGCTGCGCGGCGACCTCATGGAGATGGTGGCCCTGCAGGACGACTGCAAGATGGAGCAGGACCACGCGCTGATGCGGGGCCTGTTCCACGCCATCCACGACAACCCCGAACTCCACCAGGCCCTGCGCCAGTTGCTCGTCGAGCCGGAGATCACCGGCCTGAACGCGCTGCTGCGCCGCGCGGTCGAGCGCGGTGAGATCGCCGCCGACAACCCGGCCCTGGAGTACGTGGTGCACATGCTCATCGGCGGGTTCGCCGCCCGGGAGCTCGTCGAGGACCGCGCGGTCGACCAGGCGTTCCTCGCCAAGTACATCGACGCCGCGATCCTCCCCGCCCTGGGCGTCTGAGCTCCGGCGGCACCCCTCACCCCGCCCCCGCACGGCGCACGCACCCAGCCCCCACGGTCCACCCCTTCCACCTGACGCGAGCCGCTCACGTCGTCGGGCCGATCCCCCCTGCCCTGTAGCCACCCCACGACCTGACCGGGAGTACCTCCACGTGGCCACGTTCCTCTACAAACTCGGACGACTGTCCTTCCGGCGACGGCACTTCGTCGCCCTGATCTGGGTGGCGCTGCTGACCCTCGCCGGGGTCGGCGCCGCCTCCGCGCCCACCGCGGCGTCCAGCTCCTTCTCCATACCGGGCACGGAGGCGCAGCGCGCCTTCGACCTCCTGGAGAAGCGGGCCCCGGAAGCCAGCGCCGACGGGGCCAGCGCCCGGGTGGTGTTCAAGGCGCCCGACGGTGAGAAGGTCACGGACCCGGAGAACAAGGCCGCGATCAGCAAGACCGTCGCCGCGCTCGGCTCCGGCTCGGACCAGGTGGCGCGCGCCGCCGACCCGTTCGCGGCCAAGACCGTCTCCAAGGACGGCACCACGGCGTACGCCTCGGTGACGTACGAGGTCACGTCCATGGAGCTGACCGACGACAGCCGGGACGCCCTGGAGAAGACCACGGACGACGCCCGCAAGGGCGGCATGACCGTGGAGGTCGGCGGTGACGCGCTCCAGGCCATGCCGCACACCGGCGCCACGGAGATCATCGGCATCGCGGTGGCCGCCGTCGTCCTCGTCATCACCTTCGGCTCGCTGGTCGCGGCCGGGCTGCCGCTGCTCACCGCGCTGATCGGCGTCGGCATCGGCGTCTCGTCGATCACCGCGCTGGCGAACGCCCTGGACCTGGGGACGACCACCTCCACGCTCGCCATGATGATCGGCCTCGCGGTCGGCATCGACTACGCCCTGTTCATCGTCTCGCGCTACCGCGCCGAGCTGGCCGAGGGCCGCGACCGCGAGGACGCGGCGGGCCGGGCCGTCGGCACGGCGGGCTCCGCCGTCGTCTTCGCCGGCCTGACAGTCGTCATCGCGCTCGTCGGCCTCGCGGTCGTCAACATCCCGATGCTCACCAAGATGGGCGTCGCCGCGGCCGGCACGGTCGCCGTCGCCGTCTTGATCGCGCTCACCATGATCCCGGCGCTGCTCGGGTACGCGGGCCGCAGGGTCAAGCCCACGGGCGAGAAGGGCAGGCTCTTCGGCGGCGGCCGCAAGAAGGCCGCGCCCGCGCAGGCCGCGCCCGCCCAGGCCCCGCAGGCCACCCCGGCCAAGGCGAACCTCGGCACCCGCTGGGCCCGCTTCGTGGTCCGCCGCCCGGTCGCCGTCCTGCTGCTCGGCGTCCTCGGCCTCGGCGCCGCCGCCGTCCCGGTCGCCCAGCTCGAACTGGGCCTGCCCGACGACGGCGCGCAGCCCACCTCCACCACCCAGCGCAAGGCCTACGACCTCATCGCGGACGGCTTCGGCCCCGGCTACAACGGCCCGCTGATGGTGGTCACCGACCTCAAGGGCGCCGACGACGGCAAGGCCGCGGCGGCCGCCGTGCGGAAGCGGATCAGCGGCCTCGACGACGTGCTCGCCGTGGCCCCGCCGCAGCCGAACAAGGCGGGCGACACCGCGATCATCAGTGTCGTACCGTCGTCCAAGCCGAGCAGCACCGCGACCGAGGACCTCGTCCACGCCATCCGCGACGAGGCCGGCGCGATCAAGGCCGACAGCGGCGCCGACGTCATGGTCACCGGCACCACGGCGATGAACATCGACGTCTCGCAGAAGCTCAACGACGCGCTGCTGCCCTACCTCGCCCTGGTCGTGGGCCTCGCCTTCCTGCTCCTGATCGTCGTCTTCCGCTCGGTCCTGGTCCCGCTCAAGGCCGCGCTCGGCTTCCTGCTCTCGGTGCTCGCGGCGCTCGGCGCGGTGGTCGCGGTCTTCCAGTGGGGCTGGCTGGGCTCGCTGTTCGGCGTCGAGCAGACCGGCCCGATCATGAGCATGATGCCGATCTTCATGGTGGGCGTGGTCTTCGGGCTCGCGATGGACTACGAGGTGTTCCTCGTGACCCGCATGCGCGAGGCGTACGTGCACGGCGAGAGCCCGCACGAGGCGATCGTCACCGGCTTCCGGCACGGCGCGCGGGTCGTCACGGCGGCCGCGGTCATCATGATCGCCGTGTTCGCGGGCTTCATCGGCTCCAGCGAGCAGATGGTCAAGATGATCGGCTTCGGCCTCGCGATCGCGGTCTTCTTCGACGCCTTCGTCGTCCGCATGGCGATCGTCCCCGCGGTGCTCGCCCTGCTCGGCCGCCGGGCCTGGAGCCTGCCGCGCTGGCTGGACCGGGCGCTGCCGAACGTGGACGTCGAGGGCGAGGGCCTGAAGGACCTGGCGGGCACGGCGTCCGGCACCGACGGCAAGCGGGTGCCGACGGGCGCCCAGGTCTGACCCCCTGGGGCGCGGGCCGCGCGGGCGCGCGCCCTCAGCGGCTGACCGGCGTGGCGGCCGTGTACGTACGACGCAGGAAGCGCACCAGCGCGGCCGAGTCGAACTGCACGACCGCCACGCCTTTCGCCGTGTGGAACTCCACCACCGCCTGCACCCGCCCGCACGGCCAGATGCGGACGTCGCCGCTGGTCGCGGGCGCGCGCAGCCCCCGCTCCAGCACGTCGCGGGCGAGCACCCAGTCGCCCGCCCCCGAACCGCTCGTGCCCGGCGTGCCGGGCAGGCCGATCCGCACCGAGCGCGGATCGGCCTCGGGGTCGTAGCGCAGGGCGACGGGGACGACGACGTGGTCGTCGGGGGAGTCGGTGACGACATGGGCCCGGGTGACCTGCTCGACCGCTGACATGGGTGTGTCCTCCTCGTCGTCCCGGCCCGCGCGCATGCGGCACCCTCTCCCTAATGTCCCATATGTATGCATTTTCGGACGGGGTGGGGGGCGGAGGGAGGGGAGTGGGGGTCCGTTCAGGGCGTGTTCGGGGGCGCGTATCGATACTTGTGCGCTCTTGCGACCTTTTCGCAACAGCGCACACTATGGAAAGGTTCACGAGCGTCCCGCTCGGAGCGTTCCGCTCAGCGCGTGAGTGCCTCCCCACGCTCACGACATGCGTCTTTCCAGGAGCGCCCGCATGCATGTCCCCGATGGCTTCATCAACGCTCCCGTCTCCGCCGCCGCCGGTGCCCTCGCCGCCGCGGCCGTCGCCGTCAGCCTGCGCGCCGCCCGCCGGGAACTGGACGAGCGCGCGGCACCGCTCGCGGGCCTCGTCGCCGCCTTCGTCTTCGCCGTGCAGATGCTGAACTTCCCCGTCGCCGCCGGGACCAGCGGCCACCTCCTCGGCGGCGCCCTCGCGGCGATACTCGTGGGCCCCTTCACCGGGGTCCTGTGCCTCACCGTCGTCCTGCTCCTGCAGGCCGTCCTCTTCGCCGACGGCGGCCTGACCGCCCTCGGCGTGAACATCACGGTCATGGCGGTGGTCACCACGGCCGTCGCCCACCCGCTCTTCCGGGGCCTGGTGAAGGTCCTGCCCCGGGGCCGCCGCCCGGCGACCGCGGCCGCGTTCACCGCCGCCCTCGTCTCCGTCCCGGCCGCGGCCGCCGCCTTCACGCTCCTGTACGCCGTCGGCGGCACCACCGACGTGGCCTTCGGCAAGGTGGCCACGGCCATGGTCGGCGTCCACGTCCTCATCGGCATCGGCGAGGCCGCGATCACCGCGCTCACCGTCGGCGCGGTGCTCGCCGTACGGCCCGACCTCGTGCACGGCGCCCGCGGCCTGACCGCGCCCGTCAAACTGCGGGTCGGCGGCGCACTCGTCGACGCGCCCGCCCCCGCCCCGGCCGCCGCCCCGGCTCCCGCCCGCCCGCGCCGGGCGCTGTGGGCCACGGGCCTGGTCATCAGCCTCGTCCTCGCCGGATGCGTGTCGTACTACGCCTCCTCGGAACCCGACGGCCTGGAGAAGGTCGCCGCCGACCAGGGCTTCGACGCGAAGGAGCGGGAGCACGCCACGGGGGGCTCGCCCCTGGCGGACTACGGGGTCGACGACATCGCCGACGCCCGGCTCTCCGGCGGCCTCGCGGGCGTCATCGGCGTCGGCGCGACCGTCGCCGCGGGCACCGCGGTCCTCTGGACGGTCCGCAGACGCAGGGTTTCCGCGGCTGGTTCTGCCGGGGCCGTGGCTGATCCTGCCGGGGCCGTGCCCGGTTCTGCCGGGGCCGTGCCCGGTCGTGCCGGGGCCGCTCCCGGTCCTGCTGGGGCCGCCACCACCACGCCCGCCCCGGGCTCGTCCGCCCCGCCCCCGTCCGCTCCGGCCTCATCCCGTACGACCCCCTCCGCTCCGGCCCCGACCGGCGCCGCCCCATCCGGAGCCGCCCAGTCCGGAACCTCCCCGCCCGGCCCCGCCCCGGCGTCCGAGCGTGCCGAGAGCGTGTGACGTGGGCGCGGGGCACGTTCACCGCCTGTACCGGCACGGCCCCTCGCCGGTGCACGCCCTGCCGCCGCACGCGAAGCTCACCGCCATCCTCGGCTTCGTCGTCGTGGTGGTCTCCACCCCGCGCGAGGCGGTGTGGGCGTTCGCCGCGTACGCCCTGCTGCTCGCGGCGGTGGCGTACGCGGCCCGCGTACCGGCCGCCTTCCTGCTGCGAAGGCTGCTGATCGAGGCGCCCTTCGTGGGGTTCGCGCTGCTGCTCCCCTTCGTCGCCGAGGGCGAGCGCGCGCACGTCCTCGGCCTGTCGCTGAGCGAGAGCGGCCTGTGGGGCGCGTGGAACGTGCTCGCCAAGGGCACCCTGGGCGTGGCCGCCTCCGTGCTGCTGGCCGCCACCACGGAGCTGCGGGCCCTGCTCCTCGGCCTCCAGCGGCTCGGGCTCCCGCCGCTCCTCGTGCAGATCGCCTCCTTCATGGTCCGCTACGGCGACGTCGTCACCGACGAGATGCGCCGCATGCGGATCGCCCGCGCGTCCCGCGGCTTCGAGGCGCGCGGCGTCCGCCACTGGGGCGTCCTCGCCAAGTCCGCGGGGGCGCTGTTCATCCGCTCGTACGAGCGCGGCGAGCGGGTCCACCTGGCCATGGTGAGCCGGGGGTACACGGGCTCCCTGCCCGTCCTCGACGAGGTGACGGCGACCCGCGCCCAGTGGACGTACGCGCTGACGCTCCCGGCGACCGCCCTCGCCGTCTGCCTGTTGGGATGGACCCTGTGACCACTGCCCCCGGCGTGCCCGCCTCCCTGGAGGTCGAGGGCCTCGCGTACGCCTACCCCGACGGCCACCAGGCCCTGTTCGGCGTCGACCTGCGGATCGGGCGCGGCGAGCGGGTCGCCCTGCTCGGGCCGAACGGCGCGGGCAAGACGACGCTCGTGCTGCACCTGAACGGCATCCTCACCCCGGGCGCCGGGAGCGTCACCGTGGCCGGACTGCCCGTCGGCGCGGGGCACCTGGCCGAGGTCCGCCGCAAGGTCGGCATCGTCTTCCAGGACCCGGACGACCAGTTGTTCATGCCCACGGTCCGCGAGGACGTCGCCTTCGGCCCGGAGGCGGCCGGACTGCGCGGCCCCGCCCTCGACGCGCGCGTACGCGAGGCGCTCGCCCGGGTCGGCATGGAGCGGTACGCGGACCGCCCGCCGCACCACCTCTCCTTCGGGCAGCGGCGCCGCGTCGCGGTGGCCACGGTCCTCGCGACGGAGCCGGAGATCCTCGTCCTGGACGAGCCGTCATCGAACCTCGACCCGGCCGCGCGCCGCGAACTCGCCGACGTGCTGCGCGCCTTGGACGTCACCGTCCTCATGGTCACCCACGACCTGCCGTACGCGCTCGAACTGTGCCCGCGGGCACTCATCCTCAGCGACGGCGTCATCGCGGCCGACGGCGCCACCGGCGACCTCCTCGCCGACGCGGAGCTGCTGCGGAGCCACCGCCTGGAGCTGCCCTTCGGCTTCGATCCGAAGACGGCGGGGGTGGCGAGGTAGTGGAATCTTCGGCGGTGCACGGCTGTTGGCCTGGTCATGAACGCTGACGCAGAGGTGGGGACGGGGACCGGGGTGCACGGCACGGTGGCCCCGGGTTTCGAGCCGGTGCGGGACGCCTTCCTGCGCGGTTTCACCGCGCTCGGCGAGCGGGGCGCGGCGGTCGTCGTGTACCGCGACGGGCGGCGCGTCGTCGACCTGCGCGGCGGCACCAGGGACGCCGACGGCACCGAGCCCTGGCAGCCCGGCACCGCCCAGGTCGTCCGCTCGGCGACCAAGGGCGTGGCCGCCGCCGCGCTGCTCCTGCTGCACCAGCGCGGCCGGCTCGACCTGGACGCGCCGGTGGCGGCGTACTGGCCGGAGTTCAAGGCGCGCGGCAAGGAGCGGGCGCTGGTGCGGCACGTGCTCGCCCACCAAGCAGGCGTGCCGGTCCTCGACCAGCCCCTGACCCCCTGCGAGGCGTACGCGTCCGACCTGGCGGCCGCGGTCGTCGCCGCGCAGGCGCCCGCCTGGGAGCCGGGCACGGACCACGGCTACCACGCGCACACCTACGGCTGGCTCACCGGGGAGCTGGTGCGGCGCGTCACCGGCCGCTCCATCGGCGACTGGATCGCCGCCGAGATCGCCGGACCGCTGGGGCTCGACCTGTGGGTCGGCCTGCCGGACGCCGAGGCCGGGCGGGTCGGGCGGCTGGGGCGCCTCGACGCGCCCGCCGCGGCCGGGGGCCCGCGCGTGCGGCCCAAGCCGGAGGTGGCCGCGGCCTACGCCGACCCCGCGTCCCTGACCCGGCGCGCCTTCGCCGTCGTCGACCCGCGGCCCGACGAGAACGACCCCGCCTACCGCGCCGCGGTCCTGCCCGCCTCCAACGGCATCGCCACGGCGGACGGTCTTGCGCGGTTCTACGCCGCCCTCATCGGGGACGTCGAGGGCGGGGCGCGCCTGTTCACCCCGGAGACGGTCGCGCTCGCCCGCGGCGAGGCCGCCGCCGGGCCCGACCGGGTCCTCGTCACCCCGACCCGCTTCGGCCTCGGCTTCATGCTCCACGGCCCCGCGGCGCCGATGCTCTCCCCGGGCTCCTTCGGCCACCCCGGCCGGGGCGGCGCCCTCGGCTTCGCCGACCCGGAGTCGGGGATCGCCTTCGGCTACGTGACGAACGCGATGGGCCGCGGCGTGACGGCGGACGCCCGGGCCCAGGCCCTGATCCGCGCCCTGCGCACCGCTGCCGCATAGCCCCCGAACCCGCCCCCTTCCCCGAACCAGGGGCTGGCGCCCCTGGACCCCGCCTTTTCGTCTGGGGCTTCGCCCCTCTCTCCCGCATTGGCGCTCCGCGCCTCGTCCTCAAACGCCGGACGGGCTGATACCGCCTCGACTCGCCGTCGTCGGGCGTCCGGCAGCCGCTCAGCTCCCCGCGAGGAGTACCGCGCGGACCACCGGGCCCGCTGCTTCGCCGCCGTGGCCGCCGGCCTGGACGACGGCTGCCGCGGCGACGTCCCCGCGGTAGGCCGTGAACCAGCCGTTGGGCTTCTTCTGGTTGTCGACCTCGGCGGAGCCGGTCTTCGCGCCGGTGTCGGGGCCGAGGCCCGACATCGCCTTGGCCGCGGTGCCCGCGACCGCCGTGTGGTGCATCAGCTCGCGCAGGTCGGAGAGCGTCGAGGGGGACATCCGGCGCGCGGCCGTCGCCAGCTTGCGCTTGTCCAGGTCGGGGGAGACCAGGTACGGCTGGCGGAACGTGCCGGACTTCACCGTGGCCGCCACCGACGCCATGTTCAGCGGGTTCATCCGCACCCCGCCCTGGCCGATGAGGGACGCCGCCATCTGCGCGTGCGACTGCACGGGCACCGCGCCGTCGAAGGACGGCACGCCGACCGACCAGTTGTCGTTGCCGAGGCCGAAGACGTCCCGGGCCTGGTTCGTCAGGTCGTCGTTCGAGAGCTTCTCGGCCTGGCTGATGAAGGCGGTGTTGCAGGAGCGCCCGAAACTTGTCCGGAACGTGCCGTTCTTGATCTGGAACTTGTTGTCGTTCTGGAACTTCCAGCCGCCGTACGTCTCGTACTTCGGACACGGGTGCTTCTTGTCCACGGCCGCCAGCTTCTTCTCCAGGAGCATCGAGGCGGTGATGACCTTCATGGTCGAGCCCGGGGCGAGGGAGCCCTGGAGAGCCGTGTTGAAGCCGCCGGGCTCGGAGTTGGCGACGGCCAGGATCTCGCCGGTGCTCGGCTTGACCACCACCACCGAGGCCCGCTTCCGCTTGGCCGTCTGCCGCTCGGCGACCGCCTGCGCCTTCGGGCTGATCGTCGTGCGCAGCGTACCCGGGGTGCCGGGGGCCAGCGTCAGGAGCGTCTTGTCGGGCGTGACCTTCGCGTCGTCGCTCTTGGACTTCGTGCGCGCCGCGTCCCGCGCGTCCTTGCGGACCACCCGCAGCTCGATGCCGCCGGTGCCGCCCGCCTTCTTGCCGTACTTGGCGCGCAGCCCGTCGATGACGGTGCCGAGCGAGGGGTAGCGGGCCGGGGTCAGCGCGTTGCCCTCGCGGTCCAGGGCCTTGATCGGCGGATCGCCGGCCTCGCCGGTGACGAGCCGGTCGCCGGGCCGCAGCTCCGGGTGGACGACGGACGGGCGCCAGGCGACGAGCGTCCGGCCGTCGGCCTTGCGCCGCACGACGGTCAGGGCCGAGTCGTACGCGTAGGACTTGCGCACCGCGGCGCGGCCCTTGCCCGTTCCCTCGTACGAGACCGTGGCGGCGGCCTTGAACGGCACCTTCGGGCTCCTCGGCGCCGCTGGCGTGCCGGGCGTGAGGCGCACCTTCGTGACGTGGGCGTCCTTCCGGTACGACGTCAGCGCCGCCTCGGCGGCCGCGCGGTCGTCGGTCAGCGCGGCCGCCCGGTCCACGTCACCGGCCGCCCAGGCCGCGAGGAACCCCCGCGCCGTGGTCCGCACCTCGGCGGCCGTCGGCGGGCCCGACGGCACCGGCTTGCCGTCCGTGCCGCCGCCGGACTCCCCGGCCAGGGCGTAGGCGGCGAAGCCCACACCGCACACGACCGCCACCGCCGCGCCGCCGAGCACGCCCGGACGTACCTTCTTGCGCTCGGCGACGCGTCTTCTCTTGCCCACGAACCAGCCCTCCGCGATTCCCCGTCGGCCCCCGCCGCACCTCGTCTCACCTATGGCCCAACCTAGCGGCCCCTCCTCGGGGCGCGGACCGCGGTGTCGTCGGATCGGGCGACCTCGTGTCGGCCCCCGTACTGACGCTCTGTCAACTCGACGGGCACGGACCGTCAGCGCGCGGACCGCAGCACCGCCGCCACGATCGGGCCCGCCGTGTCCCCGCCGTGCCCGCCCTCCTGCGCCACCGCGGCCGCCGCCACGTCCCCGCGGTAGCCGGTGAACCAGCTATTGGGCCGGGCCTGGCCGTCGACCTCCGCCGAGCCGGTCTTCGCGCCGACGTCCGGGCCGAGACCCGCCATGGCCCGCGCGCCCGTACCGGCGACGGCGGTGCGCCGCATCATCTGGCGCAACTGCGCGACCGTGCCGGGCGACAGGCCGCGCGCCGTCGCGAGCTCGCCCTCGATCAGGGACCGCGGCACGAGCACGGGCTGGCGGAAGGAGCCCGTCATCGCCGTGGCCGTCACGGACGCCAGGTTCAGCGGGTTGAGCTGCACCTCGCCCTGGCCGATGGCGTTCGCCGCCCGGTCGGGCCCGGAGGACGCGGGCACCGAGCCGTCCGCCGAGGGGATGCCGGCGCGCCAGTTGTCCCTGCCCAGGCCGAAGTTGACCCGCGCCGTCTCGGCCAGCGAGGCGTCGGTGAGCGGCTCCTCGTCGACGAGCTTCACGAACGCCGTGTTGCAGGAGCGCGCGAAGCTGTCCGCCAGCGTGGCCCGCGTGTCCGGCGCCATGCCCTTGATGTTGTGGAACGTCTGGCTCTGCCAGGTCGCCGTCGCCGGACACGGCGCCGGGCCGCCCGCCTTGGTGACACCCTTGTCGATGAGCATCGCCGCCGTCACGATCTTCATGGTCGAGCCGGGCGCGAGCTCGCCCTGGAAGGCCGCGTCGAAGCCGTCCTCGCGGTGGTTGGCGACCGCGAGCACCTCGCCGGTGCTCGGCTTCACCGCCACCACCGACGACTCGGGGTGCCGGGCCACCGCGTCCTCGGCCGCCCGCTGCGCCGCCGCGCTGAGCGTCGTGCGCAGCGTGCCCGCCCGGCCCTCGGCGAGGGTGAGCAGCGTCTCCCCGGCCCCGCCGGCGGGCCGCCGCACGTACAGCTCCACGCCCGGCCGGCCGCCCGCCTTCCGGCCGTACGACGACCGCAACCTCGCCAGTACCGGCGCGAGCGACGGGTACTCCTTCGCCGTCAGGACGTGGCCGTCGCGGTCCACGGCCCGGATGGGCGCGGCCGGTGCCTCGCCCGTCTCCAGGCTCTCGCCCTCGTGCAGTCGCGGATGCACCACGGACGCCTGCCAGTCGACCAGCGGCCGCCCCGTGCTCAGGCCGCGCACGACCTCGAACTCCGAGGAGTACGCCAGGCGTTCCGACCGGCCCTCGTACGCCACGGTGGCACGGACCGAGAACGGCACGCGCGCGCCCCGGATCGTCCCCCGCGTCAGCCGCACATCACGGATGTGCGCGTCCTCGCGGAAGCCGGTCAGGGCCCGTGCGGCGGTCTCCTGGTCGTTCGTGTACGCGGCCGCCGTGTCCGCGTCGCCCTCCGCCCACGCGGTGAGGAACGCCCGCGCGGTGTCGCGGACCTCCTCCGCGCCGGGCGGCCCCTTCCTCTTCGCGGCGGGTGCCCCCGCGGCCGGGCCGCCGTCGTCGTTCAGCGCGTTCACCACGTTGTACGTGCCGTATCCCGCGCCCCCCACCATCGCCGCGAACACGCCACCGACGATGACAGTTCTCACTCCGATGCGCATCAAGCGCTCCCTCCCCAGGAATGCGCACACTTTATGGGGAAGGAACGCCGCACACCTCTCAGACCCAGGTATCCAGCCACATACGGGAACGCCATTGGTCAATCGGAATGGCTTGTCCCGTATAGATCGGCCAGAAGTAGATGAAATTCCAGAAGATCAGCAGGACCAGGACGCCCGCGCCGGCCGCGCCCACCACGCGGCGCCGCTCGCTCGACCCCGGCGGCCCGGCCAGCGCGCCCACGAGCATCGCCACGGCCAGGCACAGGAACGGCACGAAGACCACGGCGTAGAAGTAGAAGATGGTCCGCTCCTGGTACATGAACCACGGCAGGTAGCCGGCCGCGACCCCGCACACGATCGCCCCGGCCCGCCAGTCCCTGCGGAAGAACCACCGCCACAGCACGTACAGCAGCGCGGCCGCCGCCGCCCACCACAGCAGCGGGGTGCCGAGGGCGAGGACCTCGCGCGCGCACTTCTCCTTGGTGTCCGCCGGGCAGCCGTCCTTGCCGGGCAGCGGCGACTCGTAGAAGTACGAGACGGGGCGGCCGTCGACGATCCAGCTCCACGGGTTCGACTGGTAGGTGTGCGGCGAGGACAGGCCGACGTGGAAGTCGTACACCTTGTACTCGTAGTGCCACAGGCTGCGCAGCCAGTCCGGCAGCCACGTCCAGTTGCCGCCCTTGCCGTCGGTCGCCGCCCAGTTGCGGTAGTAGCCGCCGCTGCCGTCGTCCGGCGACAGGATCCAGCCGAGCCACGACAGCACGTACGTGGCGAGCGCCACCGGCACCGTCGCCACGAACGCCGGCAGCACGTCCCGCTTGAGCACCGTGACGTACGGCCGCCGCGCCCCGGCCACGCGCCGCGCGCCCACGTCCCACAGGACCGTCATCAGGCAGAAGAACACCATGATGTACAGCCCGTTCCACTTGGTCCCGAAGGCGAGGCCGAGGCAGAGCCCCGCCGCCCACCGCCACGGCCGCCACCCCAGGCGCACCGTCTCCGCGACGTCCGGGTCCGGGCGCACCACCCCGTCGGCGTCCGGGGGCAGCGCCGCCGCCAGCCGGGCCCGCGCCGCGTCCCGGTCCACCAGGAAGCAGCCGAACGCGGCGAGCACGAAGAACATCAGCACCTGGTCGAGCAGCGCGGTGCGGCTCATCACGAAGTGCAGCCCGTCCACGGCGAGCAGCGCGCCCGCGACGCAGCCGAGGAACGTCGAGCGGAACAGCCGCCGCCCGATCCGGCACAGCATCAGGACCGAAAGGGTGCCGAGCACCGCCGTCATGAACCGCCAGCCGAACGGGTCGAAACCGAACATCCACTCGCCGACGCCGATGACGTACTTGCCCACCGGCGGGTGCACGACGTACGCCGCGTCCGACGGCAGCGCGACGGAGTCGCCCTGCTGGATGACCGCGTCGTTGACCTTGTCCGGCCAGCTCAGCTCGTAGCCGCGGTGGATCAGCGCCCAGGCGTCCTTGGCGTAGTACGTCTCGTCGAATATCACCGCCTTGGGGCTGCCCAGGTTCCAGAACCGCAGCACCCCGGCCACCAGCGCGACCAGCAGCGGACCGCCCCAGGCCGACCAGCGCGTCACCCGCTCCGCGGCCCGCGGCGGCACCCCGAGCGCCGCCCACAGGCGCGTACCCGGCGTGGCGTACGGCGGGACGAGCCGCGCCCGGACGTCGGCTGCGGGCCGTGCCGTGTAGCCGAAGCGCCGCAGCCTGCGGTGCCACGGCGACGGCTGCTGCTCCTCGGCGGGCGGGCCCTCGCGGGTGTCCGGGGAAGACGCGGTACTGGTCACCGCGCCATCGTAGGGAACCAGACGGTGTCCGTCCCGCGCCCTGCCCCTGCGAGGATGGAACCGTGACAGGAAGCGCAGACTCGGCCTCCGGCGGCGTGCCCGGCGGCCCCACCGACGGTATCGGCACCCTCGTGCTCGCGGGCACGCCCATCGGCGACCCGGCGGACGCCCCGCCCCGGCTCGCCGCCGAACTGGGGCGCGCCGACATCGTCGCCGCCGAGGACACCCGCAGGCTGCGGCGGCTCGCGCAGGCGCTCGGCGCGAGCGTGGGCGGGCGCGTGGTGTCGTACTTCGAGGGCAACGAGTCGGCGCGCACGCCCGAGCTCGCCGACGCCCTCGACGGCGGCGCCCGGGTGCTGCTCGTCACCGACGCGGGCATGCCCTCGGTGTCCGACCCCGGCTACCGCCTGGTCGCCGCCGCCGTCGAGCGGGGCGTGCGGGTCACGGCCGTGCCCGGGCCCTCCGCCGTCCTCACCGCGCTCGCGCTCTCCGGGCTGCCCGTGGACCGCTTCTGCTTCGAGGGGTTCCTGCCCCGCAAGGCGGGCGAGCGGCTCGCCCGGCTGCGCGAGGCCGCCGAGGAGCGGCGCACCCTCGTCTACTTCGAGGCCCCGCACCGCCTGGCCGACGCGCTCGCCGCGATGGCCGAGGCCTTCGGGCCCGAGCGCCGCGCCGCCGTCTGCCGCGAGCTGACCAAGACGTACGAGGAGGTCCGCCGCGGCCCCCTCGCCGAGCTCGCCGCGTGGGCGGCCGACGGCGTGCGCGGCGAGATCACCGTGGTCGTCGAGGGCGCGCCCGAGCGGGACCCGGCCGACCTCGACGACGGCGAACTGGTGCGCCGGGTGCGGGCGCGCGAGGAGGCGGGCGAGCGGCGCAAGGAGGCCATCGCCGCCGTGGCCGCCGACACGGGCGTGCCGAAGCGGCGCGTTTTCGACGCCGTGGTCGCGGCGAAGCACGCGCCCGGGGCCTAGCCCCGCACCCGCCCCCGCGGCGCTCCCGCCGGGGCCTGCGACACCGGTGCACCACCGTGCCGCCTGCGCTTTCTCCGTTGTCCACAGCCTGTGGGCGAGCCCGGAGGTCATTCCTCCGGGCAGCCCATCCGCGGGCAAAGGACTATCGTGAAAAGCAAAAGCGCGGGCCGCGCGACAGGCCGAATTCCTATGGAAATGCCAAATCGGCCCCAACACTCGACAGGTCTGGTGCGCCCGCTCCGGGAAAGGCGTCCACTGGTTGCGGGGGGCGCAACCGTCCCACGCCGCACGGGCCCGGTTCCGGGCAGGGACCGAAGGCCCGCGGCGCTTGTCCAGCGGACAAGAGGAGCTCGCATGAGTGAGATCGCAGACACCGGTCACCGCACCACGGCACTCGACGTCGGCCACGAGTCCTACGCCTTCGCCTGCATGCGCTGCGGGCACGGCTGGGAGCAGTCGTACGACATCGAGCACCACGTGGACGGCAAGGGGCAGGAGTTCGTCACGTACCTGGCGGGCGGGCAGCGCGTGCCGTCCCCGCTGACCCGGCCGACCTGCCTGAACTGCGGGGGCCACGTGGTCCGCATCATGCGGGCGGGCCAGGTGTCGTCGGTGCGCTCGGCCCTCGACTCCCTGCACCGGCAGCCGCACACGCGGCGCCCGCCCTCCGCCGCGAAGGTCCCGGCGAGCGACGACTCCGCCGACACCCCGGCGGAGCCGCCCCGGCAGCACCACTGGCACCTGTCGGACCTGCTGCACCCGTTCCGGCACCACCACCCTCACCACGACGACGGGGACAAGACGGCCTGACGCGCCGCGCGGGAGCGCCCGGGCGCGTCCGGGCGCTCCCGCGCGGGCCGCATCCGACCAGCCGCATCCGGCTGCCGGGCCCGTCCGGCGCGCACCCGGCGGGGCTTCGTACGATCGAGGTATGCCCACCGACACCACGCCGCCCCCGGCGCCCGCCCCGCTGCGGGTCCCGGTCGCCGACTCCCACACCCACCTCGACATGCAGTCCGGCACCGTCGAGGACGCCCTCGCCCGGGCCGCCGCGGTCGGCGTGACCACGGTCGTCCAGGTCGGCTGCGACGTCGCCGGGTCCCGCTGGGCCGCCGAGACGGCCGCCGCGCACGACGCCGTCCACGCGGCGGTGGCCCTGCATCCCAACGAGGCACCGCGCATCGTGCACGGGAACACCATGGAGGGGGCGTCGCGCGGCGACTCCGGCAAGGGTGGTGCTGGGCGACGGGCGCGCCCGGCCGGTGGTGAGGGGGCGCTCGACGAGGCTCTCGCCGAGATCGACCGCCTGGCCGCGCTCCCGCACGTCAAGGCGGTCGGCGAGACCGGCCTCGACCGCTTCCGCACCGGCCCGGAGGGCATGGCCGCGCAGGAGCGCTCCTTCCGCGCCCACATCGAGATCGCCAAGCGCCACGGCAAGGCCCTCGTCATCCACGACCGCGAGGCCCACGACGACGTGCTGCGCGTCCTGAAGGAGGAGGGCGCCCCGGAGCGCACCGTCTTCCACTGCTACTCCGGCGACGCGGCCATGGCCGAAGTCTGCGCCGAGCACGGCTACTTCATGTCCTTCGCGGGCAACGTCACGTTCAAGAACGCCCAGCCGCTGCGCGACGCGCTCGCCGTCGCCCCGCTGGAGCTCGTCCTCGTCGAGACCGACGCCCCGTTCCTCACCCCGGCGCCCTACCGCGGACGGCCCAACGCGCCCTATCTCATTCCGGTCACGCTGCGCGCGATGGCCGCGGTGCGGGGCATCGACGAGGACGCCATGGCCGCGGCCGTCTCGGCGAACACGGCACGCGCCTTTGATTACTGACAGATAACGACCGAAGCGTTCCGGGCCTGACAGCTCGGGGCACCGCCGCGACACAGAGTAGTCAGCCTGCTTTGGAGAGTGACGGTCGCTCCGCTAGGTTCGCAAGCCGATCCGCATGGGGCTTGTCAGTGGACCACCTGTGAGCTGGAGCGTCGTGAGCACACCGCAGTACGAGACGTATGGGCAGCAGCCGTACGGGACGTACGGGGCCGGGTACGGCTACCGGGACACGTACCGGCCGGCGTACGAGGGCGGCGCCGAGCCGTACGACCCGGGACCGTACGGCTCCGCCGACACCACCGACACCACCGACCCCGGTGGCCCCGGCTCCCGCCACGACTCGCGCGGCCCCGACGGCTCGGGCGGCCCGGTCGGCTCCGACGGCTCCGACGGCTCTGGGGGCTCCGGGGGAGCGGCCGGGAGCGCGTTCGGGGGCGTGCCCGGCTACGCGGGCGCGGGCGCGCAGCGGC
>NZ_BNBT01000129.1 GCF_014656095.1 Streptomyces longispororuber
CGCCGCTGCCGCCGGGGCCCCGGCCCGCGTACGCGCCGCCCGCCGCGCCCGCGGGCAGGCGGTCCCGCAGGGCGCCGCGGCGGGGCCGTACCGGGCTGCTCGCGGGGGCGGGGGCGCTGGTGGCGTCGGCGGCGGTGTTCGCCACCGGGATGTTCTGGGAGCGCGACGGCGGCGGCTCCGAGCGGGCCCTGCCGGACACGACGGCCACCACGGACGACCCGCCGCCGGAGGAACCCGCCGCCCGGGTGTCCGCCGAGCCCCTGCCGCGGCCCGCGCCGCGCGCCGGGCGCCCCTCGCACTCGGCGCGCCCGAGCCCGACCCCCTCGGCGTCGCGGTCCCCGTCGGCCTCGCCGTCGGCGACGACCTCGGCGCGGCACGCGCCCGCCACGTCGCCGACCCGGACCACGGCCCGCGCCACCGGCCGGGTGGACCTGCCGTCGCTCCCGTCACCGACCCGCACGCCGTCCCCGGGCACGCTGCGCCTGGGCGACCGCGGCGAGGCGGTCGCCGAACTCCAGTCACGGCTGCGCCAGTTGTCCCTCTACGTGGGCCCGGGCGACGGCCTCTACACCGCGGCCGTGGCCGACGCCGTCGCCCGCTACCAGTGGGCCCGCGGCATCCTGGACGACCCACCCGGCACCTACGGCCCGACCACCCGCCGCACCTTGGAGGCGGAGACAACTCCCTGACCGCGAAACCACCCCGCACACCAGCGCCCCAAAGAGACGCGAGGCGCCCCCACACCAGCACCCCGAAGGGACGCGGGGTGCCCCGCACACCAGCGCCCCGAAGGGGCGCGGGGAACTGCGCGCCCAGCCACCAACAACCCGCAGACGGCAGCACTCCACACCCCGACGGCGCCAACCGACCGGGGGGGGCACTGAAGAAAGACAAAAGGGAACGGGCGGAGAGCGAAGGGCCCCGTCAGCCGAAGACGAGCCGCAGCCCCCCGCCGGCCCCGGCGGCGACCCTCACCTCGGTGAGGTCGCCCACGCACAGCGTCGGCCCGTACGCCACGGCCCTGCTCCCGACCCCCACGACCCGCATCCCCGCGGCCAGCCCCGCCTCGATGCCCGCCCCGGAGTCCTCGAAGACCACGCAGTCCGCGGGGTCGAAGCCCAGCTCGGCCGCGCCCTTGAGGAACCCCTCGGGGTCCGGCTTGCTGGCCGCGACGCTCTCGGCGGTGATCCGCACGGCGGGCATCGGCAGGCCCGCGGCGGCCATGCGGTTGGTGGAGAGCGCGACGTCGGCGGAGGTCACCAGGGCGTGCGGGAGCCCTGCGAGGGAGGCGAGGAACGCGGGGGCGCCCGGCACGGGCACGACGCCGTCCAGGTCGGCGGTCTCACGGGCGAGCATCTCGCGGTTCTCCGCGTGGTTCTCCGCCATGGGCCGGTCGGGCAGCAGCAGGGCCATGGAGGCGTACCCCTGGCGCCCGTGCACGACCCGCATCACCTCGTCGCCGTCCAGGCCGTGGCGGGCCGCCCAGTCGCGCCAGCAGCGCTCGACGACGGCGTCCGAGTTGACGAGGGTCCCGTCCATGTCCAGGAGGAGGGCTCGGGCGGTCAGTTCGGTCACGGCCGTCATCGGCGTACTCCAAGGGCGAAGGGGACCCGCACAGCGAGAGAGACAAGGCGGCTCCGCCCGCCGGTCAGGGAGTACGGGCGGAGCCACTTTGTTTCTTCACGGTACAAAACAAGGCTGCATGCAGCAACAATGCAGGTCAGGAGGGGGAGCTGAGCTGCCCCACCACAGGGCGGCCACGGCGGTCACGCCACCGCCTCGTAGATGCTCCACGCCCCGAGACCCAGCATCAGGAGCGCCGCGATCTTCGTGATGAGGGACAGCGGCACCCGCTTCATCAGGGCCTTGCCGCCCACGATGCCGAGCCCGGCGACCGCCCAGAGCGCGAGGACGGCGCCGACGCCGACCGACAGGGGGTCCTCGTAGCGGGCGGCCAGGTTCGCCGTCATGATCTGCGTCAGGTCGCCGAACTCCGCGACCAGGATGAGCATGAAGCCCGCCCCGGAGACCCGCCAGAAGCTCTGGTCCTTGGGCGCCTTGACCTCTTCCTCGTCGTCGTCCTTCTTCATCAGCAGCATCGCGGCCCCGCCGAGGAACAGCACGCCGGTCAGGGCGTGCACGAGCCTCTGCGGCGCCAGGGTCAGGACGCTGCCCGCCGCCACGGCGAGCACCACGTGCACCGTGAAGGCCGCGGCCACGCCCGCGAAGACGTAGCTCGCGCGGTAGCGGGTGCCGAGCACGAGCCCGGCGAGGGCCGTCTTGTCGGGCAGTTCGGCAAGGAAGACGACGCCGAAGACGAGCGCCGTCACACTCAAGCTGATCAAGGTTCCTCAATCGGTCGGGCCGCCCCACCGAGAGCTTCGCAGCAGCCTTCGCGTACGACACCTCGGCACGGCAGCGCGCGGCGACGCACACGGGTGTGTACGCGGGCACTGCTCTGCCGAAGGTCTCGCTGGCCACCCGCCGTCCGGCGGGCCGCCTCCGGGCGCCGGCTCAGTTCGCACTGAGCAGTGTGTCGACGGTCCGGCGAAGAGCTACTCCCCTTCTGCACCGTCCATCGTACGTGATGTCGGCACACCCCTGAACAGGGACTTTCGTCCCCCCGGGAGGGCCCGGGACCCGCCCCATGACAAGCCGTGACATACCGCCGGACCCCTTGCCCCGGGCACCTGATTGACGCGACCCTGTCACCGCGCGCACACCTTCCGGCCACCCCACGGCGCCAGCCTGGCCACGCCCGAGTGGTCAACGTCCCCCCACTGCATCGGAGTTCGCATGTCCTTCGTCTACGCGCGTCACCGCGTCGCGGCCCTGGCCGCCGTCGCCGCCCTCGCCTCGGCCGCCACCCTGCTGTCCGGCACCCCTGCCCACGCCGCCCCGCCCACCCCGGTCGACGCCGCGACGGCCCGTACGTACCTGGGGCAGCTCACCGTCCGCGCCGAGGGCTCCTCGGACGGCTACAGCCGGGAGAAGTTCCCGCACTGGTCGACGGTGTCCGGCGCCTGCAACACCCGCGAGACCGTCCTCGAGCGCGACGGCAGCGGCGTCCAGCAGGACGGGAGCTGTGCCGCCGTCTCCGGGACCTGGAAGTCGCCGTACGACAACGCCACCTGGTCCGCCGCCTCCGACGTCGACATCGACCACGTCGTCCCGCTCTCCGAGGCCTGGAAGTCCGGCGCCAACTCCTGGACCACCGCCCGCCGCCAGGGCTTCGCCAACGACCTCGGCCGGCCGCAGCTCATCGCGGTCACCGACAACGTCAACCAGGCCAAGGGCGACAAGGACCCCGCCGAGTGGATGCCGCCGGTCGCCTCGTACCACTGCTTCTACGCGCGCATGTGGGTGGACGTGAAGCAGCACTACGGCCTCAGCGTCGACGCGGCCGAGAAGAGCAAGCTCGCCGCCGTCCTGAACGGCTGCTGACGCCTCTTCCCGGCCGGTTGCGCGCCGGTTGCGCGGAACCGTCCCGCCCGCCTCCGTCGTTCCGTACCGTACGGGGCGACGGAGGAGGGTGATCACTGTGGCACGGCTGCTCCTTGGCCCACTGCTGAGATACGCCGACGGGCGGACCGCGACCGTGTGGGTCGAGGCCGACCGCCCCTGCACGGCCGAGGTGCGGTGCGCGGACGGCGCCACGGGCGCGTCCCGCACCTTCCAGGTCGCCGGGCACCACTACGCGCTCGTCCCGGTCACCGGCCTGGCCCCGGGCACGGAGACCGCGTACGAGGTGACCCTGGACGGCGGCGGCGTCTGGCCGCTGCCCGGGTCGCCGTACCCGCCGAGCACCATCCGCACGCCACCGGAGGCGCCGGACACCCTCCGCGTCACCTTCGGCTCCTGCCGGTGGGCCGCGCCGCCCGCCGAGGACCACGACCCCTCCCCCGGCGCCCGGCTCCGCCCGGGCGGCGACGACCCCATCGGCCCGGACGCGCTCGACACCCTCGCCGCCCGCATCGCCGCCGACCCCGCCGCACCGCGCCCCGACGTGCTGCTGCTCCTGGGCGACCAGGTGTACGCGGACGAGGTCTCCGAGCCCACGCGCCGCTGGCTCGCCGCCCGCCGCGACCTGTCCGAGCCGCCCGGCGACCAGGTGGCGGACTACGCCGAGTACACCCACCTCTACTACGAGTCCTGGCTCGACCCCGAGGTGCGCTGGCTGCTCTCCACCGTGCCGAGCTGCATGATCTTCGACGACCACGACGTCATCGACGACTGGAACACCAGCGCCTCCTGGCTGGCGGAGATGCGGGCCACGCCCTGGTGGCGCGAGCGGGTCCTCAGCGGCCTGATGTCGTACTGGGTGTACCAGCACCTGGGCAACGTGCCGCCCGCCGAGCTGGAGCGCGACGAGCTGTACGCCGCCGTGCGCGCGACGCCCGACGGCACCGACGCGCTGCGCGCCTTCGCCGCCCGCGCCGACGCCGAGCCCGCGGCCGTCCGCTGGAGCTACCGCCGCGACTTCGGCCGGGTGCGGCTGCTCATGGTCGACACCCGCGCCGCCCGCGTCCTCGCCGAGGACCGGCGCGCGATGCTCGACCCCGAGGAGGCGCGCTGGCTGCGCGCCCAGGCCCTGGACGGCGACTGCGACCACCTGCTGATCGGCACCTCCCTGCCGTGGCTGCTCCCGCACCTCGTGCACGCCGCGGAGGGCTGGAACGCCGCGCTGTGCCGGGGCGAGCGCGGCGCCCGCTGGGCGCGGTTCGGCGAGAGGCTGCGGCGGCGCGCGGACCTGGAGCACTGGTCGGCGTTCCCGGCGTCGTTCGACGCGCTGTCCGCCCTGGTCGCCGAGGCGGGCACGGGCGCCGGGGCCCCGGCCACGGTGTCCGTCCTGTCCGGCGACGTCCACCACGCCTACGTCGCCGAGCCCGCCTGGCCCGACGGCCGCGGCCCGGACGCGCGCGTCCTCCAGCTCGCCTGCTCCCCGGTGCACAACTCCATCCCCGCCTCGATCCGGGTCGGCTTCCGCTTCGGCTGGAGCCGCGCGGGGCGCGCCCTGAGCCGCCTGTTCACCCGCCACGGGAGGCTCGCGCCCGCCGGGATCACCTGGCGCAGGACGGGCGGCCCCTGGTTCGGCAACCAGTTGATGACGCTGACGCTGCGGGGCCGCGAGGCCACGCTGGTCCTCGAACAGGCCCGGCGCGGCGGAGGCCTGGAGACGTCGCGTCGCGGGAGATCTCCTCCTCGGGCGGGAGCGGCGCGTAGGGCGCGGCACGGTGCGCCGGGGTCCGGGCCGGGGCCCGATGGAGTCGCGCAGGGCGGACCCCGGCCCAGTTTCGGGAAAGCGGCGGGGCGGCGGTGCCCCGGCGGGCATGATGCGGACCGTCCGCTTCCCCCACGCACCCCGACCGCCAAGGGAGCCTCCGCTTGTCCCTCGCCGCACCCGCCGCACCCCCCACCCCCGCGATAGCCGTCGTCGGCGCGGGGCCCCGCGGCACCAGCGTCCTGGAGCGCCTGTGCGCGTCCGCCACCGAACTCCTCGGGCCCGGCACGCCGTTGACGGTCCACGTGGTCGACCCCGCGCCCCCGGGCCCCGGCCGCGTCTGGCGCACTTCCCAGCCACCCGAGCTCCTGATGAACACCGTGGCCTCGCAGGTCACCCTGTTCACCGACGACAGCGTCGACTGCTCGGGCCCCGTCCGGCCGGGGCCGAGCCTGTACGCGTGGGCGGCGCGGGGGCACGTACCGGGCCTGGGTCCGGACGACTACCCGACGCGTGCCGACTACGGCCGCTATCTGGAGTGGGTGTTCGCCCGGACCGTCCGCGCCGCCCCCGGCACGGTCCGCGTCGTCACGCACGCGGCCCGCGCGGTGCGCCTGGCCGACGCGGACGGCGGCCTCCAGACCCTCGACCTCGACAACTCGCGCTCCCTGACCGGACTTTCGGCCGTCGTCCTGGCCCAGGGCCATCTGCCCACCGCGCCCGACCGCCCCCTCGCGGACCTGTCGGCGTACGCCGCCCGCCACGGCCTGCGCCACGTGCCGCCCGCCAACCCGGCCGACGTCGACCTCACCGGACTCGCCCCCGGCGAGCCGGTGCTGCTGCGCGGCCTCGGCCTGAACTTCTTCGACCACGTGGCGCTGTTGACCGAGGGCCGCGGCGGCCGCTTCGTCCGGGCGCCGGACGGCACCCGGCGCTACCTCCCCTCGGGCGCCGAGCCGCGCCTGTACGCCGGGTCCCGGCGCGGCGTGCCGTACCAGGCGCGCGGCGACAACGCCAAGGGCCCCTACGGGCGGCACCGGGCCGCCCTGCTCACGCCCGAGGTGATCGCCCGCTTCCGCAAGCGCGCGGACAGCGGGGACGCGCCGGACTTCCTGGCCGAGATCTGGCCGCTGGTGGCGAAGGAGGTGGAGACGGTCCACTACGCGGCGCTGCTGAGCGCCCGCTCCACACCCGGGCGGGCGCGGACGTTCCGCGCCCGCTTCCTCGACGTCCCCCACGGGCACCCCGAGGAGGCCACGCTCCTGACCGCGTACGGGATACCGGAGGCCGAGCGCTGGTCCTGGCACCGCCTCGCGCGCCCGTACGAGGGGCGGGTCTTCGGCTCGCCCGGCGACTTCCGGGCCTGGCTGCTGAACCATCTGCGCCGGGACGCGGCCGAGGCCGCGCTCGGCAACGTCGCAGGCCCGCTGAAGGCCGCCCTGGACGTACTGCGGGACCTGCGCAACGAGCTGCGGCTCACCGTGGACCACGGCGGGGTGGCGGGCCGCTCGCGCCGCGACCACCTCGACGGCTGGTACACCCCGCTCAACGCCTACCTGTCCATCGGGCCGCCCCGCCGCCGCGTCGAGGAGCTGACGGCGCTCGTCGAGGCGGGCGTGGTCGAGGTGGTCGGCCCGCGCCTGCGCGTACGGGCCGAGGGCGGGGCGTTCCACGCGTGGTCGCCCGAGGTGCCGGGCTCCGGGGTGCGGGTGACCACGCTCGTGGAGGCGCGCCTCCCGGAGCCGGACGTACGGCGCACCGAGGACGCGCTCCTCGCGGAGCTGCTGCGGTCCGGGCAGTGCCGCCCGCACCGCGTCGACGGCTACGAGACGGGCGGGCTCGACGTGACCCCGCGCCCCTACCGGCTGCTCGACCGCGACGGCCGGGCCCACCCCCGGCGGTTCGCGCTCGGGGTGCCGACGGAGGGCGTGCACTGGGTGACCGCCGCCGGGGCGCGGCCGGGCGTCGACTCGGTGACGCTGGCGGACGCGGACGCGGTGGCGCGGGCCGCGCTGCGGACGGCGGTTCCGGCCGGAACCCGTGCGGTCAGGGGCGCGCGGGACGGCCGAATACAGGGGATTCTCATGAAACACTCAGATGTTGAAGTTGCAAGTACTGCTGAGGCAAACCTAATCTTGGGGCTCGATCGGTTCCCGTCCCCAACCGAACCCGACCGAAGGAGTCCCCCACCATGACTGAGCGGCTGAACAGCGCCCAGCCCTATGCCCTCGGCCTCTTCCGCATCGTCGTCGGCCTGCTCTTCTTCTGCCACGGCGCGTCCTCCCTCTTCGGGGCGTTCGGCGGCATCGACGGCAACGGCGCCACCGTGGACGCGGGCACCTGGCCGGGCTGGTACGCGGCCGTGATCCAGCTCGTCGGCGGCGCCCTGGTCATGCTCGGCCTCGGCACCCGGGCCGCGGCGTTCGTCTCGTCGGGCTCGATGGCGTACGCCTACTTCAAGGTCCACCAGCCCGAGGCGCTGTGGCCGATGGAGAACGGCGGCGAGGCCTCGGCCATGTTCTGCTGGGCGCTGCTGCTCCTGGTCTTCACCGGCTCGGGGGCCTTCGGCCTGGACCGCGTCATCGCCTCCGCGCGCGGCGAGCAGAAGTCCGCGGACGCCGAGCGCGCCACCGTCGCCGCCTGACCCGCGCCGCCCGCGACACGCGTGCCCCCTGGCCGTACCGGTCCTCCGGTACGACCAGGGGGCACTGTCGTGCGGTGCGGCCGCGTCACCACGCCCGGTGACGCGGCCGCGCGGCTACGCCGTCACGCGCCCGGCGACGGCGCGAACGGCACGCTGAAGCACGCGAGCCGCGCCCCGGCGCCGCCCTGCTCGCGGTGGAGCACGACGGACGCCGCCTCACCGCGCCGGAATCCCCAGTCGTGGTACGCCGACGACCGGCCGGAGCCGTTCGGTTGTGCGGTGAAGTCCAGCCACACTTCGTTGTCCGGATTGACGTCACCGGGGTCCTGCGACGGCTTGTTCTGGTAGTGCCCGCCGGCCGCCATCGGGTCCGCGCCGCACGGCTTCTGGTGCACGTGCACGCCGTAGGCGTAGCCCGCCTTCAAGCCCTTGACCCGCAACTGGACCTTCGTGCCCTTCCGGTCGCTGTGCTGGGTCACCTCGATCCACGAGCCCGCCGGCACGAGCTTCTGGTCGTACGTGATCGCGGACGGCGTCACGAAGGCCGCGGGCGGGGCGAACCGCCCCTGCGCGCGGACCTCCACGCTGTCCGTCCCGCCGGTGGTACCGCTCGCGGCGAGCACAGCCGCCGCCACGGCCGAGGTCAGCACTCCTGCCACCATGGCCAAGCTCCTTTGTATCCCCAGGTCAGGCCCTTTTGGGGCGCTCTGTCACTGTTCGTTTCCGTTCCTGTGGAGCGCTCACCACCGTACGCCGGTACGCGTGGGCCCGGCGGGGAAACGGAGGGACGCGTTCATGAACGTGACGTTGCGAACATCTGAGCCCCCCGTGGATCTACGGGCGACAGCCCGGCGTACGCTGTACCGCTGTCGTCAGGCCGCCACCCGCCGCTCCCCGCGAAAGCGCGGCGATGAGTTGCCGACCGGGGAATTACGGGGAGTTCGGGTGTTGGAGAGTGTGGGGGCGCTGACCGCGAGCCCATGGATTTACGCGGTCGTGGCGCTCTCGGTCCTGTTCGACGTGTTCCTGCCGCTGCTGCCGAGCGGCGTGCTCGTCATCACGGCCGCCACGGCCGCCGCCGCGGCGGGCTCCGGCACCGGGCGGGTCCCGCACGACGTGCCGGACATCCTGCTCCTCATGCTGTGCGCGGCCACCGCGTCGGTCCTCGGCGACCTCGTCGCCTACCGCCTCGCCTGGCGCGGCGGCGAACGCCTCGACCGGGCCATCGCCCGCTCCCGGCGCCTGACCAGCGCCCAGGAGCGGCTCGGCACGGCCCTCTCGCGCGGGGGCGGCGTCCTCGTCGTCATCGCGCGCTTCGCCCCGGCCGGCCGGTCGATCGTCTCCCTCGGCGCGGGCGCGGCCCACCGCCGCAAGCGTGACTTCCTGCCGTGGTCGGCCCTGGCGGGCGTCGCCTGGGCCGGCTACAGCGTGGGGCTCGGCTACTTCGGCGGCCAGTGGCTCGGCGCGACCTGGCTCGCGACGGGCGTCTCGGTCCTGGCCCTCGTCGCCGCGGGCGCGGGCGCGGCGTACCTGGTCCGCCGCCCGGCCTGACGGACGGGATCTTCAGCCCGTCCGGCGTTCGAGGACGAGGCGCGAAGCGCCGACAAGGGGGAAAGGGGCGAAGCCCCAGACGAAAGGGCGGGGTCCAGGGGCGACAGCCCCTGGTTTCGGGAAAGGGGCGCCCGCGCGCGGAGCGCGCTCATGGGCACAGCGGGGCGCCCCGCGAGGGCTAACCCCGCCGCGCGGCCCCGCGCACCTCGAGCCCCGCGAGCAGCGCCCGCGTCGCCTCGGCCACCGCGTCGACCGCCCGCTCGAACACCTCCCGGTTGTGCGCGGCGGGCTCCCGGAACCCGGACACCTTGCGGACGTACTGGAGCGCGGCCGCCCGGATCTCGTCCTCGGTGGCCTCCTGCGGCAGGACGGGCGGGCGGAGCGTCTTGATGCTGCGGCACATGCCTCCAGCTTCGCGCGTCCCCACCCCCGGCGAGAACCCCCCGTTCGGCCCGCGCGTCACTCGCGCACCAAATTCGAACAGGAGTAGCATTACGGCGTGCCCGAGTCACCCCCGCATGAGTTCCCCGCCGACCTCCTGGCCGCCCAGGAGGAGCTGCACCAGGTCAGGTCCGAGCTGCACGCCCTGCTGCGCCGCCTGCCGTGGTGCGTCGAACCGCACGACGGCTTCAGCGACGACCACGGCTGGCGCAAGCTGGAGCGCCCGGCCTCGCCGGGCTGGACGCCCGACGAACAGGCGGAGGTGGAGAAGTTGCGCGCGCGGGAGCGCGAGCTGGCGGTGTTCGTGACGTGCCACCGCTTCTGGGAGCAGGTTTCGGGACCGGAGGCGGTGGACACCCGGATGAGGCTCAAGCACGCCCACGAGGCCCCGCCACCCGAGGGGCCGTGACGGCCACCGAGGAGTCCCGCCGGGCCTCCGGCGGAAGGGCGGGGCAGCGCACCACCGACGTAGCACATACGAGCGGCACCGAGCACCGATGAGCACCGACGAGCCCCCCAAGCATTGACACGCGCTCGCGGCGGGCGTTGACTCCCCGTACGAGAGCCGGACGCGCCCTCGTACGCCCCTGCGACGACGTCACGGCTCGCGCTTCCGGGTCCGCCCCGCTCCCTTCCTCGCGGATCCGCCACCGTCCATGACGTCGCGCCCAGCCCCCGCGCCCAGCGTGCGGAGGTACGCCCATGTACATCCTGACGATCGCCCTGCTCCTGGTCCTGATCGTCCTCGGTTTCAACGCTCCCCTGCTGTGGCTGGTCGCCGCGGCCATCGCGTACTTCCTGGTGCGCCGCCACGACCGCGCCACCGTCCAGGGCGGCGCCCCGCGGGGCGGGGTCGCGGGCGGCACCGGCGGCATGAGTACGCCCGCCAGCTACCGGGACTACCGCATCCGCCGGGCCCGCCAGGAGCGCTGGGACCGCAGGTACCGCCGCACGCACCCGACGCCGCACCCCCGCCGGTGACGTAGGGCGGCGCCCGGCCCGCCTACGCACCGGTGCGGCAAGGCGGCCGCCGGTACGACTAATCACCGGTCCGGGTGGCGCGGGGCTTGGCGCACCGGCTGGCGGGGAGCCTGGGCAGGCACCCTGCACCGCCCACCCCGGGGAGCCTGCCCATGCGCCCGCACGCCCTGGTCTGCGTACCGTTCCTCCTGCTCGCGGCGGCCGGCTGCGCCTCCCCCGCTCCCCGCCCGCCCGCACCCGCCCCGGACGACGTGGTCAGGGCCGCGCAGCAGCGGCTCACCGACCGCTGCCTGGCCCGGCGGGGCCTCACGCCGCCGCGCCCGGGCGACCGCCCGCCGTCCACCGCGGAGCGCGACCGCGTGGCCAGGGCCCTGTTCGGCACCGGCCGCACGGAGCTGTCCCTGAGGCTGTCCACGGGTCACGTCGTACGCGCCCACACCGACGGCTGCCTGGCGGCCGCGCAACGCGCGCTGTACGGCGACCAGAAGCGCTGGTTCCGGGTGTCGACGGTGGTGAACAACCTCGAGCCGGAGGCCGCGGCCGCCCACCGCCCCCTGCCCGAGGTCCGCGCCGCACACCGAGCGGACCTCACCACGTGGCGCCAACTCCGCGCCCGCGCCCTGAAGAACGCGGAGGCGGTCCTGCGCGAGGACGGGCCGACGGCGTCCCGGAAGCCCTGAGGACACCCGCGGGAGCCACCGTCTTGTTGCCGTACCGGTGAGCGCGGATGTCCTCGTGCACCGCTGCGGCAGGGTGCACGGTGTGGGGCATGCCTGCTGGCGCAGGCAGTGACACCGACAGCCGTCACCGGGCCGCAGCGGTGGAGATGATTGCGCGCAACCACCCCTCACCTTCGGTCCTTCCTGCGCAATTCCGCGCAACCGCTCCGCGCACAACAGCCATGAGGCCCATCCTGGCACCTCACCGTGATCGGACCGAAGGAGATCCTCACGATGGCACTACAGCTCCGCATGCTCGGCACCACCAGCGACGACGGCAAGTGCCCCACCCTGTACGAGGACATGGCAACCGGTGACATCGTCGTGCAGGGGTACACCGTCACCGACCCCGAAGACCTCGCCCAGGTCCAGAACGTCCTCGAGGGCGAGTCCTTCGTGCGTGTGCCTCGCGCCCTGCTCACCCGCTTCAGCCCGGAGGAGTAGCACGCGTGGCCGAGTTCATCGACGACAGCACGTTCGGCAGCTACTTCGAAGCGTTCGAGCACACCGCCTGGCGCCTGGAGACCCGACGCGGTTACGGCTCCGACCGGGCGAGCGACAAGTACCGCCACTATCTCGAGAACGGAGAGGTTCCCGACGACTTGGAGCGCCCATGGTGCCTCAACGTGAGGGCGCAGACCCGCCAGGGCAAGCGCATCGAGCGGGTACGGATCGTGGATGAGCCGCCCACTCGCGAGCAGATGTACCTGCTGGCGGGAGCCGCCGCGAACAACGCAGCCGGAGAGGACATCCGGAACCTGTGGCGGGCCGACGCCGAGCGGATCGGCCTGCCCTCCCTGGACTTCTGGCTCTTCGACTCCGCACGCGCCTTGGTCCTCCACTTCGACGACGCCGACGGCTACCTCGGCGCTGAACTCGTCGTCGACCCCGCTCGCATCGTGGAGTACTGCCAGGTCCGGGATGCCGCCTGGCATCACGCGAACAGGCGCGAGGAGTTTCTGCGGCAGATAGCTTCTGGTGCGTGAGCACCGACTACCAGCAGTCCCGTGAAGCGCTCGGTGCGCGGCTGCGTGAGCTGCGCACCGAGACGGAGCTGAACGGCAAGGAGTTCGCGGAGCGCCTTGGGTGGCAACGCTCGAAGGTCTCGCGCCTGGAGAACGGCAAGCAGACAGCGTCCGACGCCGACGTGGCGGCATGGGCGCGGGCGGCCGGACACCCGGAACTCGCCGACGAGTTGCAGCGCGGCCTGCGCGCGCTGGAGACCGCCTACCGAAGCTGGCGCCGTGAGCTGGCCGCCGGCCATCGCGCGGTGCAGGAGCGCCACGTCGTCCAGGAGGCACAGGCCGAGACCATCCACCTCTTCGAGTCCGGGATCATCCCCGGCATCTTCCAGACCTCCGAGTACGCGCGGGGAGTCCTGTCCGACGTGTCCGACCGGCTCGGTACGCGCCGGGACATCGAGGAGGGCGTCCGGGCGCGGATGAAGCGCCAGGAAGCGGTGTACGAGCCAGGCCACCGCTTCCACGCCTTGATCTGGGAGGCGGCCCTGTACGTCGTACGCTGCCCGCCGGAGGCCATGGCTGCCCAACTCACCCGCCTGTCGGGCTTCATTGGGCTGGACACCGTCACGCTGGGCGTCATCCCGCTCGGCGCTCGGACGCCCTTCTCCCCGAAGCACGGGTTCTGGATCATCGACGAGCGTCTCGTCGTCGCCGACACGTGGAACGCTGAGCTGTGGCTCGACTCCTCCGATGATGTCGCGTTCTACCGGCGCATGTGGAACCTCATGTACGAGGCCGCGGCCTTCGACCACCAGGCGCATCGGCTGATCGGCCGGGCCCGGGCCGCGCTCGACCTCACGTGAGCAATCCCCTGCGACCACGGATACCGCGTGCGCAATCCTGCGCAATCGGTCAACGGGCACGCAATCGGCCTCTCTACGGTGCTGGTCATGGACGCACCGACGCGCGCCGCCCGTCGCGACGCCGACGCCTGGCCGGCCACCTGCTCCTCCCGACCGGACCTCGTACGCGACGTTCCGGGACCTCGAGGAGCCGGCCCGAGACTTTCCGCGGAGGCATGCGGATGACCGTGCACCACGACCACACCCCGCCCCGGCCCCGGCCCGCGCCCGTCGAGGAACGGCTTCGGGCCTGGGCCGCCGAGGGTCTCGACCGCATCGCCGTGGCCGCGCTCCTCCAGGAGCGTGAGCTGCTGGCCCGCCCCGCCGTACAGCGGGTCCTCGTGGCGCAGGCCGACGACGGCGTACGGGCGGACTGGACGCACCTCTCCCTCCGTCTGACCGAGCTGGAGCTGGACGGCGTCGCGTACGCCTTCGTGGAGGTCGTGCTCGCCATCGCGCTCGGGCGGCAGGTCCTCCTCGACCGCGTGCTGCCCCTCGGTGACCGCCGCCTCGCCGTCGTATTGCGGGCGCTCGCCGCGTGGGCAGGCTCGGACACCATCGCAGTGGGGACACGCTCATGACGACCACCAGGCAGCTCGACGAGCTGCTCGCGGCGGCCGGCGAGGCCGGCAGGACGCTGCCTCCCGCCGCGGAGACCGCCGAGGTGCATCGGCGTCTCGTCGCGGAGATCCGGCTGCGTCTGCCCGGGGCGGAGCGGGCTGCCGCCGCGGCGGCGGTCCGTAGCCGGGACTGGTATCGGCATCTCCAGGTCGTCGACGACGCGCGTGCGGCTTTGGAGGCGAAGGGTGAGGAGCCCGACCTGCGCGTCGGGCCGATGGCCGCAGCCCTGCGTGTGGGAGAGCTCGCCCGTCATCTGCGCGCGCTGTCCGTGTACCCGGCCGAGGGTGAGGTGGGGGTGTGAGTGCGGGTGCGCTGCTGTGCTGGCGCTGCGATCGGCCGATCCGGCCCGGCGAGCCGGTCGCCTCCTGCGCGAAGGACTCTCCGTCCGGGGCCGGGGCCCGTGTGGTGTGGCACGCGGGGCCGTGTCCGCGCGAGGGGCCGCCGGTCGGCGGGCCAGGGCCGCGGGCGGGGCGTCGTAGGCGTCGGCGATGAGCCGGAGCGGCTCCGGGCGCGGCAGCGGCCCCCCGGGAGAACTCCCGAAGGGCCGCTGACCTGCTTGCTTCACCGGTGGGCGCGGACGGTTTCGAACCGCCGACATTCGCCTTGTAAGGGCGACGCTCTACCCCTGAGCTACGCGCCCGGAATGAGTCGACAGCCTACCTTGCCGGTGGCGGTGCGCCGCAAACCCGTGCGGACCCCCGCCCGGCAGGGGGGCTACCCCCACCTCGGATCCGGGAGCGGCCCGGATGCCCCGGACCACGGCTTCTTCCTACCGTCGGAGTGCGCACGCGGCGAGGGCCGCGTGGGGTTCGAAGGGGAGAGCGTCATGAGCACCGTCCACAGCCGTCGTCCGGGTCCGCGCCGTACGCGAGGGGTACGGCTCCTCGTCGGCGTCGGCACGACGGTGGCCGTGTGCGGGCTCGTCGCCGCGTGCGGGGCCAGCGCCGACGACGACAAGACGCCGGAGCGGCGGTCGTTCACCCTGCCGGGACACAGCCTGACCGTCGACAGCGACGACTCCGCCCTGGAGGTCGTGGTGTCGGACGACGTCAAGGACGTACGGGTGACGCGGTGGTTCGACGGGCGGACGGTGTTCGGCGAGAGCCCGAAGGTCACCTGGAAGCAGAACGCCGCGGGCGACCGGCTCACCTTCCGCACGAAGTGCGGCGGGCTCATCGCCAACTGCTCCGCCAAGCACCGCGTCGTCGTGCCGCGCGGCGTCGCCGTGACCCTGCTGAACCGCGACGGCAAGGTGACCGCCGACGGGTTCCGGGAGCCGCTCACGGTGCGCTCGGCCGACGGCGGCGTCACCGTCAGGGACTCCAGCGGGCCGCTGGACCTGCGCAGCGTCGACGGGTCCGTGCGTACCGAGCGCGTCACGTCGAAGCGGGTGAGCGCGCGCTCGCAGGACGGTTCCGTACGCCTCGAACTGGACGCCGTGCCGGACCGGGTGCGTGCGCACAGCCGGGACGGGTCCGTGACCCTCGGGCTGCCCGAGGCCACGTACCGCGTGGACGCCCGCAGTGTCGACGGCGGCGTCGACGTGTCCGTGCCGCGCGCCGGGCGCAGCCCGCACCAGGTGTCCGTGCGCAGTGTCGACGGCAACATCACGGTGCGGCCCGCGAACTGACCGCCCTGTGTGTTCGTCCTCACCGGTGGGAGAATGTGAGACCGGCCGGGCAGGGCGGACGACAGCACGGGAGAGGGACAGTGACGGCGACACCAGCGCAGCCACGCATGTGCGGCACGCGGGCCACACCGGCTGCCCCGCCGCCGCAGGGGTCGGGGGGCTCTCCTGGGGTCTCGCCCGCTGTTTCTGGCGTCTCGCCCGCTGCCTTTCCTGGCGTTCCGCCCACTGCTGTTCCTGGCGTTCCGCCCGGTGCCGGGCTGCCCGCTGGTGATTCGTGTGCCGCCGCGGGCCGTCGGGGGTTGCTCGCGCCGTTCCCCGCGCCCCTTCGGGGCGCTGCCGTGCGGCCCGGGGGCACCGATGACCGCGCCGGGCTGCCCGCTGGTGGATCGTCCGCCGCCGCACGCCGTCGAGGGGTGCTCGCGCCGCTTCGGGGTGCTGTCGTGGATGTGCTGGCTCTGGTGTTGTTGCCGCTGCCTCTGCTGGGCGCCGTCGTGCCCGCTGCCTTTGCCGGGGGCGGTACGCGGCGGTGGTTCGGGGGGCGGGGGGAGAGTTCGCGGGCCGGGGCGCAGGCCGCCAAGGACGCGGCGGCGGCCGCGTTCTACGAGCTGGACAGCGCCCAGCGCGATCTGCGGATCTCCATCGAGACGATCGTGGCCGTCGACTCCTCGCCCGCCGCGCGGAAGGCCGCGGCGGACTTCGAGGCGTTCGGGCGGCGCATCGACGAGGTCAGCCACCAGTACATCACCGCCGTCGACGCCTACGACCTGGACCGGGACGACCTGGAGGCGTCCGCCGCCGCCCGGGCGCGGACCGAGCTGACGGCGGCCAAGGACGCCCTCGGCCGTGCCAAGCAGGACCTGGACCGGTTCGCGCAGGGGCTCGGGCCGCTGGTCGACAAGGCAGAGACACAGCTCGCCCGGCTCGCCCCGGCCGTGGAGCGGGCCCGGCAGACGCTCCTGGCGGCGACCGGCGCGCTCGACGCGGTGCGCGGCGCGGGCCTGAAGGCCGACGACCTCGCGGGTCGGCTCGCCGCGCTCGGGCCCGAGCTGACCAAGCTCAACCAGGGCGCGGGCCGGCACGGCGTCGCCGAGACGCTGCAGCGGGCCGACCGGGTCGCCCGCGACGCCGAGGCCGTGCGCGCCGAGGCCGAGCGGCTGCCCGAGCGGGCCCGCGAGATCGACCGGCGCCTGGTGTCGCTGCGGACCCGCGCTCAGGCCCTGACCACCCGCAGCGAGCAGGTCGAACCGGTCCTCAGCGAGCTGCGGCGGCGCTTCACCGCCGCCTGCTGGCAGGACCTCCAGCGCGTGCCGGACCAGGCCGCCGAGACCGTACGGCAGGCGGAGAACAGGCTGGCTGAGGCGCAGCGGGCCCGCGAGGAGCAGCGGTGGCCGGACGCGACGGCGCTCCTGTCGACGGTGCGGGCGCTGCTCGACTCCACCGACGAGGCGGTGTCCGCCGCCGGGGACCGGCTGCGGCGCCTGAACGAGGTCGCCAAGGACCCGCGGGCGGAGATCGAGCGCACCCGGTTCGCCGTCCGCGACGCCCAGCGCCTGGCGATGGCGGGCCGCCAGCGGCCCGACCCGCGCCACGCCCGCCCGCTGGACGACGCGGTGGCCCGCCTGGACCGTGCCGTGGACGCCCTGGAGGGCCGTCACCCCGACTACTGGCACTTCCTGACCGAGATGGAAGCGGTGCGCTCGGCCGCCGCGCGCGTGGTCGCGCAGATCCGCGAGGAGCGGGGCCAGGGCGCCGTGTGAGCCCCCGTGCCGGAGATCCCTGCCGGACGCCTGTGCGAGTCTGGGCGCATGATCGATGACACTGACGACATTGATGACGCTGAGGACAACGGGGATGGCAGGCGCGCCGACGGTACGGCCGGGTTTCTGACCGTTCTGCGGGCCCGGCGGCTGCTCGCCATCGTGCGCGGGCGCGACCCGGAGGCGTCGTTCCGTACCGTCATGGCGCTCGTCGAGTCCGGTGTCCCCCTGGTCGAGGTCTCGCTGAGCGGCGCCGACGCGCTGGGCGTGCTGCGCCGGGCGCGCGGCGAGCTCGGTCCGGACGCGTGGCTCGGCGCGGGCACGGTCGTGACCGAGGCCGACGCCCGGCGGGCGGCCGACGCGGGCGCCAACCTGATCGTCACGCCCGGCCTCGGCCCGGGCGTCGCGACCGCCATCGGCCTGGGGCTGCCGGTGCTCGCCGGGGTGCTCACGCCCACCGAGGTCATCGCCGCGGCCGGAGCGGGAGCGACCGCATTGAAGGTCTTCCCCGCGTCGGCGGCGGGCGGCCCCGACTACCTGAAGGCGCTGCGGGGCCCCTTCCCCGACCTGCCGTTCGTACCGGTCGGCGGCGTGGACGCGGACGCGGCCCAGGCGTACCTGGACCTGGGCGCGGTCGCGGTGGGCGTCGGCTCCCCGCTCGTCGGCGACGCGGCGGACGGCGGCGACCTGGACGCGCTGCGGCGGCGCGCGGAGCGGTTCGTGGAGGTGTGCGGGTGAACCGGGAGGCCTCCGGGGCGGGCACCCCTGACGTGTTCACCTTCGGCGAGACCATGGTCGCCCTGCGCGGTGACGGGCCGCTGAGGCTGGGCGGGGCCATGACGGTGTCCGTCGCGGGCGCCGAGTCGAACGTGGCCGTCGGGCTCGCCCGGCTCGGGCACGGCGTCCGCTGGGCCGGTGCCGTCGGCGACGACGAGGCCGGCGAACTGGTGCTGCGGACGCTGCGCGCCGAGGGCGTGGACGTCGGCGCCGCCCATCGCGACCCGCACGCGCCCACCGGCCTGATCCTCTTCGAGGCGCGCCTGCCGGAGGTGACGCGGGTCCACTACTACCGCTCCGGGTCGGCCGGTTCACGCCTCGGCGCGGACGCCGTGGAGCGGGCCTTCACCGCCGCGCCGCCGCGCCTGCTGCACCTCACCGGGGTCACCCCGGCGCTCGGCGAGCACGCCCGCGCCGCCTGGGAGCGCGCCCTGCGCCTCGCCCGCGACCACGCGGTGCCGGTCTGCCTGGACGTCAACTTCCGCGGCCGGTTGTGGAGTCGGCGGGTGGCGGGCGCCTTCCTGCGCCCCTGGCTGCCGTACGTCGACGTACTCGTGGCCTCGGCCGACGAGTTGCCGCTGTGCCTGCCGCCGGACGGGCCCGCCCCGGACCCCGAGGAGCAGGCCGACCGGCTGCTCGGTCTGGGCGTCTCCGAGGTCGTCGTGAAGCTGGGCGCGGGCGGTGCCACCGCGTACGGGGACGGGGGCGCCCCGGTGCACCGTCCTGCGGTGCCCGTGCGGGCCGTCGACACCGTGGGGGCCGGGGACGCGTTCGTGGCCGGGTACCTGTCCGCGCTGCTCGACGGGGCCGGTGTCGCGGCGCGGCTCGAACGGGCGGTGACCACCGGGGCGTTCGCCGTCGCCTCGCGCGGCGACTGGGAGGGGGCGCCCACGCGGGCGGAGCTGGGGCTGCTCGGGGGCGAGGACGACGTGCTCCGCTGAGCGCGCGCTTTCCCTCTCCTTGCCCCCTGTCCTCTGTCCCCTTCTCCTGTCCTTGCCCCCTGTCCTCTGTCCCCTTCCCCTTCTTCGTCCCTTGCGCCCCTCTGTCGTCGTCAGCCGCAGCAGCCGCCACCGCAGCAGCCGCCACCGCCACCGCCCCCGGCGCGCGGCGCGGGTGCGGCGGAGGTGCCGCCGACCGCCACGGTCGACAGGAGCTTGACGGTGTCCGCGTGCCCGGCCGGGCAGGGGGCCGGGGCGGAGGACTCCGCCATGGGGCGGCTCAGTTCGAAGGTGTCGCCGCAGGAGCGGCAGCGGTATTCGTAGCGAGGCATGCGGACAGGTTACGCCGCGTGGCACGCCCCGATCCCGCCCCTTCCCGTAACCAGGGGCTGCCGCCCCTGGACCCCGCCTTTATCGGCCTTCGGCCTCGTCCTCAAACGCCGGACGGGCTGGAACTGGCCGCGTCGGGGATCATTCAGCCCGTCCGGCGTTTGAGGACGAGCGCGTCAGCGCGATCTTCGGGGGTTCAGGGGGCGGAGCCCCTTGGTTACGGGAAGGGGCGGGACTGGGGCGCCCCCGCGAGGGCTAGGCCCCGCGCGCCGCGGCCAGGAAGCGGCGCAGCAGCTCCTCCCCCGCCGCCACCCCGGCCTCGGGGACCACCACGAGCCCGGGCGCAGCCCACCCCGTGTCGGCCAGTTCCCCGTGCGAGGGCCGCCAGGCCAGGTCCGCCGCCGCCAGCAGGTCGGCGTCGAGCAGGGAGTCCCCCGCGGCCAGCGTCACCCCGGCCCCCACCCGCCGCGCGACCTCGCGCATGGCCGCGCTCTTGGTGAGCGGCCGGGGCACGGCGTACACCTTGCGCCCCTGCAAGGAGACGGTCCAGCCGCGCTCGTCCGCCCACGCGCCGAGCTCCTTGACCCAGCCGTCCGGCAGCAGGGCCCGCTCGACGACCAGGTACGCGAACAGGTCCTCGGCCACGCGCTCCTTGAGCAGCCAGGCCGGGTCGGCGGTGCGCAGCAGGTGGGCGCGTACCTCGTCGAGGGGGGCGCAGTCCGCGGCGAGGCGCCGGTCGACGGCGGCCCGCCAGGCGGGGTCGGAGACGCCGTCGACGAGCAGGTGCCCTCCGTTCGCGCAGATCGCGTACTTCGGCGGGGGGCCGGGCAGGTGGATGCGCCCGTACTGCTCGCGGGTGCGGGTGGTGGTGGGGACGAAGACCGCGGCCCGCGCCAGCTCCGCGAGGAGCCCGGCCGCGGCCTCGGTGACGTACGACAGCGGCTTGCCCTGGTACACCTCGACGCACAGCAGCCGGGGCGCCTCCGCGTCGGGCATGCGCAGGCCGAGCGCGGCGGCGGAGTAGATGAGGGTGCGGTCGAGATCACTGGCGACGAGCGCGACGGACGGCGCGGCGCCGGGCGGCGGGACGGCACCGGTCGGCTGCGGGACGCCTCCGGAGGGCAGCGGCGCAGCAAGCCCGGACAGCGGCACAGCGGGTCCGGGCGACGGCGGGACGGCACCGGAGGGCACCGACACAGCGGCCCCGGACGACGGCGGGACGGCACCCGATGGCAGGGGCGCAGCGTCCCCCGACGGCAGAGGCACAGCGCTATCGAGCGGCGGCTGCCCAGCGAGCCCGGGCGGCGGCGACGGGTTCGCGGAGGACGGCGGCGAGGCGCTCACGCGTCGGTCACCGCCTTGCCGTCTGCGCCGGTCGCCCCGCGGGTGTAGCGGGGGTGGATCAGTCCCACGCAGGTGTACGGGAGGTCGTCCACCTCCTCGACGGGCACGCCGCGCTGCGCGGCGAGCAGCCGTACGTGGTCGAGGTCGGCGCCCGCTCCGGCCCGGGCGAGGACCTTCCACGGCACGCGGCGCAGCAGCACGCGCGTGGTCTCGCCGACGCCGGGCTTGACGAGGTTCACGTCGTGGATGCCGTACTCCTCGCTGATGCGCTCGACGGCCGCCCAGCCCTCCCAGGTGGGGGTGCGGTCGGCGGACAGGATCTCCTTGACCTGGACGTCCACGGCCTCGCGCACCTCGTCGAAGCGCGCGGCGACCGCCGCCACGAAGTCCCGGGACACGTCGGCGTCCGCGAGCTCGCGGTAGAACTTCGCGCCGTGGTAGTCGTCCGGCCCGACGAGGTCGGCGCGCAGCACGGTGCGCGAGATCAGCCCGGACACCGTGGAGTTGAGGCAGGCGGAGGGGATGAGGTAGTCCTCGCGGGTGCCGTAGGTACGCACGCACGAGCCCGGGTCGGCGAGGACGGCGAGCTCCGGGCTGAACCCGGAGACGCCCTCGGCCTGCTCGAACTCCCGTATCGCCTCGGCCAGTTCACGGGTGATGGCGCCCTTGCCGGTCCAGCCGTCGACGAACACGACGTCGGCCGGATCGTGGTGGGCGGCCAGCCAGCGCAGCGCGTTGGCGTCGATGCCGCGGCCACGCACGATCGACACGGCGTAGTGCGGCAGGTCGAGGCCGTGCCGCTGCCGGGCCCAGCGGCGCATCAGGACGCCGACGGGCGTGCCCGCGCGGGCGAGCGACACGAGGACCGGGCGGCCCGGGCCGCCCGGGCCGCCCGGGCGGTCCCCGTCCCGCGCCGGGGCGTGGCCCCGCTCGGCGAGGACCGTCTCGGTGACGGTGCCGACCGCGAGCGCGACGCGCGCGGCGGACGCGTCGAGCGCGGCCCGGAACAGCTCCTGGTACCGCTCGCTCGGCTGGTACTCGACGGGCAGCGACTCCGCGTAGTGCGCGCCGCCGCTCTGGATGGCCTCCTCGCGCTCCTCGGTGGGCGCCTCCAGCGTCACGTCCGAGAGGTCTTGCAGCAGCCAGCCGACGTCGTCGGGCGCGTAGGAGGAGAAGGCGGGTCCGCGGAGCGGTTCGGGCAGCACGGGCGGTTCCTGGTGGGCCGGTTCGGGCGGGGGGACGTGGGCGTGGGCGGGGGGTGAGGCGGGCGCGGGCGCGTAGGACGGGACGACAGCGAGCAGCACGTGCCCGGTGTGGGCGGCCAGTTGGGCCAGCAGGCCGTCGGGGGCGTGCAGGGCGGGGGTGTCGGCGGCCGAGTCCACGACCGCGACGACGGCGTCGAAGCCGCCGCCCGCGACGTTGTAGGCGTAGCGGTGGCCGGGGCCGTCGGCAGGGTCGTCGTGGGCGGGGAAGACCAGCCGGGTGCGGATGGCGTAGCCGGGGTCGTCGACGGCGAGGACGGGCGAGCGGGTGGTGGTGGAGTAGCGGACCTCCGTGCCGGTGCCGAGGCGGCCCTCCAGGGCGACGCCGAGCGCGAGCGGCGCGTACATCAGCTCCTCGAAGCCGAGGACGAGCACCCGCCGGGCCCCGGCGGGCAGCGCCCGCGCGAGCCGCTCGGCCAGGCCGGGCAGGGCGGCCTCCAGGCGGGCGCGGTGCGCGGGCGTGAAGCCGTGCCGACCACCGTCGGGCAGGCCCTCGGGCCACCCGAGCTCGACGCGCGTGACGGGGGCCCGCTCCCGGCGGGGCACGGGCACGGACACCCCTGCCTCCGCCTCCGCTCCGGCCGCGGCCGGAGCTTCCTGCGCTTCCTGCGTGCTCTGCGTGCACTGGGCGCCTTGGGCGGCCTGGGCGTTCTGCGCGCCCTGGACCTCCTGGGCGCCTTGGGCGGCCTGCGCGCCCTGGACGTCCTGGGCGGCCTGCGCGTTCTGCGCGTCCTGGGCGCTCTGCGCGCTCTGGGCGGCCCGCGCGTCCTCATCGGCCCGGGCTTCCTGCGCGCCCTCGGCGTCCTGCACGCCCTCGGCGTCCTGATCGGCTCGCGCGTCCTGATCGGCCCGCGCGTCCTGATCGGCCCGCGCTTCCTGCGCTCCCTGCGCGCCCCGCGCACCCTGCGCGCCTGAGGCGTCCTGAGCGTTCTGGCCGCCCTGACCACCCTGACCGCCCTGCGCGTCCTGGCCACACTGCGCATCCCGCGCATCCCACGCACCCCGCACGCCCTGAGCCGCGCTGGCCGCACCCGCAGCACGCGGCGCACCTACAGCACGCGGCGCGCACGTCGCACGCGCCGCGCGTGCCTCCTGCTCCGCGACCAGCGCCCTGCCCCGCTCCAGCACGTCGTCGGGCAGCCGTACCGTGCCCGAGGCCGCCGCGACCAGGTCTACGCGGGCACCGATCTCCCGGGCGAAGGCGTCGAGGCGGTGCCGGTCGGCGGGGGCGCGCATGTCGACCAGGGCGACGATGACGTACCGGTCGCGCGGGTAGCGGGCGTGCAGGGCGCGGACGGTGTTCAGGACGGTGTTGCCGGTGGAGAACTCGTCGTCGACGAGGACCAGCGCGCCCGCGCCGGCGAGCAGCGCCGGGTCCTCGGGGAGCAGCAGGTGCGAGGTGGCGTGCGAGTGGGACTCCTCGAAGCCGCCCGCGGGCTCCGCGCCCGCGACGGGGCGGCGGGTGGAGTGCAGGTAGGGGGCGTCGCCGAGGCCGTCGGCGACGCAGTGGCCGAGGGCCGTGGCCGTCTCCGCGTAGCCGAGCACGACGGCCCGCGCGGCCTCCTCGGGGCCGAGCAGCTCCCGCACCCGCAGGCCCAGCTCGTACCCGGACCGGCGCACCACGGACGGCCGCTGCGGCACGTGCTTGCCGAGCACGTTCGACACCAGCAGGTGCGCGCGCTTGGGGTTGCGCCGCAGCGCGAGCCCGAGCAGCTCGCGCAGCCCGTCGTCCCCGGCGAGCTCCACACCGAGCCGCTCGGCGACCCACGTACCCGACCACACCACGTTCTTCGTCACCTTTACGTCGTTCCTCACGGTCGCCCGGCGGTCCGCGGCCCGGCGCTTCACTTCCCGGCGGCCCGTCCCCGGGTGGATCGTTTCCTCACGGCCCGTCTCCTCACGGTCCGTCTCCTCACGGCCCGCCTCCGGGTGGGCCGCTTGCCCACGGCCCGCTTCCCCGCGGCCCGCCCCCCGGTGCACCGTTTCGTCGCGGTCCGTCCCCCGGCGGCCCATCAGACGCGCAGCCCCGCCGAGAGCAGTTCCACGAAGCCGACGTCCTCGCGGGCGACGCCGAAGACCTCCGCCCGGCGCAGGGTCCGTTCGGCCCAGGCGCGGTGCGGCTTCACCTCGTTCATCTTGTTCGTGTACGCGGACCGCAGCACGCCGCCGCCGTCCCGCTCGGGGCGGAGGATGTCCTGCGCGTCGCTGTACTCCTCGTGGCTGACCACGGAGAGGGCGTGCACGGGCAGCACGTGCGAGGGGTGGATGCAGGTCTTGCCGAGCAGGCCGTTGGCCCGGTCCAGCTCGATCTCGCGCAGCAGGCCGTCGAGGTCGTGCTCGATGAGGGCCCGGCGCAGTTCCTCGGCGCGGACCTGGAGGAAGGGGCTCTGCCGGAGCTGTGGTTTGAACATCCGCTCCTGGACGCGGAAGTACTCCCACACGGGCCCGGTCACGATGAAGCCGGTGCCGTCGGCGCGGCCGAGGTGGTTGACGACGTCGGCGATGACGGAGGCCACGATCTGCACGTCGTACGCGGTCATGTGCGGGGGCCTGCGCAGGCCGTACGCGGAGCAGAAGTCGGTGACGCCGAGGCGCAGGGCGAGCACCCGCTCACGGTACTTGTCGACGGCGCGGGCGATCCCGGCGAGCGTCTCGGCGCGGCTCTCCAGGTACAGGAGCTGGGGCGACTCCAGGACCGGCATGGCGAACAGGCGCCGCCCGGTGGCGGTCTCGGCGGCGGCGAGCGACTCCAGGAACGGGATGCCCCGCTCCTCGGTGAACTTCGGCAGCACGAAGCCGGAGAGCAGCCGGATCGCGGGGCCGAGCCTGCGGGCCAGGTCGGGGATCTGCTCGGGCCCGCGGACGCGGACGAAGAGCAGCGGCGGCCGGGCGTCCGGGCGGTCCGCGAGGTCCCTGAAGTGCCGGACCAGGTTCTCCTCCGCGCCCACGACCTCGGCGTCGTCGATGGAGTCCTCCAGGCAGATGACCATCGAGATCACGCCACGGCCGGCCTGCTTGAGGATGTCGTCGGCCAGGTGCGGCCGGGTGGCAGGGCTGTAGAGCGTGGCGCCGAGCGCCGCCGCGAGGAGCTGCGGCGAGGAGTCCGCGGTGAAGGCACACGGCTCCCGGTGAAAGAGGCGCTCTCGCACCTCTGGGGCTATGTGCCCGAAGTGACGCATGGGGTTCCCCTGGGATTCTCCTGTGGTCGCCCGCATCGACGATGCGATCCGAGGACTGGCCGGTAATAGTACGTAAGACCGGGTGCCCCAGGTTCCCCCTGAGCATGACATTCAGGTAACCCGGCCACGTCACACACCTCCACATCACACCGGCACAGTCGCATGTCATAGGACAATGCCGATCAAGCCACATCAAGTCGGGCAGGTGTCCGAAAGACATCGGTCGGCTGAACGCGTCTGGGGCCGGACGGATCGGGGAAGACCGGAGTCCGGAACGGCCTGTCGGCCCCCACGTTGTCCCGCCCGGGACGAGGAAGGCAGGATGACGGCATGACGCACGCGATGTTGAAGGGATCGAACGTCCCGCTGGAGGCGGCCGCGGTCCGCGCGGTGCTGCGCTGGACGCCCGGCCAGGGCTCCCCCGACGTCGACGCCTCGGCGCTGCTCCTGGGCGCGGACGGCCGCGTGCGCTCCGACGAGGACTTCGTCTTCTACAACCAGCCGCGCCACCCCTCCGGCAAGGTCTGGCGCCTGGGCAAGAAGCGCGTCGCCGAGGGCCTGACCGACACCGTCCAGACGGACCTCGCGGGCCTGGACCCGGCCGTCGACCGCGTGCTGCTCCTCGCCTCCGCCGACGACGTGCCCTTCGAGCGCGTCCGCGGCCTGCGGATCTCGCTGTACGACGCCGCGGCCACCGCCGCCGCCGAGCCGCTGGCGTACTTCGACATCACCCCGCAGACCGGCGCCGAGACCGCGCTGATCTGCGGGGAGCTCTACCGCCGCGGCGAGGGCTGGAAGTTCCGCGCCCTGGGCGAGGGCTACTCCAACGGCCTGGTGGGCCTCGCCACCGACTTCGGCATCGTCGTGGACGAGTCGGAGGCCGTGCCGGAGCCGACCCCGGACGCCTCGCTGCCGCGCGGCCCCCAGCAGCCGGCGCCCCCGCGGCCCGCGCAGCCGGCGCCGGTGCAGCCCCCGCCGCCGCAGCCCGTGACCCACGCCGAGCCCCAGCCGCAGGCTCAGCCCCAGCAGCCCGCCGCGTACCCGGCCGCGCCGCCCGCGCCCGTCATGGCGCCCCAGCCCGCGTACGGCTATCCGCAGCCGCGGGCCCGCCGCCCCGCGCCCGGGCCCGGCTACGGCTACCCGCAGGCCGCGCCCGCGCCCGCCGCCCCG
>NZ_BNBT01000130.1 GCF_014656095.1 Streptomyces longispororuber
TTCCCGAAACCAAGGGGCTCCGCCCCCTGGACCCCCGTATCGCGCTGACGCGCTCGTCCTCAAACGCCGGACGGGCTGAAACTCTCCAGCCCGTCCGGCGTTTGAGGACGAGGCGCGGAGCGCCGACAAAGCGGGGTCCAGGGGCGGCAGCCCCTGGTTACGGAGAAGGGGCGGGTCTGGGGCGCACCCGCGAGGGTGGGGGTCGGCGGCCTACAGTGCTGGGCATGATCCCCCGCCGCCCCACCGCCTTCCTGAGCGCAGCCGCAACGACCCGCGCCGCCCTCACCACCCTCCGCACCCGCCCCCCGGGCGGCCCCGACCGCTGGCGGCGGGTGAACTTCGCGGGGCGGGACGTGGACCTGTACGGCGGGCCGGCGGTGATCGCGGGGGTCGTCGCAGGGGCGGCGGCGCTCGCCGGGCGCCCCCGGGCGGCCGCGGGTCTCGCCGTCCTCGGTGCCGGTGTCTGCGGCGCGTACGACGACGTGCGGGGCGCGGGCGACCCCCGCCGGGGCTTCCGCGCGCACCTGCGGGCGCTGCGCGCGGGCGAGGTCACCAGCGGCGCGGTGAAGCTGTTCGGTGTCCCGGCGGCGGCGCTCGCCGCGGGCGCGCTGCTCAAGGAGCGGCCGGTGGACAAGGTGCTCGCGGGCGTCGTCGTCGCGGGCACCGCGCACCTCGTGAACCTGGTGGACGTCCGCCCGGGCCGCGCCGCGGCGACCGTGCTCGCCCTGGGCGACCCGGGCCTGCTGCACGCCGAGCCCGGCGCCACCCTGGCGGCCGCGTCGATGGGCGCCGCGGCGGCCGTCCTGCCCGACGACGCGCGCGGGCGCACCATGATCGGGGACACCGGGGCGCACGCCCTGGGAGCCGCCCTGGGCGCCGCGATCGCCGCGGGCAACGGCCGCGCGGGCCTCGCCGCGCACGCGGCCGGACTGGTGGCCGCAGCGGCGTGCGGGGACACGGTGAGCCGAGTGGCGGCTTCCGGGCCCCGGGGCGCGGCAGGGTAGAGAACCGGCCACGCCGATCTCCGCCGAAGGCTTCCTGCGAGGGCCCCGGTGTTGCGAAGATGCGAGGGCCGACGGGGAGTGCGCGCGCGGGTGGTGCCGGGTCCCGGGTCCGGTCCGCGCACCTGCTCATCCGTGAGAGTGATCCCGTACACGGAGTTGCCCGGCCGGTTCCGGAAGGGGGTCTTTCGGCTGTGCCGGAACGGCCGTACGGACTGGCATCCTTGGCGCGGTGACGGGCGGGAGCCGACCGCCCGAACCGCCGGCGCCCCACCCGTCCGTCGGCGTGCCGCCCGCCGACCCGACCCAGGAGTCCCGGCCACGTGAGCCACGTGAGCAGCCCCGTACCGCAGGGCCAGACGCCGCTGCACACCGTGCAAGTCCTGGGCGGCGGCAGCGCCGGCAGCAGCGCGCACGTCCGGTCCCTCGCGACCGGCCTCGCCGCACGGGGCGTGCGCGTCACCGTGTGCGCCCCCGCGGAGGCGGACGAGACCTACGACTTCGCGGGCACCGGCGCCCAGCACGTCGCCGTGGCGCGCCGCGGCGACCCCGCGTCCGTGGCCGCGCTCCGGGCGGCCTGCGCGGACGCCGACCTCGTGCACGCCCACGGCCTGCACGCCGCGCTGCGCACGGCCCTCGCCCTGACCGGCCGCCGCGTGCCGCTCGTCGTCACCTGGCACACCCGCGCCCACGCGACCGGTGCCCGCGCCCGCGTCCTGCGCCTGCTGGAGCGGCGCGTCGCCAGGGCCGCCGCCGTGGTCCTCGGCACCACGTCCGACCTCGTCGACCGGGCCCGCCACCGGGGCGCGCGCGACGCCCGGCTCGCCCCCGTCGCGCTCCCCGCGCCGCGCCGCGCCGACGCCCCCGACCGCGAGGCGGACCCGCCCCGGCACAAGATCCGCGCCGAGGTCGGTGCCGTGGACCGGCCGCTGCTGCTCGCCGTGGGCGCCCTGGAGGCCCACCGGGGCCACGACGTCCTGCTCGACGCCGCGCGCGTCTGGGGCCGCCTCGACCCGGCGCCGCTGCTCGTCGTCGCGGGGGAGGGGGAGCTGCGCTCCGCCCTCCAGGCCCGCATCGACGACGAGGGGCTGCCGGTGCGGCTGCTCGGGCGGCGCGACGACGTCCCCGAGCTGCTGGCGACCGCCGACGTGGCGCTGGTGGCGAGCAGGTGGGAGTCCCGCTCCCTGCTCGCCCAGGAGGCCCTGCACGCGCGCGTGCCGCTGGTGGCGACCGCCGTGGGCGGCATCCCCGAACTCGTCGGCGACGCCGCCGAACTCGTCCCGTACGGCGACGCCGAGGCCCTCGCCGACGCCGTGCTGCGGCTGCTCACCGACGAGGAGCGGTGCGCGGAGCTGCGGGACAGGGGCGCCGCCCAGGCGGCGACCTGGCCGACCGAGGACGAGACGGTGGCGCAGGTCCTCAGCGTGTACGACGAGCTGACCCGCCCGGGCACGGCGCTCTGACCCCTTCCGTACGGGGCGTGCCCCTCACACCGCCGCGGGCGGCGGCGGGCCCGGCACGTGCCGGCGCGCCCGCAGGGCCAGGCTCAGCGCCAGGACGGTCTGCGGGTCGTCGAGGTCCGTCCCGAGCAGCTCGCTGATCCGGGCCAGGCGGTTGTACAGGGTCTGGCGGTTGAGGTGCAGCTCGCGCGCGGTCTCCGCCTTGCGGCCCGCGTGCGCCAGATACGTCTCCAGGGTGGGCAGCAGCGGCGGCCTGGAACGCTGGTCGTGGACGCGCAGCGGCCCGATCGCGCGGTCCACGAACGCCGCCAGGTCGGGGTGGGCCCGCAGCCGCCACAGCAGCAGGTCGATGTCCAGGCGCCGCGCGTCGTACCAGGGGCGCTGCGGCAGGCCCTGGGCCGCCGCGGCCGTCTCGGCGGCGTGCCGCAGCCCCGCCGAGGCCGCAGCCCAGCCGCCCGCGACCCCCACGACGACCACCGGGGCGGGCGCGTCGGCCCGGCGCATGCCCGCCCGCTCGACCCCGGCGCGCAGGGTGGCGGCGACCCGTTCCGCGACGCTCGGGCGCTCCGCCTCCGAGCGCAGCCCGAGCAGGAGCGGAACCCTCCCCTCCACGGGGCGTACGCCGAGCAGCGCCGGTACGCCCACCGCCGTCAGCTCCTCCGCGACCGCCCGCGCGAGCACCGCCCAGTTGCTGCCGGAGGGCGGTCCGGCCGCCGCGTCCGCGAGGCGCATCACCACCGGCAGCAGCGGCCCGGGGCCCGGCTTGAAACCGAGCACGCGGGCCTGCGCGGGGGCGTCCTCGGCGGTGACGCGGCCCTCGGCGAGGTCGGTGAGGAAGTCGCCGCGGCCGCGCGCGGCCAGCTCCTCGTCCTGCCGCGCCTGCATCAGCACCACGGCGAGGCTGCTCGCGGCCCGCTCGGCCGCGATCCGGTGCACGGGCAGCAGCGCGGACTCGACGGCGAGCAGCACGAGCCGGGCCCGCACCGCGTCCGGGCCGGGGCCGCCGCCGGGTACGTCCACGAGCACCGCGCCCGCGGGCGGCTCCCGGCGGTCGGCCTGCCGCTCGCGCAGGCCCTCCCACACCTGGAGCGGGTCCGCGCAGGCGCCGCCCGCCCCCGCGGCGTACAGGAGGCGGCCCTCGGCGGTCTCCAGGAAGACGGGGTTGCCGCTGAACTCGGCGAGGACGGAGAGCACCTGCGGGGCGCCACCGCCGCCGAGGAGCGCCTCGGTGCAGCGCCGGTGCACCTCGTCGGCGCGGCGCAGGAGCGCGTAGTGGCCGTTGACGATCTCCGTGTGGACCTCTTCGGTGACCGTCACGAACGGCACCTCGCGGTGGAGCTGCACCAGCGGCAGGCCCGCGGCGCGCGCGGTGTCCACGAGGGCCGCGGGCAGCCGGGCGAAGCGCGGGCCGAGCTCGACGACCAGGGCGGCGATGCCGCGGGCGGCGAGGTCACGGACGAAGGCCCGCTGGTCGGCGGGGCGCGCGCCGAGGCCGAGGCCGGTGGTCAGGAGCAGCTCGCCGCCCTTGAGGAGGGAGGCGATGTTCGGCACCTCGCCCGCGTGCACCCAGCGCACCGTCCGCTGGAGCCGGTCGGCGCCCGCGACGACCTCGGGGAGCCCGCCGCGCAGGCCGGGAAGCTCCAGCGCCCGCTGTACGGTGATGCCGCCCCGGGTGTCCTGACTGTCCATGGGGCGGACGCTACCTGACCTGGGCCGGTGCCCTCCGCCGCCCGGTGGCGTGGCCGGGGCCGCCCCCGGGGCCGCCGCCCGGGGTTCCGGCGGGCCGTGTCCTGGCGGCCGGGACTTCACCCGGCCGCCACGCGGGCCCCGCCCGGCCGCTAGCCCCCGTACGCCCCCGAGGCCGTCAGCCGCAGCGCCGTGTCGATGAGCGGCACGTGGCTGAAGGCCTGCGGGAAGTTGCCCACCTGCCGCTTCAGGCGCGGGTCCCACTCCTCGGCGAGCAGTCCCAGGTCGTTGCGGAGCGCGAGCAGGCGCTCGAAGAGCTTGCGGGCCTCATCCACGCGGCCGATCATCGCCAGGTCGTCGGCCAGCCAGAACGAGCAGGCCAGGAACGCGCCCTCGTCGCCCTCCAGGCCGTCCACGCCCGCGTCGTCGCCGGAGGTGGGGTAGCGCAGGATGAAGCCGTCCGGCGTGGACAGCTCGCGCTGGATGGCCTCGATGGTGCCGATGACGCGCTTGTCGTCGGGCGGCAGGAAGCCGACCTGCGGGATGAGCAGGAGCGAGGCGTCCAGCTCCTTGGAGCCGTAGGACTGCGTGAAGGTGTTCCGCTCCCGGTCGTAGCCCTTCTCGCAGACGTCCTGGTGGATCTCGTCGCGCAGGTCGCGCCAGCGGTCCAGCGGGCCGTCCGCGTCACCGGACTCCAGGAGCTTGATCGTACGGTCGACGGCCACCCAGGCCATGACCTTGGAGTGCACGAAGTGGCGGCGCGGGCCGCGCACCTCCCAGATGCCCTCGTCCGGCTCGTTCCAGTGCGTCTCCAGATAGCGGATCAGCTTGATCTGGAGCAGCGAGGCGTAGTCGTTGCGGGCGAGGCCCGTCATGTGGGCCAGGTGCAGGGCCTCGGTGACCTCGCCGTAGACGTCGAGCTGGAGCTGGTGCGCCGCGCCGTTGCCCACCCGGACCGGGGCGGAGTTCTCGTACCCCGGCAGCCAGTCGAGCTCGGCCTCGCCGAGCTCGCGCTCGCCCGCGATGCCGTACATGATCTGGAGGTTCTCCGGGTCGCCCGCGACGGCCCGCAGCAGCCACTCGCGCCAGGCGCGCGCCTCCTCGCGGTAGCCGGTGCGCAGCAGCGAGGAGAGGGTGATGGCCGCGTCGCGCAGCCACGTGAAGCGGTAGTCCCAGTTGCGGGAGCCGCCGATGTCCTCGGGCAGGGAGGTGGTGGGGGCGGCGACGATGCCGCCGGTGGGCGCGTACGTCAGGGCCTTGAGCGTGATCAGCGAGCGCACCACGGCCTCGCGGTAGGGCCCGTGGTACGTACAGTGCTCGACCCACTCGCGCCAGAAGTCCTCGGTCGCCGCGAGCGCGGCCTCCGGCTCGGGGTGCGGCGGCTCCTGCCGGTGGGAGGGCTGCCAGGACAGGGCGAAGGCGATGCGCTCGCCGGGCGCGACGGTGAAGTCCGAGTACGTCGTCAGGTCCTTGCCGTAGGTCTCGGCCTCGGTGTCGAGCCACACCGAGTCCGGTCCCGCGACGGCCACCGTGCGGTTGCCGACCTTGTGCACCCAGGGCACCACGCGGCCGTAGCTGAACCGCATCCGCAGGGACGAGCGCATCGGCACGCGGCCGCTGACGCCCTCCACGATGCGCACGAGCTGCGGCGCGTCGTTGTCCCGGGGCGGCATGAAGTCGGTCACCCGGACGGTGCCGCGCGGGGTGTCCCACTCGGACTCCAGGACGAGCGAGTCGCCGCGGTACGACCGGCGGGTCGCGGCCGGGGGCGGGGTGTCCGGGCCGTGGGCGGGGCCCAGGCGCCAGAAGCCGTGCTCCTCGGTGCCGAGCAGGCCGGCGAAGACGGCGTGGGAGTCGAAGCGCGGCAGGCACAGCCAGTCGACCGTGCCGTCCCGGCAGACCAGCGCCGCGGTCTGCATGTCTCCGATCAGTGCGTAATCCTCGATGCGCCCGGCCACGTGCATCCCCATTCAAACGGCCACGTTCGCCCGCTCTCGGGGCGCTCGTTCTACGGTCAAGGGTTCGCTGTAAAAACGAACTGCCGGGCTCGAGTGTTTCCGGTGGTCTCCAGAACATGCCGACGGGGGATGGTTCCGCCCGCGCGCGCTCGGCAGCAAGTGTCCGAGCAACATACATCGGTACCCAGGGAATCTGCCCCCTCGTCCAGGCATCGTGGGTACGCCGAATGAGTTGCGGCCCTCACACGGGTCCGGGCGGTGGACCTCCCGGCGCGCGTACGTGCCCGCCAGGTGAAGATCGTGTACGCGAGGTGAAGGTGCGTGTCAAGACGTGACCGGAAGCGGCCCACTCTTGACGCTGATACCCTGGTAGCCCGTGAGCCGGTGGTCATCGAACCCCCGAACCGCAGCGACGGCAACCTCCCTCCGAGACCTCCACCGAGGACGGAGCCGAGGCCGTACGCACCCCAGACCGCGACGCACGGGAGCCCCCCCTTGGCCATGCCACCCACATCCACGACGACCAAGCACATCTTCGTCACCGGGGGCGTCGCCTCCTCGCTCGGCAAGGGCCTGACGGCCTCCAGCCTGGGTGCGCTCCTCAAGGCGCGGGGCCTGCGGGTCACGATGCAGAAGCTCGACCCGTACCTGAACGTCGACCCCGGCACGATGAACCCCTTCCAGCACGGCGAGGTGTTCGTCACCAACGACGGCGCCGAGACCGACCTGGACATCGGCCACTACGAGCGCTTCCTCGACGTCGACCTCGACGGCTCGGCCAACGTCACCACCGGCCAGGTCTACTCGCAGGTCATCGCCAAGGAGCGGCGCGGCGAGTACCTGGGCGACACCGTGCAGGTCATTCCGCACATCACCAACGAGATCAAGCACCGCATCCGCCGCATGGCCACCGACGACGTCGACGTCGTCATCACGGAGGTCGGCGGCACGGTCGGCGACATCGAGTCGCTGCCGTTCCTGGAGACCGTCCGCCAGGTCCGCCACGAGGTCGGCCGCGACAACGTCTTCGTCGTGCACATCTCGCTGCTCCCCTACATCGGCCCCTCCGGCGAGCTGAAGACCAAGCCGACCCAGCACTCGGTCGCCGCCCTGCGCAACATCGGCATCCAGCCGGACGCCATCGTCCTGCGCGCCGACCGCGAGGTGCCGCTCTCCATCAAGCGCAAGATCTCGCTGATGTGCGACGTCGACGAGGCCGCCGTGGTCGCCGCGATCGACGCCAAGTCCATCTACGACATCCCGAAGGTCCTGCACACCGAGGGCCTGGACGCCTACGTCGTACGCAAGCTCGACCTGCCCTTCCGCGACGTGAACTGGACGCAGTGGGAGGACCTCCTCGACCGGGTCCACAACCCCGACCACGAGGTCACCGTCGCGCTCGTCGGCAAGTACATCGACCTGCCCGACGCCTACCTGTCGGTGACCGAGGCGCTGCGCGCGGGCGGCTTCGCCAACCGCGCCCGCGTCAAGATCAAGTGGGTCACCTCCGACGACTGCAAGACCCCGGCCGGCGCCTCCCGCCAGCTCGGCGACGTCGACGCGGTGTGCATCCCCGGCGGCTTCGGCGACCGCGGCGTCACCGGCAAGGTCGGCGCGATCACCTACGCCCGCGAGAACAAGATCCCGCTGCTCGGCCTCTGCCTCGGCCTGCAGTGCGTCGTGATCGAGGCCGCGCGCAACCTCGCCGACATCCCGGACGCCAACTCCACCGAGTTCGACGCCGCCACCGCCCACCCCGTCATCTCGACCATGGCCGAGCAGATGGACATCGTCGCGGGCGAGGGCGACATGGGCGGCACCATGCGCCTCGGCATGTACCCGGCCAAGCTCGCCGAGGGCTCCGTCGTGCGCGAGGTCTACGACGGCAAGGAGTACGTCGAGGAGCGCCACCGCCACCGCTACGAGGTGAACAACGCCTACCGCGCCGACCTGGAGAAGAAGGCGGGCATCCTGTTCTCCGGCACCTCGCCCGACGGCAAGCTCGTCGAGTACGTCGAGTACCCGCGCGAGGTCCACCCCTACCTGGTCGCCACCCAGGCCCACCCGGAGCTGCGCTCCCGCCCGACCCGGCCGCACCCGCTCTTCGCGGGCCTGGTCAAGGCCGCGGTGAAGCGCAAGACGGGCGAGTAGTCCGGGAGAGATACGGTGGCCGGGGTACGCGCTCCCAGCGGGGGCGCCTACCCCGGCTTTCGTCTGCACGTGTGGAAGGACAGGACGACATGACGCTGAAGGACACCGCGGAGGAGTGGCGGATCACGGCGACCGAGACGCCGTTCACCGGGAACAAGACCTCCGTGCGCACCGACGACGTCGTCATGCCCGACGGCTCGGTCTCCCGCCGCGACTACCAGGTCCACCCCGGCTCCGTCGCCGTCCTCGCCCTGGACGAGCACGACCGCGTCGTCGTCCTGCGCCAGTACCGCCACCCCGTGCGCCAGCGGCTCTGGGAGATCCCCGCGGGCCTGCTCGACGTACCCGGCGAGAACCCGCTGAGCGCCGCGCAGCGCGAGCTCTACGAGGAGGCGCACGTCAAGGCCGAGGACTGGCGGGTCCTGACCGACGTCTACACCACGCCCGGCGGCTGCGACGAGGCCGTGCGGATCTTCCTCGCCCGCGAGCTGTCCGAGGCCGAGGGCGAGCGCTTCGCGGTCGAGGAGGAGGAGCTGGACATGGAGCTCGCGCGGGTCCCGCTCGACGAGCTCGTCCGCGGCGTCCTCGCCGGCGACCTGCACAACAACTGCCTCGTCGTGGGTGTCCTCTCGCTCACGGCGGCGCTGCGCGGCGACGGCCTCGACGCGCTGCGCCCGGCCGACGCGCCCTGGCCCGCGCGGCCCTTCGAGTCCTGACGCCCCCTCGGCCGGCCGGGGCGCCGCCGGGCGTCCCGGCCGGCCGAGAACCCGCCCCGCCCCCCGGGAGCCGTCCCCGGTCGCCCGCACGGGTGCGGTGTGACCATCTCCTGATCCGATCGGGCGACTTGCCCGCGCCGCGGCGCCGAGAACGCGGCAAGGCCTGAACTAGGCTCTGCAAGCGTCCCGCCCGGAGTCCCGGCGGGTTCGTTCGCAGGCGGACGGGAGCGTTACCCGTGACGGATCAGGCGGTCGACACGGACGGTGCGGCGCGGGGCGCCGTACCCCCGCCCACGAGTGCGGCGGCCGGCGCCGACGGGGGCCGGTTCGTGGGCCGTCACCGCGAGCTCAAGGAGCTGCGCGCCGACATCGACCGCGCCGGGCTCGACACCCTCTCCGGCCGCAAGGCACCCCGCGCCCGCGTCCTGCTCATCGCGGGCCGCCCCGGCTCCGGCCGCACCGCCCTCGCCGAGGAACTGGCGCGCCGCCTCGCCGACGACTACCCCGACGGCATCCTGCGCGCCCGCCTCACCGACCCCGACGGCACCCCCGTCCCCACCGAGCGCACCGCCCGGGACCTCCTCGACGCGCTCGCCGTGCCCGCCCCCGCGGGCGCCGACGCGGACGAGCTGGCCGCCACGCTGCGCGCCGCCCTCGCCGACCGCCGCGCCCTGCTGCTCCTCGACGACGTGGCGGAGGCCACCGACGTCCCGGACGTCCCGCACGTCCCGCACGTCCCGCACGTCCCGGACGGCCCGGGCGTCCCGGACACCACCGGCGCGGCCGACGGCACGGACCCCGATGCCGACGCCGACCCCGACGCCGACCCCGGCGACCGGGTCCCGGTGGCCGCCGGGGGCGCCGCCCAGGTCGACCCGCTGCTCCCGGACACCCCCGACTGCCTGGTCGTCGCCGTCTCCGGCGGCCCCCTCACCGGCATCCCCGACGTCCGGCCCTGCACGATCGGCGGCCTCGACACCAAGGCCGCGGTCGAGCTGCTGACCCGCAGCGCTGGCTCGGTGCGCATCACCGTCGACCCGCGCTCCGCCGAGACCCTGGCCGAGGCCTGCGAGGGGCACCCCGCCGCCCTCGTGATCGCCGGCGGCTGGCTCGCCGCCCGGCCCAAGGCCGCCCTCGCCGACCTCGCCAAACAGGTCCGCGAACTGCCCGAGGACGGCCTCGCGGACTCCGGGCTCGCCCGCGTCTTCCGGCACGCCTACGCCGGCTTGCCCGCCCCCTCCGCGCGGATGCTGCGCCTGCTGTGCCTCGCCCCCGCCGGGTACGTCGACCCGCACACCGCCTCCGCGCTCGCGGGCTGCTCGGTGCACGGCGCCCGCGCCGCGCTCGACGACTTCGTCGCCCTCGGCCTGCTGCGGACGGTCCCCTCGCCGCTGCCGCAGTACGAGGTGCCGGGCTGTCTCGTACCGCTGCTGCGCAAGCTGATGGAGACCCAGGACCGGCCGGGCGAGGTGCAGTTGGCCCGTGCCCGGATGCTGGAGCGGACCGTGCGGCTGCTCCAGTCCTGCCGGGCCGTCACCGAGCCCGGCGACGCGGCGTCGCGCGCCAAGCTGGCCGGGCTGCCCCGCGCCCTGCGCTTCCCGAACCCGCGCGCCGCCGCCGAGTGGCTGCGCATCCGCCAGCCCGCGCTGCTCGCCGCCGCCCGGCTCGCGGTCGCCGACGGGGAGCTCGACACGCTCGCCCGGCGGCTGATGTCGGCCCTGGCCCGGGCCCTGGCCGCGCACCGCGGCACCGAGGCCGCCGCCCCCGAGCTGTACGGCATCCACCAGCTCGTCCTCGACGTCGCCGAGCGCAGGCACCTGCCGCGCGAGCAGGCCGCGGCGCTGCTGAACCTCGCGGACCTGGACGCCCGGACGGGCCGCACGCACGAGGCCCTCGCCCGCTACCGCGCCGCCCTCGACTGCGCCCGGGAGGCGGGCGACCCGTACGCGACCGGACGCGCGATGGAATCCGTGGGCGGCGCCTACCAGGAGCTGGGCGACTTCTCACGTGCCGCCGACTGGTACGGCAGGGCGCTCACCCACCGCCAGGCCCGCGACGAGCGCGCCGACGCCGCCCGGCTGCACGGCCGCATCGCCACCGCCCACACCTACGCCGGCCGCTACGGCGAGGCCCTGCGCAACTGGCGCTCCGCCGTCGCGGGCTACCGCAGGCTGGGCGACCTGCCGGCCCGCGCGCGGGCGCTCGGCGAGCTGGCGCGGGTCCAGGAGTACGCGGGCCGCCCCGAGGACTGCCTGCGCACCTGCCGGCGCGCCCTGGAGCTGGCGCGGGAGGCCCAGGACGTCCGGCTGCTCGCGGCGCTCCAGCTCCGGCTCGCGGACGCCCTGGACCGGCTCGGCGACCCGACCGCCGCCCGGCTGCACCGCGCCGCCGCCGAGCGCATCCTGGGAAGTGAGCCCTCCGGTGGATCAGCCGAGGTCGCGGGCCCTGCGCCCCAAGATGGAGCCCCGGCTTCCGCCTACGAAATCCGTAGTCCATCCGGCCAAGGTTGATGCTTTGAAAGGCTAGACACCGAGAAATCCTTCATTAGACTGGCTCCGCCGCGTGTCTGCGTGGTGTCTTCCGATGCGCTCGCGTGCGTACCGGTTCGGACTGCATTGCCAGAAAAATCCCCCTGAGCCAAGGACCGTGATCGACGTGAAGGTCGGCATCCCCCGCGAGGTCAAGAACAACGAGTTCCGGGTGGCCATCACCCCCGCCGGCGTGCACGAGCTGGTGCGCCACGGCCACCAGGTCGTCATCGAGCGGAACGCCGGCGTCGGCTCCTCGATCACGGACGAGGAGTACGTCGCCGCCGGTGCGGAGATCCTGGAGACCGCCGACGAGGTCTGGGCCGCCGCCGACCTGCTGCTGAAGGTCAAGGAGCCCATCGCGGAGGAGTACCACCGCCTCCGCAAGGACCAGACCCTCTTCACCTACCTGCACCTGGCCGCCTCCAAGGAGTGCACGGACGCGCTCCTGGAGTCGGGCACCACCGCCATCGCGTACGAGACGGTGGAGCTGCCGAACCGCGCGCTGCCGCTGCTCGCCCCGATGTCCGAGGTGGCCGGTCGCCTGGCCCCGCAGGTCGGCGCCTACCAGCTCATGCGCGCCAACGGCGGCCGCGGCGTCCTGCCCGGCGGCGTCCCGGGCGTGGCGGCGGGCAAGGCCGTCGTCATCGGCGGCGGCGTCTCCGGCTGGAACGCCGCGCAGATCGCCATCGGCATGGGCTTCCACGTGACCCTGCTCGACAAGGACATCAACAAGCTCCGCGAGGCCGACAAGATCTTCGGCACGAAGATCCAGACCGTCGTCTCCAACGCCTTCGAGCTGGAGAAGGCCTGCCTGGAGGCCGACCTCGTGATCGGCGCCGTGCTCATCCCGGGCGCCAAGGCCCCGAAGCTCGTCACCAACGAGCTGGTCTCGCGCATGAAGCCCGGAAGTGTCCTTGTCGACATCGCGATCGACCAGGGCGGCTGCTTCGAGGACTCGCGCCCGACCACGCACGCCGAGCCGACCTTCCCGGTCCACGAGTCGGTGTTCTACTGCGTCGCCAACATGCCCGGCGCGGTGCCCAACACCTCCACGTACGCGCTGACCAACGCGACGCTGCCGTACATCGTGTCCCTGGCGAACAACGGCTGGGTCGAGGCGCTGCGCCGCGACCCGGCGCTCGCGCTCGGCCTCAACACGCATGAGGGCAAGGTCGTTTACAAGGAGGTCGCCGAGGCGCACGGCTACGAGCACGTGGAGCTGGACTCCCTGCTCGGCTGATCTCGGCGAACGTCAACAAAAGTCGTCAATCTCACGCCAGCGGCCGGACCTTGCGAGGGGTCCGGCCGCCGCTGGTTCGGCGCGAACACGCTCAACTCGCCGTGAAAATTACCCTTTAACCGTTTCGCCCACCCCGGAAATGTCCCGACGACGCGGCGTACGCCCTTGACACCGGGGGGTTCCGTCGCCGACACATCGGGCCGGGTCCGGCGGATTGTGTTGCTGCGGAGCGGTGACACGCCATAGAGTCGCCAACCGTCGGCATGGTGCCACGCTGACCTATCTAGAAATTTCCTGGTCACCAAGGAGGTAAGACGACTTGTGAATGAGTCGACATTTGCTCCCGGGGGTGGTCAACCAGGAATGCCTGGAAGGGGCCAGGGCCCCGTCGGGCTCGAGGCTGTCGGCTCCGTCGCTGTCCGCACCTTCGAAGCCCGCCAGAGTCCGACACCGTCAGCACCCCAGAGCATGGATGGCCAACACGTGAACGCCATGGCCGGCGACCGGAGTGGCGACAACACCACCCCTGATCCCCTCGCCGACTACGAGGAACTGCCCCAGGGCCACTTCTACGACCCCGACGCGGAGTACGAGCCCGACCCCGAGTACGCGGCCACGCTCGCCCCCGACGCCGCGCGTCAGCGCCGCGAGCGCATCGGCCCGACCGGGCGTCCGCTGCCGTACTTCCCGATCCCGGGGCCCCTCACCGACCACGGGCCCGCGAAGATCATCGCGATGTGCAACCAGAAGGGCGGCGTCGGCAAGACCACGTCGACCATCAACCTGGGCGCCGCGCTCGCGGAGTACGGACGCCGGGTGCTGCTCGTCGACTTCGACCCGCAGGGCGCCCTCTCGGTCGGCCTCGGCGTGAACCCGATGGAGCTCGACCTCACGGTCTACAACCTGCTCATGGAGCGGGGCATGTCCGCCGACGAGGTGCTCCTGAAGACCGCGGTCCCCAACATGGACCTGCTGCCGAGCAACATCGACCTCTCCGCCGCCGAGGTGCAGCTCGTCAGCGAGGTCGCGCGCGAGTCGACGCTGCAGCGCGCCCTGAAGCCGCTGATGGCCGACTACGACTACATCGTGATCGACTGCCAGCCCTCGCTCGGCCTGCTCACGGTCAACGCGCTCACCGCGGCCCACAAGGTCATCGTGCCGCTGGAGTGCGAGTTCTTCGCGCTGCGCGGGGTGGCCCTGCTCACCGAGACCATCGAGAAGGTCCAGGAGCGGCTCAACCCGGACCTGGAGCTCGACGGCATCCTCGCGACGATGTACGACTCGCGCACGGTGCACAGCCGCGAGGTCCTCGCGCGCGTGGTCGAGGCGTTCGACGACCACGTCTACCACACGGTGATCGGCCGGACCGTGCGCTTCCCCGAGACCACGGTCGCCGGCGAGCCCATCACGACGTACGCCTCGAACTCGGTCGGCGCGGCCGCCTATCGCCAGCTCGCCAGGGAGGTGCTCGCCCGGTGTCACGCCGAGTGAGTCTGCCCGGGGCCGACGAACTGTTCCGCACCACCGGGGGGATGGCGCTGCAGGCGTCCACGCCCCGGCGCCAGACGAACGGCGACACCAGGGTGCCCGCGCCCGCGGGCGAGAGCGACGAGGCCGCGGCGGAGGAGTCGCACGCCTCCGCCGCCGCCGCGCAGGGCGAGGGCGAGTCCGCCGAGCACCCGGCCGACGACGCGGAGCCGGCCACCGGCACCCGCGGCCGCCCCGCGGCCGACGACGACACCAAGAACGCCTCCGGGCGCCGCGCGGCGCAGGAAGGTTCTGGCACCTCCGGCACGGGCAAGAACGCGGGCGGTTCGGGCGCGGCGGGTTCGACGGCCACGCAGACGCGCCGCCGCGGCCGGGCGGCCAACCGGCGCCCCAGCGGCCGTGAGCGGCACGACGAGAAGATCACCGTGTACGTCTCCGCCGAGGAGCTGATGGACCTGGAGCACGCGCGCCTCGTGCTGCGCGGCGAGCACGGGCTCGCGGTGGACCGCGGGCGGATCGTGCGCGAGGCCGTCGCCGTCGTCCTGGCCGACCTGGAATCGCGGGGGGACGCGAGCATCCTCGTACGACGGCTGCGCGGGCGGTAGCGGTAGCCTTCCGGCCAGTACGCCGCCGTTACGCTGCCGTTTCGCCTTGGACCGTGATGCCTTCCGACGCCGCCCCCGCCGAGCCCCGCCGTCCGCGGCGGTCGCTGGGGCGGGGCGGGGCGGCCGTCTCCTCCCCGGGCCCGCCGCCGTCCGCGGGGCCCGCGGTACCCGCCGAGGACCCCGCGGCGCCCCTCGGTGACACCGGGGCGGAGCAGCCGCAGGAGGCGTCCGGCGCGGACGGGCCCGACGGGGGCGCGCCCGTCGCCGACGGGCGGTTCAGGGTCCGGCTCGCGAACTTCGAGGGCCCCTTCGACCTGCTCCTCCAGCTCATCTCCAAGCACAAGCTGGACGTCACCGAGGTCGCGCTGTCCAAGGTGACCGACGAGTTCATGGCGCACATCCGGGCCATGGGGCCCGACTGGGACCTGGACCGCACGACGGAGTTCCTGGTGGTCGCGGCCACGCTGCTCGACCTGAAGGCGGCGCGGCTGCTGCCCGCCGCCGAGGTCGAGGACGAGGCCGACCTCGCGCTCCTCGAAGCGCGGGACCTGCTGTTCGCGCGGCTGCTGCAGTACCGCGCGTACAAGCAGGTCGCCGACATCCTCAGCGGGCGCCTCGACGACGAGGCGCGGCGCTACCCGCGCACCGTCGGGCTCGAACCCCACCACGCCGAGCTGCTGCCCGAGGTCGTCATCAGCATCGGCGCCGAGGGCTTCGCCAAGCTCGCCGTGAAGGCGATGCAGCCCAAGCCGAAGCCGCAGGTGTACGTCGACCACATCCACGCCCCGCTGGTGTCGGTGCGCGAGCAGGCGGCCGTCGTCGTGGCACGGCTGCGGGAGCGCGGCGAGGCCGGCTTCCGCGAGCTGATCGAGGAGCTCGGCCCCGACGACACCCTGACCGTGGTGGCCCGCTTCCTCGCGCTCCTGGAGCTGTACCGGGAGAAGGCCGTCGCCCTGGAGCAGGACGACCCGCTGGGGGAGCTGACGGTGCGCTGGACGGGCGGGGACGGCGACGGGGAGCCGGCCGTCACCGACGAGTTCGACCGGGCCCCCGAGCCGCAGGAGGAGAAGTCGTGAGCACCGAGCGCGTCGTCGGCGAGCTGCGGTCCGAGGTGGCCGAGCTCGACCTGAAGCCCGCCCTGGAGGCCGTCCTGATGGTCGTGGACGAGCCCGCCACCGAGGAGCAGCTCGCCAAGGTCCTCCAGCGGCCACGGCGGGCCGTCGCGCTGGCGCTGCGCGAGCTCGCCGACGAGTACGCCGTCCAGGGCCGCGGCTTCGAGCTGCGCCTGGTGGCGGGCGGCTGGCGCTACTACACGCGGCCCGCGTACGCGCCCGCCGTCGAGGGCTTCGTCCTGGACGGGCAGCACGCCCGGCTCACGCAGGCGGCCCTGGAGACGCTCGCGGTGGTCGCCTACCGCCAGCCGGTCAGCCGCTCGCGGGTCTCGGCGGTGCGCGGCGTGAACTGCGACGGGGTCATGCGCACCCTGCTCCAGCGCGGTCTGGTGGAGGAGGCGGGCGCGGAACCCGAAACAGGTGCGATCCTGTACAGGACGACGAACTACTTCCTGGAGCGGATGGGCCTGCGCGGCCTGGACGAGCTCCCGGAGCTCGCGCCCTTCCTCCCGGAGGCGGAGGCGATCGAGGCCGAGACACTGGAAGGGATCCCGTCGTTCGATCCGGACGCACTGGACGCTCCGGACGACGAGACGCAGACGACCTAAGACGGAACTTTGATGCGAAGCAGCAGCGGCAGGAACAGCAGCGGAAACAACGGCGGGAGCCGTGGTGGCAACAGCGGCGGCCGCGGCAGCAGCGGCGGGCGCGGCAACTACCGGGGCGCCGGCAACGACCGCGACGACAAGCAGGGCCGCCCCAAGAAGCCCCGCCCCGAGGAGCGGCGCTACGACGTCGGCCCCGGCGCCTCGCCCGACGGCCCCAAGTCGGGGCGCGGCGCGTCCGCGCGCGGTGGCGCCAAGAGCGGCCCCAAGCGCGGCCAGGACCAGCGCGGCACCGGCCGGGGCCGCCCGGCCCCCGCGCGCTCGCGCGAGTACGAGACGCGGATCGAGGAGCGCAACCGCGACCGGTACGCGGGCAAGAAGGAGGTCAAGCTCCCCAAGACCTTCCCCGGTGCCGAGCAGGACGGCGAGCGCCTGCAGAAGGTGCTCGCCCGCGCCGGGTACGGCTCGCGGCGTGCCTGCGAGGAGCTGATCGAGCAGGCCCGCGTCGAGGTCAACGGCGAGATCGTGCTGGAGCAGGGTCTGCGAGTGCAGCCGGAGAAGGACGAGATCAAGGTCGACGGCCTGACCGTGGCCACGCAGTCGTACCAGTTCTTCTCGCTGAACAAGCCCGCGGGCGTCGTGTCCACGATGGAGGACCCGGAGGGGCGGCAGTGCCTCGGGGACTACGTCACCAACCGTGAGACGCGGCTCTTCCACGTCGGCCGGCTCGACACCGAGACCGAGGGCGTGATCCTGCTCACCAACCACGGCGAGCTGGCCCACCGGCTGACCCACCCGAAGTACGGCGTGAAGAAGACCTATCTCGCGCACATCGTGGGCCCCATCCCGCGCGACCTGGGCAAGCAGCTCAAGGACGGCATCCAGCTCGAGGACGGGTACGCCCGCGCGGACCACTTCCGCGTCGTCGAGCAGACCGGCAAGAACTACCTGGTCGAGGTCACGCTGCACGAGGGCCGCAAGCACATCGTGCGCCGCATGCTCGCCGAGGCGGGCTTCCCGGTGGAGAAGCTGGTCCGCGTCGCCTTCGGCCCGATCACCCTCGGCGACCAGAAGTCGGGCTGGCTGCGCCGCCTGTCCAACACCGAGGTCGGCATGCTGATGAAGGAAGTCGACCTGTAGGACCGGCCGAGCCGGTGGGGGACGCGGCCGGGGCGGACTCAGCGCCGCCGGGCGTCCACCGCGCGTACGGCGCCCCGCGCGGCCCGGTCGTCCGGGGCCGCCCGGAGCGCCCGGAGCGCTGACGTCCGGCGGGCGCGGAACAGGAAGTCCTCGACGCGGCGGCGGTCCGGCTCCGGCGGCAGCGGGCTGCGGGCCGCCGCCGCGTCGGACTCCGTGGCGAGGCGTGCCATCCAGGACTCCACCTCGGGCCAGGGCACCTCGCCGCGCTTGACCGCGAGCAGCGGTTCGCGCTGCTCGCCCACGTCGAGGGTCAGCTCGCCGGTGCGGAGCAGGTCGCGGCAGCTCATCAACAGGCGCAGCAGGTGCATGGCGTGCTTCCAGCGCGGGGCGCCGTGCACGCGGACGTCCGCCTCCAGCTTCCTGCGCTGGCCGAGCGCGTACCGCGCGAAGGTCTCGTGGGCCTGCCGGGACAGGAAGGCCCCGCGCAGCGCGAGCAGCTCCCGGCCGGTGTCCGTGACGCGCTCCACCAGCGGCGAGTGCAGGCACTCCAGGACGTTCGGGTTGGCCCGCAGCGCCAGCTCGCAGAACCGCTCCAGCTCCCAGCCGAACTGCTCGTCGGCGGGTCCTTCGACGTGCGTGGGCGGCTTCGCGAAGCGCCAGTAGAGCTCCGTCGGCGCGAGGTAGACGCCGCGCCGGTCGGTGTCGCTGTCCGCCGTGGCCAGGCCGAAGGCGCGCGAGCCCATGACGCACGCGTAGACCGTGTGGTCGCGGACCAGGTCGTGGGGGGTGGCGGGGGCGTCCATCCCCGGAGCGTACGCGGTTGGTCAGCCGGGCCGGCCGGCTCCCCGCAGACGCCGCCCACGCGGTCCCGCGCCGGTCCCTTCCGAGTGGCGGGGCGCGGCGGCGCGGGCGACATTGGCAGGGTCCGGGGCCCCTGCCCCGCGGGCGGGGCCCGGCCGAGCGAAAGGCACGACCATGGCGGGTAACGATCCGGGCGGGCTCGGCGGCGGTGTCCTGGGCGCCCTGCTCCGCGTGCTGCAGCACAGGGGCGGCGTCGGCAACAACCCCCTCGACGGGCTGATCGACAGCTTCACCGCGGCCGGGCTCGGCGACCGGATCGAGTCGTGGGTCGCCTCGGGCGAGAACCGGCCGGTGACCGGGGCGCAGGTCCGGCGTGCGCTGTCCGGCGGCACCCTGGAGCAGGTCGCCGCCGAGGCCGGTGCCACCCCCGACGAGGCCGCCGATGAGCTCGCCCGGCTCCTGCCGGGCGTCGTCGACGAGCTGACCCCCGACGGACAGGTGCCCAGCGCCTCCCTGGAGGACGTCATCCGCCACCATCGGCTCTGACCCGGGCGCCCGGTACGCGACCCCGTCCCGGGAGGTGCCCGGCGGTGACTAGGCTTGCCGCACCGGACGGGAGCGGACGGCGGACGAACGACGAGGAGCGGGAACGTGGCGGCACGAGCGGCGCGGGGCGCCGTGCGGCGCGGGCGGGGCACGGCCGCCACCCGTGAGCGGCACACACCTGCCGCCCGGCGGACTCCGGCTACCGCTCTGCGGACCCCGGCTCCCGCTCTGCGGAGCCCGGCTCCCACCCGGCGAGGGCGCCCGGCTCCGGCCCCGGCCCCGGCGGGTCCCGTCCCGCGCCCCGTCCACGTCGAGACCGATCGCCCCAGGTCCGGGGGCGCCCAGGGGTTCCCGGGCGCCGCGGCCGTACCCCGCAAGGACATCGCCCAGTGAGAACCGCCCTCGTCATCGGCACCGGCCTCATCGGTACCTCCGCCGCCCAGGCCCTGGCGCGGCGCGGCGTCACCGTCCACCTCGCCGACCACGACCCCGAGCAGGCCCGCACCGCCGCCGCGCTCGGCGCGGGCACGGACGCGGCGCCCGCGGGGCCCGTGGACCTGTGCCTGGTGGCCGTGCCGCCCGCGCACGTCGCCGCCACCCTCGCCGACGCCATCCGGCGTGGTGCCGCCCGGGGCTACCTGGACGTCGCCAGCGTCAAGGGCGGCCCGCGCCGCGAGCTGGAGGCGCTGGGCCTCGACCTGACCGCGTACATCGGTACGCACCCCATGTCCGGGCGGGAGCGCAGCGGGCCCCTGGCCGCGTCCGCCGACCTCTTCGAGGGCAGGCCCTGGGTGCTCACGCCGACCCGCGACACCGAGACCGAGGTCCTGAACCTGGCCCTGGAGCTGGTGGCGCTGTGCCAGGCGGTGCCTGTCGTCATGGACGCCGACGCCCACGACCGCGCGGTCGCGCTGGTCTCGCACATGCCGCACCTGGTGTCCAGCATGGTCGCGGCCCGCCTGGAGCACGCCGAGGAGACCGCGGTCCGGCTGTGCGGGCAGGGCATCCGCGACGTCACGCGGATCGCGGCGTCCGACCCGCGCATGTGGATCGACATCCTCTCCGCGAACCCCGGCCCGGTGGCCGACCTGCTCGCCGCCGTCGCCGCCGACCTGGAGGAGACGGTCGCCGCCCTGCGCGGCCTGCAGTCGGCCGACGCCGGCAAGCGGCGCGAGGGGGCCGCCGGGGTGGAGAGCGTGCTGCGCCGGGGCAACGCCGGGCAGTCCCGGGTCCCGGGCAAGCACGGCGCGGCGCCGAAGGCGTACGAGGTCGTGGCCGTGCTCATCGACGACCAGCCGGGCCAGCTCGCCCGGATCTTCGCCGACGCGGACCGGGCCGGGGTCAACGTCGAGGACGTCCGCATCGAGCACGCCACCGGCCAGCAGGCCGGTCTGGTGCAGCTCATGGTGGAGCCCGCGGCGGTGGCCCCGCTGACCGCGGCCCTGCGCGAGCGGGGCTGGGCGCTCCGGCAGTGAGCACGGCCCCCGGGCGTGGGGCCCGGCCCTCAGGTCCGGCCGGGCCCTCGCGGCATGGCGGGGCCCGCGGGCGGCGGCGGGCCCCGGCGGCGGCGGGAGGCCCCGTGAGGGCCCGGGCGGGAGCCAGTAACCTTGTGCGGGGCGCCGTCGGCGTTCCGTGTCCCAGTGAAACGAGAAGGGTGTCCGCAGCCCCGTGGAAACCGTGGAAAATACCGCCGCCGCAGGCCCGGTGATCGTCGCCATCGACGGGCCCTCCGGCACGGGGAAGTCCAGCACGTCCAAGGCCGTCGCCGCCCAGCTCGGCCTGAGCTACCTGGACACCGGTGCCCAGTACCGGGCGATCACGTGGTGGATGGTGCACAACGGCATCGACCTCGGCGACCCCGGCGCGATCGCGGCCGCGGCCGGCAAGCCCGAGATCCTCTCCGGCACGGACCCGGCGGCGCCGACGATCACGGTCGACGGCACGGACGTCGCGGGCCCGATCCGCACCCAGGAGGTCACCTCCAAGGTCAGCGCCGTCAGCGCGGTCCCCGAGGTGCGCACCCGGATCACCGAGCTGCAGCGCTCCATCGCCCGCTCCGCGGAGACGGGCATCGTCGTGGAGGGCCGGGACATCGGCACCACGGTGCTGCCCGACGCCGACCTGAAGATCTTCCTGACGGCGTCCGCGGAGGCCCGCGCCGCCCGCCGCTCCGGCGAGCTCAAGGGCGCCGACGTCAACGCCACCCGCGAGGCCCTGATCCGCCGGGACGCCGCCGACTCCAGCCGCAAGACGTCGCCGCTCGCCAAGGCCGCCGACGCCGTCGAGGTCGACACCACCGAACTCACCCTCCAGCAGGTCATCGAGTGCGTCGTCACCCTCGTCGAGGAGAAGCGGGCGGGGAAGTGACCCCGGCGGCCTCCGAGCGCGGCGCCGAGGTCGGGCGGCGCATCGGCGTCGGCCTGATGTACGGCCTGTGGAAGCCCCGGGTGCTCGGCGCCTGGCGGGTGCCGGCGAGCGGCCCGGTCATCCTCGCGGTGAACCACTCGCACAACCTCGACGGCCCCATGGTCATGGGGGTCGCGCCCCGCCCGGCGCACTTCCTGATCAAGCAGGAGGCGTTCGTCGGCCCGCTCGGCCCCTTCCTGGACGCCATCGGCCAGGTGCGGGTGGACCGCTCGACGGCCGACCGCAAGGCCATCACCGGCGCGCTCGGCATCCTGGAGCGCGGCGGCGTCCTCGGGATCTTCCCCGAGGGCACCCGCGGCGACGGCGACTTCGCCTCGCTGCGCGCCGGTCTCGCGTACTTCGCGGTGCGCTCCGGGGCGCCGATCGTCCCGGTCGCCGTGCTCGGCAGCGCGGAGCGGCGCAGCCGCCTGATACGGCAGGTGCCGCCGCTGCGGGGCCGTGTCGACGTCGTCTTCGGCGACCCGTTCCCGGCCCAGGAGGCGGCGGACGGCGGCGGGCGGCGCACGCGCAAGGCGCTGGACGAGGCGACCGTGCGCATCCAGGGGAAGCTCGCCGCCCACCTGGAAAACGCCAGGCGCCTCACCGGGCGCTGAGCGAGAATCGCAGTCAGGTGACGGCCCCGCCCACCTGGCCGCCCCGGTCGCCGGGCCGGGGCCCGGGGGCCGCCCCTGGGAGAATGCAGCAGTAGTGGCCGTCGTACGACGGGCCACCGATCACCACGATGAACGACGAGGTACGCACTTCATGAACGACCAGATCCAGCCCGGGGGCGAGGGCTCGGCCGAGCACGCCGCGCACGACCACGGTGCGCTCGGTGACGCCGAGTACGCGGAGTTCATGGAGCTCGCCGCCGAAGAGGGCTTCGACATCGAGGACGTCGAGGGCGCCATCGAGGCGGCCGGGCACGGCCCGCTGCCCGTCCTCGCCGTCGTCGGCCGCCCGAACGTCGGCAAGTCGACCCTGGTGAACCGCATCATCGGCCGCCGCGAGGCCGTCGTCGAGGACAAGCCGGGCGTCACCCGCGACCGCGTGACGTACGAGGCCGAGTGGGCCGGGCGCCGCTTCAAGGTCGTCGACACCGGCGGCTGGGAGCAGGACGTCCTCGGCATCGACGCGTCCGTCGCCGCCCAGGCGGAGTACGCCATCGAGGCGTCCGACGCCGTCGTCTTCGTCGTGGACGCGAAGGTCGGCGCGACCGACACCGACGAGGCCGTCGTGCGGCTGCTGCGCAAGGCGGGCAAGCCCGTCGTGCTGTGCGCCAACAAGGTCGACGGCCCCTCCGCCGAGGCCGACGCGGCGATGCTGTGGTCCCTCGGCCTCGGCGAGCCGCACCCGGTCTCGGCGCTGCACGGCCGCGGCACCGGCGACATGCTCGACGCCGTCCTGGAGGCGCTGCCGGAGGCGCCCGCGCAGACCTTCGGCACGGCGGTCGGCGGCCCGCGCCGCATCGCCCTGATCGGCCGCCCGAACGTCGGCAAGTCGTCCCTCCTGAACAAGGTGGCGGGCGAGGAGCGCGTCGTGGTCAACGAGCTCGCGGGCACCACCCGCGACCCGGTCGACGAGCTCATCGAACTGGGTGGCGTCACCTGGAAGTTCGTGGACACGGCGGGCATCCGCAAGCGCGTCCACCTCCAGCAGGGTGCCGACTACTACGCCTCCCTGCGCACGGCGGCCGCCGTGGAGAAGGCCGAGGTCGCCGTCATCCTCATCGACGCCAGCGAGTCGATCAGCGTGCAGGACCAGCGCATCGTCACGATGGCGGTGGAGGCGGGCCGCGCGGTCGTCCTGGCGTTCAACAAGTGGGACACCCTCGACGAGGAGCGCCGCTACTACCTGGAGCGGGAGATCGAGACCGAGCTCGCCCAGGTGGCCTGGGCGCCGCGGGTGAACGTGTCGGCCCGCACCGGCCGCCACATGGAGAAGCTGGTCCCCGCGATCGAGACGGCCCTCGCGGGCTGGGAGACGCGGGTGCCGACGGGCCGCCTGAACGCCTTCCTCGGCGAGCTGGTCGCCGCCCACCCGCACCCGGTCAGGGGCGGCAAGCAGCCGCGCATCCTGTTCGGGACGCAGGCGGGCACCAAGCCGCCGCGGTTCGTGCTGTTCGCCTCGGGCTTCATCGAGCACGGCTACCGCCGCTTCGTGGAGCGCAGGCTGCGCGAGGAGTTCGGCTTCGAGGGCACGCCCCTCCACATCTCGGTGCGGGTGCGCGAGAAGCGCGGGAAGAAGAAGTAGCGACGCCACCGGTACGCCGATGCCCGACCTCCCCGTGGGGAGGCCGGGCATCGGCGTACGCGTACGGCGGGGGAGTCTCAGCCCCGGCGCGGCCCCGGCGGGAGCGCGGCCGGGAAGAGCTGGCCGTAGCCGTGGTGGTCGGCCTGGGCGGGCTGGCCGTAGCGCGCCACCTGGAAGGCGGGGTGCCGGGGGTCGTGGCGCGGGTCCTGCCGTGGGGTCTGACGGTAGTCGTGCCGGGCGGTGACGTGCTGCGCGCCGCTGTACGGGCCGGTGCCGAAGCCCGTGAACCTCAGCTCCTCCTCGCCGGTCCGGTCGCCGGGCAGCGCCCGGAACGCCTTCAGGTACTCGCTGTACAGGGCGTCGTAGATCGGCGTGGCCGAGAAACTGCCCGTGGTGTCCTGCGCCGCGCGCATGGACGGGATGGGACTGGCGTACGGCCGGTGGTGTGAGGCGTCGTATACGTGCACGTCAGTGCCAACGACCTGGGGGGTTGTCGGGATGCGGGGCCGCGGCCCCGAATGTCGCTCAGGTGCCGGCGAGCGGCATCGCGCACGCCACGAGACGGCCCCGGGACGCCGCGCGGTCCAGGGCGTCGCGCAGCAGGTCCTCGCGCGGCTGGCGGCCGACGGTGCCGGACGGGGCCGCGTACAGCAGGACCGACTGGAGCTTGGTGGCGGCCGTGCGCCAGCCCTCGGTGACCTGGAGCGGCTGGTGGGCCTGCCACCAGGCGACGGGGGAGCCGCCGCCCGCGCCGGGCTGGAGGATGGCGTGGAGCTGGCCCACGGCGAGCAGCACCGACCAGCCGTGCAGCGTCGGGGGCACCCCGGCCAGCGAGGACACCGGCAGGAAGCCCTGCTCGATCAGCAGCGGCAGGAAGTCGTCGCCGCCGCCGGGGGCCGCGCCCGGGCGGGCGATGGGCCCGGTCGGCTCCACGACGAGGGCCGGGTGCAGCTCGCCGTCGACGAGGACCAGGCCGCTGGTCACACCCAGCACGGCCTGCTCGGGAGCGGCGTCACCGGGGTGGTACGGCGCCCCGGTGTCGCCGCCGGTGATCGACCGTACGGCGCCCTGGAGCTGCTCCTCGGCGACCTCGACGATCTGGGACGGCAGGCAGGTGGCGTGGGCGAAGGCGAGCACGGCCGTCTCGTCGCCGACGAACAGGACCGTGCTGGTGCGCTCGCGCTCCGAGTCGCCGGGGGTGCGGCAGGACGTGCAGTCGTAGGCGCCCGGGGCGTTCTCCCCGGCGAGCAGGCGGTCGGCTTCTTCGTCGCCGATCTCGGCGCGTACCTCGTCGCTGAGGTCGAGCATGCGCGGCACGGGTGACTCCTCGGAATCGATGCGGGGGCGTCCGGGTGGCGCCCGGCTCATGCAGGAGACAACGGGCGATCAGTGGCCCAAGTCACGCGCGCGGGCGAGCGGAATTGAACTACCCGCAGCGGACGGTGAGTTGATCAGCGGAATCCGTTACTCCGCGCCAACATCTGCCCTATGAAAGGAAGTTGGGCCGGTGAGGTGGGTCACAGATCGTGAGCGACGCTGGGCGGCAAATGCCGATATGTGAGCAGGAAAAGGGTGTCCGAAATTCGCCGATACCCCCGGTAACGAGCGACTGGCCTGGAATGACGAGGCGCCGGTTGCCGCCCCGACGAGGGGAAGCCTAGATTCCACCGCCGTGTGCAGCGAGCACCGCTCGGGTACGTCCGCCGGTCGCGCCGGTCACGGCGCCGCAGCCGCGGCACCGCAGGCGCGGCAGCGTCACACCGCGACGGCGGGCGGGGCTCGGCGGGACCCCGGCGCCGGACGCGTACGGGGCCCGCGGAGCCCGGGGGAGCCCGGGTCCTCCGAGAGGGAAATCCATGTCCGAACGTCCCAGGAACATTCGCAAGACGGCAGTGCTCGGCGGCGCCGCGCTCCTCGCCCCGCTGGGACTGCTCGCCACGGCCGGACAGGCCGCGGCGGACGGCGGAGTGTGGGACCGGATCGCCCGCTGCGAGAGCGGCGGCAACTGGCGGATCAACACCGGCAACGGCTACTACGGCGGACTCCAGTTCTCCGCCGGCACCTGGCGGGCGTACGGCGGCACGGCCTACGCGCCCACCGCCGACCAGGCCTCCAAGGCCCAGCAGATCGCCGTGGCGGCGAAGGTGCAGCGCGCCCAGGGCTGGGGCGCCTGGCCCTCGTGCTCGGCACGGGCGGGCGCCTCCGGCTCCGCCCCCGGGGCGGCCGCGCCCCAGGCCGCGCCCGCAGCGCCGCAGGCGGCTCCGCGGTCCGCGCCCCGGGCCGCCGAGCAGCGCCCCGCGTACCGCGTGCCCGACCACACCGGACGCGGCACCACGCGCGGCACCGGGACCTACGTCGTCCGCCAGGGCGACACGCTGAGCCGCATCGCCGCCGCGCACGGCGTGAGCTGGCAGCGGCTCCACGCCGCCAACCTGGGCGTCATCGGCGGCGACCCCGACGTGATCGTGCCGGGGCAGCGCCTGGCGGTCTGACCCGCGGGCCCGCCTCCCCGCCCCGGCCGTGCCGGGGGCCCGCACACGGCCCCACCTGGTCGTCCGCCGACCGGGTGGGGCACGCGCGAGGCGGCGCGGCACGGCCGGGAGCCGCGCGGGCCCGCTCGTAGCGTGGCCCGATGTACTCGACGCACCCGATGCCGGCGTGTCCGCCGCCGGCGCGCCCGGCCCGGACCCGGCCGGCATCGCCCC
>NZ_BNBT01000131.1 GCF_014656095.1 Streptomyces longispororuber
GGCGCGCCCGGCGCTGGGTGACCGCGCCGGGGCCGCCGAGGGGGCCGGGGGCTGGGCCGCGCTCGGCCTCCGCCCGCCTTTCGGCCCGGGGCGACGGGGTACGGACGAGGTGGAGCCGGGAGTCGCGCGGGATACGGGACGTCACGGGAGCAGTCTTCCTGTTGACGGTCCGAAAACCCAAACGGAATCCCGGCGGAGCACTTCGGGGGCCGCCGCCCCGGCGCGCGGGAGGCTCACATGAGGGGAGTGAGGAAGCGGCGGAGCGCCTCTTCGTAGTCGGCGGGGTCGGCGTTCCACAGGGCGCCGTGGGACGCATCCGGAACGGAGTGCAGGGTGACGAGGTCGGGCCGCTGGCGGGCCAGCTCGCGCGACAGCGCCCAGGAGGCGACGGCGTCGTCGGGGCTGTGCAGCAGGAGCGTCGGCACCTTGAGCCCGGCGGGGTCGGCGACCGTGCGCAGGCGGTCGCCGCGCAGGCCGGTGCGGCCCTGGGCGGCGCGCACCGCGAGCGGCAGGAGCGGGGCCGGGGTACGGCGCGCGGTGGCGAGCGCGCGCAGGGCGGCCTCCCAGTCGAGGACCGGCGAGTCGAGGACGAGCCCCGCCACGCGCTCGCGCAGGGCGGCGCGCGCGGCGGCGTGCAGCGCCATGGTGGCGCCGGTGGACCAGCCGTACAGGACGACGCTCCGCGCGCCGTAGCGCACGGCGTGCCGGATGGCGGCGTCCAGGTCCCGCCACTCCGTCTCGCCGAGGTGGCCGAGGCCGTCCGGGGAGCGCGGCGCGCCCGGGTCGCCGCGGTAGGCGAGGGCCAGGACCGGCAGCCGCCACGCGCGCAGGAAGTCCATGACGACCATGCTGTGCTCGCGGGTGGTGCCGAGGCCGTGCACGGCGATGACCCAGGTGTCGCGGCCGCCGGGCACGAACCAGGCGGGCAGCGTGCCCAGTTCGCCGGGGATCTCGACGTCGGCGTACTCGATGCCCAGGGCCGAGCGCGGGTCGCCGGTGTGCACCTGCGGGGTGAGCCAGACCTTGGCGCCCGGCTCCAGGGTGCCGTGGGTGACCCGCTCCAGGCGGCGTACGACCGTGTCGGCCGGGTGCGGGGTCTCCGCGAGGACGGGGCCGACCACGGCGTGGCAGCCGGGGCCCGCCAGGCCGTGGACGCCGGGGCGCAGGGAGGCCAGGGAGCGGGTGAGGGCGACCTGTCCGGCGGCGGTGGCGTGGACGGTCAGGCGCTGCTGCGTGGGCAGCGGGCGGTCGGGGGCGGTCCTGAGGGCGGCGTTGCTGGCGTAGCGGCCCGCCGCGACGGCCGCGAGAGCGGCGGCGGACGCGGCGGTGACGGCTGCGGCTGCGGCTTTGGCTGGGCGCACGGGTCAAGTCTCCGTGGGGTCGGCGGCAGGGGCCAGCGGGCGTGACCCTGGCGGGTACGCCCGGGCCCGTCCCCGCTCACTTCCTCTGCCCGTACCCCTTCAGTTTCTCCGTCACCTCGTCGAGCTGGTCCGGGGTCAGGAGCGTGGGGGTGCGCCCGGGCACGGACACGGCCGTGAGCCAGAGGCGGCACATCCATTCGAGCTGGGCCGTGCGGTCGTAGGCCTGGGTGAGGGTGTCCCCGTAGGCGACCGTGCCGTGGTTCCGCAGGAGGCAGGCGGTGCGGTCGCGCAGGGCGCGCAGCATGTGCGCCGCCAGCTCGTCGGTGCCGTACAGGGCGTAGGGGGCCACGCGCACCGGGCCGCCGAGGGCGCTGGTCATGTAGTGGACGGGCGGGAGTTCGGGGACGAGCGTGGAGACGGCGGTGGCGTGCACCGCGTGCGTGTGGACGACGGCGCCGGCGGTGGTGGCGCGGTAGATCTCCAGGTGCATGGGGAGCTCGCTGGTGGGGGTCAGCTCGCCGAAGAGGCGCCTGCCGTCCAGGTCGACGCCGACGGCGTCGGCCGGTCCCAGGCCGTCGTACGCGACGCCGCTCGGGGTGACGAGGACGGTGTCCCCGACGCGGACGGAGACGTTGCCGGAGGTGCCCACGACGAGGCCGTCGGCGACGGTCCGGCGCGCGGTCGCCACCAGCGCGTCCCAGGCCCGCGCGAGCGCCCCGGGCGCCGGGCCGCCGCCCGCCGCGCCCTGCCGCTCCACCCGTGGCTCCACTTGCGGCTCTTGCTGCGGCTCTTGCCGTGACTCTTTCTGTGGCTTTTCCTGTGGCTCTTCCTGTCGCTGCTCAGTCATGCCGTGATCCTGTCAGGCGGCGACGGTCCGGACGCGGGTTCCGGACAGCCCGGGATCTCGCGCACCCTTCAGCCCCTTTCCTCCTCGTTCACCCCACTCGGCACACTTAGCTGAATATTGAACATTTATGGGTGAATCTTCCAGTAGCCTCTGGGGGATTTGCCACGCGCGTCGCCGTCCAGGGGGAACGCGTCGCCATCCAGGGGGAAGCATGGCCCGTGATCAGCAGCCGTCCCGCCGTCGTGTCCGCGCCGTCGCCGCGTCTGTCGCGGCCCTGGCGATCGGCGGGTCCGCGCTCGCCGAGGCGCCCGCGGCGGCGGCGGACAGCACGCGCGGGCACGACGTGTCCTCGCACCAGAAGAACGTGGACTGGCCGGGGGCGAAGGCCGCGGGGGCGCGCTTCGTCTATGTGAAGGCCACCGAGTCCCACACCTACCGCAGCCCGTACTTCCGCCGGCAGTACGACGGGTCCCGCGCCGCCGGGCTGGTGCGGGGCGCGTACCACTTCGCCCTGCCGCACCGGTCGTCCGGCCGGGCGCAGGCCGCGCACTTCGTGGCCAACGGCGGACACTGGACGCCGGACGGCTGGACGCTGCCGCCCGCGCTCGACATCGAGCACAACCCGTACGGGAACCGGACCTGCTACGGCCTGTCCAGGGCCCGCATGGTGGCCTGGATCACGTCCTTCAGCAACGAGGTGCGGCGGCGCACAGGCCGGCTGCCGGTGATCTACACGACCGCGAAGTGGTGGAACGCCTGCACGGGCGGCAGCACCGCCTTCGGCCGGCACCCGCTGTGGCTCGCGCGCTGGTCGGCGTCGCCGGGGGCGCTGCCGAGCGGCTGGTCGGCCTGGACGTTCTGGCAGCACTCCGACGGCAGCGGCGGGGGCGGGCTGCCGGGTGACCAGGATCTCTTTCGCGGCTCGACGGCCCAGCTCAGGCAGTTCGCGCGCGGCTGAGCGAAGAGGGCCGGGGCACTCCTCGGACATGCCCCGGACGGCCCAATTCCGGGGGTGTGGGGGCTTCCCGGCCGGGTTCGGGGGCGCGCTCCGGTGTATGCCGGAACGATGTGGCGCCGCGGCATCCCCGGACGGGTCACCGCCAGGCCCGGCCCAGTTCACTTTCCGTTCACTCAGGTTGCCTACGGTCCACAAGCCACTGACGTCCAACAGAAGCCTGGGTAAATGGAAAACATCACGCTTCTCCTCGGGATCGTGATCGTCACCGCTCTCGTGTTCGATTTCACGAACGGTTTCCACGACACTGCCAACGCGATGGCGACGACCATCTCGACCGGCGCCCTCAAGCCCAAGACGGCGGTGGCCATGTCCGCCGTGCTCAATCTCGTCGGAGCGTTCCTGTCCGTCGAAGTCGCCAAGACCATCTCCGGCGGCATCATCAACGAGGACGGCCTGAAGACAGAGGTGATCTTCGCGGCCCTCGTCGGCGCGATCCTCTGGAACCTGCTGACCTGGCTGCTCGGCCTGCCGTCCAGCTCCTCGCACGCCCTGTTCGGCGGCCTCATCGGCGCCGCCGTGATGTCCATGGGCTGGTCGTCGGTGAACGGCGGCACGGTCGTCACCAAGGTGCTGCTCCCCGCGGTCGCCGCCCCGCTGGTGGCCGGTATCGCGGCCTCCCTCGCCACCCGGCTGACGTACCGCATCAGCAGCCGCACGGACGAGAAGGCGACCTCGAAGGGGTACCGCGCCGGGCAGATCGCCTCGGCCGGCCTCGTCTCGCTCGCCCACGGCACGAACGACGCGCAGAAGACCATGGGCATCATCACCCTCGCCCTGATCACCGGCGGTGTCCTCAACCCGGGCGCGAACCCCCCGCTGTGGGTCATCGTCTCGGCCGGTGTCGCCATCGCGCTCGGCACCTACCTCGGCGGCTGGCGGATCATCCGCACCATGGGCAAGGGCCTGACCGAGCTGGCCCCGCAGCAGGGCTTCGCCGCGCAGACCTCCGCCGCGACCGCGATCCTCGCGTCCTCGCACATCGGCTTCTCCCTCTCCACCACGCAGGTCTGCTCCGGCGCCGTGATGGGCGCGGGCCTCGGCCGCAAGGGCGGTGTGGTCCGCTGGTCCACCGCCACCCGGATGTTCGTGGCCTGGGGCCTGACGCTGCCGGCCGCGGGCCTGGTCGGCGCCGGTGCCGAACTCCTCACCAAGCAGGGCGACTGGGGCGTCGCGGTCACGGCCGCGCTGCTCATCGGCGGCTCCGCCGTCATCTGGTCCCTGTCGCGCCGCCAGCCGGTCGACCACACGAACGTCACGGCCGACGAGATCGGCGCGACCGGCGCCGCGCGGGACGGCGAGCCCGCGGGCGTCGTCACCACCGCCATCGCCGCCGTCACCCCGCCCCCGGCGGGCGCGCTGGCCACCGCGTCGGTGGGCGCCCCCGAGCCGCCGATGTCCGAGAACACCGCGTCCGTGGCGGACCCCGCCCGGCCCGCCACGGTCTAAGGAAGCAGCAGCATGAAGATCGACTGGGCAGCCCTCGGCTCCGTCTTCGGAGTCAGCCTCGTGGTGACCGTCGCCCTCGTGGGCCTGTTCACGCTCGGCATCGTCGGCCTCTCCAAGCAGGAGCAGGCCCGCACCGCCACGGCCGGCGGCGGCACGGGCGCGCTGCCGGCCCGCCTGGGCGCGTACGCCTGCTTCGCGCTGTGCGCGGCGGCGGTGTCGTACGGGATCTATCTGATCGTCGTCTGAGGACGCGCGCGCCGCTGGGCAGCGCGCGGACGGTCGTGACAGGAGCGGCACCCGGTGGCTCACCGGGTGCCGCTCCTGTCGTACGGGTGCTGTTCCTGTCGTACGGGGGCCGGTGCGAGGGGGCGTCCGAGGGCGCGTCCGAGGGGCGCCGACGGCGCGTGGACGTGGTCCGCGCAACACTGCCCCGCCGCAGGTCAACCGCGAGTTGACGGGCGCTGACGGGCGTGGTGGACTGCCGGGGCCAACCACGGCGGCAGCAGAGGAAGTCCGGTGCGAATCCGGCGCGGTCCCGCCACTGTCACCGGCGCAGCGCGTCCGCCGCGCTCCCCGGGAGCCAGGAACTCTCGCCGCCTGTCACGTCGAACCAGGGCGCGGACACCCTGAGTGAGGACACGTCGTCATGCGCGGCCGACCGCCGTTCCCCGCCGGGGCTCCCTTCGGGTCGAGCCCTTCCCCCGGCCTCCCCGGGTCTCGTTCCTCCCGCCGTCTCCCGCGCGTGACGGCGGGCTGATTCGATGCGTGCCGATCGCGACTTCGCGTACGGCGCCGCCGCCGGACTCCTCGGTGACCTGCTGCTCGGCGACCCCCGCCGAGGGCACCCGGTCGCCGCGTTCGGGCGTGCGGCGGGTGCCGTCGAGCGGGTCCTGTGGCGCGACCACCGCGGGTGGGGCGCGCTGCACACCGCCGTCTGCGCCGGGGGCGCCGTCGCCCTGGGGGCACTCGCCGTCCGCGCCGGGCGCCGCTCGCGGGGCGCGTCCGTCGGCCTGTCCGCGGCGGCGACCTGCCTCGTCGTCGGCGGCACCGCGCTCGTGGCGGAGGCGCGGGCCATCGGCGGCGCGCTCGCCGCCGGGGACGTGGAGGTCGCCCGGGAGCGCCTGCCGCACCTGTGCGGGCGCGACCCGCAGGCCCTGGACGCGGACGGGATCGCGCGGGCCGTCGTGGAGTCCGTCGCCGAGAACACGTCCGACGCCGTCGTGGGCGCGCTGGTGTGGGGCGCCGTGGGCGGCGTGCCCGGCCTCCTCGGCTTCCGGGCCGTCAACACGCTGGACGCCATGGTGGGCCACCGGTCGCCCAGGTACCTGCGGTACGGCTGGGCCTCCGCGCGGCTCGACGACGTCGCGGGGTGGCCGGGGGCGCGGCTCACCGCGCTCCTCGCGGTCGCCGCCGGGGGCGCCCCGCAGGGGGCGCTGCGGGCCTGGCGGCGCGACGCGCGGCGGCACCCGAGCCCCAACGCCGGGGTGGTCGAGGCCTCGTTCGCGGGGGCGCTCGGGGTGCGGCTCGGGGGGACGTTGTCGTACGGAGGACGTGTGGAGGAGCGGCCGGTGCTGAACGAGGAGGGGCGGACCGTGGCCGTCGACGACATCGAGCGGGCCGTACGGCTGTCCCGGCGGGTGAGCTGGCTGGCGCTGGGCGTCGCCGCCGGGGCGCGCCTGGCGCGGGCGCGGTGCGGGAAGGGGGTGTCGCGGTGAGCGGCGGGCTGCTGGTCGCCGGGACGACCTCCGACGCGGGCAAGAGCGTCGTCACCGCCGGGATCTGCCGGTGGCTCGCCCGCAAGGGCGTCTCCGTCGCGCCGTTCAAGGCGCAGAACATGTCGCTGAACTCCTTCGTCACCCGCGAGGGCGCCGAGATCGGGCGGGCCCAGGCCATGCAGGCGCAGGCCGCCCGGGTCGAGCCGTCGGCGCTGATGAACCCGGTGCTGCTCAAGCCCGGCGGCGAACGGTCCAGCCAGGTCGTCCTCATGGGGAAGCCGGTGGGCGAGATGAGCGCGCGCGGCTACCACGGCGGCAGGCAGCAGGCGCTGTTCGACACCGTCGTGGGATGCCTGGAGGAGCTGCGGGGCACGTATGACGCCGTGATCTGCGAGGGGGCGGGCAGTCCCGCCGAGATCAACCTGCGGCGCACCGACATCGTGAACATGGGCATCGCGCGGGCCGCGCGCTTCCCGGTCGTCGTGGTCGGGGACATCGACCGCGGCGGCGTCTTCGCGTCGTTCTTCGGCACCGTGGCGCTGCTCGACCGCGCCGACCAGGAGCTGGTGGCCGGGTTCCTCGTCAACAAGTTCCGCGGCGACGTGTCGCTCCTGGAGCCGGGCCTCGACATGCTCGAAGGGCTCACGGGACGGCGGACGTTCGGCGTGCTGCCGTTCCGGCACGGGCTCGGCATCGACGAGGAGGACGGCCTGCGGGTGTCCTTGCGCGGCGCCGTGCGCGAGTCCGCGGTCGCGCCGCCGCACGGCGAGGACGTGCTGCGCGTCGCCGTCTGCGCGGTGCCGCTGATGTCGAACTTCACCGACGTGGACGCCCTGGCCGCCGAACCGGGCGTCGTCGTGCGGTTCGTGGACCGCGCGGAGGAGCTCGCCGACGCCGACCTGGTTGTCGTGCCGGGGACGCGCGGGACCGTGCGCGCCCTGGCCTGGCTGCGCGAGCGCGGGCTCGCGGACGCGCTGGCCCGCCGGGCCGCGCGGGGGCGGCCCGTGCTGGGCATCTGCGGCGGCTTCCAGGTGCTCGGCGAGCGCATCGAGGACGAGGTGGAGTCGCGCGCCGGGACCGTGGAGGGGCTCGGACTGCTGCCCGTACGGGTGCGGTTCGCGCGGGAGAAGACCCTGGCGCGGCCGTCCGGAAAGGCGCTCGGCGAGCCCGTCGAGGGCTACGAGATCCACCACGGCGTCGCCGACGTGCTCGGCGGCGAGCCGTTCCTGGACGGCTGCCGCGTCGGCGAGGTGTGGGGCACGCACTGGCACGGCTCGCTGGAGAGCGACGCGTTCCGGCGGCGCTTCCTCACCGAGGTGGCGCGGGCGGCCGGGCGCCGCTTCGTACCGGCCCCGGACACCAGCTTCGCGGCGCTGCGCGAGGAGCAGCTCGATCTGTTGGGCGACCTGATCGAGGAGAGCGCGGACACGGACGCGCTGCTGCGGCTGATCGAGAGCGGCCCGCCCGCCGGTCTTCCCTTCGTGCCGCCGGGGGCGCCGTCGTGACCCCGCCGGGGGCTCCCCTAGCCCGTCCCATCCCGAAACCAGAGGGCTGCCGCCCCCTGGCCCCCCGCTCCTGTCGGTGCGTCGCGCCTCGTCCTCACACGCCGGACGGGCTCGACGACGCGCCGGACGGGCTCGACATGGAGGTCGTCGCGTGAGTACCCCCTACCCCTTCACCGCCCTCGTCGGCCAGGACGACCTGCGGCTCGCCCTGCTGCTCAACGCCGTCTCCCCCGCGGTCGGCGGCGTCCTGGTGCGGGGTGAGAAGGGCACCGCCAAGTCGACGGCCGTCCGGGCGCTCTCGGCGCTGCTTCCGGACGTGGACGTCGTCGCCGGGTGCCGGTTCTCGTGCGCGCCGGGGGCGCCCGACCCCGGGTGCCCGGACGGGCCGCACGAGCCGGGCACGGGCACCACGCGGCCCGCGCGCATGGTGGAGCTGCCCGTCGGGGCGTCCGAGGACCGGCTCGTGGGGGCGCTGGACATCGAGCGGGCGCTCGCCGAGGGCGTCAAGGCCTTCGAGCCGGGCCTGCTCGCCGACGCGCACCGCGGCATCCTGTACGTCGACGAGGTCAATCTGCTGCACGACCACCTGGTCGACCTGCTGCTCGACGCCGCCGCCATGGGCGCCTCGTACGTGGAGCGCGAGGGCGTGTCCGTGCGGCACGCGGCGCGCTTCCTGCTCGTCGGGACCATGAACCCCGAAGAGGGCGAGCTGCGGCCGCAGTTGCTCGACCGGTTCGGCCTGACCGTGGAGGTCGCGGCCTCCCGCGAGCCCGACCAGCGCGTCGAGGTCGTCAGGCGGCGGCTCGCCTACGACGACGACCCCGAGGGCTTCGCCGGGCGCTGGGCCGCGGAGGAGGCCGCCGTGCGCGACCGCGTCGTGGCCGCGCGGGCGCTGCTGCCCCGGGTGCGGCTCGGCGACGGCGCGCTGCGGCAGATCGCGGCGACCTGCGCGGCCTTCGAGGTGGACGGCATGCGCGCCGACATCGTGATGGCCCGCACCGCGACGGCGCTCGCCGCGTGGGCGGGGCGCGAGGACGTGCTCGCCGAGGACGTGCGGCAGGCCGCGCTGCTCGCGCTGCCGCACCGGCGGCGCCGCAACCCGTTCGACGCGCCGGGGCTCGACGAGGACAAGCTCGACGAGACGCTGGAGGAGTTCGCCGACGACGACACCGGCAGCGGCGACACCGGCACCGGTGACGGCGGTGACGGCGGTGACGGGGACGACGGCGGGGACGACGACCCGGGCCCCGGCGGTGGCGGGGACGGCGGTGGCGGCGGTCTGCCGCCCCAGGCCCCGCCCCCGGACACGGACGCCTCCGCCGGGACGGGTTCGCCGCCGGCCGGTGGCGAGGCCCCCGAGGGCGGCCGGCCGGAGGGCGCCCCGGCCGGGGTGCAGCAGCCGGTGCGGGCCGCCGAGCCGTTCCGTACGAAGGTGCTGAGCGTGCCGGGGTTCGGCGACGGCGCGGCCGGGCGGCGGTCGCGGGCGCGCACCGAGCACGGGCGGACGACCGGGTCCCGGCGGCCCCGCGGGACGCTGACGAAGCTGCACCTGGCCGCGACCGTGCAGGCCGCGGCGCCGCACCAGCGCACGCGCGGCCGGTCAGGGCCCGGGCTCGTGGTGCGCAGGGACGACCTGCGGCAGGCCACCCGCGAGGGGCGCGAGGGCAACCTCGTGCTGTTCGTGGTGGACGCGTCGGGCTCGATGGCGGCGCGGCAGCGGATGGGCGCCGTCAAGGGCGCCGTGCTCTCGCTGCTGCTCGACGCCTACCAGCGGCGGGACAAGGTGGGTCTGGTGACGTTCCGCGGCGCCGCCGCGGAGGTGGCGCTGCCGCCCACGTCGTCGGTGGACGCCGCCGCCGCGCGCCTGGAGTCGCTGCCCACGGGCGGGCGTACGCCGCTCGCGGCCGGGCTGCTCACGGCGCACGAGGTGCTGCGGATCGAGCGACTGCGGGACCCGGCGCGGCGCCCGCTGGTGGTGGTCGTGACCGACGGGCGCGCCACGGGCGGGGTGGAGCCGGTGGCCCTGGCGGGGCGGGCGGCACGGCTGTTCGCGGCCGACGGGGTCGCGTCGGTCGTCGTGGACTGCGAGACCGGGTTCGTACGGCTCGGGCTCGCCGCGCGGCTCGCCGGTGAACTGGGCGGTACGGCGGTGACGTTGGACGAGTTGCGCGCGGAGAGCATCGCCGGACTCGTCCGTGAGGTACGGACGGGCAACGAGAGGAAGGTCGCGTAATGCCGAAGGGGCAGCCGAACGTGGTGCCGGACGACGGGCTGACGACGCGTCAGCGCCGGAACCGCCCGCTGGTGATGGTGCACACGGGCGTCGGCAAGGGGAAGTCGACGGCCGCGTTCGGCATGGCGCTGCGCGCCTGGAACCAGGGGTGGCCCGTCGGGGTGTTCCAGTTCGTCAAGTCGGCGAAGTGGAAGGTCGGCGAGGAGAACGCGCTGAAGGTCCTCGGGGCCAGCGGCGAGGGCGGGCGCGTCGACTGGCACAAGATGGGCGAGGGCTGGTCGTGGATCCAGCGGGAGCCCGCGGCGGGCGAGCCGAGCCACGAGGAGAAGGCGCGCGAGGGCTGGGAGCAGGTCAAGCGGGACCTGGCCGCCGAGACGTACCGGTTCTACGTCCTCGACGAGTTCGCGTACCTGCTGCACTGGGGCTGGGTGGACGTCGACGAGGTGGTGGAGGTGCTGCGGGAGCGGCCCGGCACCCAGCACGTGGTGATCACCGGGCGCAACGCCCCGGAGAAGCTGGTGGAGTACGCCGACCTCGTCACGGACATGTCGAAGGTCAAGCACCCGATGGACACGGGTCAGAAGGGGCAGCGGGGCATCGAGTGGTAGCACGTGTCGTCATCGCGGCGCCGTCCTCCGGGAGCGGGAAGACGACCGTCGCGACCGGGCTCATGGCGGCCTTCACGCGGGCGGGCCTCGCCGTCTCGCCGCACAAGGTGGGGCCCGACTACATCGACCCCGGCTACCACGCGCTCGCCACCGGGCGCCCCGGCCGGAACCTGGACGCCTACATGTGCGGCCCCGGCCTGGTGGGCCCGCTGTTCGCGCACGGCGCGGCGGGGTGCGACCTCGCCGTGATCGAGGGCGTCATGGGCCTGTTCGACGGGGCGGCCGGGCAGGGCGAGCTGGCGTCCACGGCGCACGTCGCGAAGCTGCTGCGGGCGCCGGTGGTCCTGGTCGTCGACGCGTCGTCGCAGTCGCGGTCCGTGGCGGCGCTCGTGCACGGCTTCGCGTCGTGGGACCCCGAGGTGCGGCTCGGCGGGGTGATCCTCAACAAGGTGGGCTCCGACCGGCACGAGGAGCTGCTGCGGGAGGCGCTCGACTCGTCGGGCGTGCCGGTGCTGGGCGCGCTGCGGCGGGCCCCGCAGGTGCGGGCGCCGTCCCGGCACCTGGGCCTGGTGCCGGTCGCGGAGCGGCGGGCCGAGGCGGTGGACTCGGTGGCGGCGCTGGCGGAGCAGGTGCGGCAGGGGTGCGACCTGGAGGCGATCCTGGCGCTGGCGCGCGGCGCGGGGCCCTGGCCGGGGGCTCCGTGGGAGCCGGCCGTCGGTGCCGGGGCGGGCGTGGCCGCGCCGGGGGACGAGGTGCCGGTGGGCGGCAGGCCGGTGGTCGCCGTCGCGGGCGGGGCCGCGTTCTCGTTCTCGTACGCCGAGCACACCGAGCTGCTCACGGCCGCCGGGGCCGAGGTCGTCGTCTTCGACCCGCTGCACGACGAGCGACTGCCCGCCGGGACGCGGGGGCTGGTCATCGGGGGCGGGTTCCCGGAGGTGTACGCGCCGGAGCTGTCCGCCAACGAGCCGTTGCGGAAGGCGGTGGCGGAGCTGGCCGCCGCCGGGGCGCCGGTCGCGGCCGAGTGCGCGGGGCTGCTCTACCTGGCGCGGGATCTCGACGGGAAGCCGATGTGCGGGGTGCTCGACGCCCGGGCGCGGATGGCGGAGCGGCTGACGCTCGGCTACCGGGACGCCGTGGCGGTGTCCGACAGCGTCCTGGCCACCGCGGGGACGCGGATGCGCGGGCACGAGTTCCACCGCACCGTGGTCGAGCCGGGCGCGGGGGCGGCTCCCGCCTGGGGGCTGCGCACGCCCGAGCCGCGCGTCGAGGGCTTCGTGCAGCGGGGCGTGCACGCGAGCTATCTGCACACGCACTGGGCGGCCGGGCCGGGGGTGGCGCGGCGGTTCGTGGGGAGGTGCCTCGCCGGGGGCGGGGCCGAGGCTTCGGCCGTCGCTGAGTCCGGGGATGTGGCCGGGACCGGGGCCGGGGATGCGGCCGGGGCCGGGGATGTGGCCGGGACCGGGGCCGGGGTCGCTCGGTGACGTGTGGAGCGATACGCGGCGGGGTCGGTGGCGGGGTGCGCGGCGGGACGAGGGGCTCACTCCGCCAGGCCGACCACCAGCCAGATGAAACCGGCGCCCGCCACCGTGCACAGCAGCGTGGAGCGCGCCGGGTGGTCGTGGTGGGCCTCGGGCAGGATCTCGGCGGCGGCGAGGTAGAGCAGCGCCCCGCCGAAGAAGCCGAGGTAGCCGCCGAGCAGCGGCTCCGGCAGGGTGAAGAGCAGCGTGGACGCGGCGCCCGCGACGGGGGCGAGGGCGTCCGCGACCAGCATGGCCACGGCCCTGCGCCGCGCGTTCCCGTACAGCTTCGTGATCGTGTACGTGTTGAAGCCGTCGGCGAAGTCGTGGGCGATGACGGCGACCGCGACGGCCGCGCCCATGCCCCCGCCCACCTGGAAGGCGGCGCCGATCGCGACGCCGTCCATGACGCTGTGCGCGACCATCGCGGCCGCCGCGGTGAGCCCCACCTGCGGCACCCGGGCGCCGGCCGCCCCGCCCGCCACGTCGGCGCCGTGGGGGGCGGCGCGCCGCAGCGCGAGGAGCCGCTCCACCACGTGCGCGAACAGGAATCCCGCGACGGCCAGGAGCAGGGCCGCGGGCACCCCGAACACCGGCTCGCCCGCCGCCTCGAGCGCCTCCGGCAACAGGTCGAGCCCGACCACGCCGAGCATCAGGCCGCCCGCGAGGCCGAGCACCAGATGGCGCCGGTCGGTGACCCGCCCGGCGGTCCAGCCGCCCACCAGGGTCATCACGAACGCGCCGAGCGCCACGAACACCGCCATGGGCTCTTGCTAGCGGATCGGGGCGGCCGCCGCTAACCGGTTGCCGCGACTGTCACCCGCACGGCCGCGTCCGGCCGCCCCGCCCTCCCCTGCCCGCCCCGTCCCGTCCCGCCCCGTCCCGCCCGAGAGGATTCCTTCATGGCTGACGTCGCCGCCCCCGCCGGTGCGGTCCCGTCCGTAGCCGCCGAGGCGGCCGGGGGCGCGGAAGGCCGGGACCTCGTCGTCGGCGTGGGCGCGCGCAAGGGCGTCGCGGTCGACGAGGTCCTTGACCTCGTGCTCGGCTGCCTGCGGGACGCCGGGCTGCCCGTGTCAGCCGTACGGGGGCTGGCGACCGTCGACGCCAAACGGGACGAGCCCGGCGTCGCCGGGGCGGCCGCGCACCTGGGGGTGCCGCTGGCGGTGTACTCGGCGGAGGAGCTGGCGCGGGTCGCGGTGGCGGGCCGGTCCGGCGCGGTGCTCGCCGCCGTGGGTACGCCGTCCGTGGCCGAGGCCGCGGCGCTCGCGCGGGGCGGCGAGCTCCTGGTGCCGAAGCGGAGGTCCGCCCGGGCGACGTGCGCCGTCGCCCGGGTGCCGGCGGGTCCGCGGGCGGCGGCGGGTACGCTCCGCCGACGCGACCGGCGCCGGGCAGGCGCCGACGGAGCCGGCCGGGGGCGTTCGCCCGGGCCACGAGGGACAGCGGCACAGGGGCACGGTCAGGGACATGAGTACGGACGTGGGCACGGACTGGGGCACGGGCACGGGTGTGATGACGGATGTGGGCACGGACTCGGACTCGGGCTCGGGCTCGGGCTCGGATGTGATGACGGATGTGGGCACGGACTCGGGCGTGGACGTGGGTACGGCGTCGTGGGCGGACGGGGTCGGTGGCGGGGACGTGCCGGACGCCCGCGCCGAGGCCGCGGCGGCGCGTCCCGTCGGCCCGCCCGACGACGTCGATCTGCGGCACCACGGGGACGCGGAGGTACGCGACACCGCGGGCCCCGGCGGCCCTGGCGCACCCCGGGGCCCTGGCGGCAACGGCGGTCCCGCCGGTCCCGTCGACCTCGCCGTGAACGTCCGCTCCGGTACGCCGCCGGCCTGGCTGAAGCAGCACATCACGGCCTCGCTCGACGGGCTCGCCGCCTACCCCGACGGGCGGGCGGCGCGGGCCGCCGTGGCGGCGCGGCACGGGGTGGAGCCCGGCAGGGTGCTGCTCACGGCGGGCGCCGCGGAGGCGTTCGTGCTGCTCGCGCGGGCGCTGCGGGTACGGCGGCCGGTGGTCGTGCACCCGCAGTTCACGGAGCCCGAGGCGGCGCTCCGGGACGCCGGGCACACGGTGGGGCGGGTGCTGCTGCGGGCGGCCGACGGCTTCCGGCTCGACCCGGCGGCGGTGCCCGAGGACGCGGACCTGGTGGTCGTGGGCAACCCGACCAACCCCACCTCGGTCCTGCACCCCGCGGCCGACCTCGCCCGGCTGGCCCGCCCGGGGCGGGTGCTGGTGGTGGACGAGGCCTTCATGGACGCGGTGCCCGGGGAGCGGGAGGCCCTGGCCGGGCGCGTCGACGTGCCCGGGCTCGTGGTGCTGCGCAGCCTCACCAAGACGTGGGGGCTCGCCGGGCTGCGCATCGGGTACGTCCTCGCCGACCCGGCCACGATCGGCGCCCTTGAGCGGGCGCAGCCGCTGTGGCCGGTGTCGTCGCCCGCCCTCGCGGCGGCCGAGGCCTGCGTGACGCCGCGCGCGCTCGCCGAGGCCGGACACGTCGCGCACCGCGTGGCCGCGGACCGGCGGCACCTGGTGGCCGGGCTCGCGGCGCTGCCCGGGGTGGAGGTGGTGGGTCCGGCGGAGGGGCCGTTCGTGCTCGTACGGACGCCCGGGGCGGCCACCGTGGTGCGGGAGCGGTTGCTGGAGCGGGGGTTCGTGGTGCGGCGTGGCGACACGTTTCCTGGCCTGGGGCCCGATTGGGTACGGGTGGCCGTGCGGGGCCGGGCCACCACCGAGGCCCTGCTCCGGGCCTGGCCCGGGGGCCGCGCCACCTGACGGTCGCGGGGGCTTGCCCACCCGCCCGCCCGTGACTCGGCACTCCCAGGCGCGGCCACCCCGCCGCTCCGCGGCGGCCGTGCCCACCCGCCCGCCCGTGACTCGGCAGTTCACGGCGCAGCCCTCAACGCACCGCGTCGCGACCCGTCTCGCGGCAGCCGTCAGTGCGCGGCCGCCCACCCCCCGAGGTGGTTCTCCGCCGAGCGCGCCCCCTCGGGCTCACGCAGGATCGAAGGGAACAGGTAGTCCGACTCGACGGCCAGGTCCCACCCGTGGGCCTGCACGGCAAGGGCGGCGAGGGTGACGGCGCCGGTGGGCAGCAGAGTGGCCGGGGCGGCGTCCGGCGCCACCGCGGCGCGGTACGCGGTCAGGTGGTCGTACAGGGCGTCTTCGAAGGCGGTCTGGTGGTCGGTCAGCAGGACGCGCAGCAGGCGCTGATCGGCGGTCAAGGGGCCCGCGGCGTCGAGCTCCAGGGCGGCGTCCAGACGCTCGTCGACACCCGGCTTCCGCAGGGGGACGGTCGGCCAGTCCCGGGGCAGGTGTCCGCTCGCCGGGGTCAGGTAGCCGCACAGGGCGTTCATCTGCGCGAGGTCGCTGCCGCGGGAGACCGACTCCTGCCGCGCGTAGGGCACGCCCGCCCGGATCTCCGGGGCGTGATCGGCTCGCAGGACGAGGCCGATCGCCTTGTCCCACTGCCATATGAGGCCGCTGACCACGCAGAGTTCGAAGGCATCGGTCCAGGTGCGCGCGGTGGTCGGGTGCGCGGGCTGGCGGGTCTCGTCGTAGTCGGTCCCCGGGTTGCCGATCGACTCGCCGACGTGGTTGAGGCGCACCTCCCAGTCGCCTTCGGGAAAGACCCCCAGGTCCAGCACGCCCAAGGCGCAGGCCGCCGCGTCCTCCAGGTCGGCGCGGGCGTCGTGGGAACGGAATCGGGTGTCCCGTGCGGCACGGGCGGCGTAGTGGTCCAGGAAGTCGCCGCTCATCCGGGCCAGGGTGGGCCGCAGGGGAAGGGTGCCGTCCTGGATCCCCTCCCAGTTCCGCTCCGTCGTCGCGTCGAAGTGCCGCAGCACCGATGCGATCCGCTGGTCGTCGACGTCGTGTCCCGCCACCGTTCTCATGGTCGACATGCTGCCAGGCGGGTCTCAGCGAGGAGGCCGGCGCCGTCGTCGCGTGCTTCCCCGACGGTGGCGGGGCTGCCGCGCAGCGGCACAACGGCCCCGCCTGGGCAACTGGCGGCAACGGACGGGTGGGTGGGCGAGCGTGCTGGGCAGCGGCCGAAGCCGGACCCCCGCCCGGTGGCGCCGGGCCACCGGACGGGGGCGCCGGACCCGCTCAAGGTTCACCGGACCCGCTCAAGGCCCACCGGACCCGCTCAAGGCCCAGGGGCCGGGTTCAGCGGCGGCGGGCGTAGAGCAGGGCTCCGCCTCCGCCCAGGAGGAGGGCCACCGCGCCGCCGGCCACGTACGGCGTCACCGCGCTGCCCCCGGTCTCCGCGAGGTCCTCGTTCTCGTCCTTGGGCTTCGGCTCCGGCTTCGGCGCCTCCCGCCGCGTGACGGGCTCCGCCGGCTTGCCGCCCTGCGGTTCGGGGCGCGGCTTGGCACCGGGCGCGGGGGTCTCGCAGGTCGCGCCCGCGAGGGTCACCGTGCCCTTGACGGCCGCGACGCCGAGCTTCAGCGGGTCGACGTCCACCTGGAGCCGGAGCGCGGTGGCGGCGGCCGTACGGGAGGTGGTCCGGGTCGCGGACAGGTCGAGGCGGACCTCGCCGACGCCGGGGACGGACACCTCGGTGGTGCCCGCGGACTTCACGGCGACCTGCTTGCCGAGGACGGTCACGGTGCCGACGAAGGTCGACTCGGCGGTGGGCCGCTTCCCGGCCGCGCACACGGCCTTCGACGTGACCTGGTCGACCTCGACGAGGGGCAGCAGCGGCAGGCCCGGCAGGTGCACCTTGGCGCGGGCCACGTTGCTGTAGCCCTCGGCGGTGCCGCCCTCCACGGTGGCCCGCGCGGTGGCGGCGTCGGCGCGCAGGACGCTGAACGGCTGCCCGCCCTCGACGCCGTCGAGCTTCGCGGTGAGGGTGGTCCGCTCGGCGCTCGCGGGCGCGCTCACGTCGTTCAGGGCGAGGTTGAGCGGCTGCCGCACGGACTTGTTGAGCAGGGAGACGTTCAGCCCGGTGCGGAGGACGACGGCACCGGCGCGGCCGCCCCTGTCGCCGTCGGTGGCGTGCGCGGCCCCGCCGGTGGCGAGCGCCGCGGGACCGGCGGCGACCACGGTGGCGGCGGCGAGGGCGACGGCGCGGCGCGCGGCCGGGCGGCGGAAGGTGTTGCTGGACAAGGTGGTGGAACCCCCACATGAGTGACGAAGGTGCCACCCGCGCACGCCACACGGGGACATCACGTGCGCGGGGCACCACGGCTGCCGGAGTACGCCGGGCGGCGCCGCCGACTCCGGCATCCTTACGCACTGAGAGTGAACGGGCGACAACCTGGCGTGAGTTCACCCCAACGAGAGGTTTCCGCCCCTGCTTTCGAATCGGCTGCCACGGAAGTTCCCCCGGGACACCCGCTTCACGTCCGCTCGCGGGCGGCAGCCGCGGACCGGGAGGCGAACAGCCCCTCGTCAACGAGCCCGGCGCCGTCGCGTCACCGTCCGTCAACTCCTCGCCCGCGTACGGGGCTTCGGGCGCACCTCACCCGTGCCCCGCGGGCGCCTTCCCTGCGGGCGCCCGCGGGACCCGGGCGCGGGTGCCACGGACGCCGTCCCCGCCGCGCCGCGGGCGGTCCGCCGCCGTCAACCCACGACCCTGCCGTTGACGACCACCCTGCGCGGCGCCGCGAGCACCCGTACGTCGGCCCGCGGATCGTCCTCGTACACGACGAGGTCACCGGGCGCGCCCTCGACCAGGCCCGGGCGGCCCAGCCAGGCCCGTGCGGCCCACGTCGTGGCGGACAGCGCGTCGAGCGCGGGGATGCCCGCCCTGGTGAGCTCCGCGACCTCCCCGGCGACCAGGCCGTGGGCGAGGGAGCCCCCGGCGTCGGTGCCCGCGAAGACCGGGACCCCGGCGTCGTACGCGGCCCGGACGGTGTCGTAGCGGCGGGCGTGCAGGCGGCGCATGTGCTCCGCCCACCTGGGGAACTTCTTCTCGCCACCGGCGGCGAGCCGGGGGAACGTCGCGATGTTCACGAGGGTCGGCACGATGGCGACGCCCCGCTCCGCGAAGAGCGGGATGGTGTCCTCGGTCAGCCCCGTCGCGTGCTCGACGCAGTCGATGCCCGCCTCGACCAGGTCGCGCAGCGAGTCCTCGGCGAAGCAGTGCGCGGTCACGCGGGCGCCGAGCCGGTGCGCCTCGGCGATGGCCGCCTCCACCGCGCCGCGCGGCCAGCACGCGGTGAGGTCGCCCTCCTCGCGGTCGATCCAGTCGCCGACGAGCTTGACCCAGCCGTCGCCGCGCCGGGCCTCGCGGGCGACGTACGCGACGAGGTCGTCGGGCTCGATCTCGTGCGCGTAGTTGCGGATGTAGCGGCGGGTGCGGGCGATGTGGCGGCCCGCTCGGATGATCTTCGGCAGGTCCTCGCGGTCGTCGATCCAGCGGGTGTCGGACGGCGAGCCCGCGTCGCGCAGCAGCAGCGCGCCCGCGTCGCGGTCGGTGAGGGCCTGCTTCTCCGCCTCCTCGGCGGGGACGGGGCCGTGGGCGTCGAGCCCGACGTGGCAGTGGGCGTCGACCAGGCCGGGCAGCGCCCAGCCGCGCACCGTGACCACGTCCCGCACGGCGGGCCGTTCGAAGGTCACCCGCCCGCCGACCACCCACAGTTCGTCCCGTACGTCCTCGGGCCCGACGAGCACCCGCCCCTTCACGTGCAGCACCGCGTGATCGCTCATGGCAGCAGCTTAGGAGGGCGGGAAGGGCCGGGGCCGGGCCGGGCGGGCACGGGCTCCGGGGGCGGTCGGTAGGCTCGGGGCAGCCAACCGTCCCGACGCAGCAGCGAAGTGAGCGCACGCCCATGACCCACCCCTTTCTCGACCTGGCACCGCTGAGCGCCGCGCACTTCGCCGCGATCGAGGACCGCGTGGCGCGGCTCCTGGACACCCGGCAGGACGTCGTGATCACGCAGGGCGAGGCGCTCCTGCCGCTGGAGGGCTGCATCCGGGGCGCCGCGCGGCCCGGCACCACCGCCCTGAACGTGATCACGGGCCCGTACGGGCAGACCTTCGGGAACTGGCTGCGCGACTGCGGCGCCACGGTGATCGACCTCGCGGTGCCGTTCCACACGGCGGTCACCGCCGCGCAGGTCGAGGAGGCCTTCGCCGCGCACCCCGGGATCGACTTCGTCTCGCTCGTGCACGCCGAGGCCGCGACCGGCAACACCAACCCGGTAGCGGAGATCGGCGAGGTGGTGCGCGCGCACGGGGCGCTGTTCATGCTGGACGCCGTGGCGTCCGTGGCCGCGGAGCCGCTGCTGCCGGACGCCTGGGGCGTGGACCTGTGCGTGATCGGCGCGCAGAAGGCGATGGGCGGCCCGGCGGGGGTGTCCGCGGTGTCGGTCAGCGAGCGCGCCTGGGAGCGGATGGCCGCCAACCCTCAGGCGCCGCGCCGCTCGTACCTGTCGCTCCTCGACTGGAAGGAGCGGTGGATCGACGGCGGCCGCAAGGCGCTCCTGCACGCGCCCGCGCAGTTGGAGATGCTCGCCCTGGAGGCGTGCCTGGAGCGGATCGAGTCGGAGGGCCTGGAGGCGCTGATGGCGCGGCACGCCACCGCCGCCGCGGCCACCCGCGCGGGCGCGCTCGCCCTCGGCGTCGGCCTGGAGCCGTACGTGCACGCGGCGCGGGACGCCGCGCCGGTGGCCACGACGCTGCGCGCGCCGCGGGGCGTGGACGCCTCGGCGCTGGTGGCGAAGGCGCTGACCGCCGACCCGGTGCTGCCGCTCGTGGCGGGCGGGGGCGCGCTGGCCAAGGAGATGATCCGGGTCAACCACTACGGGCCGGACGCGACGCGGGGCGTGGTGCACGGTTCGCTGGCCGCGCTGGGCTCGGCGCTGAGCGAGTTCGGCGTCACGGTGGACCTGGAGGCGGCCCGGCGCGCCGCCACGGAGGCCTGGGCCCAAGCCTGACCACCACCCGACGGCTCTCCCGACAGCTTTCGCGACGGCCCTCCCAACAGCGCTGGCGGCAGCCCTCCCGACAGCCGTCGCGGCGGCTCTCCCAGCAGCCTTCCCGGCAGCTTTCACGGCGGCCCTCCGGGCAGCACGCACGGCAGCCGCTCGCGGCAGCCTTCCCGACAGCGCTCGCGTCAGGGCGGGCGCCCCGCGCGCGCGTCACCGCCCGCCCCGCGGGCCGCCCCTCCCCCGCCCTTTCCGTCCGTCCTTCGCGTCCGCCCCTCCGGGTTCCCCGGAGGGGCTTTCCGCTGCGCTTCGCGGTAACGCCGCGCGAAGCGGTCGGCGCGGCGCCGACGCAGCGGTCGACCCCATTAAGACTCCCTTTTTCAGTTCGTTTTAACGGCGCCTTCACTAATTCTTTCAGGAACAGTCGAGAACAGCTTCCCGCTTTCTCCTGCCCGCTTTTACCGAGCCTAAACACCAAGGTTTCGACAACGCGAAAGGCCACATTCCGGGCGCGCGACGACCCCGTATCAGCCTGTGACGTACTCCACATCGCGACCGATTTGCCTGCATAATCCGGACAAATATGGGCGATCTCCCGGGTCCTCATGCGGGCGCCCGCGCAGGCGCGATAACACATGACGGCGCGCCACGTAACCCCTTCCCCCGATGCAATTCCAGAAATTGCTGGGTAAATTCAATCCGCATGACCGCTGCACAAGCCGATCTACCGACCGACCTGCAAGCGTCCGACCCGCAAGCGAATTTCCGTGGAATGCCCGAAGGCCTGCGCCTCGACACCCCGGGTGTCGCCGACGGGGCCGCGATCTGGCGGATCGCCCGCGACTCCAAGGTGCTCGACCTCAACTCCTCGTACAGCTATCTGCTGTGGTGCCGCGACTTCGCGGCCACGTCCGCCGTGGCCAGGGACGCCGACGGCGAGCCGGTCGGCTTCATCACCGGTTACGTCCGCCCGGACGCGCCGCGCACCCTCGTGGTCTGGCAGATGGCCGTCGACCACGCGCACCGTGGCCGGGGTCTCGCCGGTGCGCTGCTCGAAGGGCTGACGGCGAAGGTCGCCGCCGAGCGCGGCACCGACACCGTCGAGACCACCGTCACGCCGGGCAACACCGCCTCGGAGCGCGTGTTCACCTCGTACGCCGAGCGGCACGGCGCCCGCCTGGAGCGCACGGTGCTCTTCGACGCGGCCCTGTTCCCCGGCGACGAGGGCGGGCACGAGCCCGAAGTCCTTTACGTCATCGGCCCGGTGGCCCGCTGAGCCCTCGGGCACCTCGTCACCCGTCCGCCCCTCGACCCCTCACCCCTTTCCATCTCCCAGGAGATTCGCTGTGACCATCACCCAGCCGGACCTGAGCGTCTTCGAGACCCTTGAGTCGGAGGTGCGCAGCTACTGCCGCGGTTGGCCCACCGTCTTCGACCGCGCGCAGGGCAGCCGCATGTACGACGAGGACGGCCACGAGTACCTCGACTTCTTCGCCGGTGCCGGATCCCTCAACTACGGGCACAACAACCCCGTCCTGAAACGGGCGTTGCTCGACTACCTGGAGCGCGACGGCGTCACGCACGGCCTCGACATGTCGACGACGGCCAAGCGCGCCTTCCTGGAGTCGTTCCAGAACCTGATCCTGCGCCCGCGCGACCTGCCGTACAAGGTCATGTTCCCGGGCCCGACGGGCACCAACGCGGTGGAGTCCGCGCTGAAGCTGGCCCGCAAGGTCAAGGGCCGCGAGGCGATCGTGTCGTTCACGAACGCCTTCCACGGCATGTCGCTCGGCTCGCTCGCCGTCACCGGCAACGCCTTCAAGCGGGCCGGCGCCGGCATCCCGCTGGTGCACGGCACGCCCATGCCGTTCGACCACTACCTGGACGGCAAGGTGCCGGACTTCCTGTGGTTCGAGCGGCTCCTCGAGGACCAGGGCTCCGGGCTCAACAAGCCCGCCGCCGTCATCGTGGAGACCGTGCAGGGCGAGGGCGGCATCAACGTGGCGCGTGCCGAGTGGCTGCGCGCCCTGCAGGACCTGTGCCACCGCCAGGACATGCTGCTCATCGTCGACGACATCCAGATGGGCTGCGGCCGCACCGGCGCGTTCTTCTCCTTTGAGGAGGCGGGCATCACGCCGGACATCGTGACCGTCTCCAAGTCCATCAGCGGCTACGGCCTGCCGATGGCGCTCACCCTCTTCAAGCCGGAGCTCGACGTCTGGGAGCCGGGTGAGCACAACGGCACCTTCCGCGGCAACAACCCGGCGTTCGTGACGGCCGCCGCCGCCCTCCAGACGTACTGGACCGACGGCTCCGCCATGGAGAAGCAGACCCGCGCCCGCGGCGAGCAGGTCGAGCAGACGCTCGTCGCGCTCGTCGACGAGCACCGCGCCGACATCGTGGAGTACCGCGGCCGCGGCCTGGTGTGGGGCATCGAGTTCCGCGACAAGGAGCGCGCCGGGCTCGTCGCCAGGCGCGCCTTCGAGCTCGGTCTGCTCATCGAGACCTCCGGCCCGCAGGGCGAGGTCGTCAAGCTCCTGCCGGCCCTGACCATCACGGCCGAGGAGCTCGACGAGGGCCTGCGCACCCTGACCCGCGCCGTGCGCGAGACGGCCTGAGCGCCCCGCGCCCACTCCCCCGTACCACCAGCAGGAAAGGCATCAACTCACCGTGATCGTCCGTTCGTTCCAGGACATCGAAGGCACCGACCGGCACGTGAAGGCCAAGTCGGGCACCTGGGAGAGCAAGCGCATCGTGCTCGCCAAGGAGCGCGTCGGCTTCTCCCTGCACGAGACCATTCTGTACGCGGGCACCGAGACCTCCATGTGGTACGCCAACCACGTCGAGGCCGTCGTGTGCACCAAGGGCGAGGCGGAGCTCACCGACCACACCAACGGGGAGACGTACCGCATCACGCCCGGCACCATGTACCTGCTCGACGGGCACGAGAAGCACACGCTGCGCGTCAAGGAGGACTTCCACTGCCTGTGCGTCTTCAACCCGCCGGTGACGGGCCGCGAGGACCACGACGAGAACGGCGTCTACCCGCTGCTCACGGAGCCGGAGGCCGAGTAGCCGGCGCAGCCCCGGGCAGCAGGACACCCCGACATCCCCACACGGGCCGTACGAGAGGAGAGGCAGGCACCGCCATGACCACCGCACCCGAACGCACCGCCGACCTGTACCCGACCCGAGGCACCGAAGAGGTCCTCATCGACCGCAAGGACCCCGTCGTGTGGTCCGCGCCGGGTACGCCGGGGCCGTTCACGGACGAGGACCTCGCGGCGTTCGAGCGGGACGGTTTCCGGGCCGTCGACGAGCTGATCACGCCCGACGAGGTGAGCACGTACCACGCGGAGCTGGAGCGGCTGATCAACGACCCGGAGATGCGCGCGGACGAGCGTTCCATCGTCGAGCCGCGCTCGCGCGAGATCCGGTCGATCTTCGAGGTGCACAAGATCAGTGAGGTCTTCGCGCGCCTGGCCGCCGACCCCCGCGTCGTGGGCCGGGCCCGGCAGATCCTCGGCTCGGACGTGTACGTCCACCAGTCGCGGATCAATGTGAAGCCCGGCTTCGGGGCCTCCGGCTTCTACTGGCACTCCGACTTCGAGACCTGGCACGCCGAGGACGGCCTGCCGAACATGCGGACCGTCTCGGTGTCGATCGCGCTCACCAGGAACTACGACACCAACGGCGGGCTGATGATCATGCCGGGGTCGCACCGGACGTTCCTCGGCTGCGCGGGCGCGACGCCGAAGGACAACTACAAGAAGTCGCTCCAGATGCAGGACGCGGGCACGCCCTCGGACGAGGCGCTCACCAAGCTCGCCTCGGCGTACGGCATCCGCCTGTTCACGGGCGAGGCCGGCTCGGCCACCTGGTTCGACTGCAACGCCATGCACGGCTCCGGGGACAACATCACCCCGTACCCGCGCTCGAACGTCTTCATCGTCTTCAACAGCGTGGAGAACACGGCGGTGGAGCCGTTCGCGGCCCCCGTCCGGCGGCCCGAGTTCATCGGGGCGCGCGACTTCACGCCCATCGGCTGAGCCGGACGGACGTGCGACGAGGCCCGGCGCCCCGCGGCGCCGGGCCTTCGCGCTGCCCGCGCGAGCCGGCTACAGCGTCGGGTAGTCCGTGTAGCCCTGCGCGCCGCCGCCGTAGAACGTGGCGCGGTCGGGCTCGTTGAACGGACCGCCCGCCCGCAGCCGCGCGGGCAGGTCCGGGTTGGCGAGGAACAGGGCGCCGTACGAGACGATGTCCGTGGTGCCGTCCTCGACGAGCGCGAGGGCCTCGGGGCCGGTCGGGCCCTCGGTGGCGGGGTTGAGGACGAAGGCGTTGCGGAACCCCTTGCGCAGCGCGGTGGTCAGCTCCCGGATCGGGCCGACCTCCATGACGTGCAGGTAGGCGAGGTCCAGCGCGTCCAGCTTCTCGACCAGGGCGAGGTAGGTCTCGTCCGGGTCGGGCTCGTGGATGTCGTTGAGGGGGTTGCCGGGCGAGAGGCGGATGCCGGTGCGGGCCGCGCCGATCTCCGCGACGACCGCCTCGGCGACCTCGACGGCGAAGCGGATGCGGTTCTCGACCGAGCCGCCGTAGGCGTCCGTGCGCCGGTTGGAGCCCGGCGCGAGGAACTGGTGGATGAGGTAGCCGTTGGCGCCGTGCAGCTCCACCCCGTCGAAGCCCGCCTCGATCGCGTGGCGCGCGGCCGCGGCAAACTCGGCGACGGTGGCCCGTACGTCGTCCCCGGTCAGCTCGCGCGGCGTGACGAAGTCCTTCGGGCCCTCGTGCGTGTACACCTGGCCTGCGGCGGCTATCGGCGACGGGCCGACCGGGACGAGGCCGTCGGGCAGGAGCACCGGGTGGCCGACGCGGCCCGTGTGCATGAGCTGGGCGAAGATCCGGCCGCCCTTGGCGTGGACGGCGTCGGTGACCTTGCGCCAGCCCGCGACCTGCTCGGCGCTGTGCAGGCCGGGGGTGTCCGGGTAGCCCTGGCCCACCGGGGACGGCTGGACGCCCTCGGTGACGAGCAGGCCCGCGGAGGCGCGCTGGGCGTAGTACTCGGCGGTGAGGTCGGTCGGCACGCCCCCGGCCCCGGCCCGGCTGCGGGTCATGGGGGCAAGCGCGATGCGGTTGGCGAGCGGGGTGCCGGAGAGGTCGATGGGGTCGAACGCGGTGGTCATGGCAGCTCCAAGGCGTGCGTAGCCGGTCCTGGCCACCATTATTGGTCGGCCAAGTAATAACAACCGGGAGCCACTGTAGCGCATTCATTGGCCGACCAAGGTAATCTGGGGACGTCCCCCTCCCCCGTGACCTGGAGCTGTGCCATGAAGGCCGAAACCGAGCGGGCCGAGCCCGTCTGTCCGTCCGCGGCCGCGGGCGGTCCCGTCAGCGCCGCCATCCCCCGCGTCGCGCGCCTGCACCGCACCGCCGCGGGCAAGCTCCTGAAGGACGCCGGGCTCTACCCCGGCCAGGAGCTGATGATGATGCACCTGTGGGAGGCGGGCGCCGTGCGCCAGTCGGAGCTGATCAGGATGGTCGACCTGGACCCGTCGACGGTCACGAAGATGCTCCAGCGCCTGGAGCAGGCGGGCCATGTGCGCCGCCGCCCCGACCCCGCCGACCGGCGGGCCGTGCTCGTCGAGGCCACCGAGGACAGCGGCACTCTGATGCGGACCGTGGAGCGCGCCTGGACCCGACTGGAGCAGCACACGCTGGCGGGCCTCGACCCGGAGGAGCGCGCCCAGCTCGGACGGCTGCTGTCCCGGGTCGAGGCCAACCTGTGCACGGAGACCGCCGACTGCCCCGCGGCGGCGGGGCGGCGGGCTTAGGGCGGCGGCGCCTCGGCGCGGTGGCGGCTTCGGCGCGCCGACAGCCGCAGCGCGGGGCCGGTGTCAGCGCCAGGCCGCCGGGAGGGCGTCCAGGAGCCGGTCGACGTCCGCCTCGGTGTTGTAGAAGTGGAAGGCCGCCCGCAGCGAGCCCGCGCGGTCGGACACCTCCACGCCCGCCGCGCTCAGCTCCGGCTGCCGGGCGCCGAGCCCGGGCACGGCCACGACGGGCGACCCGGGCGCGGCGTT
>NZ_BNBT01000132.1 GCF_014656095.1 Streptomyces longispororuber
GGACGCGCCCGCGCCCGCGCGGCCGTCCGCGCCCGCGCACCAGCAGCCGCCCCCCGGCGCCGCCGCACCGCCCGCCCCGTACGCCCAGCAGAAGCTCACCTGGAAACGGTGCGCCGCCGACAAGCCCGCCGCGTTCCGGTGCGCGACGCTCAAGGTGCCGCTCGACTACCGCGCGCCCCGGGGCAGGACCATCGACGTCGCGATATCCCGGCTGCGGACCGGCGAACCGGGCAAGCGGCGCGGCGTGCTGACCGTCAACCCGGGCGGGCCCGGTGGCACGGGGCTCGACCTTCCGCTGGAGCTGGCCGAGGTGCTGCCGAAGAGCGTGCGCGACCGGTACGACCTGGTGGGCTTCGACCCGCGCGGCGTGGGCCGGAGCACGCCGGTCGCCTGCGGTCTCACCGAGGACGAGAAGCGCTTCCCGCGCCCCACCCGCTCCGCGGCCGAGTTCGCCGGGAACGTGGCCTGGGCGAAGGCCGTCGCGGGCAAGTGCCGCGCCCGGCACGGCGACCTCCTGCCGCACCTCACCACCCGCAACACCGCCCGCGACATGGACGTCATGCGCGCGGCCCTGGGCGAGCGGAAGCTGTCGTTCCTCGGTATCTCGTACGGCACCGCCCTCGGCGCGGTCTACACCCAGCTCTTCCCGCGGCGCGTCGACCGGTTCGTGCTCGACAGCGCCGTCGACCCGGCGTGGATGTGGCGCGAGATGTTCCGCGTCTGGGGCTCGGAGGCCGAGCCCGCCTTCCGCCGGTGGACGCGGTGGACCGCGCGGCACGACGCGACCTACCACCTCGGCGCCACCCCGGCCCAAGTCGAGCGGACCTTCTGGAAGCTGGTGCGCCGCGCCGACGCCAAGCCCCTCGTGGTCGGCGGCGACAAGCTGGACGGCGCCGCCGTGCGCCACACCATGCGCCGCGGGTTCTTCACCGTCCGCCAGGGCGCCGAGACCCTGGTGACGCTCAAGCGGGCGGCCGCGGGCGAGACCGTGCCGGGGCTGCCCGCTCAGACCCCGTCGGACAACGAGATCTCCGCCCAGTGGGCCGTGGTCTGCGCCGACGCCTCCTGGCCGCGCGACCCGAAGACGTACTACCGCGACTCCCTGGCCGACGCCGCCCGCTACCCGCTGTACGGCGACTTCGCGTCCTCGATGCCGCCGTGCGTGTTCTGGCCGCGTGGCGCCGAGCCCGTCACCGAGGTCGACAACAAGGTGCCCGCGCTGATCGTGCAGAACGAGTGGGACTCGCAGTCCCCGCTGCTCACCGCCCGGGGCATGCACCGCGCGCTGAAGGGCTCGCGGATGATCACCGTCGACGAGGGCGAGGGCCACGGCGTCCTCTTCGCCGAGCCCCGCAACGCCTGCGCGGAGGACACCGCCCTGGGCTACCTGGCCACCGGCAGGCTCCCGGCCCGGGACGTGACGTGCCGGGCCGCGCCCGGCGGCGGCGCCACCCGCGCCCCGGGCGCCGCACCGAACGCCTTCCGACCCGAGGCGCCCTGAGAAAAGAACCCGCGGGTGGAGCGGTCAGTCGTCGATGCCCGACCGCTCCACCCCCGCCACGATCCACCGCTGGAAGAACAGGAACACCACGAGCAGCGGCACGATCGACACCGCCGCCGCGACGAACAGCTCGTGCAGCCGGATCACTTGAGAGGTGGTGAAGGAGGCCAGGGCCACCTGGACCGTCCACGCGTCCCGGTCCTGGCCGATCACCAGCGGCCACAGGAAGGAGTTCCACGCGCCGATGAACACGATCGTGCCGACGGCCGCGAACACCGGCCGCGCGTTCGGCACGACCACGCGCCAGTACGTGCGCCAGTAGCCGAGCCCGTCCACCCGCGCCGCGTCCTCCAGCTCCCGGGGGAAGCCGAGGAAGTACTGGCGGAAGACGAAGCAGGCGAACGCCGAGAACAGCGTCGGGACGATCAGGCCGCGCAGGGTGGAGATCCAGCCGAGCGACGACACCAGGACGAAGCTCGGGACGAAGGTGACGGCGGCCGGCACCATCATCGTGGCCAGGATCGCGTGGAAGACGTGGTCGGCGTGGCGGTAGGGGATGCGGGCCAGGCCGTAGCCCGCGAGCGAGGCCAGCAGCAGGGTGCCCGCGGTCGTCAGGACTGCGATGACCGCCGAGTTCAGCAGCGAGCGGGCCATGGGGACGGTGGAGTCCTCGAACAGCTCGCTGATGTTCGAGAAGTGCAGCGTGGACGGGAAGAACGTCCAGTCGGGCGAGGTGATGTCCGCCTCGGCGGACAGGCCGTTGCGCACAAGGAGGTAGAACGGGATCAGGAACAGCAGGGCCAGGGCGATCAGCAGGGCCAGGCGCAGCGCCCGCCCCACGCGCACCCACGCGTCGTGCATGTCAGGCTCCCTTCTCGTCGGCCCTGCCGAGCCCGAGCCAGCGGGCCTGGCCGATCGTCACCACCGCGATGACCAGCGCGAGCAGCACCGCCCCCGCGCTGCCGAGGCCGAGGTTCTGTCCCTGCCCGAGCGCCGTGTAGTAGAGGTAGACGAGCGGCGGGCGGGCGTACGGCGGATAGCCGCGGGCGTCGGAGAGCAGGTTGTAGAACTCGTCGAAGGCCTGGAAGGCGTTGATGACGAGGAGCAGCACCACGGCCACGGAGGTGGCCCGGAGCTGCGGAAGCGTGATGTGGCGCAGCACCTGCCAGCCGGGCCTGGCCCCGTCCACGGCCGCGGCCTCGTACAGGACGGGCGGAATGCGCTGGAGCCCCGCCAGGAAGAGGACCATGTAGAACCCGGCCTGGAGCCACAGCCGTACGGTGACGATCACCAGCCAGTACCAGGGCGGGTCGGTGGTCGACAGCCACGCCGTCTGGTCGGCGCCGAACCAGCCGAGCACGGTGTTCGCGAGCCCGAACCGCACCCCGTTGAAGAGGGACATCTTCCAGATCAGGGCCGCGACGACGTAGCTGCACGCCGCCGGCAGGAAGAACACCGAGCGGAAGAACGCCTGCGCGCGGCGCAGCCGGTTCACCATCAGCGCGAGCGACAGGGAGAGCGCGAACGTCGTCGGCACGATGAAGGCCGTGAAGACGGCGAACGTCCACAGGCTGTCGGTGAACGCCTCGTCCTTCAGCATCGCCGTGTAGTTGTCGAGGCCGACGAACTCGGTGGGCGAGACGGTGTTGTGCGCGTCGAAGAAGCTGAGGTAGACGCTCCAGCCGAGCGGCACGTACGTGAAGACGAGCAGGCCGAGCGCGAAGGGGCCGACGAAGACCCAGAACCAGAGGTTCCGGTTCTGCGGGCCCGCGAGCCGGCGCGCGAGCGGAGCCCGCGCGCCGGGGCCGGGCCCGGTGCGGGGCGCCCGGCCGGTGCCCGCGCGCCCCGCCGGGCCGCGCGGACGACCGGCCTCCGCGCGCCCGGCCCGGCCGGACCCCGCGCCGCGTGCCCTCACGAGGACCTCTTCTGCACGCGGGACAGCTCCGCCGACACCTTCCGCACGACGGACCGCAGCTCGCGCTCCGGGTTCGCGCCGGACTTGATGACGCGGCTGAGCGCGTCCTGGTACGCGGTGCGGCTGGCGGGCGTCCACAGCAGGGGCTCGGCGTAGCCGTGCTCGGTGGAGTAGCGCACGGCGTCGGCGGCCGGGCCCTCGGTGAGCGGGTCGGCCTTCGCGGCCAGGGAGCGCCGGGCGGGGATGTGGAAGCCGTAGCTCAGGGCGAAGTCCCGCTGGTGGTCGGTCCGGTCGACCCAGAGCCACTTGACGTACTCCTTGGCGGCCTGCTCGTGCTTGGTACGGGCGCTCACGGCGGCGCCGTACGCCCCGACTGGCACAGCGGGCCTGCCGTCGGGGCCGTCCGCGGGGAACGGCAGGACGCCGAAGTCGTCGCCGAAGGCCTTGCGCACGGCGGGCAGCGCCCACAGCCCCGACCACTGCATGGCCGTCAGCTCCTGGACGAACGCCGAGGGGTCCGACCAGTCGGAGGGCGCGCCGAGCAGCAGCGACTTCGCCGCGTACAGCTCGCGCACCTTGGCGAGCGCCCGGGCGGCCGCCGGGTCGTCGAAGCCCACCTCGCCGTCGTCGGTGACGAGGGAGAGGCCCGCCGCGTACAGCGGGGTGCCGCCGAGGACACCCGCGCCGCCGTCGTTGCCGAGGAAGAGGCCCTTGGTCTTCTTCGTCGTCAACTCCTTGGCCGCGTCGACGAGTTCGTCGAGCGTGCCGGGGGGCTTGAGGCCCGCGTCGGCGAGGAGGCTCTTGCGGTAGTACAGCACCTGCATGTCGACGACCTGCGGGACGGCCCAGATACGGCCCTCGTGGGTCTTGGGCGCGAGCACGACGGGGTTGAAGTCGTCCTTGACGCCGTCCAGGAGGTCGGTGAGGTCGACGACCTGGCCGCCACGGATCTGGTCCAGCGTCGGGCCGTTGACCTCGAACACGTCCGGGCCCGACGCGGTGAGCAGGGCCGCGGCGGTCTGCTCGTCGTAGTTGCCCGGGCGCCACTGGACCCGGACGTCCGCCTTGTCGTACGCGGCGGCGTACCGCTTGACCGCCTGCTCGGTCCCGGCCTCGCCGTACTGGTGGTACCAGTGCGAGAGGCGGGGCCCCTCGCCGCCCGAACCGCCGCCGTCGCGGCCGGTGTTCGACCCGCACGCGGTGAGCAGCCCGAGCGCCGCGCCCGTGCCGAGCAGTGTCCTGCGACTGATGGTCATGACGTGTCCCCCTGCGTGGATCGACGGGTACGTGTCGGGCCCAACGATCAACCATGCAGGGGGATTACGACAGAGGGATTGCGGCCGTGTGGCACCCGCGCGCGAACGGCCCCCGGACCGGTCAGTCCCGCTCCGGATCAGGCAGCTCCCGGGCGGCGGGCAGGCGGAAGCGCAGACGGCAGATGACGGCGTCCGTGTCGCGGCGGACCGCGTGCGCGAGGACCGCGCCGCGCTGGTTCTGCAGGAGCCGCTCCCACAGGTGCGCCGGCTCCACCTCGGGGATCAGCACGGTGACCCGGGTCCCGGGGTGGTACCGGTACACCCTCCGTACGTACGCGGCCACCGGCCGCCCCACCGTACGCGTGGGCGAGGGCAGCTCCACCAGGTCGACCCCGGGGTTCCACCGCTCCCAGGCGGAGCGCAGCGCCGCCGCGGCCGCGCGGTCCTCAGGGTCGGGGTGGGTGACGGTCACGGCCCGCACCTCGTCGCCGAGGGACACGGCCGCGGTGAGCGCCTCGCACGTCAGCCGGGACAGGCCGGAGACCGGGACCACCACCAGGGAGTGGTCGCGGCGCGGCGCCTCGGGCACCCGGCCGAGGCCCAGGCCCTCGCCGATGCGCCCGTACGCGCGGTGCACGACCTCGAAGACGCCCACGATCGCGGGCAGCGCGAGGACGATCAGCCAGGCGCCCGCGGTGAACTTGGTGGCGGTGACGACGAGGGCCGCGACCCCCGTCAGCACCGCGCCGAAGCCGTTGAGCAGGGCCTTCGCGGGCCGGCCCGCAGCGCGCCAGTGCCGGACCATGCCCGTCTGGCAGAGCGTGAAGCCGACGAAGACACCGATGGCGAACAGCGGCACCAGCGTGTTGGTGTCCCCGCCGGAGAAGACCAGCAGGGCCCCGCCCGCGACGGCGAGCGCGAGTACGCCGTGGCGGTGGACCTGGCGGTCCGCCTTCAGGGCGAACACGTGCGGCAGGTAGTTGTCCCGGGCCAGCAGGCCCATCAGGACGGGCAGCCCGCCGAAGGAGGTGTTCGCGGACAGCGCGAGCAGGACCACCGTGGCGCACTGCACCACGTAGAACGCCCAGGTGTGGCCGAGCGAGGCGTCCGTGAGCTGGGCCAGGACGGTGACGCCCTCGACCGGCTGGAGCCCGAAGCGGGAGATCAGCACGGACAGGCCGATCAGCATCACGCCGAGCAGCGCGCCGAGCGCGACCTCCGCGCGCTGGGCCCGCCGGACGCGCGGCGCGCGGAACGTCGGCACGGCGTTGGCGATGGCCTCCACCCCGGTGAGCGCGGAACAGCCCGCGGCGAACGCCTTCAGGAGCAGCAGCGCGCCCACCGCAGTGGTGTTGTCGGCGAGGACGGAGGCGTGCCCGGCGGCGGCCTCGGTGGAGACGGGGCCGTCCCGGAACAGCCCCACCGCCACCACGGTGAGGATCGCGCCGACGAACACGGCCGTCGGCACGACGAACGCCCGCGCCGAGTCGACGACGCCCCGCAGGTTCACGGCGGTGATCAGCGCGAGGACGCCCAGGCACAGCCACAGCCGGTCGCCGTACAGACCGGGGAAGGCGGAGGTCAGCGCGGCGACCCCGGCGGTCACGGCCACGGCCACGTTCAGCACGTAGTCCAGGACGAGCGAGGCGGCGGCGACCAGGCCGGTGCGGCGGCCCAGGTGCGTCTTGGCGGCGGCGTAGGAGCCGCCGCCGTCCGGGAAGGCGGCGATCACCTGGCGGTAGGAGGCGACCAGGACGGCGAGGAGCGCGGCGATCGCGAGCGTCACCGGCAGCGTGAACCCCAGGCCGTGGCCGCCGGCCGCGGCCAGCACGAGCACGACGGCCTCGGGCCCGTAGGCGACGGAGGCCATCGCGTCCAGGGACAGGGCGGCGAGGCCCTGCACCGCGGTCAGGCGGTGGCGCTCGCCGGAGTCCGGCACACCGGGGCCGGTATCGGGGGGCTCCTCGATGGCCGGGGCGCCGGGGCGCTCGGAAACGGTCGTCATGGTGGGTGCCTTGCCTTTCGCGACGGGTCGGCCGGTGATCGGCCGTCCACAGCGTCGGCGCGGGCACCGGTCCCGGCGCCGCCTCTTGGCGGTTCCCTTGCGGGCGCGGGCACCTTCTTGACGACTTGTTAAGGGGTTCGTCAGCGTCTCGTCAAGGCACACCACGGATGTGTATGCGCTGCGTCAACGCCGCTGACGGGACGGGGGGCCGACCTTACGGTGCGCCCATGGGATGTGACTGGAGAACCCGTGCCGCGGCCCGCCTCGGCGCGGCCCGCGGGACGGTACGCGCGCACCGGCCGCCCGGCCCGGACGACGTGGTGGCCGACCGGCGCTGGGCGGCCGACCTGCGGGACGCCGTCCTCTGCGCGGTCGCGCTGTTCGCCCTGATCGACCTCGTCGACTTCGCCGCGGGCACGCTCAGCGCGGCCCGCGCGGGGCTGTGGGCGGCGCTCTCGGTACTCCTGTACGTCGTCCTGCACCCGGTACGCGTCACCGCGGGCCCCGGCTGGATCGCCGTGCGCGGCCCGCTGCGGCGGCGGCACGTGTGCACGAACCTGCTGACCAGCGTCCACGTCTCGGAGACCGTCGCCGCGCGGCTCGTGCTGCGGGACTCGCTGGGGCACCGGGTCGAGTTCGACCCGAAGGTCCTGGCCGACAACCCGCTGCTGCTGCACCGCCTGGACGGGGGCGCGCGGGCGGCGGCGCGGTCGGGGCTGCTGCGCACCGGAGCTTGTGAGCTTGGCCAGCTCGTGGCGCGGGTTGAGCGTGGGTGTGCTCGGGCTGTCTTTGAGGTGTCGGGGATGTAACGCGCCGTGGGGGCTAGGGGGTTGTGTCCTGTCCGCGGGCCGTCCTGGGTTGCTCGCGCAGTTCCCCGCGCCCCTTTGGGGCGCTGTTCCGGGTCAGGCGGGCTTCGCGGTGTAGGCGTACCGGACGCCCGTCAGTTCCTCGGAAGCCTCCCAGAGGCGGGTCGAGACGCGGTCGTCGCGGGTCCAGCTCGCCCGGGGGGACGGGGTGGGGGCGCCGCGCCAGCCGAGGTGGCGGGGGCCGGTGAAGGAGTCCGGGCGCACCCCGGGGGCCGTGGCCGCGTACAGGGTGGGCAGGGCGCCCGCCGCGGCCGACTGGCCGACCACGCGGGTGGCGGCGGTCATGACGGTCTCGCGGACCTTGCGGCCCTCCAGCCTGGCCCCGGCCGCCTGGAGGTTCGTCGCGGCGTAGCCGGGGTGCGCGGCGGCCGCGACGAGGTCCGCGCCCGCGGCGGCGGCGCGCCGCGCCAGCTCGTGCGTGAACAGCAGGTTCGCCGACTTGGACCGGCCGTAGGCGAGCCAGCGGCGGTAGCCGCGGTCGCTGTTGAGGTCGGTGATGTCGACGTTGCCGAGCAGGTGCAGCATGCTCGACACGGTGACCACCCGGGCGCCGGGCGTCCGCAGCAGGTGCGGCAGGAGCAGCCCGGTGAGCGCGAAGTGCCCGAGGTGGTTGACGCCGAACTGCGCCTCGAACCCGTCGGCGGTGCGCCGGTGCGGCAGCGCCATCACGCCCGCGTTGTTGACCAGCAGGTCGAGGCGGCCGCCGCGCTCGCGGTCGTAGCGCTCCGCGAACTCCCGTACGGAGCCCAGGTCGCCGAGGTCCAGGCGCCACAGCGCGGCGTCGGCGGACGGCACGTCGGAGAACAGCCGGGCCAGGGCGGCGGAGCCGCGCTCCTCGCTGCGGCAGGCGAGCACCACGCGGGCGCCGCGCCGGGCCAGTTCGCGCGCGGTGCAGTAGCCGATGCCGCTGTTGGCGCCGGTGACCACCGCCGCACGGTCGCTCAGGTCCGGGATGTCGCGCGCGCTCCAGTCCGTCATGCGCCGAGGCTACGCCGCGAGCCGCACCTCGTACACGCCCACCCGGACCTCGTCGTCGTCCAGGCACTGCCCCGTCACCAGGTCGAACCGCTGCTTGAGCAGGGGCGAGGCCACGAACACCCGGCCCCGCGCCGAGCCGAGCAGGCCGCGCGAGAGCACGGCCGCACCGGAGAACGGGTCGCGGTTGTCGACGGCGTACAGCCGCCCGGCGCGGTCCAGGAACAGCGCCGCCTGCCGCCGCCCGTCCGGCAGCAGCACGGCGACGCCGCGGCCGGGCGTGAGCAGGGAGGCCGCGCACATCGTCAGCCAGCGCCCGTCCAGGCGGAGCTGGACGCTCGCGCCGGCGGTCACCGGGGCCGGGGCGGCGGGGGAGGGCTTGGTCACGGTGGAGGTCGTCATGAGGCCGGGGTTCCTTCCAGGTCGGCGGTGCGGCGGGGGCCGAGGGTCAGCAGGGGCAGGTCCGGCTTGATCTGCTCGCGCTCGGGGACGAAGGACACCATCGGGTCGGGGGCGCCGGGCGCGTTCACGAACGACACGAAGCGCGCCAGGCGCTCGGGGTCGTCGAGGGTGGCCGCCCACTCGTCGCGGTAGTGCGTGACGTGCTCGGCCATCAGCGCCTCCAGCTCCGCGCACAGCCCGAGCGAGTCGTCCACGACCACCTCGCGCACGTGGTCGACGCCGCCCTCGATGCGCTCCAGCCACGTCGAGGTCCGCTCCAGGCGGTCCGCCGTACGGATGTAGAACATCAGGAACCGGTCGATCAGGCGCACCAGGCCGGCGTCGTCCAGGTCCTGCGCGAGCAGGTCGCCGTGGCGCGGGGTGGCGCCGCCGTTGCCGCCGACGTACAGGTTCCAGCCGCCGGAGGTGGCGATCACGCCGAAGTCCTTCGAGCGGGCCTCCGCGCACTCCCGGGCGCACCCCGACACGGCCGACTTCAGCTTGTGCGGCGCTCGCAGGCCCCGGTAGCGCAGCTCCAGGTCGATGGCCATGCGCACCGAGTCCTGCACGCCGTACCGGCACCAGGTCCAGCCGACGCAGGACTTCACCGTGCGCAGCGCCTTGCCGTACGCGTGCCCGGACTCGAAGCCCGCCGCCACGAGCCGCGCCCAGATCAGCGGCAGTTGCTCGACGCGCGCCCCGAACAGGTCGATGCGCTGCCCGCCCGTGATCTTCGTGTACAGGCCGAAGTCCCGTGCCACCTCGCCGATGACGATGAGCTTCTCCGGGGTGATCTCGCCGCCGGGCACGCGCGGCACCACCGAGTAGGAGCCGTTCTTCTGGAGGTTGGCGAGGAAGTGGTCGTTGGTGTCCTGGAGCGCGGCCTGCTCGCCGTCCAGGACGTAGCCGTCGGCGCCGATGGCCGGGGCGAGCGAGGCGATGATCGAGCCGACGGCGGGCTTGCACGTCTCACAGCCCTCGCCGCCGCGCGCCTCCTGTCGGCCGTGCGTGTCCAGCAGCTCCGCGAACGACGTGACACGGCGCACCCGGACGATCTCGTACAGCTCGGCGCGGGTGTGCGGGAAGCAGCCGCACAGCCCCGCGTCGCCGGACGCGGGCAGGAGCTGCCCGACGAGCTTGACGCAACTGCCGCAGCCCGTCCCGGCCTTGGTGCACTTTTTCACCTCCGGCAGCGATGCGCAGGCCTGGATCGCCGCCTTCGTCACGTTGTGGCAGGTGCAGACCACCGCGTCACCGGGCAGCGCCTCGGGACCGAGCGCCCTGGCCTCGCCCGCGCCCGCCGGGAGCACGAGCTGCTCGGCGGGGACCGGCGGCACCTGCCCGGTCAGTGCCCGCAGCGTGCCGTACGCCTCGGCGTCGCCGACCAGGACCCCGCCGAGCAGTTCACCGCCCGCGCCGACGACGAGCTTCTTGTACGTGCCCGAGCGCGAGTCGGAGTAGACGACGTCCAGGCACCCCTCGGCCGCCCCGTGCGCGTCGCCGAACGAGGCGACGTCCACGCCGAGCAGCTTCAGCTTGGTCGACATGTCGGCCCCGGTGAACGCCCGGCCCGTACCGGAGGCGATGGCCTCGGCCGCCGTGCGCGCCATCTCGTAGCCGGGCGCGACCAGGCCGTACACGCGGCCGTCGCAGGCCTGCGCGCACTCGCCGATCGCGTACACCGCCGGGTCGCTCGTGCGGCACAGCTCGTCGACCGTGACGCCGCCGCGCTCGCCCACCGCGAGGCCGCAGTCGCGGGCGAGCTGGTCGCGGGGGCGCACCCCGGCGGAGAACACCACCATGTCGGTGGCCACCTCCGAGCCGTCGGAGAGCCGCATGCCCGTCACGGCCCCCGCGCCGTCCCTGAGGACCTCCTGCGTGCCGACGCCCGTGTGCACGGTCAGGCCCCGCCCGGTGAGGGTGCGCAGGAGGGCCGCGCCGCCGCCCTCGTCGACCTGCGCGGGCATCAGCCGGGGCGCGAACTCCACGATGCGCGTGGCGAGTCCGAGCCCCTGGAGCGCGCCCGCGGCCTCCAGGCCGAGCAGCCCGCCGCCGACGACCGCGCCCGCGGTGGCATGCCGCGTCGCGTACTCCTCGATGGCGAGGACGTCCTCGACGGTGCGGTAGACGAAGCAGCCGGTGGCGTCCCTGCCGGGCACCGGCGGCACGAACGGGGCGGAGCCGGTGGCCAGGACCAGCGTGTCGTACGCGACGGTGAACCCGGAGCGGGCGGTGACCGTCCGCGCCGCGCGGTCGACGCGCTCGGCCGGGTCGCCGACCCGCAGCTCGATCCGGTGCCGCGCGAGGAACCCGGGGTCGGTCACGGACAGCTCGTCCGGCGTCCGCCCCGAGAAGTACGAGGTCAACTGGACGCGGTCGTAGGCGGGGCGCGGCTCCTCGCACAGCACGACCACGCGGTGCGTGGCGGTGACCCCGCGCTCGGCCAGCTCCTCCAGGAAGCGCTGGCCGACCATGCCGTGGCCGACGAGGACGAGGGTGGGGAGCCCGGCGGGCTCGTCCGCGGGCGGGCCGGGGGGCAGGTCGGTGGGCATGTCAGTGGCCTCCGTCGTGGGTGAGCAGGTGCAGCGGCGGGGCGCCGTCGTCCGGCAGGGGCTCGTCCGCCTCCCAGGCGCGGGCGAGGGCGCCGACCGCCGCGAGGTCGCCGAGCAGCACCCCGCCGACCAGCCGGTCGCCGCGGACCACGACCTTGCGGTACGTGCCGCGCGTGGCGTCGGCGAGCCGCAGCACGTCGTCGTCCGGGCGGGGTTCCGTCTCCCCGAACGCGGCGAGGTCCAGCGGGGCCTCGGCGTCCGGCAGCGTCAGCCGGGTCAGCGCCCGGGTGCCCGCGTACGGCCGCGCGGAGCCCGGCGCGGTCAGGGCCGCGGCCAGCGCGTCGGCCTGGTCGAGGGCGGGCGCGGCCAGGCAGGGCACCCGGCCCGCGTGCTCGGCGCAGTCGCCGATGGCGTGGACACGGGGGTCGCTGGTGCGCAGGGCGTCGTCCACGACCACGCCCCGGCGGACGTCGAGTCCCGCCGCGCGGGCCAGGCCGGTACGCGGCCGGACACCGCAGGCCAGCACGGTCAGATCGGTCTCAAGGACATAGCCGTCGGCCAGCTCCACGGAGGTGACCCGGCCCCCGTCGCGGCCGACGCCCCGCACCCGGCACTCCGTGTGCACCTCCACGCCGAGCCCCGTCAGATGCCGGCGCACCAGCTCCGACGCGGCCGGGTCGAGCTGCCGCTCCATCAGCCGGTCGCCCTGCTGGGCGAGGACCACGTGCGCGCCCCGCCCGGCGAGCGCGCGGGCCGCGCACACGCCGAGCAGCCCGCCGCCGATCACCACGGCACGGCAGCCGGGCCGGGCGGCGGCCGACAGGGCCAGGCAGTCGTCGAGGGTCCGGAACGCGTGCACGCCCTCCGGCAGCTCCCGGTCGCCCGGCGCGAACAGGCCGCGCAGCGGCGGCAGCACCGGGTTCGCGCCGGTGGCCAGCACCAGCGTCCCGTACGGCACGCGGGAGCCGTCCTCGCACAGCACCACCCGCTCGGCGCGGTCGATGCGCACCGCCCGCGTCCGGTGGTACCTGCCCGGCGCGGGCAGGGCGATCACCTCGGCGCCGAGCCGCCCCGCGAGCACGTCCGTGAGCAGGACGCGGTTGTACGGGGCGTGCGGTTCCTCCCCGATCAGCAGCGCGTCCGGCCCGAGCCGCGCGGCGAGCCGGGCCCCGGCGAGCCCGGCCCCCAGCACGACGACCGGCCCGGGGGCCCGGGCCGCGGCCTCGGCCTGGGCCTGGGCCTGGGATGAAGTGGTCATGCCCCGCAGCCTGCGGGGGCGGTGTTTCCCTGCGGGGGCCCACGTGTTTCCCCACGGGAACGGTGACCTCCGGCCGGTCGGGGGGTGGGTGTGAGGGGCGCCTTGGCTTTGGGGGGAGTGCGGTGCGGTGTCCTCTGGGGGCTTGCGGGGTGGGTGGCTTGTGGTGCGGGTGGGCTTGTGGTCCGGGTGGGCTTGTGGTGCGGGTGGGCTTGTGGTGCGGCTGGGCTTGCGGGGTGGGCGTGCGGGGTGGTGGTGGTTGCTGCCCGGGCGTGCTTTCCCACCCGCCCGCCCGTGCGGGGTGGTGATGCGGGTGCTGCCCGAGGGCGCTTTCCCACCCACCCACCCGTGCGGGGTGGTGCGCAGGTGCTGCCCGGGCGTGCTTTCCCACCCACCCACCCGTGCTGGGTAGTGCGCGGGTGCTGTCGGGGCGGGGTTCCCCGGGGTGCCGGGTTGCCGGGGTGATGGGTGCCCGGGTGCCGGATGCCCGGTGACAGGTGCCGGGGTCGGGGGCCGGGGCTCGGTTTTGGACGCCGGGCGGCGGACGCCGGATGCCCGGGGCGGGTGCCGGGGGCCGGTGCTCGGTGGTGGACGCTGGGCGCCGGGCGTCCGGGGGCGGCGGGTACCGGATGCTGGGGGCCGAGTGCTGGATGCTCGGTACGGGACGCGGGACGCCGGACGCCGGGCGCCGGATGAGGGACAGCGGATGACGGTAGCCCGGGAGCGGACGGCGGACTATGGATGCCGGGCGCCGGGGGCCCGGGGGCGGACGCCGGACTATGGATGTCCTGGGAGCCGAGCGCCGGACGCGGGACGCCGGGTGCACGGGCGGGGGCGGACATCGGGCTCCGGATGCCGGGGCCGGATGCCGGGTGTCGGATGCCCGACGCCGGGTGCTGGGTGACGGGCGCCGGACGCGTATGTCGGGCGTCGGGGGCGGATACCGACGCCAGGGCCGGATGGTGGGGGTGGATCCCGGGGGTTGGGTGCTGATGCCCGACGCCGGGTACCGGACGTCGGCGCCGGATGCCGGTGGGGGCGGATGCCGGACGCCGGGGGCGGGGCCCGGATGCTGGGGGCCGGGGCCGGGGCCGGGGCCGGAGCTGGATGCCGGGTGCCCGCGGGCGGGTGCCGATGCCGGGGGGGGCGAGTGCTGGACGCGAGATCGAGGGGCGCCGGGTGCCCAGTGCCCGGGGGTGGATGCCGAGCGCCGGACGCTGGGTGTCGGGCGCTGGGGGCGGATGCCGGGCTCCGGATGCTGGATGGGCGCTGGGGGCCGGTGCCGGACGCCGGTGCCGGATGCCGGGGGGCCGGGTGTCGGATGTCCGGCGCAGGACGCCGGGTGCCGGTCGCCGGGCGCCGGATGCCCGGGGCCGGGTGCCCAGGGGTGGATGCCGGGCGCCGAAGGGGCGGATGCCGGACGTCGGCGCCGAATGCCGGTGAGGGCGGGTCCCGGGTGCCGGGTGTTGGACGCCGGGTGCCGAGTGCCCGGGGGTGGATGCCGGGCTCCGGATGCTGGATGGGCGCCGGGGGCGGGTGCCGGACGCCGGGGCCGGATGCCGGGGGGCCGGGTGTCGGATGCCCGACGCAGGGCGCCGGATGCCCGAGGCCGGGTGCCCGGGGGTGGAGGCCGGGTGTCGGCGCCGGATGCCGATGGGGGGTGGATGGCGGGAGGCGGGTCCCGGAGCCGGGGCCGGGTGCCGGAGGTCGGGTGCCCGGCCGGGGGTGCCGGGGGTGCCGGGTGTCGAAGGTGGTGGGTGTCGGACGGGTTGGGGCCTGTTCGGGGGTGGTCGTGCGTGTGGGGTGGGGGAGGTGGCGGAGGGGGGTGGGGGTGGGGATGTAAGGGGTTGCGTGTGCCGGAGTGCTCGGGGCTAGGGTCGCGATCATGCCTGACATACCCCTGGCCGCCGTCGTCGTCCTGTGCCTCGCCGCCCTCGCGGCGGGCTGGATCGACGCCGTGGTGGGCGGCGGCGGCCTGCTGCTCCTGCCCGCGCTGCTGCTCGGCCTCCCCGCGTCGACGCCCGCCGCGACCGCGCTCGGCACCAACAAGGCCGTGGCGATCGTCGGCACGACCGGCGCGGCAGTGACGTACGTCCGCAAGGCCCCGGTCGACGTACCGACGGCCGTGCGGATCGGCCTTGCCGCGCTCGCCGGTTCCATGGGCGGCGCGTTCTTCGCCGCGGGGATGAGCACCGAGGTGCTCAAGCCGGTCATCATGGCCGTGCTCGTCGGCGTGGGCGCGTTCGTGATCTTCCGGCCGGACTTCGGCACGGCCCCGGCGACGGGCCCGCTGCCGCCGCGCCGCGTCCTGGCCGCGATCGGCATCGCGGGCGTCGGCATCGGCTTCTACGACGGGCTCATCGGCCCCGGCACCGGCACGTTCCTCGTGCTCGCGCTGACGGCGGTGCTCCGGCTCGACCTGGTCCAGGCCTCGGCCAACGCGAAGATCGTCAACTGCTGCACCAACGCGGGCGCCCTCGCGATGTTCGCCTGGCAGGGCGCCGTCCTGTGGCAACTGGCCGTACTCCTCGCCGCGTTCAATCTGACGGGCGGCATGCTGGGCGCCCGCACGGCCCTGAAGCGGGGCAGCGGCTTCGTCCGGGTGGTGCTGCTGGTGACGGTGGTGGGGTTGGTGACGAAGATGGCGTATGAGCAGTGGGTGGCGTAGGGGGAGGGGGGCCACAGCCTCGGCGGGGAGGTGCGGAGCAACGGGTGGGCGGGCGGGAAACCACTCGCCGCGGAGCGGCGCACGATCCCGGTGGGTGAGGTGCGGAGCAACGGGCGGGCGGGTGGGAAAGCTCCCTCGCCGCGGAGCGGCGCACGACCTCGGCGGTGAGGTGCCGAGCGATGGGTGGGCGGGTGGGAAACCACTCGCCGCGGAGCGGCGCACGATCCCGCCGGGTGCGGCGCCGAGCAACGGGCGGGCGGGTGGGAGAACACCCCCGGCGCGGAGCGGCGCAGCCCCCGCCCCGGGCCACCACTACCGAGACCCGGTGAGGTGGGCGAAAACCACCACGTTCCCCTGGTACCCCGTACGTTTCGAGTACGCGCCCCCGCAGGTGATCACCCGCAACTCGGCCCGCGCAGCGGCCCCGTACACCTTCCGGTCGGGAAACCGCGCCGCGTCGTACACCTCCACCGCGTCCACCGAGAAGAGCGCGACCCCGCCGTCCCGCCGCTCCACCTCGATGACCTGGTTCCGCCGCAGCGCGCCGAGGCGGTAGAAGACGGCGGGCCCGTCCGCGTTGTCGACGTGCCCGGCCATGACGGCCGTACCGCGTTCACCGGGCGTGGTGCCCGCCTCGTACCACCCGGCGAGGTTCTTGTGGCGCGGCGGCGGCACGTCGAGGCTGCCCTGCCGGGTCAGGCCGAGCCCCATGAGCGGCGCGTCCACGCCGATGGCGGGGATGCGCACGCGGTCGGGCGGCGAGGGCGGCAGCGGTGCGGCCTCGGGCGCCGCCCCGACCCCCGGCGAGGCGGCCTGCGCGGCCGAGGGCTGCGGCGGCGGGTGCTGCGCCGTGCCGCTGTGCAGCAGCCAGGCCCCGCCGCACAGGGCGAGGGCGGTGCCGGCGGCTATGAGCGCGGTGCCGGTCCTGCCGCGCGGCGCGCGCGAGCGGTGGGCCATGGCGTCCCCTCGGGGTCGAGGTCGCTTACGCGGCCGGGGCGGGGTCGGGTGGGTCGGGGGTGGGATCGGAAGGCTCGGGACGGGATCGGAAGGCTCGAAAGGAAAATCGGAAGGATCGGCCGAAAGGAGAAAGGGCCAAGGCGCAGAGAGGCGGAATCGGGTCCGAGGCCGGGTCCGGATCCGAAGCCGGGCCCGGGTCCGAGGCCGGGCCCGGGCCCGAGGCGGGGTCCGAAGCCGGGCCCGGGTCTGAAGCCGGGTCCGAGGCCGGGGCCCGAGGTCGGCCCCGGCGGCCGGTCGGGGCCCCTCCCTCCGCCGCGGCCGCGAGGGACGGGCGGCCGGCGGAGGGAGGGGACGGCGGTACCCGCGGACAGCGGAGGGTGTCCGTCAGAACCTGTCGCCTCTCGCCCGGCGATGCAGGAGCCAGGTACCGCCCGCGGCGGCGACGGCGAGAGCAGCCACGCCCGCCGCGGTCTGCACGGGGTCGGGGCCGAGCGCGCCGCCGACTCCCGTCTTCACATGCCCCCTCGGGTGCACGGGGTCCCGCTCGCGCGCGGCCGCCGTGGACGTGAGCGTCACCGTCAGGTCGCCCGCGACCTGACGGCCCCCCGACGAGGCGCAGCGCGCCACGATCTCGTACGTCCCGGGCTGCGCCGACGGCGGCACCTGGAACCGCCCGGCCGCCTCCCGCGCGCCCGCGGCGGACGTCAGCGCGAACGTGCCCGCGCCCACCGCGCTGGCGTCGCCCGCCGCCGTGCCGTCCGTGCCGCACGCGGCCGTCCGCACCGTGACGGTGGTGCCGGGCGTCACGGGCGACGGCGTGACGTCGAGGCCGCCCGCGGGGGCGGCGGACGCGGGGGCGGCGAGCAGGACCGCGGAGGTGACGGCGAGCGCGGCGGTGGTCGACAGCCGGCGGGCAGTGCGCATGGTGCTTGCTCCTGTCGGGCCTGGGGGCGGTACGCACTGTCGAGGTAACGTGCCCTCCGCCCCGCACGCCTGCTGATGCACCATCAGAAAACCGGGCGCGTCCCGCCTCCTGACGCTCCGACGGATACGTTCCAGCAGGTCACCGGCGTGTCACGGAAAGACTCCGAAGGTGCGGCCCGGCACCTGTGAACGGGTGACCCGCTGACCGGAACCCGGCCGGAACCCGGTCCGGAACCCCGCCCCGGAACCCCGTCCCGGAACGCCCCGGAATGCCCCGGAACCCGCCCCGGAACGCCCCCGAACCCGCCCCGGGCACCACCCGGCCCCCGCTCAGATCTCGTCCCAGGGCACCCCCTCGTACACCTCGGACACGGTCCTCATCAGCTCCTCGTCGAGGGGGAAGTCGTGGTCGTCGACGCGGCACACGGGTGACACGCCCCAGGAGTTCGTGACGAACGCGGCCCGGTAGGCCCCCAGGTCCCGCAGGAACACCGGGCCCCGCCGGGTGGGCAGCCCGGCGTCGGCGAGGCGGGGCTCCAGCAGGCCCATGGTGACGCCGCGCAGGTGCGGCGCGTCCGGCCAGACGACCTCGCGGCCGTCGAAGAAGGCGACGTTCGTCACCGCGCCCTCGCTGACCGCCCCGTCCGGCCCGGTGAGCAGCGCCTCGTCGAAGCCGGCGCGCGCCACCCGGCGCCGGTGGTACGCCTGCCCGAAGCCGCCCAGGTGCTTGATGTGCGCCACGGGCCGGACGTACGGCACGGACTTCAGGGACTGGGCGCGCTCGGCCATGGTCGCGGGCAGCTCGACGGGCGCGCGGACGGTGACCATCAGGGACGGCACGCCCTCGGGCGCGTGGACGTAGACGCGCACGGCGGCGTCCAGGAGGAGGCCGCCCTCCGGGGTGCCGTCCCCGGCGAGCGCGTGCCGGACGGCCGCGCGGACGCGGTCCCCGTCGAGACTCTGGTCGAAGAGTTCGCGGGTCGCCACGTCGAGGCGGTCCAGGTGCAGCGCCATGCCGCGCGCCCGGCCGCCCCTGACCTGCATCGCCGTGAAGTGCCCGTAGCCGTCGAGGGCGCGCAGCCGCAGTTGGGCGGGCGTGGCCGGGGCTCCGTCGATCTCCAGCCGCCGGACGTCGGCGGGGTTCGGTGTCGTCATGACGGCAACCGTACGGACCCGCCCGCCGCGGGCCCCCGCCGGTCAGTCCTCGAGCAGCCGGCGCGGCCCCGGCCCGTGCGCGGCCAACTCGTCCCACGGGTTCGACAGGGCGCACTTGGCGAGCGAGAGGCAGCCGCAGCCGATGCACTCCGTGAGGTTGTCGCGCAGCCGCTCCAGGGTGCGGATGCGCCGGTCGAGGTCCTCGCGCCAGCACTCGGAGATGCGCGCCCAGTCCTCCCGGGTCGGCGTACGGTCGTCCGGCAGCAGGCCGAGCACCTCGCGGATGGTGGCGAGGGGGATGCCGAGCCGCTGCGAGGTGCGGATGAAGGCGACGCGGCGCAGCGTGTCGCGGCTGTAGCGGCGCTGGTTCCCTGCGGTGCGGCGGCTGCTGATGAGCCCTTCGCGCTCGTAGAAGCGCAAGGCGGAGGGCGCCACTCCGCTGCGCTCGGCGAGCTCGCCGACGGTGGCTTCCTTGGCGCCCGGTGCGAGGTGCGAGGTCATGGCGACAGCGTAGCCACGGAAGCCCCTTGACTTGAACCAAGGTTTAACTAAGAGCCTGTGCGCATGGACACCACCACAGCCGTTCCGGCTCCCGTTGCTTCCACCGCTTCCGTCGCGACCAACGCTTCCTCCACGTCCGGCACGGCCGTGGCTCCCGGCACCGGCACCAGTTCCGGCAGCAGCACCAGTTCCGGCGCCAGCCCTGGCACCGGCGCCAGCCCCGACACCGCCGTAGCCTCCGCCCTCACCGCCTCGGCCACGACCCCCGTGAAAGTGGCCGTCGTCGTCGGCAGCAACCGCGAGGGCCGCTTCGGCCCGGTCGTGGCCGCATGGCTGCTGCGGCACGTGCGGGACCACGCGGGGTTCGAGGTGGACGTCGTCGACCTCGCCGACGTCGACCTGCCCACCTCCCTGTCCTACCGCCCGTCCGAGAGCACCCGCGCCGAACTCGCCAAGGTCACCCCGAAGCTCGCCGCCGCCGACGCCTTCATCGTCCTGACCCCCGAGTACAACCACTCCTACCCCGCGCCCCTGAAGAACGTCATCGACTGGCACGGCCCCGAGTGGCACGCCAAGCCCGTCGCCTTCGTCTCCTACGGCGGCCTCTCCGGCGGCCTGCGCGCGGTCGAGCACCTGCGCCCGGTCCTCGCCGAGCTGCACGCCGTCACCATCCGCGAGACCGTCTCCTTCCACAACGCGGGCGCCCTCTTCGACGAGGACGGCGCCCACAGGGACCCGGAGGCCGCCGACGCCGCCGCGAAGGCGATGCTGGACCAGCTCGCGTGGTGGGCCTGGGCGCTCCGGGCGGCCAAGCGGGTGCGGCCCTACGAGAGCTGACGCGGCCCCGGGGCGGCCCGGGGGCGTGCGGCCCGGAGGAGGCGTGCGGGCCGGGGGCGTGCGGGCGGGGGTGTGGCGCGGGCTCACACCTCCGGCAGCCGCACCACCGCCACCGCGCCCCCGTCCGGCGCGTTGGCCAGCTCCACCCGGGCGCCGATGGCCGCGGCCTGGCCGTACACGATGGTCAGGCCGAGCCCGGTGCCCTGCCCGCGCTCGCGGGCGCCGGTCCCGAACCGCCGCGGGCCCTCGCGCAGCAGGTGCTCGGGGAAGCCGGGCCCGTGGTCACGCACGGTCACCACCGCCCCGTCGACGCGCAGGTCGACGGGGTCCCCGCCGTGCTTGCGGGCGTTGGTGACCAGGTTCGCGACGATGCGCTCCAGGCGCCGCGCGTCGGTCCGTACGAGCCGCTCGTCGGCGCGGCCGAACCGCACGCCCTCGCCCGTGCACTGCCCCGACAGGACCGCGCGCCGCACCATCGCCTCGACGAGCGTGCCCAGCGGGTGCACGTCCAGGTCGGGCCGTTCGGCGTCCGCGTCCAGTCGCGCCACCTCCAGGAGGTCCTCGGTCAGCGCCCGCAGCGCGGCCACCCGGTCGCGCACCAGCTCCGTGGGGCGGCCCGGCGGCAGCAGCTCGGCCGCGGTGTGCAGGCCGGTCAGGGGCGTGCGCAGCTCGTGCGCCACGTCCGCCGTGAACCGCTGCTCGGCCTCCAGGCGCCGCTGGAGCGAGGCGGCCATCGTGTCCACGGCCGTCGCCAGGTCCGCGACCTCGTTGCGGCCGGGCCGGTGGCCGGGCGGCAGCGGATGGCCGATGCGGGCGTCGAGTTCGCCCTGGCTGATGCGCCGGGCGGTGGCGGCCGCGGTGCGCAGGTCGCGGCTGAGGCGGCTGGCCAGCGCGGCCCCGCCGAGCGCGGCCAGCGCGACGACCACGGCGCCCGACACGAGCAGCCGCCGGTCGAACGCGGCCATCTCACCGGCCTGGTCGCGCAGGGACAGGCGTACCGACAGCACATGATCGCCGTCGCCGTCGAGCCGCCGGGCCGCCCACACCGCCGGGTCGTCGGAGTCCAGGTCCAGGTACGTGCCCCGGTGCCCGGCGAGCGCCGCCGCGCGCAGCGGCCCCGGCAGGCCGGGCGCGTCGACGGCGGCGTTCGTGCCGCCGCGGCCACCGCCGTGGTCGACCCGGCCCGTCAGCTCGTAGAGCTGCCGCACCCGCAGCAACTGCGCGGTCGCCCCGGTCCGCGCGCTCGCGCTCACCTGGTCGAGCCGCGCGTGGTGCACGAGAAGCCCGATGGCGACGGCCACGACCGCGCAGCCCGCGGCGAGCAGCGCCGCGATCTTCCAGCGCAGCCCGAGCGAGTTGAGCGCGGCGGGGGCGCGCCGGGGTGCGCACGCGAGGCGCCGGACCGCCCGATGCGCGCGGGCGCGGACGCGGGACCGTGCGCGGGCGTCGCGGGCGCACGTCGTCGGTGGGGTACGGCCGTCCATGTGAGGGATCTGTCCGGGCGTCACGAGCGGGTTCCCGGCGTCCGGCGCGACCGCTCGTACCCGGCGTGCCCGGCGTGCCTGGCGTGCCTGGCGTGCCCGCCGTGCCCGTCGTGCCCCGCATGCTTCCCGGGCTCCCCGGGCTCCCCGTGCTCCCCGTGCTTCTCCTGCTTCCCGTGCTTCTCGTAGCGCTTCGTGTCGCTGACCGCGGACATCCGCGTGCCGTCCCAGTGGTAGCGCACGGCCTGTTCACCGCCCTCCGCGCAGGAACCGCGTACCAGAAGATCCCTGCCGAGCAGGTCGACGGAGAGCCCTCTGCCCACGGTGAAGAGCACGGGGTGGACCCGGCCCCCGCGCGCGGCGTACACGGTGAGCGCGGTGCGCCCGCCCTCCAGGTCGATCGCCACGAGCCGCTCCGGCCTGCCGTCGCCGGTCAGGTCGGCGGACGCCGGCGGCCGGATGCCCGGGCGCCCCGGCGCCGTGGCCGACGGGCGACCGGCCAGCGGTCGCAGCCGCGGGTCCGCGCGCAGCAGCTCGCGCACGTCGACCTTCGCCAGCCCGCCGGGCCCGACCCGGACCCCGTCGAGCGGCCCGGGCGGCGGCGGCTTCTACCCGGTGTCCGCGCCCGGTGCCCGTGACGCGGCACCCGACCAGTCGGGCCACAGCGGCTGCGGGCTCGGCTGCGCCGCGACCGGCCCCACCCGCTCCCCGGCGACCAGCCCGTCGGAGGCCCCGCAGGCGCAGAGCGCGGCGGCGGCCGGAGCGATGGCGAGCAGACCCAGGACGATGCGGAGACGCGGAATCATGGCGGCACCCATGGGCGAGACGGCGGCTGGACGGCGGTCGGCCGGTCCGGACTTCGGCGAGGACCGGCCACCTGCGACCGACGCTAGGAAGGGCGCATCACGGGAACCGGGAGATTGTGTAACAGACGGGTGCGAATGCGGACGGAACCCCACGTCAGGACCTTCGGCCGGGCCGGTAGCCTCACCGGCGCGCGAGGCTCTCCCCGCCAGGGGCCCACGCCCGAGCCCCCGCGAGCCCCCAGACCCCCCAACCCCCCCAGACCCCCCAACCCCCAGACCCCGAGAGGAACACCTGGCCGTGACCGCATCAACCACCCCCGCCGCCCTCCTCGTCCTGACCACCACGGACGCCGCCGACAAGGCCGACGCCCTGGCGCGCGGCGCGGTCGAGGCGCGCCTCGCGGCCTGCGCGCAGATCAGCGGACCCGTCACCTCCGTCTACCGCTGGGAGGGCGCCGTCGAGACGGCCGCCGAGTGGCAGGTGTTCCTGAAGACGACGGACGAGCGGTACGAGGCCCTGGAGTCCTGGCTCCGCGAGGCCCACGACTACGAAACGCCGGAGATCATCGCCACCCCGGTGACCCGCGGCAGCGCGGCCTACCTCGCCTGGGTCGCGGCGGAGACGACCGCGTGACCGAGGCCCCGCTGCCGTTCTTCGTGTACGGGACGCTGCGCCCCGGCGGGCGCAACCACGCCGCCTTCGTGCGCGGGCGCGTCGGCGCGGCCACCCCCGCCCGCCTGCCGGACACCGTCCTCTACGCGGGCCCCGGCTACCCGTACGCCGTGGAGACCCCCGGCGCGGGCCCCGTCCACGGCGACCTGCTGACCGCGCGGCCCGAGTCCTACCCCGCGCTGCTCGCGGACCTCGACCGCCTGGAGGAGTACACGCCAGGCGACCCCCGGAGCCTCTACGTCCGCGTGGCCCGCGACGTCCTGCCCGCGGACGGCACGACGGCCCGGGCCTGGGTCTACGTGGCGGCCCCCCGCCTCGCGGCCCGCCTGCGCGCGACGGCGGCACCGCTGCGCGCCCACGCCTGGCCGGGCTACTGAGCCCTCTCCAGCCGTACCGCGCACACCTTGAACTCCGGCATCCGGGACACGGGGTCCAGCGCGGGGTGCGTCAGCGTGTTGGCCCGCCCCTCCCCGGGCCAGTGGAAGGGCATGAACACGGTGTCGGGCCGGATGCCGGACGTGACCCGCGCGGGGGCCACCGCCCGGCCCCGCCGCGACACCACGGCCACCCGGTCCCCGTCGGCGAGCCCGAGCCGCGCCGCGAGCCGGGGGTGCAGCTCGACGAAGGGGCCGGGCGCGGCGGCGTTCAGCTCGGCCACGCGCCGGGTCTGCGCCCCGGACTGGTACTGGGCCAGCACCCGCCCGGTGGTGAGCAGCACGGGGTACTCCGTGTCGGGCTCCTCGGCGGCCTCCCGGTGCGTCACCGGCACGAACCGGGCCCGCCCGTCCTCGGTCGCGAACCGCTCCAGGAAGAGCCGCGGCGTCCCCGGGTGCGCACCACCCGCCCCACCTGCCGCACGCGGGGCGCCCTCCGCCGCACCTGCCTCCCGCGCGGCGCCACCCGCCGTGCCCGCCTCCCGCAGGGCACCTCCCGCCTCCCGCCGTGCCCGCCCGGGCCCGTCCGGGCACGGCCAGAACACGCCCTCGCCGACGCCCTCCGCGAGCCGCCCGTACGTGATGCCCGCGTAGTCCGCGGGCCCGCCCGCGCTGGCCCGGCACAGCTCCTCGAAGACCTCCTCCGGGTCCGTCGGGAACCCCTTGCCGTGCCCCAGCCGCTCCGCGAGCCCGTGCAGCACCGCGAGGTCGGTGCGCACCCCGGCCGGCGGGTCCACCGCCTTGCGCCGCAGCAGCACCCGCCCCTCCAGGTTCGTCACCGTCCCCGTCTCCTCGGCCCACTGCGTCACCGGCAGCACGACGTCCGCGAGCGCGGCGGTCTCCGACAGCACCACGTCCGCCACGGCGAGGAAGTCCAGGGACCGGATCCGCTCCTCCACATGTGCGGCCCGCGGCGCCGACACCACCGGGTTGGAACCCATGAGCAGCAGCGCCCGCACGTCACCGCCGAGCGCGTCCAGCAACTCGTACGCCGACCGCCCGGGCCCCGGCAGCGTCTCGGGGTCCACGCCCCACACGCCCGCCACATGGGCCCGCGCCGCCGGGTCCGTCAGCTTCCGGTAGCCCGGGAGCTGGTCGGCCTTCTGGCCGTGCTCCCGGCCCCCCTGCCCGTTGCCCTGGCCGGTGAGGCAGCCGTACCCGGACAGCGGGCGGCCCGGGCGGCCCGTCGCCAGGCACAGGTTGATCCACGCGGCCACCGTGTCCGTGCCCTTCGCCTGCTGCTCCGGCCCGCGCGCGGTCAGCACCATGGCGTGCTCCGCCGCGCAGAACCGCCGTACCGCCTCCCGGAGTTGCGGCACCGGCACGCCGGTGATCCGCTCCACGTACTCCGGCCAGTGCGCCATCGCCGCCGCCCGCGCCTCGGCGAAGCCCGTGGTGCGCTCCGCGACGTACGCCTCGTCCACCCGGCCCTCGGCCACCACCAGGTGCAGCAGGCCGAGCGCGAGCGCCAGGTCCGTGCCGGGGCGCGGCGCCAGGTGCAGGTCGGCCTGCTCGGCGGTGCGGGTGCGGCGCGGGTCGACGACGATCAGCGTGCCGCCGCCCGCCTTCATCTCGGTCAGGTACCGCAGCGCGGGCGGCATGGTCTCCGCCAGGTTGGAGCCCACGAGGATCACGCACCCGGTGCGGGCCACGTCCGCCAGCGGGAACGGCAGGCCCCGGTCGAGGCCGAACGCCCGCTGGCCCGCCGCCGCGGCGGACGACATGCAGAACCGCCCGTTGTAGTCGATCTGCGACGTCCCGAGCACGACCCGCGCGAACTTCCCGAGCGCGTACGCCTTCTCGTTCGTGAGCCCCCCGCCGCCGAACACCGCGCACGCGTCCGCGCCGTGCGCCGCGCGCGTGCGGACGAGCCCGTCGGCGACGCGGTCCAGGGCCTCCTCCCAGGTGGCCGGTACGAGCCCGCCCGTGGCGTGGGAGCGGACCAGGGGCTCGGTCAGGCGCACCCGGGAGGAGAGCACCTCGGGCGCCGTACGGCCCTTGCCGCACAGCGCGCCCCCGTTGACGGGGAACTCGGGCCGCTCCACCACCTCCACCCCACCGGCGCCGCGCGCCAGTCCCATGCCGCACTGGAGCGCGCAGTACGGACAGTGGGTGGGCGTGGCGGCCGGAACGGCGGGGGAGGGCTGCATGCCCCCACCCTCCGCCGCCCGTGTTTCCCCTCCCCGCCCGCCCGGTTACACCCGCGGTACGCGCCCCTCCACCCGCGCGGGAGCCTCCTGTGAGGCCACACCCGCGAGGCCGTGACCCGCCACCGGTAAGGCCGCGCCCCGAGGCCCGTAGGGCGGCCCCCGCCTGTGAGCCGTCCGAAACCATCCGTCACGGCGCCGCAACGGCCAGGCAACGCGCGCCCGCCATGCTCGCCCCATGACGCCGTCGCCCCCGCACCTGGACACCACGGCCCAGCTCATGACCCGTATCAGCGGTGAACTCGGCACCCGCCTCGGCCTCGTGAACCCGCGCGGCCCTCGCCGCGCCGCACCCCGCCCCGCGCTCGTCGCGGTCGCCCACGGCAGCCGTGACCCCCGCGCCCTCGCCACCGTCACCGCGCTCCTCGACGCCGTCCGCGCCCACCGCCCCGGCCTCGACGTCCGCCTCGGCCACATCGAGCTCAACGAGCCCCTGCTCACCGACACCCTCGACACCCTCGGCCGGGAGACCACACCCCCGGCCGGACACACCACGGGCACCACAGACACCAGGTACCACTCCGGCCCCGCGGGCGGCGCCGTTCTCGTCCCCCTCCTCCTCAGCCACGGCCTGCACGCCACGCGCGACATCCCCGCCACGGCCGCCGCCGCCCGCGCCGCCCACCCCCGCCTGACCACCCGCCTCGCCGCCCCGCTCGGCCCGCACCCGCTGCTCGCCGAGGCGCTGGCCGCCCGCCTCACCGAGGCGGGCTGGCCCACCGCGCCCCC
>NZ_BNBT01000133.1 GCF_014656095.1 Streptomyces longispororuber
CCAGGGGGGCCCGGGGGGGGGGGGGGGGGGCCGGGGGGGGGGGACCGGCCGGGGGGGCGCCGGCCGGGCCGGGCGCGGCCGAGGTCGCGGCGCGCAGCAGCGCGAGGCTCTCGCGCAGGTGGTCGGTGTCCATGCGGACGCGGCGGAAGTCGACGCCCGCCAGTTCGGGACCGGCCCGCTGCCCGATCCGGTCCACGGCGTGCACCAGATCGTCGACGCAGCGCTGAATGGCCGTCAAGTCGTCCTGCAGAGCCATGGATTGCCCTCACTTCACGGGTGCGGTGGCAACGCTCATGCGCCTGCGAGTGTCGCGCGTCACATCCCGGCTTGGGAAGGGATCCGCCCGGATTCACCCGGGCGCGCCGAGCCCCACCGAAGCACACCCTCGGCGAGCGCCCCCCGGGGCCCGGGCCCGGCCCATGCAGAGGGCTTCGGGGCCAGCCCCCGTTGAGCCACCCGAGTGGCATCCGCCCCCACCCCGCCGTGTCAACCCCACCCGCCCCTCCCCGTCCCGTTCAGTGGGGGCGATAACGCAATACATGTGATCAACTCCATAATCCCGGCGAAGCGCCACAAAACCTCAGCAAACGCGCGAGAAGCCTCGGCGGACGCGCGAGAGGCCACACCCCACTCCACCCCCGCCCGCCAGGGCACAGCCCCAGCAAGGCACCGCCCGGCAGGGCAACGGCCCCGGCCGGACAGCACGCCCCGGAGGTACCCGTCATGCCCCACGACCGCGCCAGGCCGCGACCGGCCCGCCCGACGGCCACGGTCCGCTCCGCCGTGTTCCTCGTCGCCGGCGTCCTCGCGCTGCCCGCCCTCGCGGGGTGCGGCGCGGACGACGAGACGGGCGCCGCGGCGGCCGTGCAGGACATCGCGCCCGCCGCCCGCTCCCAGGTGGCCGACGGCGGCACCGTGAGGTGGGCGGTGGACGACCTGCCGGACACCTTCAACGCGTTCCAGGCGGACGCCGACGCCACCACCTCCCGGATCGCGAGCGCCGTACTGCCGTCGCTGTACCGGCTCGACCAGCGGGGCCGCGTCCAGCGCAACCCCGACTTCCTGGAGTCGGCGGAGGTCGTGGAGCGCGAGCCCCGGCAGGTCGTGCTCTACAAGCTGAACCAGCAGGCGGTGTGGAGCGACGGCCGCGAGGTCGGCGCCGACGACTTCGCCGCCCAGTGGCGCGCCCTGTCCGGCAAGGACAGCGCGTACTGGACGGCCCGCAACGCGGGCTACGAGCGCATCGAGAAGATCGAGCGCGGCGCCAACAACCTGGAGGTGCGCGTCACCTTCGCGCAGCCGTACGCCGACTGGCGCTCGCTGTTCTCACCGCTGTACCCGAAGCAGGTCATGGGCAGCCCCGACGCCTTCAACGACGGCGCGCGCGGCAGGCTGAAGGTCACCGCGGGCCCCTTCGCGTTCAAGAAGGTCGACCGGGACGCGGGCGAGGTCACGCTGCGGCGCAACCCGCGCTGGTGGGGCGACCCCACCAAGCTCGACAAGTTGGTCCTGCGCGAGGTGCCCCGCGAGCGCCGCGCCGCCGCCCTCGCCCGGGGCAAGGTCGACCTGGCGGAGGTCGACGCCGACGAGGCGGCCCGCATCGCCCTGGCCGCCCGTGAGAAGGGCGGCCAGAGCGCGCTCACGCACGGCCCCGCCGCCCGGCTGACGCCCGCGGAGGCCCTGCGCTCCTGGGCGGTCGCCCACGGCTCCGACGAGGAGGCCGCGGAGGCCGAGCTGGAGGCGCGCGAGCGGACCGAGAGGGCCGTGCGGCGGTACGCCGACGAGCAGGCGGGCCTGCGCGGCTACGTGGTCCGCAAGGCCCTCGAACCCGCCTACACCCAGCTCGCCCTCAACGGCTCCGAGGGCCCGCTCGCGGACGACCGGGTCCGCCGCGCCGTGGCCCGCGCGCTGGACCGCGAAGAGCTTGCGGAAACGGTTCTGAAGCCGCTCGGCCTGCCCGCACGGCCGGTCGGCAGCCACCTCGCCCTCGCCGGGCAGGACGCGTACGCCGACAACAGCGGCGCGCTCGGCGACCAGGACACCGCCGAGGCGCGGGCCCTGCTCGCCGACGCGGGCTGGGTCCGCGGCGGCCCGCTCTCGGACAAGTACAAGAACCGGGCCAAGGGCGGGACCGGCGACGCGGAGGACGAGACGCAGGGCGAGGGCGCGGCGGGCAGCGACGCGGCCGACGACGACGGCACGTACATCGTCGGCGAGGACGACAAGAACAGCGGCGACGCCGAGCCCGGCGAGAACAACGGCGAACCCGGCAAGGCCAACGGCATCCCCGCCAGAGACAACCCCACCGCGGACAACGGCAAACCCGGCGACCCCGGCACCTCCGTCCTCGCCCCCGCCCCCGCCGCAGCGTTCCAGCAGGCCCTCCTGGTGACCCGCCAGGCGGCCGCCCTGGCCCCGCGCCGCGAGGCCGACAAGGAGCAGCGCAAGGACCCGGGGGGCCCGGCCCGGCAGCACAAGGAGAAGCAGGCGAAGGGCGGAGCCCCCGGCGCCTACGCGCCCAAGGGCACCGCCGCCCCGGAGGGGGGCAAGGGCGCGGCGGCCGCGGGGCCCCTCGCCAAGGACGGCAAGCCGCTCACCCTCCGCTTCGTCCTGCCCTCCGGCGACGGCTCGCAGGCGCTGCGCTCGGTCGCGGACCGGATCACGCGGATGCTGGAGCGCGTCGGGGTCCGCACGGAGATCTCGAAGGTCGCCGACGAGAGCTACTTCAAGGACCACGTGGCGTCCGGCCAGTACGACATGGCGCTGTACTCCTGGCCCGGCTCCGCCTTCCCCGCCACCGACGCCCGGCCGATCTTCGCCAAGCCCGTCCCCGCCGCGGACGGCTCGCTGAACGTCGAGCAGAACTACACGCGCGTCGGCACCGACCACATCGACCAGCTCTTCGACCAGGCCCTCGCCGAGCTCGACGAGGACGAGAACCGGGAGCTGGTGCAGAAGGCGGACGCCCGCATCTGGGCCGCCGCGGGCTCCGTCCCCCTCTACCAGCGCCCCCAGCTCGTGGCGGCCCGCCCCACCCTGGCCAACGCGGGCGCCTTCGGCTTCGAGACCCCGCGCTACGAGGACATGGGCTACCTCAAGCACGGCACCCGGCCCGCCCAGGGACCCTCCCGTCGCTGACGGCGCGGTACGGCCGCGGGCCCCCGCGACGGGGGCCCGCCGAGCCGCACGCGGCGGCGGCACGTAGGATGGTGTAAGGCCGAGGCGTGTTTCCTGCCCGGCAGGGCCGCGTACCAGAAGAGAAAAGTACGCGCAGCCGTCCACCCACTCCGGGAGAAGCCCAGCTCGTATGCCCACGCGCCACGACATCCGTAACGTAGCCATCGTCGCCCACGTCGACCACGGCAAGACGACCATCGTCGACGCCATGCTGAAGCAGGCCGGTGCCTTCGCCGCGCACCAGCTCGACTCCGTCGACGACCGCATGATGGACTCGAACGACCTGGAGCGTGAGAAGGGCATCACGATCCTGGCGAAGAACACCGCCGTCAAGTACCACCCGAAGGACGGCGGCGACCCGATCACGATCAACATCATCGACACCCCCGGCCACGCCGACTTCGGCGGCGAGGTCGAGCGCGGTCTGTCGATGGTGGACGCGGTCGTCCTGCTGGTCGACGCCTCCGAGGGCCCGCTGCCGCAGACCCGCTTCGTGCTCCGCAAGGCCCTCCAGCAGCGCCTGCCCGTCATCCTGTGCATCAACAAGACGGACCGGCCGGACTCCCGCATCGACGAGGTCGTCAACGAGACCTACGACCTCTTCCTCGACCTGGACGCCGACGAGGACCAGATCGAGTTCCCGATCGTGTACGCCTGCGGCCGGGACGGCGTCGCGTCGCTGACCAAGCCGGAGGACGGCACGGTCCCGCAGGACAGCGACAGCCTGGAGCCGTTCTTCTCCACGCTGCTCCAGCACGTCCCGGCGCCGGAGTACGACGAGGACGCCCCGCTCCAGGCCCACGTCACCAACCTGGACGCCGACAACTTCCTCGGCCGCATCGCGCTGCTCCGCGTCGAGCAGGGCGAGCTGAAGAAGGGCCAGACCGTCGCCTGGATCAAGCGCGACGGCTCCATCGCCAACGTCCGCATCACCGAGCTGATGATGACGGAGGCCCTGACCCGCAAGCCCGCCGAGAAGGCCGGCCCCGGTGACATCTGCGCCGTCGCGGGCATCCCCGACATCATGATCGGCGAGACCCTCGCCGACCCGGAGAAACCGGTCGCGCTGCCGCTGATCACGGTCGACGAGCCCGCGATCTCCATGACGATCGGTACGAACACCTCGCCGCTGGTCGGCCGGGGCGGCACCGGCAAGGGCGCCGACGCCAAGGCCGCGGTCAAGGACCGCAAGGTCACCGCGCGGCAGGTCAAGGACCGTCTCGACCGCGAGCTGATCGGTAACGTCTCCCTGCGTGTCCTGGAGACGGGACGCCCGGACGCCTGGGAAGTCCAGGGCCGCGGTGAGCTCGCCCTGGCGATCCTCGTGGAGACCATGCGCCGCGAGGGCTACGAGATGACGGTCGGCAAGCCCCAGGTGGTCACCAAGGAGGTCGACGGCAAGACGTACGAGCCCGTCGAGCGCATGACCATCGACGTGCCCGAGGAGCACATGGGCGCCGTCACGCAGCTCATGGGCATCCGCAAGGGCCGCATGGACAACATGTCCAACCACGGCTCCGGCTGGGTGCGCATGGAGTTCGTCGTCCCGTCCCGCGGCCTCATCGGCTTCCGTACGGAGTTCCTGACGAACACCCGCGGCACGGGCATCGCCCACTCCATCCACGAGGGCCACGAGCCCTGGTTCGGCACGCTCCAGACGCGCAACAACGGCTCGCTCGTCGCCGACCGCTCGGGCACGGTGACGGCGTTCGCGATGACGAACCTCCAGGAGCGCGGCGTGCTCTTCGTGGAGCCCGGCACCGAGGTGTACGAGGGCATGATCGTCGGTGAGAACTCGCGCTCCGACGACATGGACGTGAACATCACCAAGGAGAAGAAGCTCACGAACATGCGGTCCTCGACCGCTGACGTGACCGAGTCCATCGTGCCGCCGCGCAAGCTCTCCCTGGAGCAGTCGCTGGAGTTCTGCCGCGACGACGAGTGCGTCGAGGTGACCCCGGAGGCCGTTCGCATCCGCAAGGTGAACCTGGACGCGCGCGAGCGCGCCCGCGCGGCGTCGCGCGCCAAGCACGGCTGAGCCGCCCGGATCGCCGCCGAGGCCGGTTTCCCCCACACAGGTGGTGCGGGGGAAACCGGCCTCGGCCGTATCCGCGGAGCGGTAGCGTGGCGCAGCGGTACACGCACCCCGCGGGCCGGCGGTACACGCATCCCACGGGCCGGCCGACGCCCCTCCGGCAACCCATTTTCGTCCCAGTGGTGTCCGCTATACGGACTGCTCTGACCGTTAGATGGGTAACACGTCCGTTTCGCAACCATCTATCTGGGATCGGTTTGTCCGGATTTTGGAAGTTGTACGGCGCAGGTGTGATTGAACCGAGACCAAAAGGGTGTGGTCGGGCCGTACCTCATGGCTAATAGTTGACCGCGTATAGCTCGGGTCAATGGGTCACGCGCTGTGGGGAGCGCCGACTCACGAGCACACTGGGGTACTCGATCTCCGTCGGCAGGGGTGTCGGCGCTGCTTCTCGTACCCCCTCTTGTAGTGAACAAGTGGACTCATGAGGAGGAACCCCATGCGTGGTGCCAAGAGCGCCAAGTGGGTCGCGATAGCCGGTGTTGTGGCCCTGACCGCCACTGCCTGTGGCGGTGGCGACGACAAGGAGAACAGCGGCAAGGTCGACCCCAAGGGGATCGTCAGCTACGCCAACGGCGAGCCGCAGAACCTGCTGCAGCCGTCCAACACCATGGAGGCGTACGGCAGCGTCGTCATCGACGCCCTCTTCACCGGGCTTGTTCACTACGACAAGCAGGGCAACATCACCTACGAGAACGCCGAGTCGGTGAAGCCGTCCCAGGGCAACAAGGTCTGGACGGTCAAGCTGAAGCCGGGCTGGAAGTTCCACAACGGTGAGCCCGTCACGGCGAAGTCCTACGTCGACGCCTGGAACTGGGCCGCCGACCCGGCCAACGGCCAGCAGAACAGTGCCTGGTACCGCGACATCGTCGGCTACGACGACGTCCACCCGGAGAAGGGCAAGGCCAAGAAGAAGGCCATGTCCGGCCTGAAGGTCGTCGACGAGAACACCTTCACCATCACGCTGAAGAACGGCATCCCGTACTACGCGTACAAGCTCGTCTACAAGCCCTTCTTCCCGCTGCCCTCGGCCGCCCTGAAGGACCCGAAGAAGTACGGCGAGGCCCCCGTCGGCAACGGCCCGTACAAGTTCCAGAAGTGGGACCGCAAGAAGCTGATCTCGGTCCGCACCTGGGACGGCTACAAGGGTGCCGACAAGCCGAAGAACGGCGGCATCGACTTCAAGGCGTACACCAAGGACACCGCGGCCTACGCCGACCTGAAGTCCGACAACGTCGACACGATGCCGATCGTCCCGAACAGCGAGCTCGCCAACTTCAAGCGGGACTTCGGCGACCGTGCCATCGAGATGGACTTCTCGGCGCTCAACACGGTCAACTTCGCCTTCTACAAGCCGCAGTGGAAGGACATCGACGTCAAGGTCCTCCAGGGCCTGTCGATGGCGATCGACCGCGACACCATTGCCAAGACGGTGTTCTACGGCACCCGTGAGTCGGCCACCGGCTGGGTCGCCAAGGGCGTGAAGGGCTACCAGGACGACGCCTGCGGCAAGTTCTGCAAGTACGACCCGAAGGCCGCCAAGGACTCGATCAAGGCCGGCGGCGGTGTCCCGGGCAACAAGATCTCCATCCAGTACAACGCCGACCAGCCGCACAAGGACTGGGTCGTCGCGGTCTGCAACTCCATCACCAAGGCGACCGGTGTGAAGTGCACCGGCGACGCGGTGACGGACTTCGCGGCCGACACGGAGATCCGTGACCAGAAGAAGGTCAAGTCGATGTACCGCTCCGGCTGGGTGCTCGACTACCCGTTCAACGGCAACTTCCTCGCCGACCTCTACGGCACCGGCGTCGACGGCAACAAGGGCGGCTTCTCGGACAAGAAGTTCGACGACCTGACCGCCAAGGCCGACAAGGCGAAGTCCATCGACGAGTCCGCCGAGCTGTACCAGCAGGCCGAGAAGGAGCTGGTCAACAGCTTCCCGGGCATCCCGCTCTGGTACAACAAGACGCTCTCCGCCTACTCGAACAACGTCAAGAAGATCGAGTTCGACCAGGCCGGTGACCCGATCCTCCACGAGGTCGAGGTCTTCGAGAAGTAGCAGTCGTCGGAGTCCGCATCCGCGAAGCGACGCCCGGTGATCCCGGGCGTCGCTTCCGGGCGGCTCCGCAATGGACGGAGGCACCACTATGGGGCGCTACGTCGCGAGGCGACTGCTCCAGATGATCCCGGTCTTCATCGGGACAACCCTGCTGATCTTCCTGATGGTCAACGCCCTTCCGGGCGACCCGGTCAAGGCGCTCTGGGGCGACAAGCCGCCGGACCCGGCGCAGGTCGCGCAGATCAAGCACGACCGCGGCCTCGACCTGCCCCTCTGGGAGCAGTACCTGCACTACATGAAGGGCCTGGTGCAGGGGGACTTCGGCAAGACCATCGCCGGCAACCGGCCCATCCTCGACGAGATCACCCAGGCGTTCCCGGTGTCCATGCGGCTCGCCGCGATGGCCTGGACGTTCGAGCTCGTCGTCGGCATCACCCTGGGCGTGATCGCCGGTGTGCGGCGTGGCCGGATCATCGACACCACGGTGACGTTCTTCACGCTCCTCGTGATTTCCGTCCCGATCTTCGTGTTCGGCCTGGGCTTCCAGCTCATCTTCGGCAACGAACTCGGCTGGGTGAAGCCCACGGTGCAGGACTCGGAGGACTTCCAGCAGTTGATGCTGCCGGCGCTCGTCCTGGGCCTGGTCGGTCTCGCCTACGTGGCACGCCTGACCCGTACCTCCATCAAGGAGAACCGGACGGCGGACTACATGCGCACCGCGGTCGCCAAGGGCCTGCCGCGCCAGCGCATCGTCACGCGCCACCTGCTGCGCAACTCCCTGATCCCCGTGGTCACGTACCTCGGTACGGACATCGGCGCCCTCATGGGCGGGGCGGTCATCACCGAGGGCATCTTCAACGTGACGGGCGTGGGCAACCTGCTCTTCCAGGGCATCGCCCGGCGTGAGGGCGCGATCATCGTCGGTGTCGTCACCGTCCTCGTCATCGTGTACCTCCTCGCCAGCCTGCTCGTCGACCTGCTCTACGCGGTCCTGGACCCGAGGATCCGTTATGCCTGACGTCACCAAGACCACGCCCGCCGAGGCGGCGGCCGAGACGCCGGTCGTCACCATGAAGCCCGCCGACGGCCGCGAGGCGGGCGGCGCCCGCAGCCTGTGGAGCGACGCCTGGCGCGACCTGCGCCGCCGGCCGCTGTTCGTGATCTCCGCCCTGCTGATCCTGCTCGTCCTGCTGGTGTCGGCCTTCCCGGGCCTGTTCACCAGCACCGACCCCGGCAGCGGCGACCTGCAGAAGCACTTCCTCGGCTCCCCCAACCTCGGCCACTTCTTCCAGGAGGACTGGTTCGGGTACGACCGCCAGGGCCGCAGCATCTACGCCCGCGTGGTGTACGGCGCGCGCAACTCCGTGATGGTCGGCGTCGGCGTGACCCTGCTCGTCACCTTCTTCGGCGGCCTGGTCGGCATGCTCGCGGGCTACTTCGGCGGCTTCTGGGACAGCCTGCTGTCCCGGATCACCGACGTGTTCTTCGGCATCCCGTTCCTGCTCGGCGCCATGGTCGTGCTCAACGCCTTCACCGACCGCAACGTGTGGGTGATCACCGGCGCCCTGGCCTTCCTCGGCTGGACGCAGATCGCCCGCGTCATGCGCGGCGCGGTCATCACCACCAAGCACGCGGACTACGTGATGGCGGCGAAGGCGCTCGGCGCGGGCACCAAGCGGATCCTGTTCCGGCACGTCCTGCCGAACGCCGTCGCGCCGGTCATCGTCGTGGCGACCATCGCGCTCGGCACGTACATCGTCGCCGAGTCGACCCTGTCCTACCTGGGCCTCGGCTTCGGCAGCGACGCGGTCTCGTGGGGCGCCGACATCTCCGACGCGACGCAGGACATCCGCAACAACCCGCACACGCTGATCTTCCCCGCCGGGATGCTGAGCATCACCGTCCTGGCGTTCATCATGCTCGGCGACGCGGTACGCGAAGCCCTCGACCCCAAGCTGCGCTGAGGGAGGCGTACGTGACGATCACAGAGAAGACCGCGGACGTCCCCGCCCCCCGCTCGGGCGAGGAGAAGAGCGGCAGGCTGCTCGACGTGAAGGACCTGCACGTCGAGTTCCACACCCGCGACGGTGTGGTCAAGGCCGTCAACGGCGTCAACTACAGCGTGGACGCGGGCGAGACGCTCGCCGTGCTCGGCGAGTCCGGCTCCGGCAAGTCCGTGACGGCGCAGGCCATCATGGGCATCCTCGACATGCCGCCCGGCAAGATCCCGCAGGGCGAGATCATCTTCCGCGGCCAGGACATGCTGAAGATGTCGAACGAGGAGCGCCGGAAGATCCGCGGCCGCAAGATCGCGATGATCTTCCAGGACGCGCTCAGCTCCCTCAACCCGGTGCTCAGCGTGGGCTACCAGCTCGGCGAGATGTTCCGGGTGCACGAGGGCCTGAGCCGCAAGGAGGCCAAGGCCAAGGCGATCGAGCTCATGGACCGGGTGAAGATCCCCGCGGCCAAGGAGCGCGTGAGCGACTACCCGCACCAGTTCTCGGGCGGTATGCGCCAGCGCATCATGATCGCCATGGCGCTCGCCCTGGAGCCGGACCTGATCATCGCCGACGAGCCCACCACGGCGCTCGACGTGACGGTCCAGGCCCAGGTCATGGACCTGCTCGCGGACCTCCAGCGCGAGTACAACATGGGCCTGATCCTGATCACCCACGACCTCGGCGTGGTCGCGGACGTGGCGGACAAGATCGCGGTGATGTACGCGGGCCGGATCGTGGAGACGGCCCCCGTGCACGAGCTGTACAAGCGCCCCGCGCACCCGTACACGCGGGGTCTGCTCGACTCGATCCCGCGGCTCGACCAGAAGGGCCAGGAGCTCTACGCGATCAAGGGCCTGCCGCCCAACCTGCTCAAGATCCCCTCGGGTTGCGCGTTCAACCCGCGCTGCCCGAAGGCGCAGGACATCTGCCGCACCGAGGTCCCGCCGCTCGTCCCGGTGACGGAGCGCGACGGCGCGGAGCTCGCGGGCCGCGGCAGCGCGTGCCACTTCTGGAAGGAGACGATCCATGGCTGAGCCGACGAAGGACGCCGTGCCGGCGGACGTCACGCCGAACGTCTCCGAGGTGGAAACGGTCGACGCGGAGACGCCCGAGGAGGCGGTGGCCGCCATCGAGGCCCCCGTCGAGCGCGGTGAGCCGATCCTCCAGGTGCGCAACCTGGTGAAGCACTTCCCGCTCACGCAGGGCATCATCGTCAAGCGCCAGGTCGGCGCGGTGAAGGCGGTCGACGGCATCTCCTTCGACCTCTACCAGGGCGAGACGCTCGGCATCGTGGGCGAGTCGGGCTGCGGCAAGTCGACGGTGGCCAAGCTGCTCATGACCCTGGAGCAGGCGACGGCCGGCGAGGTCTTCTACAAGGGCCAGGACATCACCAAGCTGTCCGGGCGCGCGCTGAAGGCGGTCCGCCGGAACATCCAGATGGTGTTCCAGGACCCCTACACCTCGCTGAACCCCCGCATGACGGTGGGCGACATCATCGGGGAGCCCTTCGAGATCCACCCCGAGGTGGCCCCGAGGGGCGACCGGCGCCGCAAGGTCCAGGAGCTCCTGGACGTGGTGGGCCTCAACCCCGAGTACATCAACCGCTACCCGCACCAGTTCTCGGGCGGTCAGCGCCAGCGCATCGGCATCGCCCGCGGCCTGGCCCTCAACCCCGAGATCATCATCTGCGACGAGCCGGTCTCGGCCCTGGACGTCTCCGTCCAGGCCCAGGTCATCAACCTGATGGAGAAGCTCCAGGACGAGTTCAACCTGTCCTACCTCTTCATCGCGCACGACCTGTCGATCGTCCGGCACATCTCGGACCGCGTGGGCGTGATGTACCTCGGCAAGATGGCCGAGATCGGCACGGACGAGCAGATCTACGACCACCCGACGCACCCGTACACGCAGGCGCTACTGTCCGCGGTCCCCGTCCCGGACCCGGAGGCCCGCGAGGGCCGCGAGCGGATCATCCTCACCGGCGACGTGCCGTCCCCGGCGAACCCGCCGTCCGGCTGCCGCTTCCGCACGCGCTGCTGGAAGGCGCAGGACAAGTGCGCGCAGGAGGTCCCGCTGCTGGCGATCCCCGAGCGGTTCGCGGGCGAGGACACCCCGGCCGCGCACGAGTCGGCGTGCCACTTCGCCGAGGAGAAGGACGTCGTGCACGCGGCGTGACGCGCGCCGGGACACCGGTTACGTCATCGGGGGCGCCCCGAGCCCGTCAACGGCTCGGGGCGCCCCCGTTTCGCGTACCGACGGCGCGCCCGGTACCGCCTCAGCCGGGCTCGGCCTCCACCAGGGCCGGGAAGCCCGGCGTGTCGAGCACCCGGGTCAGGCGGAAGCCGCCGCGCGCGAAGAGCGACGCGAACTCGTCCCTGGTCCGCTCCCTGCCCTTGAGCACCGCCATCATGGCGACGTCGAGGGTCTTGCTCAGGTCCGGGGCGTCGCCCTCGGGCATGACGGTGTCCACGACGACGAGGCGGCCCCGCGGCGGGACGACGGCCCGCACGGCGCGCAGGATGCGCAGGCACTCCTCGTCGTCCCAGTCGTGGAGGATGTGCTTCAGGAAGTAGCGGTCGCCGCCGGCCGGCACGGCGGTGAAGAAGTCGCCGCTCTCCACCCGCCACCGGCCCGCCAGGTCCGCGCCGTCCAGCCGGTGCCCGGCCACGGTCCGCTCCTGGTCGAAGAGGACCCCGGTGAGCCCCGGGTGGCGCCGCAGCACGGCCGCGAGGAGCCCGCCCTGCCCGCCGCCCACGTCCACGACGGTGCCGCTGTCGGGGAACGGGTACGTGGCCGCGATGACGTCGTCGAGCGGCCCCGACAGGGACGCCATGCCGTTGTCGAACAGCGTCTGCGTGTCCGGGTGCGCCGCCAGGTAGTCGAAGAACGGCGCGCCGTGCACCTCGTCGAAGGCCGGGCGCCCCGTCCGCACGGCCTCGTCGAGCCGCGCGCACGTACGCACCATCAGGTCGCTGGTGCCGAACAGGACCATGTCGCGCAGGGACCCGGGCGCGTCCTGGAGCAGCGCCGCGGTCGCGGTGAGCGTGTAGACGCCGGGCTCGGCCTCGCGGAAGACGCCCCGGCTCGCGAGCAGCCGCAGCACCCGGCGCAGCGGGTCGGCCCGGACGCCCGCGCGCCGGGCCAGTTCGTCGACGGCCAGCGGGCCCCGCGTCAGGTGGTCCGCGATCCGGTGCACCGCGGCGGTGCGCAGCGCGGACGCGTAGAGCGGCCCGAAGCTGAGGTCGACGACGGTGACGGCGTCCTCGGGGGTGGGGTGGGGGTCGGCGGTGTGCTCCGCCGCGGGGTCGTCCGTAGCGCTCACCGTGCGTCTCCCGTCATGTCCCGGCACGGACCTGCCCCGCCAGCGTGGCAGCACCCCTCCCGCCTGTCACGACCCTCACTCCCCCCACCCGACGAAGACCGGCCACGTCCCTCTTCAGCCCCGCGCGTACCTCCGGAACCCGGAGGTGTCCACGGTCCAGGGTCCGAAGGCCACCTGGTCGCCGAAGATGTAGGGCTCCTTCTTCCCGTAGTGGGTCCCGCAGGGCTCGGAGTGCACCTCTACGGTGCCTCGCCGCGGGTCGACGACCTGATCGGTGACGCGCCGGACCGTCCCCGCGTGGCGCAGAGAGGGGTGTCGCATCGCCAGGAGCGGGCCCGACGGCCCGATCTCCACGGTCCAGGAGCCCTCCAGGCCCTCGGCGACGGCGCGCTTCCTCGCGTAGTCCACGGGGCGCACTGTAACGAGCGGCTCCGCCCGGGGGCATCCCGGGCAGCGGCGCCCCCGCCAGCGGGAGGCCTCCCTCGTACGGCCGGGCCCGATGTGCCGCTTGTCCCTTGTGCCGCGATATTGGGCGGTATCACGCGCATCAAGCGCGGGCCGAGCAGGTGAGGAGGCACCCCATGCGTGGAGCCACGCACGCCAAGTGGGCCGCGGGCGCGGTGGCGGTCGCCGTCGCGGCGGCGGGCTGCGGCGGGGGGAGCGGCGGCGGTGACGGCTCCGGGGTGGTGCGGTCCTCCTGGGGGGACCCGCAGAATCCGCTGGAGCCCGCGAACACCAACGAGGTGCAGGGCGGCAAGGTCCTCGACATGATCTTCCGGGGGCTCAAGCGGTACGACCCGAAGACCGGCGAGGCCAAGGACATGCTCGCGGAGTCGATCGAGTCGAAGGACTCGCGGAACTTCACCGTGAAGATCAAGGACGGGTGGACGTTCGGCAACGGCGAGGCCGTCACCGCGAAGTCGTTCGTGGACGCGTGGAACTACGGGGCGCACCTGAGGAACAACCAGAAGAACGCCTACTTCTTCGCCTACATCGAGGGCTACGACAAGGTCCACCCGGAGAAGGGCGACGCCACCGCCGAGACCCTGTCGGGGCTGAAGGTCGTCGACGGGCGGACCTTCACGGTCAGGCTCACGCAGAAGTTCTCCACCTGGCCCGAGACCCTCGGCTACCCGGCCTTCGCGCCGCTGCCCAAGGCCTTCTTCGACGACCGCGCGGGCTGGCTGGCCAAGCCCGTCGGCAACGGCCCGTACGCCGTGCGGTCGTACCGCAAGGGTTCCACGATGGAGCTGCGGAAGTGGGACGGGTACAAGGGGGAGGACAAGGCGCGGAACGGCGGCGTGGACCTGAACGTCTACACCGACAACAACACCGCCTACACCGACCTCATGGCCGGCAACCTCGACCTCGTCGACGACGTGCCCGCGGCCCAGCTCAAGAACGTCAGGAGCGACCTCGGCGACCGCTACATCAACACCCCCGCCGGGATCATCCAGACGCTCGCCTTCCCCTTCTACGACCGCGCCTGGACCAAGCCGGGCGCGGAGAAGGTCCGCCGGGGCCTCGCCATGGCGATCGACCGGGAACAGATCACCGAGACGATCTTCCGCAAGACGCGGACGCCCGCCAAGGACTGGACCTCGCCCGTGCTCGGCGAGGACGGCGGCTACAGCGACAGCGTCTGCGGCGACGCCTGCCGCTACGACCCGGAGCAGGCCAGGAAGCTCGTCCGGGAGGGCGGCGGCATCCCCGGTGGCACGCTGAAGATCTCGTACAACGCCGACACCGGCTCCCACAAGGAGTGGGTGGACGCCGTCTGCAATTCCATCAACCGGGCCCTCGGCAACGACAGGTCCTGTACCGGCAACCCCATCGGCACCTTCGCCGACTTCCGCAGCCGCGCCTCCCGGCAGAAGCTGGACGGCGCCTGGCGCGCGGGCTGGCAGATGGACTACCCGCTGATCCAGAACTTCCTGGAGCCGAACTACTTCACCGACGCCCCGTCCAACGACGGCAAGTACTCCGACGAGCGGTTCGACAAGCTCGTCAACGAGGCCAATGCCGAGACGGACACCGTGAAGGCCGTCGGGAAGTTCCAGGACGCCGAGAAGATCCTCGCCGAGGACATGCCCGCCATCCCGCTCTGGTACCAGAACGGCAGCGCCGGCTACTCGGACCGGGTCTCGGACGTCGCGCTGAACCAGTTCAGCGTGCCCGTCTACGAGCAGATCAAGGTCGACTGAGCCGCGCGGGGCGGCCCCCGGCCCGGACGGCGTCCGGGCGGCCGCTTCCCTACCCTCCGGAGCCAGCCCATGGGGCGTTACGTGATCCGGCGCCTGCTGCAGATGATCCCGGTCTTCTTCGGCGCCACGCTGCTGATCTTCCTGATGGTGCACGTGATGGGCGACCCCGTCGCGGGCCTGTGCGGCGACCGCAGGTGCGACCCCGCGACCGCCGCCCGCCTGAAGCGGGAGTTCGGCCTCGACAAGCCCGTGTGGCAGCAGTACGCGACGTACATGGGGAACGTCTTCACCGGCGACTTCGGGACGGCGTTCAACGGGCAGAAGGTCACCGAGCTGATGGCGAGCGCGTTCCCCGTCACCATCCGGCTCACGCTCGTCGCCGTCGCCTTCGAGATCGTCATCGGCATCACCCTCGGCGTGCTGACCGGCCTGCGCCGCGGCAGGCCCGTCGACACGACGGTGCTGCTGCTCACCCTCGTCGTCATCTCCGTCCCGACGTTCGTCACCGGCCTGCTGCTGCAACTGCTGCTCGGCGTCGAGTGGAACGTCATCAAGCCCTCCGTGTCCCCGCGCGCCACCGTGGACGAGCTGCTCGTGCCCGGGCTCGTGCTCGCCTCCGTCTCCCTCGCCTACGTCACCCGGCTCACCCGCACCTCCATCGCCGAGAACCGCCGCGCCGACTACGTCCGCACCGCCGTCGCCAAGGGCCTGCCCCGGCGCCGCGTCATCACCCGGCACCTGCTGCGCAACTCCCTCATCCCCGTCGTCACCTTCATCGGCACCGACGTGGGCGCGCTCATGGGCGGGGCGATCGTCACCGAGCGGATCTTCAACATCCACGGTGTGGGCTACCAGCTCTACCAGGGCATCCTGCGGCAGAGCACCCAGACCGTCGTCGGCTTCGTGACCGTGCTCGTCCTGGTCTTCCTGGCCGCCAATCTCGTCGTCGACCTCCTGTACGCCGTACTCGACCCGAGGATCCGCTATGCCTGACCCGCACGAGCAGGACGGGGCCGTCGCCGGGACCGGCGCGGGCGGGGCGATGGACCTCGCCGCCGACGAGGCCGCCGCGGTCACCGCCGGCGGCCCCACCGGCGGCCCGGACGGCGCCACCGCGCCCGCCCGCAGCCTGTGGTCCGACGCCTGGCACGACCTGCGCCGCAACCCCGTCTTCCTCGTCTCGGCGCTGATCATCCTCTTCCTGGTCGTCATCTCCCTGTGGCCCTCCGCGATCGCCACCGGCGACCCGCACGACTGCGACCTCGCCCGCGCCCAGGACGGCTCCTCGCCCGGCCACCCCTTCGGCATCGACGGCCAGGGCTGCGACGTCTACACCCGCACCGTGTACGGCGCCCGCGCCTCCGTCACCGTCGGCGTCTGCGCCACCCTCGGCGTCGGCCTCCTCGGCAGCGTCCTCGGCGGGCTCGCCGGGTTCTTCGGCGGCGCCTGGGACGCGATCCTGTCCCGGGTCACGGACGTCTTCTTCGCCATCCCGGTCGTCCTCGGCGGCCTGGTGCTCCTGTCCGTCGTCACCTCCGACACCGTCTGGCCCGTCATCGGCTTCATGGTGCTGCTCGGCTGGCCGCAGATCTCCCGCATCGCCCGCGGCTCGGTCATCACGGCCAAGCAGCACGACTACGTCCAGGCGGCCCGCGCGCTCGGCGCCTCCCCCACGCGGATGCTGCTGCGCCACATCGCGCCCAACGCCGTCGCACCCGTCATCGTCGTCGCCACCATCGCGCTCGGCACGTACATCGCCCTGGAGGCCACGCTGTCCTACCTCGGCGTCGGGCTGAAGCCGCCCACCGTGAGCTGGGGCATCGACCTGTCCGCCGCGTCCCCGTACATCCGCAACGCCCCGCACATGCTGCTGTGGCCCGCGGGGGCCCTCGCGGTCACCGTGCTCGCGTTCATCATGCTCGGCGACGCGGTGCGCGACGCCCTCGACCCCAAGCTGAGGTAGGCGCCATGGCAACCCCGCTGTCCCCGGCATCCCCGGCCCCGGCGCCCGCCGCGCCTGCCCCGCTGCTCGACGTGCGCGACCTGCACGTGGAGTTCCGTACCCGGGACGGCGTCGCCAGGGCCGTCAACGGCGTCGACTACAGCGTCGCCGCGGGCGAGACGCTCGCCGTGCTCGGCGAGTCGGGCTCCGGCAAGTCGGTCACCGCCCAGGCGATCATGGGCATCCTGGAGGCGCCGCCGGGCCGCGTCACCCGCGGCGAGATCCTCTTCCAGGGCCGGGACCTGCTCAAGCTCACGGAGGAGGAGCGGCGCAAGGTCCGCGGCGCGGGCCTCGCGATGATCTTCCAGGACGCGCTCAGCGCCCTGAACCCGGTGCTCAGCGTCGGCGACCAGCTCGGCGAGATGTTCGTCGTGCACCGGGGCATGTCGCGCAAGGACGCCCGCGCCCGGGCCGTGGAGCTGATGGACCGGGTGCGCATCCCCGCCGCCAGGGAGCGCGCCGGGCAGTACCCGCACCAGTTCAGCGGCGGCATGCGCCAGCGCATCATGATCGCCATGGCGATGGCGCTGGAACCGGCGCTGATCATCGCCGACGAGCCGACGACCGCCCTCGACGTCACGGTCCAGGCCCAGGTCATGGACCTGCTCGCCGAGCTCAAGGGCGAACTCGACATGGGCCTGATCCTCATCACCCACGACCTCGGCGTCGTCGCGGACGTCGCCGACACCATCGCCGTGATGTACGCGGGCCGCATCGTGGAGAAGGCCCCCGTCCACGAGCTCTACCGGGCCCCCGCCCACCCCTACACCCGCGGCCTCCTCGCCTCCATCCCACGGCTCGACCACAAGGGCAGGGATCTCTACGCCATCAAGGGCCTGCCGCCCAGCCTCCTGCGCGTCCCGCCCGGCTGCGCCTTCCACCCGCGCTGCCCGATGGCCCGGGACGTGTGCCGCACGGAGGTGCCGCCGCTCGCCCGGGTCACGTACGAGGGGTTCGCGGGGGAGCGGCGCAGCGCCTGCCACTTCTGGAAGGAGTGCCTCCGTGGCTGAGCCCATCCTGGAGGTGCGGGGCCTCGTCAAGCACTATCCGCTCACGCGGGGCATCGTGCTCAAGAAGCAGGTCGGCGCCGTCAAGGCCGTCGACGGCGTGGACTTCGACCTCGGCCGCGGCGAGACCCTCGGCATCGTCGGGGAGTCCGGCTGCGGCAAGTCCACCGTCGCCAAGCTCCTGGTGAACCTGGAGCGGCCCACGGCGGGCGTGATCCGCTTCAAGGGCGAGGACGTCACGAAGCTGTCCGGCCGCGCCCTGCGGGCGGTCCGCCGCAACATCCAGATGGTCTTCCAGGACCCGTACACGTCCCTCAACCCCCGGATGACCGTCGGCGACATCGTCGGCGAGCCCTACGAGATCCACCCCGAGGTCGCGCCGAAGGGCTCCCGGCGCAAGAAGGTCCAGGAGCTCCTCGATGTGGTCGGCCTGAACCCCGAGTACGTCAACCGCTACCCGCACCAGTTCTCCGGCGGGCAGCGGCAGCGCATCGGCATCGCCCGCGGGCTCGCGCTGCGGCCGGAGGTCATCGTCGCCGACGAACCCGTCTCGGCCCTCGACGTCTCCGTCCAGGCGCAGGTCGTGAACCTCCTGGAGCGGCTGCAGAGCGAGTTCGACCTGTCGTACGTGTTCATCGCCCACGACCTGTCGATCGTGCGGCACATCTCCGACCGGGTCGGGGTCATGTACCTCGGGCGGATCGTCGAGACCGGCACGGAGGAGGAGATCTACGAGCACCCCACGCACCCCTACACCCAGGCGCTGCTCTCCGCCGTGCCCGTGCCGGACCCCGCGGCGCGGGAGCGCCGGGAGCGCATCCTCCTCAGCGGGGACGTGCCCTCCCCGGCGAACCCGCCCTCGGGGTGCCGGTTCCGTACGCGGTGCTGGAAGGCTCGGGAGCGGTGTGCGCTGGAGGTGCCCGCGCTGGCCGTTCCGGCGGAGTTCCGGCTGATGTCGGGGCCGGTGGCGCATGATTCGGCTTGTCACTTCGCGGAGGAGCGGCACGTGGTGCCCTGACCCGCGCGGGTCAGGGCACCGGCTGCACCGGGGGCCGGCCGCCCCCGGGCCCTCACCCTCCTCATCTGGGGCTCCGCCCCTTTCCCCCTTCTGTTGGCGCTCCGCGCCTCGTCCTCAAACGCCGGACGGGCTGAAAGTTCCTCGTCTCGCCGTCGTCGGCCGGACGGGCTGAAATGTCCTCGTCTCGCCGTCGTCGGCCGGACGGGCTGAAATGTCTTCGTCTCGCCGTCGTCGGCCGGACGAGCTGGGATGTCCCCGTGTCGCTGTCGTCGACCGGTTGGGCTGGGGTGGCCTTGTCTCGCTGTCGTTGGGTGTCCGTCAGCCGACGACGGCGCGCGGCGGGCACTCCCAGCCCGTCCGGCGTTTGAGGACGAGGCCGCAAGGCCGATGAAAGGGCGGGTGGGTGGGGAACGCACCGGCAGGTGACGACGGCGGGACGCGGGACGCATCCAGCCCGTCCGGCGTTTGAGGACGAGGCCGTCAGGCCGATGGGGGCGGGTGGGTGGGAGCGGGGTTACAGGTTGAGGGCGCGCTTGAGGAAGTCGACCTGGAGCAGGAGGAGGTTTTCCGCCACCTGTTCCTGAGGGGTCATGTGGGTGACGCCGGAGAGGGGCAGCACCTCATGCGGGCGGCCCGCCGCGAGGAGGGCGGAGGACAGCCGCAGGGAGTGCGCGACGACCACGTTGTCGTCGGCGAGGCCGTGGATGACGAGCATCGGCCGGTGCGGCTCGGCCGGGTCGACGAGCCCGTCGTCGGCGACGAGGGAGCTGGTGCGGTAGGCCTCGGGCGCGGTGCGCGGGTCGCCCAGGTAGCGCTCCTGGTAGTGCGTGTCGTACAGCCGCAGGTCCGTGACCGGCGCCCCGACCACCGCCGCGTGGAACACGTCGGGGCGGCGCAGCACCGCCATCGCCGAGAGGTAGCCGCCGAACGACCAGCCGCGGATGGCCACGCGGTCCAGGTCGAGCGGGAAGCGCTCGGCGAGGGCGCCCAGCGCCTCCACCTGGTCGTCGAGGGTCCGCGTCAGATCGCCCTTGATCGCCTTCTCCCAGGCGGGGGAGCGGCCCGGCGTGCCCCGCCCGTCGGCGACGACGACCGCGAAGCCCTGGTCGGCGAACCACTGGGAGGTGAGGAAGGCGTTCCGCGAGGCGAGGACCCGCTGGGCGTGCGGGCCGCCGTACGGGTCGAGGAGGACGGGCAGGCGGACCCCGGAGGCCGGGTCGTACCCCGTGGGGAGCAGGACGGCGCACGGGATGCGTCGCGCGCCTGCCTCGGTGAGCGTCACGCGCGGGGTGAGCCCCGGCTGCTGCGCGTGCGAGGCGACGGTCGCCGTCTGCTTGCCGTCGCGCAGGACCCGGATGCGGGCACCGGCGTGGTCGAGCGTGGCCGAAACCAGCACCGTCACCGCACCGGCCCGCACCGCCGAGTGCACCCCCGGCTCCGGCGAGACCCGCTCCACGCCGAGCTCGTTGACGCGGTACACGTGCACCTCGCCGAGCTCCGGGTCGGCGGCCTCCGCGCCCGCGGACGCCGAGATCAGGACCGAGTCGTCGGTCACGTCGAGCACGGCGCGGACGTGCAGGTGCGGCCCGGTGAGCGGGCGTTCGCCGACCGCGAGGACCCGCGCGCCGCCCTCGTCCGCGATCCGCACGAGCTGCCCGCTGGGCGACCAGCACGGCACCCCGGGGAACAGTTCCAGCCAGTCCTCGTCCTCGTCGGCGTGCACCATCCGGGTCGTGCCGCCGTCCGGGTCCACGGCCAGGTACAGCACGCCGCGCTGGTCCCGGGACTGCACGAGCAGCAGCGGCGCCCCGTTCGCCGACCAGTGCACCCGCGCCAGGTACGGGTAGCGCTCGCGGTCCCAGACGACCTCCGTGCGCGCGCCGTCCAGGCCGAGGACGAAGAGCCGCACCTCCGCGTTGGGCGTGCCCGCCGCCGGGTACGCGACCTGCTCCGGCTCCCGGTCCGGGTGCGCCGGGTCGGCGATCCACCAGCGCCGCACGGGCGCGTCGTCGACCCGCGCCACCAGCAGCCGGTCCGACTCCGGCGACCACCAGAAGCCCCGGGAGCGGGACATCTCCTCGGCCGCGATGAACTCCGCGAGCCCGTACGTCACGGTCCCCGCCTCGGGCTCGGCCAGGGCCCGGTCCCCCTCGCCCTCGGCCCCCACGACGCGCAGCGCGCCCCCGGAGACGTACGCGATGTGGCGGCCGTCCGGCGACGGGCGCGGGTCGAGCACCGGCGCGGGCACCGGCAGCTCACGGGCCGTGCCCGCGCGCAGCTCCGCGGCGAACAGCCGGCCCGAGAGCGCGAAGGCCGCCAGCTCCACCGCCGCGTCCGTGGCGTAGCCGACGACCCCGGCGCCGCCCTCGCGGCTGCGCTCGCGCCGGGCCCGCTCGGCGGCGGAGAGCCGCTCCTCGCCGTCGCCGAGCAGCGCCCGCGGGTCGGCGGCGACGCGCTCCACGGCTGTCCCGTCCGCCGGGATGTCGAGGACCCACAACTGGTGCGTACGGTCCGTGCCGGACGCGGAGCGGACGAAGACGACGCGGGAGCCGTCCGGCGCGACGGTGAACGCGCGCGGCGTGCCGAGGGTGAAGCGTTGCGTGCGGGCGTGCAGGCGGGGGAAGGACGGCCGCCGCGCCGCGTCGTCCGAGGGGGCCGCGAGGGCCGACGGCTCGCCGTTTCCGGTGATTTCGGTGGTCATCCCCTGAGCCTAGGCGGGATGCGCCCCCCGTGTTTCGGTGCTTCGACTCATGCCATTCCACGGATAGTTATGATCCGTAGCGCGTGGTGGGTATGACCTTGGCGGCACGGGTGGGTAGGACACCGCCGGCAAGGCTTGGGGTGCGGCTAGGAAGTGGGAGGTGAACCGGCGTGGTGCTCTCGGTCTCGGTGGTGCTGCTGCTGGCCATCATCGTGGTCATGCTGGTGCGGAAGCAGGGGCTCAAGACGATCCACGCGATCGTCTGCGTCCTGCTCGGGTTCTACCTGGCCAGCTCGTCGATGGCTCCGACCATCGACGAGTTGTCGACGAACCTGGCGGGAGTCATCGAGGACATCAGGTTCTAGTCGCCCCGCGCGTCCGCCCCCGTGCCACCGGCCCCGGCCGGCGCCACGGGGGCGGACGCGCGGTACGCGCGCGGAGCGGGTGCGCCGGGCTCGTAGGCTGTTCCCATGACGGAACCGCCCGCCCGGCGCCTGCTGCTCGTGCACGCGCACCCCGACGACGAGTCGATCAACAACGGCGCCACCATGGCCGCGTACGCGGCCGACGGCGCCGCCGTCACGCTGGTGACCTGCACGCTCGGCGAGGAGGGCGAGGTCATCCCGGCGGAGCTCGCGCACCTCGCCGCCGACCGCGAGGACACGCTCGGCGCGCACCGCGTCGGCGAACTGGCCGCCGCCATGAAGGAGCTCGGCGTCGCCGACCACCGCTTCCTCGGCGGCACCGGGCGCTACCGCGACTCCGGGATGACGGGCACCGAGCAGAACCACCGGCCCGGCGCCTTCTGGGCCGCCGACGTGGACGAGGCCGCCGCGCACCTCGTCGAGGTGATCCGCGAGGTGCGCCCGCAGGTGCTCGTCACCTACGACCCCGACGGCGGCTACGGCCACCCCGACCACATCCAGGCCCACCGCGTCGCCATGCGCGCCGTCGACCTGGCGGGCGAGGCCGCCTTCCGCGCCGACCTGGGCGCACCGCACACGGTCGCCAAGGTCTACTGGAACCGCGTGCCGCGCTCGGTCGCCGAGGAGCGCTTCCGCGACCTCGCCGCCGCCCTGCCCGACTCGCCCTGGACGGCGACCGCGACCGTGGCGGACGTGCCCGGCGTCGTCGACGACGCGCGCGTCACCACGGAGATCGACGGGCGCGCCCGCGCGGGCGCCAAGGCCGCGGCCATGCGGGCCCACGCGACCCAGATCGAGGTGCGCGAGCCGCTGTTCGCGCTGTCGAACGGGCTGGCCCAGCCGATCCTCGACATCGAGTACTACGAGCTGGTGCGCGGCGCGTCGGGCGCCGCGCCCGGAGCGCGCGAGACCGACCTGTTCGCGGGCCTCGACCTGGAAGGGGCGCACCGGTGAGCACGCGATCCAGAGCCTCGTCGTCCGCGGAGTCCCCCGAGCCCGCGAAGTCGCCGAGGGCCGCGAAGGCCGCGAAGACCGCGGGATCCGCCGGGTCTGCGAAGTCCGCGGGGTCTGCGAAGGCCGCGCAGGCCGCCGGGCCTGCGAAGGCCGCCGCGTCGCCCGCCGCCTCGGCCAAGGCGCCCGGCTCCGCCAGGGCCGCACGGTCCGGGGCCGGTTCCGGTTCCGGTTCCGCCAAGGGCGCCGCCACCGCCGCCGCGCCCGGGGGCTGGCTCGCGCAGCCGTTCCGCCCCGGCCGCCTGGTGGCGTACGTCGCGCTGTTCCTGCTGGGCGCGGTCGTCGGCGTCGCGGGCGCCCTCGTCCAGGGCGGCTGGTTCCCGGGCGGCCTGCTGCTCGCCCTGGCCGGGGCGGCCGGTGCCTTCCACGGCGGCTCCCGCGCCACCGGCAACCGCGCCGGGGCCCTCGCGCCCGCCGCCGGATGGCTCGTCGCCGTCATGCTGCTCACGGCGACCCGCCCGGAGGGCGACTTCGTGTTCGGAGCCGGACTCGGCTCGTACGCCTACCTGCTCGGTGGTATGGGTGTGGCTGTGATGTGTGCCACGCTCTGGCAGCAGTCGCAACCAGGTGGGTACAACGCCCGACTTGGCAAGTGACGTACCACTTGGGCCCGTGTCCCGCCGGGGTTTGACACCGGTCAGGGGATACCCGCCGACGGCGGCCAGTATGGTGGTGCGCGCCGCCGAGCCGCCCGAGTGGTCGAGACGGGCGGCGGAGCCAACCAGGAGAACCTGCCTTGAGTCGTGAAACTGACAGTTCGTCCTCCGGTCCTCACGGGCGCGCGGGAGCCGCGTACCCGTCGGGGACGCCGCCGTACGGCTCGCCCGCGCAGGGCGCCGGTCCCGGCGGTGCGGACGGCGCCGGGCTCGGGTCCGGCGACCGACGGCCCGACGAACCGAAGACCGAGACCACGCTGACCACCCGTATCCGGATCAACATCCCCGGATCGCGGCCCATCCCGCCCGTCGTGATGCGCACGCCGGTCGGGGACGGCGACGGGGACAGAGGCACGGAACCGCAGGGGCAGGACGACACGGGGGCCGGTACGGGCCTCCTTGGCAAGGCCTCGCCGCTGCCCACGCGCACGCCCTCGGCCTCCGGTGCCCCGGCGGCCGGCGGTTCCGCGCCCGCCGACGGGCCGCGCGCGGCCGCGGGCCGCCCGCAGGGCCCGGCCTCCGGCGACGACGGCAAGGAACCGGCGAGCGACTGGTTCGCGCCGCGCAAGAGCCCGGCCAAGGGCCCGTCCACACCTTCCTCCCCGGCTCCCTCTTCGAGCACCGGTTCGGGCGACTCCGGTTCGGGCGGCTTCGACGTGTCCGCCGCCGTGGCCTCCGGGCCGCTCGGCTCCGGCGACGAGCCGCGCCGCGACGACCTGCCGTACTACGGCCAGGGCGGCGACCAGCCCGCCGGGCCCACCGGGGGACCGGTGACCGGTGACGGGCCGATGATGACGCCCGAACCGCAGGACGGGCCAGGACCGTTCGCGGGCGGCCCCGGTGGCGCGGGCGCCCCGGGCGGATTCGGCGGCCCGGGTGGCCCCGGCGGCCCGGCGGGTCCCGGTGGTCACGGTGGTCCGGCGGGTCCCGGTGGCCCCGGGCGCCTCAGCGACGACACCGCCATCCTCACGCCGCAGAAGCCCGCCGGCGGCCCGGGCGGCCCCGGCTCCACCCGTCCGCCCGCCCCCGGCGGCCCGGGCGGTCCCGGCGGCCCCGGTGGCCCCGGTGGCAACGTCTCGGGCGACACCCTGACCAGCGGCATCCCGGTCGTGCCGCCCACGCAGAACACCCCGTTCGCGCCGGGCGCCTCCCGGGACGAGCCCGCGGCGCCCAAGCCGCCCGCGCCCGCGAAGCCGGCCGCCAAGTCGGCCCCCGCGCCCAAGAAGAAGGGCCGCAACAAGCTGGTCCTGCTCGCCGGCGTGGCCGTGGTCCTCGGCTGCGGCGCGTACGGCGCGGGCCTGCTGATGAACCACGCCGACGTCCCCAAGGGCACCACCGTCCTCGGCGTCGACATCGGCGGCGGCACCCGCGACGAGGCCGTCAAGAAGCTCGACGCGGCGCTCGGCGAGCGCGTCAACAAGCCGCTCAAGCTGACGGTCGGCGGCGACACGGTCACCCTCAAGCCGGACCAGGCGGGCCTCACCCTGGACAGCCAGGCCACGGTCCGCGCCGCCGCGGGCAGCGACTACAACCCCGTGTCGGTGATCGGCGGCCTGTTCGGCGGCGAGCGCGTCGTCGAGCCGGAGATGCCCGTCGACGAGGAGAAGCTGGCGGCCGCCCTGGAGCGCGCCGCGGGCGGCTCCGGCTCGGCCAAGGAGGGCTCGGTCAAGTTCGTGCCCGGCAAGGCCGTCCCCGTGTACGGCAAGGCGGGCAAGGGCATCGACGCCGAGAAGGCCACGGACGCGGTCGCGAAGGCGTACAAGAAGCAGGTCGAGACCGGCAGCGCGGGCAGCGTCGCCGTGCCCGTCACGAACCGCAGCCCGCAGGTCTCCAACGCCGAGGTCGACCGGTTCATGAGGGAGTTCGCCAAGCCCGCCATGTCCGCCAACGTCATCGTCAAGGCGGGCGGCCGGTCGATCCCGCTCGGCCCGGCCAGGTCACTGCCGAAGGTCCTCGGCGTGAAGGTCATCAACGGCGGCAAGCTCCAGGAGACGTACGACCTCCAGGCGCTCAAGACCCTGTACGGCAACATCTTCGACGGCGTCCTGGTCCAGCGCGGCAACGGCGACAAGACGCCGGTCCAGCCGACGGACGTGGCCCAGGCCATGGGCAAGGCGCTCAAGGGCAAGACGCCCGCCGAACGGATCGGCGTGATCGAGACCGACGCCGACTGAGGCCCGTGAGCTGCTGACGGCGCCGGGCGGGTCCAGGACTCCTGGACCCGCCC
>NZ_BNBT01000134.1 GCF_014656095.1 Streptomyces longispororuber
GCCGTCACGGCCGCCCGTGCCGGTGCCGCCGGTGGCGCCGCCCGTGGCCGTACGGGGCTTCGACCGGCGTCCCGAGCCGCGCCGGGAGCGGCCGCCGGCCCCCGCGCCCTTCTTCCCGTCCGGGCGGGCGGTCGCCGGGGGCGTCGGCTGCGGCACCTCGATGGTGACGGCCACGCCGGAGGGCTCGCGGGCACCGGTGATGGTGGCCAGCTCCTCGGCGCTCGACGTGACGCGGGCCGTCCGGGGGCGGATGCCCGCGTCCGACATGAGCCGGGTCACGTCCCGCTTCTGCTCGGGAAGCACCAGCGTGACCACCGTGCCGGAGCCGCCGGCGCGGGCCGTGCGGCCGCCGCGGTGCAGGTAGTCCTTGTGGTCGGCGGGCGGGTCGACGTTCACGACCAGGTCGAGGTCGTCGACGTGGATGCCCCGGGCCGCGACGTTCGTGGCGACCAGCGCGGTGACCTGGCCGTTCTTGAACTGCTCCAGGGTGCGGTTGCGCTGCGGCTGGGAGCGGCCGCCGTGCAGCGCCGCCGCGCGGACGCCGACGGACAGCAGCCGCTTGGCGAGCCGGTCGGCGGACCGCTTGGTGTCCAGGAAGAGGATGACGCGGCCGTCGCGGGCGGCGATGCGCGTGGTGACGGCCTTCTTGTCGGTCTCGTCCGGGACGTGCAGCAGGTGGTGCTCCATGGTGGTGACCGCCCCGGCGGACGGGTCCACCGAGTGCACCACGGGGTCGGTCAGGAACCGCTGCACCAGCCGGTCGATGTTGCGGTCCAGGGTGGCCGAGAAGAGCATGTGCTGGCCGTCGGTCCTGACCTGCTGGAGCAGCTTGGTGATCTGCGGCAGGAAGCCCATGTCGGTCATCTGGTCGGCCTCGTCGAGGACCGTGATGCCCACGTCGCCGAGGACGCAGTCCCCGCGCTCGACGAGGTCGTTGAGCCTGCCGGGGGTCGCCACCAGGACCTCGGCACCGCGCCGCAGCGTCGCCGCCTGCTTGGTGAGGGACAGCCCGCCGACCACGGTGGCCAGGCGGAGGTTCACCGCCGCCGCGTAGGGCGTCAGCGCGTCCGTCACCTGCTGGGCGAGTTCCCGGGTGGGGACGAGGACGAGCGCGAGCGGCGCCTTGGACTGCGCGCGCTGTCCGGCCGTGCGGGCCAGCAGCGCGAGGCCGAACGCGAGGGTCTTGCCGGAGCCGGTGCGGCCGCGCCCCAGCACGTCACGGCCGGCCAGCGTGTTGGGCAGCGTGGCGGCCTGGATCGGGAAGGGGGTGGTCACCCCCTGGGCGGCGAGGGCCTTCAGCAGCGCCGCGGGCATGTCGAGTGCGGCGAACTCCTCGACGGCGGGCAGTGCCGGCGTGGTGTTCTCCGGCAGCCGGAACTCGCGCGGCGCCGGGGCGGACGACGCAGCGGACGTCCGCTGCTTCGGCTTCGGCTTCTGGGACCTGCGGGACATGCGGTGTTTGCCTTCCTGGAAACGGCACAAACCGGGGTCCGCACCATGACGGTGCGGACCCCGGCGAGCAGATACGCGTCCGGTCGTCAGGCGGGGACGATGTTCTCCGCCTGCGGGCCCTTCTGGCCCTGCGTGACGTCGAAGGACACGCGCTGACCGTCGTGGAGCTCACGGAAGCCCTGCGCGGCGATGTTCGAGTAGTGGGCGAAGACGTCGGGGCCGCCGCCGTCCTGCTCGATGAAGCCGAAACCCTTTTCGGCGTTGAACCACTTCACGGTTCCCTGTGCCATGACTAACTCCTTCGGTAGGCAGAGGCCCCATCCGGAGAAGCCGGAAAAACAAAACATGCGCCTGCAGGAGAAACATTTCCCGTCAGGCGCACATAGGTTCATGGGTACCAAAACTGCAACAAGAAAAATCTTACCACGCGCGCCAGGCGCGCGTCGGGTGGACGCCGGGCGGACGTCGGGGCGCGCGTCAGACGTACGTCGGGAGCCCGGCAGGGCGCCGACCACGTCGGTCGGACGCCCCGGCCGCCGTCCGGGCCCCGCCACGGCCCGGACGGGACCGGGCGGGGCCCGGACGGGGCCCGGCGGGCCCCGGGGCGGGGCGTCTCCTCGCGGGGGGCGTACCGCCCGTCACGCGGCGCGGCGGACGATCAGGACGTGGTCGGTGACCTCGGCGGTGTCCCCGTCGGGCCCGGTCGCGGTCCGGCGGGGCGCGTCCGCCCGCTCGACCGTCCATGCCGCCGGGTCGAGGCCGAGGCCGGCGGCGACCTCGCGCGGGGGCGCGTACCGCACGTCGGGGTCCTGGTTCCACGACCACGGAGCGGTCGATCCGTGGTCGACGACCAGCAGCCGCCCGCCCGGACGCAGCGCGCGGGCGGCCCTGCCGAGCACCGCCGCCCGGTCCAGGTCCAGCGGGGTGTGCAGGTAGTGGGCGGACACGAGGTCGAAGGCGCCCTCGGGGAAGGAGGCAGCCAGGTCGTGCCGGGCGGCGGCGATCCGGTCGGCGAGGCCGTGGGCGCGGGCGAGGGCGGTGAGCCGCTCGACCGCCACGGCCGAGATGTCGACGGCGGTGACCCGCCACCCGCGGCGGGCGAGCCACAGCGCGTCGCCGCCCTCGCCGCACCCCAGGTCGAGCGCGTCGCCGACAGGGGGGTCCAGCTCCGTGACGATCTCGGTGAGGCGGGCGTTCGGCCGCGGGTCGGCGGCCGCGGTACGGGCCGCGTACACGCCGTCCCAGAACACGACCGGGTCGGTACTGCTCATCAGAGGGCTCCTTCGGTCGGGGCGTCGGTGGGTCGCAGTGTTGCTCGTCCCGACGCGCCCTGGCACGGCAGCTTGCGGGTTTGGCAAAATGCCCGGTGTGGACCGCGTGACGCAGGACGTCCTCGGCTCGGTGGGGCCCCGGCTGCGGGCGCTGCGCCGCGCGCGGCCGTACCCTCGCCGACCTCGCCGGGGTGACCGGGGTGTCCGAGAGCACCTTGTCCCGGCTGGAGAGCGGGCAGCGCAAGGCGACCCTGGAGCTGCTGCTCCCGCCGGCGCGGACCTACGGCGTGCCGCTGGGCAACCTCGTCGGCGCCCCGCGCACCGGGGACCCGCGGATCCACCCGAAGCCGATCCACCGCTTCGGGATGGTCCTCATCCCACTGTCCCGGCCGCCGGGCGGTACCCACGCGTTCAAGATGATCATCCCCGCCCGGCCGGAACCGGCGGCGCCGGACCCGCGGACCCACGAGGGCTCCGAGTGGTTGTACGTGCTCACCGGCCGCCTGCGGCTGCTGCTCGGCGAGCGCGACCTGACGCCGGCGGCCGGTGAGGCCGCGGAGTTCGACACCTCCCTGCCCCACTGGCTCGGCAGCGCCGACGGCGGCCCGGTGGAGCTCCTCGTCCTGTTCGGCCCGCAGGGGACCCGCGCGCACCTGCGCACGCCGCCCGGCCGCCGGGCGGCGTGCGGCGAAGACCGGGGCCGACCCGGCGGGGGCGTACGGGACGCCGCGCACGCTCGGCGCGGGCCGCCGGGTTTCCCTACGCTGATCACGTGACGGACGACAACAGACCGCTGGCCGTGTTCGACCTCGACAACACCCTCGCCGACACCGCGCACCGCCAGCGCTTCCTGGAGCGCAGACCGCGTGACTGGGACGCCTTCTTCGCCGCGGCGCCGCAGGACCCGCCGCTGGAGCGCGGCATCGCGCTCGCGCGGGAGAGCGCCCGGGAGTGCGAGGTCGTGTACCTGACGGGGCGGCCCGAGCGCTGCCGCGCCGACACGGAGGCCTGGCTGGCCGCGCAGCGGCTGCCCGAGGGCCGGATCTGGATGCGCCGCGACCACGACCGGCGGCCCGCGCGCCGCACCAAGCTGGAGATCCTGCGACGCCTGGCGCGCGAGCGGGAGGTACGGGTCCTCGTCGACGACGACGAGCTGGTGTGCGACGACGCCGAGCGGGCCGGGTTCACGGTGGTGCGGGCGCGCTGGGCGCGGCGGACGTCCACGGCACTGAAGGACGCGCAGGAGCGCGAGGGCCGCACCTGAACGACGCGGGCCACCCCGCGCGCACCACGGTCGCATCGGTCTCCGACAGCCCGGCAGGTTCCCAACCGCCCTCCCGAAGCTGAGGTTGAAGAACCGACTCAGGAATGGGCGACCTGCAGCTTGTAGACGCTCACCTGCCCGTAGTTGGAGCTACCGCACGGAGAGGAGTTGCCGCAGTTGGCCTGGGTGTAGGCACCGGCCTTGAAAAAGTTCCCGGACGCTGTGTGCGAGATGGTCGTCTGGAGGACGCCGTCGTAGTAGACCATGATCTTGCCGCCGCTCACGACGAACTTGCCCTCATAGACGGTGTTCAGCGCGTAGCTATTGGTTACCAGCTTGTGATGGCCGTCGTCGCCCTTAGTGATGTAGAGACTGGTGCCCTCCAGACGGAACGTCGTGACGTCGTCGTTGCCGTCGTGGATCTGAGCGCCGACGACCTGCGGCTTGTCGGCGGGGAGCTTGTTGAAAGCCTCCCGGAAGGTGAGGGTGTGAGTACCGGAGGTGGCGGGCCATGCGGCGTTCGCGGTGCCGTTACTGGTCATCTCGCGCAGCTCAGAGCGCGGGTAGCCGGATCCCGACGTGGTCACCCCGTTGACGGCGGCGCGGAACTGCACGCCGGTACAGGCGGAGTTCACTCTGAACCACGGGTCCGAGGAGAAGGTGGCCAGCGCCGGCTGCTTGATCTCGGTGGGCGACTCCTCGGCCCCCGTGGGCAGGGTTACCTTCCAGTTGGTCAGGTCGAGCTGTTGAGCGGGGTAGTCGCACGGGGCAGCCGCAGTGGCTGGGCCCGCGGTGAGGAGGGGAGCGGTCATGGCGGCCAGGGCGGAAAGCGTGGCCACGCCCGTCGTGGCGATCTTGTGAGTTCGGCTCATGTTTCCTGCTTCCCTACGGTTGCCTGTCGGATGCCTTCTTGAGCAGTCAGCAGGGGCGCGAGGGCTCGTACGCGCCACCGAAGCGCTGTCGCGTACCGCCGGTGTTGCCGACCAGATTGTTCCGTACAGTAGCCGGTGCAACTCCCCTGTCAGAAGCGGCAGTTGATGACCGCCGCTGCGCGTGGACACCGCCCTGGTAACGCGCGATGGGAGGTCGTGTTTGTACTGTTCTGCTTGGCGCCATGTGCCTCAGGGCTACACCGGTGACGCTCACTTCTGAACTGCCGCGACATCTCAACCTCGAACCAAACAATCCCGTCGGGACAAATCGCCCTCTAGGCTTGTTCTTTGTGGTTTACGGCTTATGCGTTGGTTGCGTTCAGTGATGGACTCGGCGCGATTGGTCGTATTGCTGACACCGTAACGGGTGGCCGGATGAGTGTCTGCTTGATCATTCTGAGCGTGTGTTCAAGGTCGAATCTGCGGAGGAATGCCTACCAGCGCAGGTCGACGTCCGCGCTCGTCATGCCGGTTTTGGAGGGCCATAGCCACACGGGTAGCGGGTCCTGGCCCCTGGGCAGGTGGTCGACCTGGAGGCGAGTGAGGGTGCCCGGCGAGGCGCAACTCTCCGCCGTGCTCGGGCGGTCGGCCACCCAAGGAATTGGCCAGGTGGAAACCTCGGCGACGTCATCGTCAGGGTCGGGGCGGAGAGCGTCCAGCAGCCGGCACCACGAGGTGCGTCCCGTAACCAGGGCGGCGACACACGAGTACGGCCGACCGGGAACGGACTGTTCGCTGGAGCGTCCGTTGCGCCCGTAGGCGTGGCAGAACAGGCGGCCCGCGCTGCACGGGGCGTCCGGCCGCAGCCAGTCGGTCACATCGACCGCACGGACGAGCCGCTCGTCCGCTGCCCATGGCTGCGGCAGCAGCCTGACCCGGCGCGGCGACACGCTGTTCGAGGTCAGAGGCCAAAGAACAAGCTCAGCGGATGCTGCCCGTGCGGAGCGAGCTGAACCAGCGCACCGCCCGTGCCGTTCCCTGCACGTTCGAGCCGAGGTGCCGTGACTTCTGGTGGTCGACGGCGCCGAGATCGACAACCGACACCCCGGCTCCCATCTTTTGGAAGGCCGCAGCGCAGTTGGCCGTGTTCCGGACGGTCGCTTGCTCATCACCCTGCGCCATGTAGAGCCGGATCGGCGCCTTGGGCTTCCAGTCCTTGCACACGCTGTCGGTCCCCCGCAGCCCGGCTGCGAGGCCGCCCTTGGGCCGGGTCAGCAGGTCGCGCCCGTACGGCGTCAGCAGTTCGTCCAGCGTACGGGGCAGCGCGCTGATCATCTGCGGGCCGGTGTGCATGCCGTCGAACAATTCCTCCACGGCAGGGTCGCGGAACACCTCGCTCGGGTTGTCGTACACATCGTGAACGCGGTCGAAGGCGACCAAGGTGTACGCGGCGTAGACCACGCCCCACCTCGGCTCCAGCTCACTGTCGTCCGCGAGCAGCGCCGGGATCTCCGCGCCCCCGAAGTCGTAGGCCCCGCTGACGGGGGCGAGGGCGCCGAGCCGGAAGTACCGGTCCGCGCCCGCCTGGAGGGCTCTGCCGAGCCCGAGCGCTGCCGACGCGCCCTGCGAGAAGCCGGTGGCCAGGACGTCACGGTCCAGGGTGTGTCCGGTGCGCGCTGTGAACTGGCGGGCGGCACGGAGTAGATCGAGAGAGGCCGTGGCCTCGGACGGCACGTCCATCCAGGGGTGCTTGCCCGGGCCTGTGCCCATGCCCAGGTAGTCGGGTGCGACGGTGGCGAAGCCCGCGGAGGCGTATGTGATGGAGGGGCTGGTCAGGAACACTTTTCGCTGCATCGAGGGCGCGTCGATGCGATGGACGCCGGTGCCGTGGGCGAACGAGACGGTCCGCAGACGTCCCTGGGTCCCGCGCGGGATGGTGAACAGGCCGCTGGCGGTGGTGGGTTGGCCCTTGGCGTCGATGGTGCGGTAGGTGAGTCGGTACGCGTCCACGCCGTGGCGGGCCGCGCCGGGATCGTACCCGGAGGCAGTGAGCTCGGCCGCGGAGTCCTTGGCCGATGTGAGGGTGTAGAGCAACTCGGCGGAGAGCAGGGCGCCGCGCTGGGCAGCGGCGTTGGAGGAGGGCGCGGCGGACGTCCGTGATTCGGCGCCGGCGCTGACGGCCCCCGCCCCGGCGAGGATCGTGGCGGCGACGGCAGCTGTGGTGACTCGCCAGTGGCGGTGCGGGGTTCGAGCGACGGGCACGGCATGTTCTCCCTCAACTCGGGCTGGTCCGACGTGAGGTCAGCCTTCATCGGAAGCGGTGCTGGACGCACTGGTGCACACCCCCGGGAGTGAGGGAGAGGCAGCCCCCCTGAGCACCGGTCCTGTGATGGTGAACTGGGGTCGCCCGCGGCTTGGTGACGTACTCGGCGGACACAGCGAAGGCGCAGGTGGGTCCGCCCCTTCCGCAATGCTTCTGCCGCACCCCTGTGACCCCAGCAACCCACGACTACTGCCGGGTCGATCGCACAAGACCACCCGGGGATCACGAACGGCTTCCAGGCCGGTACGGTCCGGCCCGTGCCGCTGAGGGGAGGCCCGGGGCCCCTCAGCCCCCGCAGGGCGGCCCCGCGCGGGGATGGTCCCGCGTACCCCGGCGCGCCGCTCAGGCCCCCCGTTCCGTCCGCCCGGCGGACAGGCGGGCCTCGAAGCCGTCGAGCACGGCCTGGAGGGCGAACTCGAAGGTGTGGTCGGGCGCCGCGGTGTACCGCGCGGCCGTCGGGGGGCCGAGGCGGGCGCGCAGCCGCGGGTACCGCTCGGCGGTCTCGGTGGCGCGCGCCATGGCCTCGGCCATCAGCTCCTCGGCGTGCGCTCCGTTCCTGCCGAGCTTGCGGGTCAGGGAGACGTGCGCGGCGGGGCCGAGCGCGCTGCCGAGCGCGAGGACGAAGACCGTGGCGGCCGCCCGGTCGGCGTCGGCGGGGTCGAAACCCGCCTTCTCGTACAGGGCGAGGGCGGCGTCGTCGTGGCGGGCCTTGCCGGGGCCGTGCATGAGGTGGCTGCCGAAGGCCTGGCCGAGCCACGGGTGCCGGGTGAGCATGGCGTGCAGGCCGGTGGCGTGGGCGGTGGCCGCCGACCGCCAGTCCGTGGCGTCGGGGTCGGGCTGCTCGACCTCGTCCCAGACCGCGTCACCGGCGAGCCGGACCAGCTCGTCCTTGGTCTTGATGTGCCAGTAGACGGCCGTGGGAGCCGTACCGAGCCGCCGGGCCAGGGCGCGCATGTTCAGGCCGTCCAGGCCCTCGTCGTCGAGCAGCTCGACGGCGGCCCGGACGATCCGTTCTGCGGTCAGCGTGTCACGCGGCATGGCCGCCACCTTAGCCGTGCCGCTCGCACTTAGTTCAGGTCCCCTCTTGCACTTTGTTCGAGAGTCTGCTTGCGTACCTTCCTGTACTTAGTTCAAGTCGGCGGTACGCACAGTGGAAGGAAGCGTTCATGGCACACGAGGAGCTGTCGGAGGCCGTCGCGGCACGGGCGCGGGAGCACGGCGTGCCCGGCGCCGCCGTGGGGGTGCTGCTGGACGGCAGGGAGACCTACGCCGCGCACGGCGTCACGAGCCTCGCCGCCCCGCGGCCGGTGGACGAGAGGACGCTGTTCCACGTGGCCTCGGTGTCCAAGACCTTCACCGCGACCGCCCTGGCGCGCCTGGCCGCGGAGGGCGCGGTGGACCTGGACGCGCCGGTGCGGCACCACGTCCCCGAGCTCCGGCTCGCCGACGAGCGGGCCGCGGAGCGGATCACCGTACGGAACCTGCTGAACCACACCGCGGGCCTCGACTGGAACCTCATCGACGACGGTAGGGGCGACCGCTCCCTCGCGGGCTTCGTGGCCGCGCTGCCGCGGCTCGGGATCGTCGCGCCGCCCGGCACCCGCTCGTCCTACAGCCAGGCCGGGTACAACCTCGCCGGGCGCATCGTCGAGAAGGTCACGGGGCTGCCGTTCGAGCGGGCCATGGCCGCGCTCGTCCTGGAGCCGGTGGGCCTGCCGGACACCGTGTACGGCCTGGCCGAGGTGATGGTCCGCCCGTTCGCGGTGGGCCACCACCGGGGTGAGGACGGCGCGCCGCGGCCCGCCCGGCCCTGGGGCGCGTTCCCGGAGGGCGCGCGCGGCGACAACCCCGGCGGCGGCCTCGCCTCATCGGCGAGGGACCTGCTGCGCTGGGCGCGGTTCCACCTGGGCGACGGGGAGGGCGTGCTGCCCGCCCAGGCCCTGCGCCGCATGCGGGAGCGGACGGTCGCCCTGCGCGCGAGCTCGCTCGGGGACGGCGTGGGCATCGGCTGGTACCTGCGCGCCCTCGACCGCGCCGACGGCTCGGGCGTCGTGCGCGGGGCCGGTCACGACGGTGCGGGCAACGGCCAGTCCGCCGAGCTGCTCCTCGTGCCGGAGCACGGCTTCGCCGTGGTCGCCCTGGCCAACGCGAGCCCCGGCGGGCACCCCTTCACCCGGTCCGTGGTGCGGTGGGCCCTCCGGCACCACCTCGGCGTGGTCGAGAGGACGCCCGAGCCCGTCCCGTACGACGAGCGACGGGCCCGGCAGGTCGTCGGCCGCTACGAGACCGACGCCCTGCGCCTCGACGTCGCCACCGACGGCAGCCGCCTGACCCTGGCGGTCGACATCAGGCCGGAGGTCCGCGAGGCGGCGGACGGCGGGATGCCGCCCGGCCACCCGGCCGCGGCCATCGGGTTCCTGCCCGGCGACGGCGACGAGTACCTCGTGGTCGAGGGCGGCCTGGAGGGGGAGCGCGGCGTCTTCCACCGGGACGACGCGGGGGCGGTCACGGGCGTCGACCTCGGCGGGCGGCTCTTCCCCCGGGCCGTGGCGACGCCGCGCTGAGCCCGGCGGGTGAGCGGGTACGCACGCGGTGGCGCGGGGCGTCACGCCCGGCGGGTCAGGGCCACCAGCGTGTTGTACGCCTCCTGGATCAGGTGGTTGCCGCGACCGGGCGCGCAGTTGGCGAAGGCGACGAGCGCGGCGTCGTGGCGCGGACTGAACCCGGCGAAGGCCGTACAGCCGGGGGTGCCGCCCGAGTGGTGGTAGAGGTCCGAGCCGTCGGGGCGGGACCGGATGTTCCAGATCAGGGCGAGCCGGCTGGGGCGGCGCGGCAGCCGGAGCCGGGGGCGGACGACGTCCGCAAGGGCGGCGCGCAGCGGGTCCGGCGGTGTGCGGACCGCCGTGCCCGGGTCGAGCAGCGCCTCGGTGAGCGTGAGCAGGTCGCGCGCGCTGGACCGCACGGCGCCCGCGCCGGGCAGGCCCGGGATGCCGAAGGCGGGGCGGGCGCGGCGGTGCCGGTAGCCGGTGACCTGCGCGAGGCCCGGCGGCGGGGACACCGTGGCGCTGGTGTCGCGCAGCCCCAGCGGCCGCAGGACCCGGGCCGCGAGGAGGTCGGCGTACGACAGGCCGCCCGCCGCGCCGCACAGGGCGTGCCCCAGCAGGCCGACGCCGAAGTTGGAGTAGCGCCATCCGTCGCCCGGGCGGAACCGCAGCCGGGTGCGGGACAGCGCGCGCAGCACGTCGGCGCGGGTGAAGTGGGCGTAGGGGGCGGTCAGGAGCCGGGGCCCGGCGGTGCGCCGCAGGCCCGGAGGCAGCCGGGGCAGGCCCGAGGTGTGGGTGGCCAGGTGCGTGAGGGTGATGCCCGCGCCGCCGGCGGGCAGCCGCGTGCCGGGCGGCAGGTGGCGCGCCAGGGGGTCGTCGTGGGCGACCGTGCCCCGGGCCGCCAGCTCGGCGAAAAGTAGCGCGGTGAACGTCTTGGTGAGGGACCCGGTCTCGAAGCGCGTGGCGGGGTCCACCGGCGCCCCGCCGCCGAAGGCCGTGGTGCCGCGGACGACGAACGACCGCTGCCCGCGCCGGTACAGGCCGACGGCCACGGCGCTGGCCCCCGGCGCCGCGGCCAGCAGCGCCTGTGCCGGGCCGTGCCCGTCGGGGGACGGTGCGCGCGCGGTGGCCGGGGCGGACGGCGGACCGGCCATCACGACCCCGGCTGCCACGGGGCGTCCAGCGCGCGCGTGAGCGCGGTGGTCGCGGCGACGGCGGCCACCACGGTGGGGTGGTAGTGGGCGTCGAAACGCCGGGCCGGATCGTCGTCGTCCTCGTCGTCCACGGGCTGTGCGTCGCGGGGCACGAGCCCGTCCTCGTGCTGGACGGCCGCGAGGCGCTGCCAGTCGGCGGCCTCGGTCCAGGGCTCGGGCAGGCAGGCGCCCACGATCATCAGCTCGGCCATCAGGTCCCAGTGCCCGGCCTCGGCCCAGATGTCGGTCCAGACGGGCAGCCAGTGCGTGAGGTAGGTGGCGATGTCCGCGGGCAGGCCGCCGGGCAGCCGGCCCCAGTCGGTCAGGTGGAAGGCGGTGTGGGTGACGGAGTAGCCGGTCAGCCAGTCGATGTGCCAGGGCTCGGGCGTGGCGCCGAGCCAGGTGGCCCGGGTGAGACCGTCCCAGTCGTACGCGCCCGGGCCGGTGTCGAGGCCGATGACGCGGGCCGCGTTGGCCACCGCGAGCCGGCGGTTGGGCACGTGCTCCACGGCGTGCGTGGAGCGCAGTGCCACCGTGTGCGCGATCAGCCGCTCCAACTCGGGGAAGCGGTAACCGCTGCGCGCGAAGTGGGCGTAGGTCTCGATGGCGTCGGTCGTGAGGGGGTGGCGCAGCAGCCGCTCGTACAGCAGGCTGCCGTCGCCCAGTTGGTGCCAGCAGTGCTCCAGAAGCTCACGCGCCAGGGCAAGTTCGGTGGTCCCGGCGACGCCGCCGCGCAGGACCAGGGAGGCGGCGAGCGTCAGCTCGCCGACGGTCTTGTACGCGTCCGCGTCGCGGCCGAGTTCGGCGCGGACGGAGGGGGACAGGGCCCCGTGGGCACGGTGGGTGTGCAGCCAGGTCAGGGCGCGGGATCCGATGTCGTGCGCGGTACGCGCGAAAGCGTTGCTCATACGGGCTTCAGGCTCAGCAGTCGATGGGCGATCGCGGTGTCGAGGTCCGTGCGCCCGCCCCCGCCGTGCAGGCCGATGTGGTCCGTCAGGGGCGCGGGCGCCAGGGGCAGGGGGACTCCTTCGGCGTGCAGCCAGGCCAGCCAGCGGGCGATGCGCGCGGCGGTGGGGAAGTCCCGCCGCAGCATGGCCCGGGTGGCGCCGCGCGCCAGGGCGAGGGGGCTGGACCGCGCGGCGTCGTGCACGGGCCCGTCCAGGCCGGGCAGCGCCAGCGAGGCGAGCTGCCCCATGCGTACCGACCAGGTGACCCAGCCTTCCTGGAGGCCTTCGCGGGTGGCAGCCCCGGTACCCGCCGCCTCCGCCGTGGTACGGCCACCGTCGGCCGGCCACGCCGCGCGGCGCGGCGCGGTGTCGTCGCAGCGCGCGGGGCCGGGGGGAAGCGCGGCCGCTGCCGCCGGGGCGTCGGTGGGGGTCAGGCGCGTGTACGCCGTGACCAGTCCCCAGGTCACCCAGGCCGTCACCCAGGCCGGCGCGGGCCCGGCGGGCGGCGCGGCGGGTGGGGTCCGGACGGGCGGCAGGGCACTCAGCGCCAGCTCCAGCGCGTCCCGCTCCTCGGCCGGAATGTCCTGACCGGTCAGTACATACGGGGCCAGGACGTCGGCTCCCAGGACGCGCACCGCGCCCAGGGCCACGGGACGATCGCTCTCGTCCTCCACGGCGTCGAGGTGGGCGGCGGCAACACAGGCGCCCCCGGCGCCCCGAAGGGCGTCAAGGGCGCGGCGGGCCAACTGGTCAGCCGATTCGCTGTGAGCGGTCCGTGAGCGCTCGGATGTCACCGGCGCTTCGTTTCCTTCGGCTCCTTCGGTTCCTTGGGCGAGAGCAGGAGTCCCAGTCCCAGCGCAAGCGCTCCCGATCCCTCACCGGCTCCCATGGGGATCGGCGGGTCGCTGAGCGGCGCTTCGGGCTGGGCCACCACCAGGCAGACTGCTTCTTCGTCGAGCGTGATGCCGGTGGTCTGGAGAGTCTCGGCACGCATGATGTGCTCCCTCGATCAGATGACGTTCACCAAAGCCATGGTGCCCCCCCGCAACTATCCCAAAGTAGCGCGAAAGTGGACATAATCGCAATATTTAGAGCGCGGCCCACGTGTGCTCGCCCGTGCGACCGGGCGTCCGCGCGTCCCGGGCGGCTCCAGGGGCGGAAGCGGTGGTGGAGGCCTCGCGTGATGGCGTGTCAGCAGGCGGGGGCCCGGTTTCCGGCGCCGCACGACGGGTGCTTCCGGCGTGCCGTGCGGGGTTCGTCAGGCGCGCCGGGGCCGGGAGCGGATCCGGGCGGGCAGCCCCCCCGGCGAACGTACGCGCCGCCTCCAGGTCGGCGTCGGGGCGCCCCTTCCTGATGCCGCCGAAGGGCTTGAACGGCAGCCAGGTGTCCCGCGCGCGGCAGGAGAAGGTGGCGGCCGCCTCGAAGTCCTTGTGTTCGAGGAGCTGGACGAGGGGGCGCGTGAAGGGCCGGAGCGGCGCTTCGGGGAACCCGCTGGTGGCGAACGTGAACGCCGTACGCGAAACCGAAACCCGCGAGGTCGCAGGCCAACAGCTCGGTCACCTCGGCCTCTTCGGAGGTGACGACGGGGGCATGGAGGGCTTGTCCCCTCACGTCGGCGACCTTCCGCGTGTTGCCGTGCGCCACGGACACGCACACGATCATGGCCTTCATGACGATGTTCCTCTCGTCGCGGGCGCCCATGGGACACCTCCCGGCCCGCGACCGTGACACCGCTGGGCTGTGGCCTCCGTCACGTGTTGTCTCCGGCGCCCGGCTCGGGACTTCGGGGTGCAGGACGTGGATGTTCCCGTGGTCGGACGGATGTTCCACTGGCCGGAACAGGGCGAGCTCGGCATGCAGCCTGACGCGTACGACCCGAAGCTGGACGTCGACTTCACCCTTCTGCGCGGCGACGAGCCGGCAGCCGAGGGGTTCTCGCGGGCCGCGTGAGCCCGTGTCCCGAGTCGGCGGCCGTCAGATCACCGCTCCACCTGGCCGGGCGTGACCTTCACGTCTCCGTGGGCTCCTGGTCGTTGTGTCCTTGCTCCTGCGCCCAGGTGATCGCCCATTCGTCGAGCGGACGGAGGGCGTCACGGAGCGCTGTCCCCAGCCGAGTCAGCTCGTAGCCGTCGGCCGAGGGGGCGATGATCCCGCTCGATGCGAGTTCTCGGAGCCGCTGGTAGAGGACGCTGGACGACAGCCCTTCGCACCGTGCCAGCAGCGCGCGGGCGCCGAGCGGACCCGCACGCAGTTCCCAGAGAATCCGCAGCGCCCACCGACGGCCGAACAGGTCCATCGCGGCCATGAGGGGACGGCCGGTCGTCGATCCACGAACCGGTGTTCCTGGGCGCGGTGTCGGCATGCTCCTCCTAGCCCTTGCGTTTCGTTATTCGAAACACTAGCATCCACTAGGCGTTTCTGATTTCGAAACGAACTCGACGGGAGAGCCGATGTCGCGGATAGCCCTGCTGGAGCCGCCGTACACCGACCAGGCCGGCGCACTGCTCGCGCGCATGATGCCCGGGGACGCCCCGCCGATCGGGCTGTTCCGGATGTTCGCCAGAAACATCCCCATGGCCGACGCCATGCACGGGTGGGGTCGCTACGAGTTGGGCAGACGGCTGACCCTGACCATGCGGGAACGCGAGATCGTCATCGACCGGACGTGTGCGCTGTGCGGCTGCGAGTACGAGTGGGGCGTGCACATGATGACGTTCGCCGAGCGGGTCGGACTCACCCGCGAGCAGGCGGCATCCCTGGTGCACGGCGGCTCCGCCGGCGAGTGCTGGACGTCCGAGAGGGAACGGCTGCTCATCCTCGCTGTTGATGCGCTGCACGAGCGTTCCGACATCGACGACGCGCTGTGGACACGGCTCGCGTCGGTCTTCGACGAGCTTGAGCTGCTCGATCTGCTTCTGCTGTGCGGGTGGTACCACGCCGTCAGCTTCGCCGCGCGCGCCACGCGCGTGCCGCACGAGCCCGGCGCGCCTCGCTTCGCCGACTTCCTCCCCATCACGACCAGGACCAACCGATGAGCACTGCCCGGGAGCACTCCGAGGCGCGACAGGTCGTCATGCATCGGTTGGTGGTCCTGTATGCCGATCCCGCCGACCTGGTCTGGACGTGAGGCCGTCATGCATAAGACGGTGGTCCTCTATCCCAAGCCCGTCGACCCTGACCACTTCCGCGACTACTACGTGAACAACCACCTGCCACTGGTCATGGATTGGCCCGGCCTGCTTGCGTGGCGCTACAGCTTCGACGTGGCGGCGACCAACGGAGAAGCACCGTACTTCGCGGTCTTCGAGGCCGACTTCGCTGACGCCGCCGCCCTGGCCGCGGCGCGGTCGTCGCCGCAAGGCCGGCGGCTGGCCGCCGATGTCGCCAACTACGCCACCGGCGGTGTGGTCGTCATCGACTATCCGGTGCGGGACGGCACCGGCTGAGCCGGCCGGAACGCTCCGGGACGCGTTCGGAGCGTGCCGGAGTGGCCAGGTCCCGGCTACGCCCGGTTGACCCGTACCGCGCTGAGCGAGCTGAACGACCGCCAACACACCGGTGAGCGCACATGCGACACCGTCGCGATCCGCCGCCCCGCCGGCATCGAGGTGTGGTCCAACCAGGGCCTCGACGCGCTGCGTCACCCGGCACCGGACGAGCGCGCCGCGATCGTCGCCGCGCTCGGGCTCACCGGCGGACGACCCGCATCCGACCGACGCGTCACGGATCGCCGCGCCCTGCGCAGGCGACACCCTCGGACGACCGGCCGGCGTGCTCGCTTCGGCCCGACGCAGGCCGGCGGGCATCACGACCCGGGTCAGCGGGTTGGCGGTGGTCCGCGGCTCTCACACATGAGCAGTTCTGAGAGATCACGGACTCCCGCCGGGCCGTATCCGGTTTGCCCCTGATCTTCGTTCTCATAACCTCTCGCAGAACAGCTTTCGCACAAAGCCCCTCGCGATAGCTTCTGCGACATGCCAAAGCTCGCCGAACCGGACGCCGTCGTCGAACAGTTAGGCTGCCGCACGTCTGAGGTGCCCGCCGGAAGCACCTGCCGCACCCGCGGCGGCAAGGTCGCCCCGAAGTACCACACCCCGCGCTTCACGCTCGTCCCCCAGCTCCGCGCCGCGCTCGAAGTCCGCACCCCGGCCGATCGTGGCCCCGGCCGCGCGTGGGAGATGGGCACGGCGGGCGCCCGAAGGCCGTGGCGACTGAGGGGCAGCGCCCCTCAGTCGCCACGGCTCGTTGTCCGTCCTGTCCGCGGGACCAGGCTCGCTGCCCGTCCAGACCGGCGTGCCGGGCCGGTTGCCCCCTGCGCGGTCTCCGCCGACGACGGCCCGCCCGACGGCCTCGTCCGGCCGACGGCATGAGCCGGGCGGCCTCCTGCGGTGGGCGTGCCGTTCAGCGGGCGGAGCGCCCGCACCGGCGCCCGATACGCGACTCGTACGTCACCCGGTACCTCTTCGGGCCGTGCCCGACATCTGCCGCGGAGCTCAGGCTGCTTACCGGTGAGCGAACCGCGGTCGGCGACGCCGGCGTTGACGAGGCTGCCGCCCATCCGCGGGTTGGTCTCGACGATGTCCCGGCGCTTCCGCGCCTGCCGGTACTTGGGAGGAGATGCGGATCTTCTACACCCGGGTGCTGCCCCTGCTGCGTGAGCACGAACGCGTCGTCCGGCGACACGGATGAGGGACGTACGACTCCCCGGTCCCCGTCGACGCGGTATCGCGGTGCCGCGGACGCCTCCCGCCCCCGGCAGTCACGGAAGATCCTGGACGGGGGGCCCGGTCCACCGGCAGAGTGATCACCGCGACGGGGCGAGTGCCCGTCGCCACCGGTCAACACCACAGCGGACAAGGGGAGTCGGCATGGACAGGATATGGCTGATCACGGGGGCGAACAGTGGCTTCGGGCGGGCGTTCACCGAGGCCGCGGTCGCCGCGGGGGACGTCGTGGTGGCCACCGCGCGCCGCCCCGAGGCGCTGGAGGACCTGGTCGCCGCGCACCCGGACCGGGTGGAGGCGGTGGCGCTCGACGTCACGGACCTCGCGGCGGGCCGGGCCGTCGTCGAGGACGTGGTCGCGCGCCACGGCCGGATCGACGTCCTGGTCAACAACGCGGGCCGTACCCACGTCGGCGCCACCGAGGAGACCACCGACGCCGAGCTGCGGAGCCTGTTCGACGTGCACTTCTTCGGCCCTGCGGAGCTCGTCCGCGCGGTCCTGCCGCACATGCGGGCCCGCAGGTCGGGGGCGATCGTCCAGCTCAGCAGCGTGGGCGGACAGCTCTCGTTCGCCGGGTTCTCCGCGTACAGCGCCACGAAGTTCGCCCTGGAGGGCCTGTCGGAGGCCCTGGCCGACGAGGTCCGCCCGCTCGGCATCAAGGTCCTCGTCGTGGAGCCGGGCGCCTTCCGCACCGGCCTCTTCGGCAACGCGAGCAGCAGCGGCCGGATCGAGGACGAGGACTACGAGGCCACGGTCGGCGCCACCCGCCGCATGGTGGAGGGCGGCGACGGCGAGCAGCCCGGCGACCCGGCGAAGGCCGCGGCCGCCGTGCTCGCCGCCCTGGAGGCGGAGGACACGCCGCTGCGGCTGCCGCTGGGCAGCGACGCCGTGGACGCCCTGCTCGGCCACCTCGACGCTGTGCGGACGGAGCTGGTGACCTGGGAGAAGACGGCACGGGACACCGCCTTCGAGAGCTGAGCCGCCGCGGGGGACCGGCGGGGCTCCCGGCCGACGGTACGGCCGAGGGCCCCGGCGGTCCCCGCGACGGCGGTACGCGGCCCGCTCAGTCACCCGTCCGCACATGCAGGTCGAGGCCGCTCGTCCCCGGCCGCTCCACCCCCGGCAGCAGCCGCATGTCGTGGTCGTAGTCGCCGCCGACCAGCGTCCGGAACGGGACCGGCGCGTCCGTGAAGAGGCCGTCGAGCCGGTGCGCGTACGCCTCCAGGGCCGCGGCGGACCCTTCCTCGGACAGGGCGTTGGCGCCGAACACCGCGAACGGCTCCAGCGGCCGCAGCCCGGTGAACCAGAACAGGCCGTGCTGCAGCGGGTGCAGGACGTCCGTGAGGCGCCCGTGGACGCCCCGGTCCGAGAACGACGTCGCGCGGGCGCCGACCGTCACCGACACCAGCGCGCGCCGCCCCGCCAGCGGGCCCTCGCTGTACGGCGGCGGCAGCGTGGGGCCATAGGCGAACCCGGCGGTGAAGACCCGGTCGATCCAGCCCTTGAGCAGCGCGGGCACCGAGAACCACCACAGCGGGAACTGCAGGACCACGGCGTCCGCCCAGAGCAGCTTCTCCTGCTCGGCCGCGATGTCCGGCGCCAGCCGGCCCGCCAGCGTGGCCCGCTCGGAGACGTCCATGACGCGCAGCCGCTCGCCGGGGCCGTGGTCCGGGAAGTCGTCGGCGTCCACCGTCGCCTTCCACTTCATCGCGTACAGGTCGGACTCCCGCACCTCGTGGCCCGCGGTCCGCAGGTGCTCGACCGCGAAGGAGGTGAGGGAGGCGTTCAGGGAGCGGCGCTCGGGGTGGGCGCTGACGACGAGGATCTTCTTCGGCTGCGGGGTGGTCGCGTTCATGCGCCCACGCTCTCCCGGACGGCCCCGGGCAGCCAGCACCCTGTGCGACCGGCGGACCGCCGGTCCTGGTACTGCCAGGGCCACCCATACTGGAACCCATACTGGAACGCATGAACGGCGTGGATCACATGGAGCGCACCCCTGAACGTGGCGGGGACGGGGGCGGAGGCGCGCTTGTCGAGGGAGTGGGGGACACCCAGCGGGCGCTCGGCGACTTTTTGCGCGCCCGCCGGGGGCGCGTCACGCCGGAGCACGCCGGCATCACCGGCGGCCGCCGACGGCGCGTGCGCGGGCTGCGCCGCGAGGAGCTGGCCCAGCTCGCCGGCATCAGCGTCGACTACTACGTCCGTCTCGAACAGGGCCGCGCCACCCGGCCGTCCGCGGAGGTGCTCGACGCGCTCGCCCGCGCCCTCGGCCTCGACGCCGCCGAGCGCGCCCACCTCGTCACCCTGGCCGACGTGCGGCGCGGCCCCGTGCCCGGACTGCCGGTCAGTCCGCTGCTGCGGCGGATGCTCGACTCCCTGACCGGCTTCCCCGCCTTCGCCACCAACCCCCGCGTGGACGTGGTCGCCTGGAACGCGCTGGGCGCCGAACTCCTCGGCGGCCTCGGCGAGCCCGGCCGCCGCGACCCGAACAACGCGAGGTTCCTCTTCCTCGACCCCGCCTCGCGCGACGTCTTCCCCGACTGGGAGCCGCGCGCGGCCGAGGCCGTCGGCCAGCTCCGCGTGGCCGCGGGACGCCACCCCGACGACACGGAGCTGGCCGCGCTGATCGGTGAACTCGCGGGCCGCAGCACGGAGTTCCGGCGCATCTGGGACAGCGGCGAGGTCGTCATGTGCGAGGCGGGCCGCAAACGGCTGCGGCACCCGGTGGCCGGACTGCTCACGCTGGACTTCGAGACGCTGCACGTACCGGCGGCGCCGGGAGAGACGGGCCTGGTGGTCCACGTGTTCAGCGCGCCGGAGGGCAGCGGGGAGGCCCGGGCGCTGGCGCGGCTCGCGGAGACCGTGAGCTCAGGGCGGTGAGTTCGGCGGGGCCCCGACGGGCTCGTGACGGGGCCGGGGCCCTGACGGGGCCGGGGCCCTGACGGGGCCGGGGGCGCGGGGCCGGAGCCGAGGCGGCGCGGCCCCCGTACACCGACCGGTCCCCGGGGCGGAGCGCGCCGCGCGGTGAGCGGGACCACCCTGCGGACACGCGACACGCGACACGCAACACGCAACACACAACACGCAACACGCAACACGCGACACCCGGCCCACCGCCCGGCAACCGGAACCGCCCCGTGGCGCGGCGCGCTGCGCCCCACGGCCCGGGACTCGTCCCCGATCGGGTGAGGGTGCGGGCCGCCGGTGGCGGGCTCCGGTATCCCTGGCCACGGCATTCCCCACCCCGGCCCCCCACCCCGAAAGGCCAGCCATGCGCGTCCGTCCCGCCCTCGGTGCCGCCGCGAGCGCCCTGCTCGTCGCGGGCCTCGCCGCCGCGGCCCCCGCCCACGCGAGCCTCGCCGACGACCTGACCGTGAACGGCACCGGCACGGTCGCCACCGACGGCACCATCACGCTCTCCGGCACCTACCGCTGCGGGCCCACCTCCGCCCCCGGCCTGGTCTTCGTCAGCAGCAGCCTCGCCCAGAACAACGTGACGATCAGCATCGGCGGCGGCACGCGTGCCGTCTGCGACGGCCGGGTCCACGCGTGGACCCACTCCGGCCGTGTCACCGGCTCCGTCTACCGGCCCGGCCCCGCCACCGTGCGGGCCCACCTCATGAGGCTGAACAGCAGCAGCGGTCTGCCGATCCCGCAGCCGCTCGCCTCCGAGGAGGCGCGCATCGTCCTCCAACGCCCCGCCGGGGACGGCTCGGCCGTGCCGCGCACGCTCTCCCGCGAGGAGGTGCGGGACCGGCGCGGCTAGGCGATCGCCACCGGGGCGCCCACGAGCCGGTCCGCCAGGTACCGCTGGAACTGCCACAGCGGGCACTCCAGGTGCGAGAACCGCCCCCCGGACGGGGCCGGTCCGGTCGCCAGGCCGCGCTGCACGCCCCGTACGGCCACCAGGTCCTCGCCCTGGATGAGCTCCAGTTGCCGGCGCGAGGCCGCCACGTACGCCTCGTACCCGGGCTGCTCCTGGGCGGCGGCCGGGACGAGCACGGTGGCCAGCGCGTCGTGGGTGGTCGGCCCGGTGGGCACCCAGCGCAGGAGCGTGACGCTGTCCGGGACGAGGGCGAGGGCCAGGTTCGGGAACAGGCCCGCGACCCGCAGGCCGGAGAGCTCGCGCTCGCCGAGGCCGGGGATCAGGGCGCCGACCGGCGGCACGCCGTCCTCGTCCGGCGCCGTCGGCAGGTCGGCGGCGAAGGGCGTGAACATGCTGTAGCCGCGCGGGTCGCACTCCTCGATGACCGTGTCCTTGCCGGGCACCACCCGCTCCAGGCTGTTCGCGTGGGTCCCCATGTGGTGGTAGTTCTCCGAGCCGTTCTCGAACGCCACCTTCCAGTTCGCCGGGACGTTCTCCCACGTCGCCGTGTACGCGACGACGAGATCCGCCAGACGGTACGGCGCGAGGACGGCGTCGAGCCGCCCGAGCTGCGGGCCGAGCGGGGGCGCGGACGGGTTGGCGTTGACCATGAGCAGCCCGTTCCACACCTCGAGCCGGTAGCGGGGCAGCCGGCACGCGGCCCGGTCGAAGTCGACCTTGTTCATCAGCGGCGCCCCGGCCAACTGGCCGACGTACTCGCCGTTCAGCCGGTAGGTCCACGTGTGGTACGGGCACGTGAGGCGCTTCAGGGAGCCCTGCTCCGGCGTGGTCTCGGGCGGCAGCACGTCCATGAAGCGGTGGCGGCACACGCGCGACAGGGCGTGCAGGTCGCCGTGCTCGTCCCGCGTGACGACCAGGGGCTCGCCCAGGACGTCCGTACGCAGGTAGTCGCCGGGCCGGGCGACCTGGCTGACGTGGCCGACGCACAGCCAGTCGGCACGGAACACGCGCTCCTGTTCGAGCTGGTGGAAGCGCTCGCAGGTGTAGGCCCGCGCCGGGAGGGTCTCGCCGCGCTCCAGGGGGAGCGCGGAGACGCGGGCGAGTTCGTCGAGGAGGGAGTGGAGGCCGTCGTGCAGCATGGTGTCACCGCCTGGTCCGAAGGGTTGCTTCCATGCTCCGGCGGCGGACGCGGCGGTGGATCGACGCCGGGGACGACATAGGGGTACATCCTTCGAATGAGCGGACTTACGTGATCTGGGACCTGGTGCCCAGCGCTCACTCCGCCGACGGCACGCGCCGACGGCGCGGGTACGGTGCCTCCCTCTCCCGCCGCGCCCCGGCCCCCGAAGGTCCGCGGCTTCCCGCACGTCCGCGGCCTCCGCACGTTCCCGGCCTCGGGCCGCGCCCCCCGCCGAGGCCCCCGGGGCCGCGCCGTCAGGCCCTTCGCGCCCCGGTCCGCGCCTCCGCCGAGGTCACGCCCGGCGTCCGCCGAGGTCACGCCCTCCTGCGGCGTACGACGACCGTGCCCACGAGCAGCGCCGCGCCCGCGCCCGCCGCGGCGCCGACCGCCAGGCCGGTGCCGAAGCCGAGGCCCTGGTCATCGTCCGCCGCGGCCTCACCCGGCGCGGTGACCTTCACGTCGGCGCGCAGGGTGATCGAGGGGTAGTCGCACACGTACTCCCGGTCCTCCTCTGTCACGCAGTCCGCGTCCTTGTGGCGCAGCGTGAACGTCACCGGGTACGTGCCGGGCCTGATGCCGTCCTTGATCCGGCCCGCGCCCACCCAGGCCCGCCCGGTGTCACCGAGCGCCGTGCCGGCGGTCAGCGCCGGGCTGGAGACGTCCACCGCCGTCGGCCGCGGGTTCCCGGGCCGCTCCTTGACGGTGAGGTCCACGAGCTGCCCGGGACCGGCCGGGCCGCCGACGGACGCGTACCCGCGCCCCGGGAACGGCAGCCGCTCGGCGTGCGCCGTGCCCGCCTGGCCGAGGAGCAGCACCGGCGTGGCAATTGCGGCAACTCCCCACCGTACGGACGAGTGCCTGAAGTCGATCATTTTGCCATCCCTTGGTCCGTACCGGTCATACGATCATGGCTGACCTTGACGCATTCACGCCACAAGGCGTGACTCGCGTCTCATGTGAGTGGGGGATTCGACCATGCACGTCCATAGAGCGCTGGCCGCCGCGGCGGGGGCCGCGGCCCTGATCCTGCTGCCGGGTCTGCCGGCGTACGCGGATCCCGGCGGCCAGGGGCCGTCGGGGACGACCGCGTCGAGCGGCGCGGCGGAGCGGTCCGCGGCCGGTACGGCCACGCGCCCCTCGGGCAGGGCCACCGCCCCGTCGGACGAGGCCACACCGGAGCGGAAGGCCCCGCGCAAGAAGGCGTCGGGCGACAAGGCCTCGGGCAAGAAGGCGCCGGGCGGGAAGGCGCCGCGCGAGGCCGCGCCGACCACCGTCCCGCCGACTCCCGTTCCCGCCCACGGGGATGAGGACGCGCGCGGCTTCACGCCGGCCGACGCCGACGCGTACTGGACCCCGGCGCGCATGCGGGCCGCGGAGCCCGTCGAGGAGGACCTGCGCGGCGAGCCCGCGGCCCCGGTCCGGACGCGCGCGGCCAGCCGCCCGTTCGAGGGGCTGCCGATCGTCGGCACCTTCTTCTGGAACGACGGCACCGACACGGGCCGCTTCTGCGGCGGCACGGTCGTCCAGAGCCCCGGCAAGAACCTCGTGATGAGCGCCGGGCACTGCTTCGACGACCAGGACGCCCGCAAGAACCTCGCCTTCGTCCCGCAGTACGACGACGGCAAGAAGCCGCACGGCGCGTTCACCGTCAAGCCGGGCCGTATCTACGTCGACAAGCGCTACCTGTCCAAGGGCCCGGACGCCGCGGCCGACCTGGACTTCAACTTCCTCCAGCTCGAACCGCGCGGCGGCAAGAACGTCGAGGACGTCGTCGGCGGCGCGGAACTGATGATCAACGCGGGCTACGAGCACGACCCCGTCCGGCTGATCGGCTATCCGGCCAACCAGAAGCGCCCGCTGGACTGCACGGACAAGACGGTCCGCTACAACAGCACCGACCCCAAGATCCCGGGCAGCTTCCTGCGGATCGCCTGCGACAAGTACTCGGGCGGCGCCTCCGGCGGCCCGTTCCTCGTCAAGCGCGGCAGCGGCTGGGGCCTCATCGGTGTCATCGGCGGCTGGAAGACCGGCGGCGACAAGGACGACATCTCCTACAGCTCGTACCTCGACGGCGACGCCAAGGCGCTGTACGACGACGCGGTCAACAACCGGCCGCCCGCCGGGCGCGGCGTGCTCGGCAAGGCCTCCACCTGGCAGCACGCCGAAGTCATGGCCGGTGGTTACTTCACCGACGGCAACCCGGGGGAGTGGGACTACTCCGACCTGGTCGTGCGGTGGTCCGACGGCGAGGTGACCCTCTACCGGGGCGCCGGCGAGGAGGGCGACAACTTCGACAAGGAGATCCGCCTCACCGGGCCCAACGGCACCTGGAAGCACGCCGCCACCATGGCGGCGGGTGACTTCACCGGCGCCGACCGGGACGACCTCATCGTCCGCTGGACGGACGGCGAGCTGACGCTGTACCCCGACGTCGACGAGAAGGGCTTCCACGGCGAGGTCCAGCTCCAGAAGCCCAACGACCTCTGGAAGCACGCGACATCGATCACCGGCGGCCGCTACACCACCTCCAACAAGTGGACCGACGACCTGATGGTGCGCTGGTCCGACGGCGAGGTCACCCTGTACACGGACGTCAACCGGGACGGCTTCCACGGCGAGAAGAAGCTCGCCGCGCCGAACGGCACCTGGACGCATGCCTCGACGATCACCTCGGGCGACTTCACGGGCAACGACCAGTACGACCTGATGGTGCGCTGGACCGACGGCGAGCTGACGCTCTACAAGGACATCGACCAGGGCGGGTTCCACGGCGAGGTCCAGGTCAAGAAGCCCAACCGGCTCTGGACGCACGCCACCGTCCTGGGCGCGGGTGACTACACCGAGAACCGCCACCCGGACGACTTCCTCGTCCGCTGGTCCGACGGCGAGGTCTCGATGTACCCGGACGCCGACGAGACCGGTCTGAACCGGGAGATCACGCTGGTGTACCCGCCCGCGTGACGCGGCACGGCACCCGCCGGGCCTGAACGGGCGACGACGGAAGGGCTCTTCCCCGCGGCGGGGAAGAGCCCTTCTCCGGTCCGACGGGCACCGCACGCGCGGCCCGTGCGCCCGTGGCCGCGTCGTCGGAGGCCGTGCCGTCGGAGACCGCTCGTCGGAGGGCGCCTCGTCAGGGGCGCAGCCACAGGGCGGGGTCCGGGTGGTCGGTGAATCCGAGGTCGCGGTAGAGCGGTTCGCCCTCGCGCGAGGCGTGCAGGTCGACGCGGGCGGCCTCCCGCTCACGGAACCAGTCCAGGAGCCCGTTCAGGATCGCCCTGCTGTGTCCGCGCCGCCGGTAGGCGGGGTCGGTGACCACGCCGAGGACGTGTCCGACGCGGCCGTTGCGCAGGTGCGGGCCCGGCAGCCACTGCTCGATGGTGCCGAAGCCGCAGGCGGCGAGGCAGTCGTCGCCGTCCACCACGAGGATGCGTATGTTCTCGGACCGCACCTGGTCCTTGAGGACGAGCGCGAGCTCGTGCCGCCACCCCTGGTCCGTCGACGCGGGGTTGAAGAACTCCCCGCCGAGGTCCTCGAAGAGCAGCGCCCGCAGGCGCACGAGCTCCGCGACGTCGTTCTCCACGGCCTGACGTATAGAAGACATGTAAGTACCCTAATGCCTTTCTGAGTATTACCACAAGGGGTGTGGGGGGGGCGTGTGGGGCGCTCGGGGTGGCGGTGCCGCCACCCTCGGGCGGGGGGCGGGCCGGATGGTTCCGGCCGGGTGGGCGACCTAGCGTCGTCCCTGCCAGGAACCCGCCACGACACAGGAGTTGAGCGCCATGCGACGGCAACCCGGAACCACGTGCCCTCTCGCCCGCCCCGGCCGAGCGGGTCGGGTGCGGCGCCCCCGAGGCCCGTCGCGTCGGGGCGGCGGCACCGCGCGCACCGTGCTCCAGGTGGCGGCGGCCGCCCTCGCGGCGACGCTGCCGT
>NZ_BNBT01000135.1 GCF_014656095.1 Streptomyces longispororuber
CGCGTGCCCGCTCCGGGCAGGGGCCGCGTGCGCGCTCGGGACGGGGGCCGCGTGCGCGCTCGGGACGGGGGCCGCGTGCCCGCTCCGGGCCGGGGCCGCGTGCTTGCCCGGGGCGGGGGCCGTGTTTCCCCTCCGCGCGGGGGGCTCGTACGTCGCTGGGGGCTCCATGGTCACGCTCACGCTCCCAGGCTGCCCCAGCCCCTCACCCTGTTGCCAGGTGCAACTACTACCAGGATAAAGACACTCTGGTACCCCCTTGAGGCCGCGCCGATCGTCGTACCCGTGACTGCTACGACCACCAACCCCAGCACCGACACCAGTACCGGCACCGCCACCCGCACCGACCCGACAGCCGCCGACCCCGCCGCCCGCGGCCCCGCCCTCACCGCCCTCGGCCTCTTCACCATCCTGCTCGGCACCTCCCTGCCCAGCACCGACTTCTTCGTCGTCAACGTCGCGCTGCCCGACATCGCGCGCGACCTCGGCGCGTCGCCGTCCGCCCTGGAGATGGTCGCCGCCGGGTACGCCGTCGCGTACGCCGTGCTGCTGGTCCTCGGGGGCCGCCTCGGGGACGCGTACGGGCGCCGCAGGCTCTTCCTGTGGGGCGTCGCGGGCTTCGGGCTGACCTCGCTGGCCTGCGGTCTCGCCCCCGGTGCCTGGTCGCTGGTGGGGTTCCGGGCGGCGCAGGGCGTGGCGTCCGCGCTGATGCTGCCGCAGGTCCTCGCCACCATCCACGCCACCACGCGCGGCGAGCGGCGCGCGCGGGCCGTCGCGCTGTACGGCGCGGTGAGCGGGCTCGCGATGGTGCTGGGGCAGGTGCTCGGCGGCGTCCTGGTGTCGGCCGACATCGGCGGCACCGGCTGGCGCATGGCGTTCCTGATCAACGTGCCGGTCGTCGTCCTCGCGCTGCCGCTCGCGGTGCGGTCGGTGCCGGACAGCCGCGCCGAGCAGCCCCGGAGCGGCGACGTCGGCGGGACGGTGCTGCTGGCCGCCGCGCTGGTCGCGCTGCTGCTGCCGCTGACGGAGGGCCGGGCGGCGGGCTGGCCGCTGTGGTCGGTCCTGACGCTGCTGGCCGCGCCCCTGCTGCTGTGGGCGTTCGCCGCGGTGGAGCGGCGGGCCGAGGACAGCGGCGGCAGCCCGCTGCTCCCGCCGTCCCTGCTGCGCGAGCCCGGTGTCGCCCGGGGCCTGCTGATCGGCGTACCGATCTTCATCGGGTTCAGCGGCTTCATGTTCGTCGGCGCCGTGACGCTCCAGGAGGGGTTGGGGTACGGCGCCCTGAAGGCGGGGCTGACGCTGGTGCCGATGGGGCTGGCGCAGTTCTGCGGGTCCCTGCTGCTGCCGCGCCTGGTGAACCGGCTCGGCAGCCGCACCCTCACCCTGTGCGCCCTGGTGCACGGCGCGGGTCTCGTGGTGCTCGCCGCCACCCTGCTGTGGGCCCCGTGGTCCGCGCTGAGCCCGCCGGCGCTCGCCCCGGGCCTGGTCCTGTGCGGCCTCGGGCAGGGCCTCCAACTGCCGCTGTACTACCGCCTGCTGCTGGCCGCCGTGCCCGCGGCGCGGGCGGGCGCGGGCAGCGGGCTCGCCGCCACCGCGCAGCAGTCCGGGCTCGCCGTCGGCGTGGCCACGCTCGGCTCGCTGTTCCTGGCCCTGGAGACGGACCTCGGCACGCGCGAGGCCTTCGCGGCCGTCCTGGCCGTGCAACTGGCCGGGCTCCTGGGCCTGGCGGCACTGAGCCTGCGGCTGCCGCGCGAGCTGGGGTGAGACCGGGCGGCCGGGGCTCGGGTGCGGGGTGCGCCCCGGGCGCCCGGGGCGCATAACCCGCCCCAGGGTTACCGTCGGCTGTATGCCCGAGCCCGACCTGAGCCCCCGCCGCCGCCACCTGGTCCTCGCGATCTGCTGCATGAGCCTGCTGATCGTCAGCCTGGACAACACCGTCCTGAACGTCGCGCTGCCGACCATGGCGAAGGAGTTCGACACCAGCATCTCGGGCATGCAGTGGACCATCGACGCGTACACCCTCGTCCTGGCCTCGCTGCTGATGCTGGCGGGCTCGACGGCGGACCGCGTGGGCCGCCGCCGGGTGTTCCGGACGGGGCTCGTGGTCTTCACCCTGGGCTCGGTCCTGTGCTCGCTCGCCCCGAACCTGGAGTCGCTCGTCGCCTTCCGCACGGTCCAGGCGGTGGGCGGCTCCATGCTCAACCCGGTCGCCATGTCCATCATCACGAACACCTTCACCGAGCCGCGTGAGCGCGCCCGCGCGATCGGTGTCTGGGGCGGGGTCGTCGGCATCTCCATGGCGGCGGGGCCGCTGGTGGGCGGCCTCCTGGTGGAGGCCGTCGGCTGGCGGGCGATCTTCTGGGTCAACCTGCCGGTGGGTCTTGCGGCCCTCCTGCTCACCACGCGGTACGTGCCTGAGTCCCGGGCCCCGAAGCCCCGTCGCCCCGACCCGGTGGGCCAGTTGCTGGTGATGGTGCTGCTCGGCTCGCTGACGTACGCGATCATCGAGGCGCCCGCCGTGGGCTGGACCGCGCCGCTGACCCTGACCTTCGCGGCCCTCGCGCTCGCGGCGCTCGCCGGTCTGCTGCTGTACGAGCCGCGCCGCGAGGAACCCCTCATCGACCTGCGGTTCTTCCGCTCGGCGCCGTTCAGCGGGGCCACGGTCATCGCGATCTGCGCGTTCGCGTCGCTCGGCGGCTTCCTGTTCCTCTCCACGCTCTACCTCCAGGACGTGCGCGGCCTGGACGCGCTGCACGCGGGCCTGTGGATGCTGCCGATGGCGGCGATGACACTGGTGTGCGCGCCGCTGTCGGGCCGCCTGGTGGGCGCGCGGGGACCGCGCCTCCCCCTCCTTGTCGCGGGGGTGGCGATGACGGTGTCCGGGGTGCTCCTCGCGGCGTTCGAGGCGGAGAACGAGAACGGCACGCGGTTCCTCGCCTACGTCCTGTTCGGCATCGGCTTCGGCGTGGTCAACGCCCCCATCACCAACACCGCCGTGGCCGGCATGCCCCGCGCCCAGGCGGGCGTCGCCGCCGCCGTCGCCTCGACCAGCCGCCAGATCGGCCAGACCCTCGGCGTCGCGGTGATCGGCGCGGTCCTCGCCTCCGGCGTGACGCGGTCCTACGCCGCCGACTTCACCGAGGCGAGCCGCCCGGCCTGGTGGATCATCACGGCCTGCGGCACGGCGGTCCTGGCCATAGGCCTCCTGACCAGCGGCCCCTGGGCCCGAGCCACGGCCCACCGCACAGCCCGCCGCCTGACCCCGAACCCCGAGGAGCAGCCCCGGACGGCCAACTCGGGCTGAGGACGGCCCCGTGCGCCGACGCCCTCGCCCCCTGCCTCGGCGCCGTCATCGCGCCCCCTCAGGAGTCCGCGTGCCGCACCACCGTGAACGTCCCCAGCCGTGCGCGCGGGAAGGGCCGCGCCGCCGGAAGGACGGCCCGCGCGACGCTCTCGGCGATTCCTTCGTCGAGCATTCCCTGATATGCCGCGAGAGCCGCACGATACGTGCGTACGAAACCGTCCTGAACACCTTTTTCGGCCTGCGGCAGGATGTAGCAGCGGTCCGCGCCGAATTCCATGAACGAAATTCCCTCGCGGGACATGTAGCCGTCGGCGGACAACGCCCTGAACTCCAGATCGAATCCCGTCCGTGCTCCTGGGGTCAGCCACGAGGCGCGGATCGACTGGACCTGATTGTCGTCGATCATGATGCCATCGGCCCCGGTCACCGCGTCGAGGAGCGGCTTCAGGACGTTGTCGAGGTCGGCCACCAGGTGGGTCTGATAACGGCGGGACTCCTCGACGTACCACAACAGGGTCACTTCGATGTCGTGAGTGACTACTCCCCTCGTGCCGCTTCGGACAGCCGAAGCGAGGGCATTCCTGAAACCGGCCTTCCGGACCGGATCGGCCTGCAGCGACACAGGATCCACCGCGCTGCGGATATCGACGCGGCCGTGCTCGCAGGACTCGCGCACGGCGAAGTCGGCCTCGGTCACCACTGATCTGGACACGGGGGGAGTTTCTCAACGCCGGCCGATCACCACAAGCGCCGGGAGCGCGGGCGGCGGCAGTCGCCGACCAGGGGCCTCGGAGGTGAACGCGCCGCCTCTCAGCGGCCGGGCTCCGCAGGGGCCGCGGCGTGACGCGTACGGGACGCCTCCTCCGTCGGCCGATGCCTCTCCGGCTCCGGAGGCTACCGACGACGGTCGGCGGCCCGCCGCAAGTTACAGATTACAGAACTTGAAATCTGTCAGCCACGGGTGCATGGTGGAGGTGTGGCGCCCCTGTGCGCAGCCCTTGCCGGGCTGCGCACAGGCCCGCTGCCCCTCTTCCCTTCGGAGCCCCCCAGGAGCCCCCATGCGCACCCAGAAGCTCGGCACCACCGGACCCGTCACCTCCGCCCTCGGTCTCGGCTGCATGGGGATGTCCGCGCTGTACGGGGAGGCGGACCGCGGGGAGTCCGTCGCCACCGTGCACGCCGCGCTCGACGCGGGCATCACCCTGCTCGACACCGGCGACTTCTACGCCATGGGCCACAACGAGCTGCTCGTCGGCGAAGCCCTGCGCACCGCGCCCGCCGCGCTGCGCGAACGGGCGCTGCTCAGCGTGAAGTTCGGCGCCCTGCGCGACCCGGACGGCGGCTGGTCCGGCTACGACGGGCGGCCGGCGGCGGTGAAGAACTTCGCCGCGTACTCGTTGCAGCGGCTCGGCGTCGACCACATCGACGTGTACCGGATCGCCCGCCTCGACCCTGACGTGCCCGTCGAGGAGACCGTCGGCGCCATCGCCGAGCTGGTCGAGAAGGGGTACGTGCGCCACGTCGGCCTGTCGGAGGTGGGCGCGGACACGCTGCGCCGGGCCGCCGCCGTCGCGCCGGTCTCGGACCTCCAGATCGAGTACTCGCTGATCTCGCGCGGCATCGAGGACGAGATCCTGCCCACCGCCGCCGCGCTCGGCATCGGCGTCACCGCGTACGGCGTGCTCTCGCGCGGCCTGATCTCCGGCCACTTCACCCGCGACCGGCAGCTCGCGGCGGACGACTTCCGCGGGCTGAGCCCCCGCTTCCAGGGCGAGAACCTCCGGCGCAACCTCGACCTCGTCGACGCCCTGCGCGCGGTCGCCGAGGCCAAGGGCGTGAGCGTGGCGCAGACCGCGATCGCCTGGGTGCTCGCGCAGGGGCCGCGGTTCGGCGCGGACATCGTGCCGCTGGTCGGCGCCCGCCGCCGGGACCGCCTTGCCGAGGCGCTGGGCGCCCTGGACGTCGCCCTCGACGGCACCGACCTCGCGGCGATCGAGGAGGCCGTGCCCGCCGGCGCCGCCGCGGGCGCCCGCTACCCCGAGTCGCAGCTCGCGCACCTCGACAGCGAGCGCTGACCTGAGCGGGGAGCGCCCCAGGGGCGGGCGCCCCGGCCGGGAGCCGTCCCCGCCGACGGGTACCGTCGGATCCATGGCCCCGACCGAGACCCTGACCGCCGAGCGCATCCTCGCCACCACCGAGGACGTGCTGCGCCGCCACGGCGCCGCCAAGGCCACCGTGGTGGACGTGGCCCGCGCGCTCGGCGTCAGCCACGCCGCCGTGTACCGCCACTTCCGTACGAAGGCGGCGCTGCGGGAAGCGGTCACCGAGCGCTGGCTGGACCGGACGACGGCCGCGCTGCGGCGGGTCGTGGACGACCGCTCGCTGCCCGCGGACGAGCGGCTGCGCCGCTGGCTCACCACGCTGTTCGCGGCCAAGCGCGAGAAGGCGGGCGCCGACCCGGAGCTGTTCGCGACGTACGAGGTGCTGCTCGGCGAGAACAGCGGGGTCGTGGAGCGGCACGTCGCCGACCTCGTCGGGCACCTCCGCCTGATCCTGGAGGAGGGCGTCTCCCGCGGCGAGCTGGCCCTGCCTGTCGCGGACGCGGGGCTGGCGGCCCGCGCGGTGTTCGACGCCACGGGCCGGTTCCACGACCCGGGGTACGCCCGCGAGTGGTCCGCGCCCGGCATCGACGAGGCCTTCACGGCGGTCGTGGAGCTGACGCTGGCCGCGCTGCGCCCCTGAATCCCCCCGGTTTCGGCGTTCCCCTGCGTCCCCTGCGCCCCTCCTGATTGCCTGGGCCCCACCGAGCACCCGGGCACCCAGGAGGGGCGAAGTGGCCTTACGCACCGATGAGTTGGCGGCGGAGTACGACTACGTGGTGGTGGGCGCCGGGTCCGCGGGCTGTGCCGTCGCGGCCCGGCTCGGCGCGGACCCGGACCGCAGCGTGCTGCTCCTGGAGGCGGGCCCGGCGGAGCACAAGGCGGACCTCGCGACCCCGACCGCGTGGCCGTCGCTGGCGGGATCCGAGGCCGACCACTGCTACACGACCCTGCCGCAGCCCGGCGTGGGCGGCGTCCCGCTGCCGTGCCCGCGCGGGCGCGCCCTGGGCGGGTCGAGCGCCGTCAACGGCATGGTGTTCCTGCGCGGGCACCGCGCCGACTACGACCACTGGCACTGGGCCGCGGCGGGCTGCGCCGGGTGGGGCTTCGACGACCTGCTGCCGTACTTCAAGCGGATGGAGTCGGTGCCGGGCGGCGACCCCGCGTGGCGCGGCCGGACGGGTCCGCTGCGGGTCGCGCCCGCCCGGCCCGAGGCCGTGAACCCGCTGTCCCAGGTGTTCGTGGAGGCGGCGGTCGCGGCGGGCCACCCGTACAGCGGCGACCTCAACGGCGCCGTCCAGGAGGGCGCGGGCCTGGTCGACCTGACCATCGCGGACGGGGTCCGGCAGAGCGCGGCCGACGCCTATCTGCGGCCGCTCGACGGCGCCCGGCCGCGCCTCACGGTGGCGCCCGACGCCCGCGTGCGCCGTCTGCTCCTGGACGGCGACCGGTGCACGGGCGTGGAGTTCACGCGCGGGGGCGCGCCGGTCACGGTGCGAGCCCGCGCCGAGGTGATCGTGTGCGCCGGGGCGGTGGACTCGCCCCGGCTGCTGCTGCTCTCGGGCATCGGCCCGGCGGACGAGCTGCGGACGGCGGGGGTGGACGTACGGCACGACCTGCCGGGCGTGGGGCGCGGGCTGCAGGACCATCCGCTGTGCGGCGTGGTGTTCGAGGCGGACCGGCCGATCCCGGCGGGGCGGCTGAACCTGTCGGAGGCGGCGCTGCACTGGCGCAGCGACGCGTCGCTGCCGGGTCCTGACATGCAGGTGCTGTTCATCCACGTCCCGTACCACCCGCCGACGGTCGCGGCGCCGGAGAACTGCTTCACGCTGGGCGTGGCCGCGGTGCCGCGCGCCCGTGGCTCGGTGCGGATCGCGGACGCCGACCCGGACGTGCCGCCGCTGATCGACCCGGGCTACCTGGGTGACGCGGACGACGTACGCCGCATGCTGCTCGGCGTGGAGGTGGCGCGGGAGGTGGCGGCGGCGGGGCCGTTCGCCGCCTGGGGCCCGCGGGAGGTGCTGCCGGGCGAGGCGCGGGCGCGGGCGTTCCTGACGGCGGCGACGGGTCCCTACTTCCACCTGGCGGGCAGTTGCGCGATGGGGACGGGCGCGGAGGCGGTGGTGGACCCGGAGCTGCGGGTGCGCGGCCTCGGCGGGCTGCGGGTGGCGGACGCGTCGGTGATGCCGCGGATCGTGTCGGTGAACACGGCGGCGGCCGCGACGGTGATCGGCGAGAAGGCGGCGGACCTGGTGCGGTCCGGGACCTAGCCCCGCGCGGACCCGGCGGGGTCCACCGTCGCCTGGTGGACGCGCTCCAGGTGGTCCGCGGCCGTCAGCCACGCCAGGAACGGGGCCCTGCGCCGCCAGCCGCACGTGCCGCAGAGCAGGTGGCGCCGCACCCCTGGCTTGAGGAGGCGGACGACGTGCTCGCGCCCGTGCTGGTCCCAGCGCCTGACCTGACGTACGGCCGTCGGAGGCATGGCCCCAGTGTGCACCGAAGCCCCCGGCTCCAGCACCGGAACCGGGGGCTTGCGGGGCGACGGGGCGCGGACGTCAGCAGCCGACGAGACGCGTGGCCAGGTAGCCCTCGATCTGGTCGAGGGAGACCCGCTCCTGCTTCATCGTGTCGCGCTCACGCACGGTCACCGCGTTGTCCTCAAGGGTGTCGAAGTCGACGGTGACGCAGAACGGCGTGCCGATCTCGTCCTGGCGGCGGTAGCGGCGGCCGATGGCGCCCGCGTCGTCGAACTCGATGTTCCAGTTCTGCCGGAGCGCGGCGGCCAGGCCCTTGGCCTTCGGGGACAGCTCCGGGTTGCGGGACAGCGGCAGGACCGCGGCCTTCACCGGGGCGATGCGGTGGTCGAAGCGCATGACGGTGCGCTTCTCCAGCTTGCCCTTGGCGTTCGGGGCCTCGTCCTCGACGTAGGAGTCGAGCAGGAAGGCGAGCATCGTGCGGCCGACACCGGCGGCGGGCTCGATGACGTACGGCGTCCAGCGCTCGCCGGCTTCCTGGTCGAAGTACGACAGGTCCTGGCCGGAGGCCTTGGCGTGCGCGGACAGGTCGTAGTCGGTGCGGTTGGCGACGCCCTCCAGCTCGCCCCACTCGCTGCCGCCGAACTGGAAGCGGTACTCGATGTCAGCGGTGCGCTTGGAGTAGTGGGAGAGCTTCTCCTTCGGGTGCTCGTACCACCGCATGTTCTCCTCGCGCAGGCCGAGACCGGTGTACCAGTTCCAGCGCTGCTCCATCCAGTACTCCTGCCACTTCTCGTCCTCGCCCGGCTTGACGAAGAACTCCATCTCCATCTGCTCGAACTCGCGGGTGCGGAAGATGAAGTTGCCGGGCGTGATCTCGTTGCGGAAGGACTTGCCCATCTGGGCGATGCCGAACGGCGGCTTGCGGCGCGAGGTCGTCTGCACCTGGGAGAAGTTGGTGAAGATGCCCTGCGCGGTCTCGGGCCGCAGGTACGCGACCGAGCCGGAGTCCTGGGTCGGGCCGAGGTGCGTCGAAAGGAGGCCGGAGAACTGCTTGGGCTCGGTGAACTGGCCCTTGGTGCCGCAGTTGGGGCAGTTGATGTCGGCGAGGCCGTTCTCGGGCGCGCGGCCCTTCTTCTCCTCGTACGCCTCTTCCAGGTGGTCGGCACGGAAGCGCTTGTGGCAGGAGGTGCACTCGGTCAGCGGGTCCGTGAAGGTGGCGATGTGACCGGAGGCCTGCCAGACCTCGGTGGCCAGGATCACGGACGAGTCGATACCGACGACGTCTTCCCGCGAGGTGACCATGTAGCGCCACCACTGGCGCTTGATGTTCTCCTTCAGCTCGACGCCCAGCGGTCCGTAGTCCCAGGCGGCGCGCTGGCCGCCGTAGATCTCGCTGCAGGGGAAGACGAAGCCTCGGCGCTTGCTCAGGCTGACGATGGTGTCGATCTTGTCGGCGGCCACGGTGCTCTCTTCATTACGACGACGACGAAGCGCGCCCCTGCGGGGGCGGCGGCTCCAGGAGCGAATGCCTCAGGTTACCGGCGCCCGCACCCCCCGGATCAAATCGATTGGCTCCCCGACCGGTTCCCGGTCCGCCCCCGGCCGGTTCCCTCCCGCCCACGCGCCCCACTCCTACGGCTTCGCCCCATTCCCACGCCGGGGACCGGCCCGGTCCGCGAGGGGCGGGTGAGGGAGCCGGGCCCGGTGTGGGGGAAGCCTCGTCGACAGTTTGTTGACAATCGTTTCCATAATTGTTGAAAATGACTGTCATGAACGTACGACGCCGCCTCATACCCGTCTCCGCCCTCACCGCCGCGACGGCCCTCGCCCTCGTGTCCCTGTCGGCCTGCTCCTCCGACGACGCCGCGGCCACGAACAACAAGGGCAAGCTCGACGTGGTGGCGTCGTTCTATCCGATGCAGTACCTCGCCGAGCAGATCGGCGGGAAGCACGTCGAGGTCACCACCCTCACGGAGCCCGGTCAGGAACCGCACGACCTGGAGATCAGCGCCAAGCAGCGCGCCCAGCTCGAGGAGTCCGACGCCGCCCTGTACCTGAAGGGCCTCCAGCCGAACGTGGACGAGGCCATCGGGCAGTCGGAGCTGAAGACGAAGATCGACGCGGCCGGCCTCACCCGCCTGGAGAAGCACGAGGAGGAGGGCCACGGGGAGGAGGGCCACGAGGAGCACGGGGACGACGAGCACGGCGACGAGCACGACGGGCACGAGCACGGGCACGAGCACGAGGGCCCGGACCCGCACATCTGGCTGGACCCCGTCCGGTACGCCGAGGTCGCCGAGGGCGTCGGCAAGGCCTTCGCGAAGGCCGACCCGGACCACAAGGCGGCGTACGAGAAGAACGCCGCCGCCCTGGTGAAGAAGCTCAAGGGCCTCGACGCGGAGTTCGAGAAGGGCCTGAAGGACACCAGGACCAAGGTGTTCATCACCACGCACGCGGCCTTCGGCTACCTCGCCGAGCGCTACGGCCTCACCGAGGAGTCCATCACCGGCCTGGACCCGGAGGGCGAGCCGAGCGCGAACCGCGTCAAGGCGCTGCAGAAGATGGCCGAGGCCGACGGCGTGACCACGGTGTTCCACGAGACGCTCGTCAGCGACAAGACCGCGAAGACGCTCGCGAGCGACGCGAAGCTCAAGACGGACGTGCTCGACCCGGTCGAGGGCATCACCGAGAAGTCCCGCGGCGACGACTACCTCCAGGTCATGCGGTCGAACCTGAAGGCCCTGCGCACGGCGCTCGGTGCCAGGTGAGGGACGCGGCGGACACGGCGCGGCGTGACGGACAGCGGCGCGAGGACCCCCTCCGGAAAGGGGCACGGCATGGGTGACACCACCACGAAGACCACGGGAGAGCCCGTCATATCCCTGCGCGGGGTGACCGCCGAGCTGGGCGCCCGCCCGGTGCTGCGCGGCATCGACCTGACGGTCGGCGCGGGCGAGGTCGTCGCGCTGCTCGGCGCGAACGGCTCGGGCAAGTCCACGGCCGTCCGCTCGGTGATCGGCCAGGTGCCGGTGACGGGCGGCGAGATAGAGATCTTCGGTACGCCGCGCCGCCGCTTCCGCGACTGGGCGCGCGTCGGCTACGTCCCGCAGCGCACGACGGCGGCGGGCGGCGTGCCCGCGACGGTCACCGAGGTCGTGTCCTCGGGCCGGCTGTCGCGCACGCGCTTCGGCGTGCTGCGCAAGGCGGACCGGCAGGCCGTCCGCGACGCCCTGGAGCAGGTCGGCCTGGCGGACCGGGCCAAGGACTCGGTGAACGCCCTGTCGGGCGGCCAGCACCAGCGGGTGCTCATCGCCCGCGCCCTGGTCTCCGAGCCCGACCTGCTCATCATGGACGAGCCGATGGCGGGCGTGGACCTGGCCAGCCAGGAGGTGCTCGCCGCCACCCTGCGCGCGCAGGTGGGGCACGGCACCTCCGTCCTGCTCGTGCTGCACGAGCTGGGCCCCCTGGAGCCGCTGATCGACCGCGCGGTCGTGCTGCGCGACGGCTGCGTGCTGCACGACGGCCCGCCGCCGGAGGCCGTGGGCCAGCACGCGCTGCCCGGCCACGACCACGTACACCCGCACGACGCCGACGCGGCCCCCGTCCGCACCGGCCTGCTGACCTGAGGGACCCGGCGATGGAAATCCTGAACTACGCGTTCATGCAGCGGGCGCTGCTCGCCGCCGTCCTCGTCGGCATCACCGCGCCGGCCGTCGGCATCTACCTGGTGCAGCGCCGCCAGGCCCTCATGGGGGACGGAATCGGCCACGTGGCGATGACGGGCGTAGGGCTCGGCTTCCTGCTCTCCACGTCCCCGGTGTGGATGGCGACGGCGGTGGCGGTCGCCGGTGCCGTGATCATGGAACTGATCCGCTGGTACGGCCGCACGCGCGGCGACATCGCCCTCGCGATGCTGTTCTACGGCGGCATGGCGGGCGGCGTGATGTTCATCAACCTGGCGCCGGGCGGTTCGAACGCGAACCTCAGCTCGTACCTGTTCGGCTCGCTGTCGACGGTGTCCGAGGACGACGTGGCGGCGATCTGTCTGCTCGCCGCGTTCGTGGTCCTGGTCACGGTCGGGCTGCGCCGCCAGTTGTTCGCGGTGAGCCAGGACGAGGAGTTCGCGCGGGTCACGGGCCTGCCGGTGCGCGTCCTGAACCTGCTTACGGCGGTCACGGCGGCCATCACGGTGACCGTGGCGATGCGCGTCGTGGGCCTGCTGCTGGTGTCGGCGCTGATGGTGGTGCCGGTGGCCGCGGCGCAGCAGCTCACCCGGGGCTTCGCGGCGACGTTCGCGATCGCGGTGGCCATCGGCGTCGGTGTGACGCTCGGTGGCACCGTCACCTCGTACTACCAGGACGTGCCGCCCGGGGCGACGATCGTGCTCCTGACGATCGGGGTGTTCGTCGTGCTGACGGTCCTGGCCACGCCGCTGGCCCGCCGGAGGGCGCGGGCGCTGGCGCGCGGCGGGGCGGCGTGCACGGCGGACGTGCCGGGCGCGCGAGGCACCTCGGACGAGGTGAAGGTCTGAGGAGGTCACGGACGGGGCAGTGATCCTCCGGGCCGCGATCACGCGTGGTCCGGACCATGGCGGATCACTGTCCGAGAGCGCTCTGGCCAGGCTCCCGGGCCGACCTGGCACAATGGCCGGGCGAGATCCGACCTGTGACTGCTGTGCGGACGAGCGCTGAGGAGGCATCTGTGACGACGGCGGGACCGCCCGTGCGAGGCCGGGCCACCCGGCAACGAGCCGCGGTGGCGGCGGCCCTCGACGAGGTGGACGAGTTCCGCAGCGCGCAGGAGCTGCACGACATGCTCAAGCACCGCGGCGACTCGGTCGGTCTGACGACGGTCTACCGCACGCTCCAGTCCCTCGCCGACGCGGGCGAGGTCGACGTGCTGCGCACGAACGACGGCGAGGCGGTCTACCGCCGCTGCTCGACCGGTGATCACCACCACCACCTGGTCTGCCGCGTCTGCGGCAAGGCCGTGGAGGTCGAGGGCCCGGCCGTGGAGAAGTGGGCGGAGGCCATCGCGGCGGAGCACGGCTATGTGAACGTGGCGCACACCGTCGAGATCTTCGGCACCTGCGTGGACTGCGCCAAGAAGTAGTAGTACGCCCGTACGCGCCTGTACGTACGGAAGGGCCCGCACCACCGAGCCGGTGGTGCGGGCCCTTCCGTACGCCGTCAGCCCTTCTTGAGCTGCTCCTCGTTCGGGATCGCCCCGCCGAAGCGGCGGTCGCGGGAGGCGTACTCCAGGCAGGCGCGCCACAGGTCGCGGCGGTCGAAGTCCGGCCACAGGACGTCCTGGAAGACCATCTCGGCGTACGCGCTCTGCCAGATCAGGTAGTTGGAGGTGCGCTGCTCGCCGCTGGGGCGCAGGAACAGGTCCACGTCCGGCATGTCCGGGTAGTACAGGTACTTGGCGAGGGTCTTCTCGGTGACCTTCGACGGGTCGAGGCGCCCGGCGCGCACGTCCTCGGCGAGGGCCTTGGCGGCGTCGGCGATCTCGGCGCGGCCGCCGTAGTTCATGCAGAAGTACAGGGTGAGCCGGTCGTTGTCCTTGGTCTGCTCCTGGGCGATCTGGAGCTCCTTGGCGACGGACTTCCACAGCTTGGGCATGCGGCCCACCCAGCGCACGCGCACGCCGAGCTGGTCGAGCTGGTCGCGGGTCTTGCGGATGAAGTCCCGGTTGAAGTTCATCAGGAAGCGCACCTCGTCGGGCGAGCGCTTCCAGTTCTCGGTGGAGAAGGCGTACAGGGAGATGTTCCCGACGCCCATCTCGATGGCCCCCTGGAGGACGTCCAGGACGCGCTCGGCCCCCACCTTGTGGCCCTCGGTGCGCGGCAGGCCGCGCTCCTTGGCCCACCGGCCGTTGCCGTCCATGACGACGGCGACGTGCTGCGGCACCAGCTCGCCGGGGATCTTCGGCGGCCGCGCGCCCGACGGGTGCGGCTCGGGCGGCGTGTACTCACGGCGGGACCGTCCGAGGATTCCGCGTCGTGCCATAAGGGACTACTCCAGTTCTCAGCGATTCTTCCGGGGGCCGCGCGCCGTCGTGCCGCGCCTGTGCTGCCGCACGTCCTGTCTCTCCACGTACACGTCCTACTTCTCCACGTACCGGAGCGAGCGCAGCCCGCGCTCCAAGTGCCAGTGCAGGTACGCCGATACGAGCCCGCTGCCCTCCCGTGCGTGCCGGGGCTCGCAGGCGTCGGCCGTCTGCCAGTCACCGGTGAGGAGCGCCGCGAGGTGCGTGAGGGTCTCCGCCGACGGTACGACGCTGCCCGGCACCCGGCAGTCCGCGCAAATCGAGCCGCCCGCGGCGACCGAGAAGAAGCGGTTCGGTCCCGGCATGCCGCATTTGGCGCAGGCGTCGAAGCTGGGCGCGTAGCCGTTCACGGCGAGCGAGCGCAGCAGGAAGGCGTCCAGGACGAGGTGCGGCGCGTGCTCGCCGCGGGCGAGCGTGCGCAGGCCGCCGACCAGCAGCAGGTACTGCTGCACGGCGGGCTCGCCCTCGTGGTCGGTGAACCGCTCCGCCGTCTCCAGCATGGCCGTGCCGGCGGTGTACCGGGCGTAGTCGGTGACGATGCCGCCACCGTACGGAGCGATGGTCTCGCTCTGCGTGCACAGCGGCAGGCCGCGCCCGATCAGCTCGCCGCCCCGTGCGAAGAACTGCACGTCCACGTGCGAGAACGGCTCCAGCCTCGCCCCGAACTTCGACTTGGTCCTGCGCACCCCGCGGGCGACGGCCCGCACCCGCCCGTGCCCGCGCGTGAGCAGCGTGATGATGCGGTCCGCCTCCCCCAGCTTCTGGGTGCGCAGCACGACACCGTCGTCACGGAACAGGCTCATGGGCCCATTGTCCCGTACGGAATTCCGGCCGGGGGCCTTGGGGCGGGTGGGGCCGGAGTCGCCCGGGGTGGCACCCCGGGGCCCGCCCCGGTCCCTCCCGGGGCCGGGGCGGCGGCGGCCCGGGGGTGCGGCCCGGGACCTGCGCGGGATCACGGGCGGACCCCTCCCCCGCCGCGAGCCGGTAGCGTACGGGCGTCGCCCGCATCCGCACCGGAGGCCCCGTGACCCCACTCCCCGACGGCCCGCTGATCCCGAGGCCCGAGCCGGTGCCCGCCGCGTTGCGCGCGGCGGTGGCCGAGATCGCCCCCGGCCGCCTGCCCGCACTCACGCGCCACCTCTTCGAGGCCGCCACCCACGCCCACCGGACCCGGAGCCTCGCCCCCCTCCGCGCGTTCAGCCACTCCTGGGCCGTCTTCGTGGCCATCGAGCGGCATCCGCGACGCGCCGCCCGACTGCGTGAACTGGAGGACCTCATCGCCACCGGCGAGCGGGACCCGGCCGCCGCCCTCGCCGAGATCCGCCGCATCCTCGTCACCGCCGAGGCCGAGGCCGGGCTCCCGTCCGCCCCACCCCCCGGCTGACCCCCGCAGTCAAGGCACCTCCCCCCTGCTGCGCGCGTTCGCGTACGCCGTCGCCGCACGCAGCCGCTCCGCCGTCGTCGCCGTCCGCAGCACCTCGGGCGCGCAGTCCCACTCCCGCCCGCCGCCGTACGGCCGGAGCTGCACGTAGGGGCCCTCGTGGCCCATCACCTTGCCCACCCGGCCGGTCCGGGTGTCCACCGCGTACGTCCCGATGGGGAGCCTCATGGACACGCCTCCTCACCCGGCAGACAGGCGGCGAGCCGCGCCGCGGCCTCCACGGAGCAGCGTCCCAGGTCCACCAGCGGGCACGGCGCCTGCCGCGCCACGGTCGCCGGGTCCACCCGTAGCGACGGCAGTGTGATTCCCGCCCTCCGCAGGGCCGCGCGCAATTCCTTCACCGTGTCCTCCGCCTCTTCCACACATGCCGCCGAGTGCGTCTCGCCGGCGGCCTTTTTCGCCGTCACGTGGCTCCCCTTCACCGTCGATTTTCACGCTTCGTATCCCTACGGTGACGCAACGCGTCTACAGTTGGCAGGAGTCTGTGCTCTACAACCGCGGGGCTGGGGAGGGGAGTTATCCATGGCCAAAGGTGCCCATGGGTCGCGCCAGGCGGCCTGGGAGTTCTTCGGCGCGGAGTTGAAACGACGGCGCGAGAACGCGGGCCTCACCCAAGTGGAGCTGGGGGCCCGCGTTTTTGTCTCCGGCGGCTACATCGGCCAATTCGAACAGGCGATTCGTAAGCCGCAGTTGGATGTGGCTCAACGGATCGACGAAGTCCTACAAACCGAGGGCTTTTTCGAACGGCTGTGGCTCAAGCTCATCAAGGACTCCCCCTTCGCGGCGTGGTTCCAGGCCGTGGTGGAACTGGAGCGCCTGGCGACAAGGATCAGCGAGTTCGCGCCGACGATCGTGCCGGGGCTGCTCCAGACGCCGGAGTACGCGCGAGCGATCATGCTGGCGGGCAACCCGTTCGCGACGGACGAGTACATCGAGGAGAAGGTGCGGGCCCGGCTCGACCGGGGGCGGATCCTCAAGGATGCAGCGCGGCCGGAGTATTGGGTGATCCTGCACGAAGCCGCGCTGCGAGTGCCTGTCGGTGGTGCAGCCGCCATGGGCAGGCAGTTGGAGCACATTGCCACGTCTGTGAAGGAGCGGAAGGCTCTTGTCCAGGTTCTCCCGTTCGCAGCAGGCCCGCACCCGGCGATGGGCAAGATGATGACGGTCATGCAGTTCGAGGATGCTCCACCAACCGTCTATACAGAAGGGGTGCTTTCAGGGAATCTGCTGGACGAACCGGCGGTGGTGAAGCGAGTCATGGCGACCTACGATCTTCTGAGGGCCGCCGCGGTGTCGCCGGAGGCGTCCCTCGCCCTGGTCGAGTCGGCGGCAGAGGACTTCAGACGATGCGCGAGTACGACCTGACCACTGCCCAGTGGCGCAAGAGCAGCTACAGCGACGAACACGGCGGCAGTTGCGTCGAGGCCGCTTACGACTTCGTGGGCGCCGCCCGCTGGCGTAAGAGCACGTACAGCGACGGGCACGGCGGCGACTGCCTCGAAGTCGCCGCCGAATTCGAGGGCGCCGCCCGATGGCGCAAAAGCAGCCACAGCGACCAGCACGGCGGTGACTGTGTCGAGGTCGCGGACGGGGGTGACGGGGTCGTTCCCGTCCGGGACAGCAAGGTTCCGGACGGGCCCGCCGTGGTCGTAGGTGCGGCGGCGTGGCGGGCGTTCATCGCCGGGGTGGCTCGCTGACGTACTGCCTCGGTGTCACGCCCACCACGCGGTGGAACGCCGCCACGAACGAGCTGGCGGACGCGTAGCCCACGCGGCGGGCGACGGCCTCCACCGTCAGGCCCCCGGCCAGCAACGGCACGGCGGACTGCATGCGGAGCTGCTCGCGCCACCGGCCGAAGGGCAGACCGGTCTCGGCGGCGAAGAGACGGGCCAGCGTACGGGCGCTGACGCCCACCTCGGCCGCCCAGGCGGCGAGGGGGCGGCGGTCGTCCGGGGCGGCGGCGAGGGCGGACGCGACCGCGCGGGCGCGGGGGTCGCGGGGCTCGGCCACCGAGAGGCTGGTGGCGGGCACCGGCGCGAGCACGTCCAGGAGCACGGCTTCGGCGCGGGCGCGGGCGTCGAGGGTGAGGCCGGGGCTGCCCAGGTGGTCGATGAGGGCGCGCAGCAGCGGGGTGGCGGCGAGGACGGTGGGCTCGGCCCAGGAGGCGACCGGCTCCGGGCAGCGGACGGGGTTCACGTACGGGGCGCGCATCAGGGCGTCGCCCGCGGCCTCCGTGGTGTGCGGGACGCCCGCCGGGATCCACAGGGCGAGGGTGGGCGGCAGCAGCCAGGACCCGTCCCGGGTGCCGATGCGCAGCAAGCCGCGCTCGGCCCAGGCGAGTTGGTGGTACTGGTGGGTGTGCGTGTCGAACCGGACACCGTTCGGCATGGTGAAGCTGCCGACGAAGACCGCTGCGACGGGGTGGCCCAGGAGAGGCGGGGCCGTGCCCGGGTGTCCGTTGCGCGACATGATTCGGCAGCGTAGCCCGTGGTGGAGGGGGTGGCGGCGCGCCTAGCGTCGCTCGCATGCCGATGAATGTCGCACACCGCAAGCTGTGCAGCTCCGAGAAGTGGGCCCGGGTCACGAAGGAGCAGATCCTTCCCTTCGCGCTGGCGGGCGTGGAGTTGGGGGACGACGTACTGGAGATCGGGCCCGGGTACGGGGCGAATCTGCGCGTGCTGGCGGAGCGGGTGCCGCGCCTGACGGCGGTCGAGATCGACGGGCCGACGGCGCGGCTGCTGGAGACGCGGTGGGGCGGGCGGGCGCGCGTGCTGGAGGCGGACGCCTCCGACCTGCCGTTGCCGGAGGCGTCGTTCGACGCGGTGGTGTCCTTCACGATGCTGCACCATGTGACGACGAGGGCGGCGCAGGACCGGGTGTTCGCGGAGGCGTACCGGGTGCTGCGGCCCGGTGGTGTCTTCGCGGGCAGCGACAGCTTGTCGGGGCTCGGGTTCCGGCTGCTGCACCTCTTCGACACGATGAACGTGCTGGACCTGGAGGAACTGCCGAGTCGCCTCGCGGCGGCGGGCTTCACCCAGGTCCGCGTGGACCGGCACCCACGAGGCGGAGGCCTCCGCTTCCGGGGAACGAAGACCCCGTAAAAGGCCCCACCGACGAAGCCACGTGGCCATGGGCGGGCGGGAAACACCCGCCGCGGCAGCGGCGGGCACCCGAACGACCAGCGGCAGCGCAACGCGCCGGGGCCCCGCCCCCGAAGCCGGGGCAGCCATGGGCGGGCGGGTGGGAAAAAGGGCCCACCCACGCCGAGCCCCAGCCGCAGGCTCACGCCCCCGAGGCGATCCGCCGCAGCTTGGGGGCGGAATCTCGCGGCGCGGCAGCCACCACGCGGGCCAGCCCCGCGAGGCTCTCGGCCTCGAAGACGGAGCGGAGGGACACCCGTACCCCCATCTCGTTGCTGATGCGGCTGGTGAGCCGCGTCGCGAGCAGCGAGTCGCCGCCCAGCTCGAAGAAGTCGTCGCTCATGCCGACCCGCTCCACGGACAGCACCTGCGCGACCAGCTCGCAGAGCTGCCGCTCCCGCGGGGTGGCGGGCGGGACGTAGTCGGCCACGGCGGCCTCGGGCGCGGGCAGGGCGCCCAGGTCGGTCTTGCCGTTGGCGTTCAGCGGCAGCGCGTCGAGGAGGACGAAGGCCGCCGGGACCATGAAGTCGGGCAGGGCCTCCGCGGCGAAGGCGCGCAGCTCCCGCACCGACAGGGCGGGGCCCGAGCCGGACCCCTCGGGCCGCGCCGGGACGACGTACGCCACGAGCTGCTTGCCCCGCCCGGAGGGCGCCTCGCGCGGCACGACCACCGCCTGCGCCACGCCCTGGTGGCGTACCAGGACGGCCTGCACCTCGCCGGGCTCGATGCGGAACCCGCGGAGCTTGACCTGGTCGTCGACGCGGCCCCGGAAGTGCAGCAGCCCCTCAGGGGTCCACGCGGCCACGTCGCCGGTGCGGTACATGCGGGTGCCGGGCGGGCCGAACGGGTCGGCGACGAACCGCTCGGAGGTCAGGGCGTGGCGGCCCAGGTAGCCCCGGGCCAGGCGCTCCCCGGCGGCGTACAGCTCCCCCGGCGTCCCCGGCGGCACCGGCCGCAGCGCCGCGTCGAGGACGTACAGCCGGGTGTTGTCCAGGGGGCGGCCGATGGGCACCACCGGCCCGATGTCCTCGGGGCCCGCCATGACGTGGACGGAGACGGCCATGGTGGCCTCGGTGGGGCCGTAGGCGTTGACGAACCTGATGCCGGGGCAGGTGGCGAGGAGCCGCTCCACCGTGGCCGGGGGCACCACGTCCCCGCCCGCCCACACCTCGCGGACCCCGGTGAACGCCTCGGGCTGCTCCTCGGCGACCACCCGGAACAGGCCCGAGGAGAACATCACCCCGGTCAGCCCGTGCTCCGCGGTCAGCCGGGAGAGCGTGGCGACGTCGAGGCGGCCGGGCGGTGCGACGACGAGGGCGCCGCCGTTGAGCAGGGGCACCCACAGTTCGTAGGTGGAGGCGTCGAAGGCCTGCGCGCAGTGCAGCGGGACCCGCCGGTACACGTCGGGGTCCTGGCGGCGGTCCGTGGCCAGCCCGGTCACGCCGCGGTGGGTGACGCCGACCCCCTTGGGCGTGCCGGTGGAGCCGGAGGTGTACATCACGTAGGCGAGCTGGTCCGGGTGGCCCCGCCAGGACGGGGGCGGCGCCTCGTCCGGGGCGGCCGCGAGGGCGGCCTCGGTGGCCGCCTCGTCCAGGACGAGGCGGGGGCAGTCGGCCGCGGGCAGGCCCGCGGCCGTGGCCGCGTCGGTCACCAGGGCTGCGGGCGCGGCGTCGCGCAGCATGAACTCCAGGCGCGCCGCCGGGTACGCGGAGTCGAGCGGCAGGTAGGCGCCGCCCGCCTTGAGGACCGCGAGGACGGCGACCACGTACGCGGCGGAGCGGGGCAGGGCCACGGCGACGACCGCGTCCCGGCCCACGCCGCGCTCGCGCAGGAGCCGGGCGAGCCGGTTGGTGCGCCGGTCGAGCTGCCCGTAGGTCAGGGTGGTGCCGTCGGCGTCCGTGAGCGCCGGCGCCTCGGGGGTGGCGGCGGCGTGCCGGGCGAACAGCGCGGTGACGGTCGTCTCGGGCCGCTCCCGGCCGGTGGCGTTGAACTCCTCCAGGACCCGCGTGCGTTCGGCGGCGTCGAGCACCCCGACCTCGCTCACCCGGGCGTCGGGGTTCTCGGCGAGGCGTCCGAGGACGTGCGCGAACCGGGCGGCGAGCTCGTCGGCCGCGGCCTGGTCGAGGACGTGGCGCTGGTAGTGGACGGCCAGCCGGAGGTGCGGACCGTCCGGGTAGACGAACACGCTCACCGGATAGTGGCTGGCGGTGAACGAGCGCAGGCCGGTGACCGCGAACCCGGCGGCCGCGCCGGCCTCCGCGACGGCCGCGCGGTCCAGCGGGAAGGACTCGAAGCCGATGGCCGTGTCGAACAGCGTCGGCAGCCCGGTGGCGCGCTGGATGTCGGCGAGGCTGTGGTGATGGTGGTCGAGCAGCGCCGCCTGCCGGTCCTGGAGGCGGGTGAGGACCTGGCCGAGGGTGTCGCCGGGCGCGTAGCGGACGCGTACGGGCGGGGAGTTGAGGAACATCCCGACGATCGACTCGACGCCGGGGAGCGCCGGCGGCCGCCCCGACGAGGGGGCCGCGAACAGCACGTCGTGGCGTCCCGTCAGGCTGCCGAGGAGGATGCCCCAGGCGCCCTGCACCAGCGTGTTGAGGGTGACGCCCAGCTCGGTGGCGCGGCGGCCGAGCTCGCGTGCGCGGGCGGCGGGCAGGGGGACGTCGGACAGGCCGATGCCGGTGCTGTCGGCGTCGGGCCCGGCCTCGGGGAACAGCAGCGTGGGCTCCTCCACCCCGGCGAGCTCCTCCCGCCACACCCGGGCCGCCTCCTCCGTGTCCTGCCGGGCGAGCCAGGCCAGGTAGTCGCGGTAGCCGCGGACCCGGGGCAGCGCGGCCCCGTCGCCGTCGGCGGCGTACAGGCGCAGCAGGTCCTGGACGAGCAGCGGCAGGGACCAGCCGTCGAGGAGGACGTGGTGGGCCGTCAGGACCAGCTCGTGGCGGTCGGGGGCGAGGGTGAGCAGGGCCGTGCGTAGCAGGGGCGGCTCGGCCGGGTCGAAGAGCACGGTCAGGTCGTGCGCCAGGAACTCCTCCACGGCGGCCTCGCGCTCCGCCTCGCCGAGCGCGCCGAGGTCCCGCCGCGTCCAGGGCAGGGCGCAGTCCACGACGAGCTGGACCAGGTCGCCGCCGGGGCCGGGGACGAACCCGGCGCGCAGGGCGGGGTGGCGGTCCAGGAGGGCCTGGGCGGCGGTGCGCAGCCGGTCGGCGTCCACCGGGCCGGTCAGGTGCAGCGTGTACTGGCACAGGTAGGCGTCGAAGCCGGCCCCGGTCTCGTACGCCATCGTGGAGTGGAAGAGCAGGCCCGCCTGGAGGGGGGAGACCGGCCAGACGTCGGTCAGGCCCGGGTGGCGCTCCCGCCAGGTGTCGAGGTCGCCCTGGCCGACCGTGACCAGCGGCACGTCGGACGGGGTCGGGCCGCCCGCGCCGGGCCGCTCGGCGTGCCGGGCCAGGCCTTCGAGGGCCCGGCACCACAGGTCGGCGAGGTCCTGCACCGCGGTGGCCGGCAGGACCCCCTCCGGCGCGGTGAACAGGGCGCCGAGCCGGGGGCCCTCGGGGGTGTCGGTGACGTGGGCGTTGATGTCCAGCTCGGCGGGGGCCGGCATGCGCGGGTCCTGTCCGGCGTCCAGCTCGGCCAGCTCGGCGACGCCGGGGTCCTGGGTGAAGCCGAGGCCGCGCAGCTCGGGGGGCATGTCGGCGCCCGCGGAGAACCGGCCCAGGTAGTTGAAGCCGATCTGCCCGAGGGGGTGCGGGGCCAGGACGGCGGCCGTGTCGGGGTTGAGGTGGCGCAGCAGGCCGTAGCCGATGCCCTTGTCGGGCAGGGCGAGGAGCTGCTCCTTGACGGCCTTGACGAGGGCGCCGGCGGCGGGGCCGCCCGCGAAGGCGTCGTCGAGGTCGGCCCCCGACACGTCCAGGCGGACCGGGAAGACGCTGGTGAACCAGCCGACGGTGCGGGACAGGTCGGCGCCGGGGGCGGCCGCCTCCTCGCGGCCGTGGCCCTCCAGGCGGATCAGCACGGACGGCTCGCTCGTGCCGCGGGCCGCGCGCCACGTGGCCACCGCCATCGCGAGGGCGGTCAGGAGGCCGTCGTTGACGCCGCCGCGGAACGCGGCGGGCAGCGTCGTCAGGAGGGTCTCGGTGACCTCGGCCGGGAGCTGGACGCGGACGCGGGACAGGGTGGAGACGACGTCCACCGCCGGGTCCAGGCGGCGCGCGCCGACGAGCGGGTCGGGGCCGCTCACGACGGAGCGCCACAGCTCCACTTCCGCGGTCCGCGCGGGGCGGTGCGCCTCCGCCACCAGGGCGTGGGCCCAGCGGCGCACGGAGGTGCCGACCGGCGGGAGTTCGGGGGTCTCGCCCGCCCGGACGCACTGCCAGGCGCGGGCCAGGTCCGGCAGGAGGATGCGCCACGAGACGCCGTCGACGACGAGGTGGTGCAGGACGGCGAGGAGCCGTCCCGCGCGGTCCTCGCCCGCGTCGAACCAGACGAACTGCGCCGGCACGCCGCCCTCGGGGTCCAGGCGGGCGGTGGCGGCGTCCAGTTCGGCGAGGAGCAGGTCGCGCCAGGCGTCGGCGGGACCGTCGGCCGTGTCCGCCTCCCAGGGGCCGTCGTGGGCGACGCGGCGTATCAGCGCGTCCGCGTCCACCGTCCCGGCGGGCGCGACGAGCAGGCCGTCGGTGTCCGCCCCGTCGCCCGCCGGGACCAGGCGGGCGCGCAGCAGGTCGTGGTGGTCCACGACCGCGCCGAGCGTCGCCGCGAGCCCCGCGCGGTCGATGCCCTCGGGCAGCTTCAGGACCATGGCCTGGGAGAACCGGTCGAAGCCGGGGCCCCAGCCGCGCACCCAGCGGGTGACGGGCAGGTGCGGCAGGAAGCCGGTGCCGCCGCCGTCCAGCTCGTCGAGGACGGGGGCGGTGCCGTCCCCGGCCGTGGTCACGGCCTGGGCCAGGGCGGCGACGGTGCGGTGTGCGAACACGTCGCGGGCGCTGACCGCGAGGCCCCGGGCGCGGGCGCGGGTGGCGACCTGGATGGACTGGATGCTGTCGCCGCCGATGGCGAAGAAGTCGTCGTCGACGCCGACCCGCTCGGTGCCGAGGACCTCGGCGAAGAGCGCGGCCAGGCACTCCTCGCGGGCGTCGCGCGGGGCCCGGTAGTCCGCTCCGTGGAACTCCGGGTCGGGCAGGGCCGCCCGGTCCACCTTGCCGGTCGCCGTCAGCGGCAGCTCGTCGAGGGCCACGAACGCGGCCGGGATCATGTACGGGGGCAGCCGCTGCGCGAGGTGGGCCCGCAGCTCCCCGGGGACGACGCCGGAGTCGAGGGTGAAGTGGCCGGTGCCGCCGCCCCGCCGGGCGGCGAACGTCTCGTCCCTGGCCCGCACGGTGTACGCCACCAGGTGCCTGCCGTGGCGGCCCGGCAGGTCGCGCGGGACGACGACCGCGTGCGCCACCTGGCGGTGCGACTCCAGGGCGTCCTCGATCTCGCCGGGCTCGACGCGGAAGCCGCGGATCTTCACCTGGTCGTCGGCGCGCTCGCGGAACTCCAGGTGGCCGTCGGCGTTGCGGGCCACGATGTCGCCGGTGCGGTACATGCGCGCGCCCGCGCCGTCGAAGGGGCAGGCCACGAACCGCTCGGCGGTCAGGCCGCGGCGGCCCAGGTAGCCGCGGGCCAGGCCCGGCCCGGCCACGTACAACTCGCCGGGGGTGCCCGGCGGCACCGGGCGCAGCTCCGCGTCGAGGACGTGCAGCCGGGTGCCGTCGCGGGGCGAGCCGATCGGCACGGGCCCGGTCACCTCGTCGGCCGAGGTGACGGCGTGGCAGCTCACGAAGACGGTGGCCTCGGTGGGCCCGTACGCGTCGTACACCGTCACCCCGGGGCAGGCGCCGAGCACCCGGCGCACCGCCTCCGGGGACACGACGTCCCCTCCGCTCCACACCTCGCGCACCCCGGCGAAGGTGTCCGGCCGCTCGTCGGCCAGCACCCGTAACAGGCCCGCGGAGACGAAGACCCCGGTGACCGCGTGCCGGGCGATGAGCTTGGTCGTGCTCTCCGCGTCCGGGACGCCGGGCGGGGCCACCACGAGGGTGCCGCCCTGCAGCAGCGTCGGCCACAGCTCGAAGGTGGAGGCGTCGAAGGCGGGCGGGGCCTGGAGCAGGAACACGGCGCGCGCGGCGCCCGCAAGGCGGTGGTCGGCGGCCATCGCCAGGACGTCCTCGTGGGTGATGGCCACGCCCTTGGGGGTGCCGGTGGAGCCGGAGGTGTAGATGACGTGGCAGAGCCGTCCGGGCCGGTCGTCCGCCCCCGGCGGCGGTCCCGGCGGGGCGGCCGCCAGGGCCGCGGCCGTGTCCCGGGTGTCCAGGAGGAGGCGCGGGTGGTCGCTGTCCGGCAGCTCCGCGGCCGTGGCCGTGTCGGTCACCACGACGGTGGGCGCGGCGTCCTGGAGCATGAACGCGAGCCGTCGCGCGGGGTACCCGGGGTCGAGCGGCAGATAGGCGCCGCCCGCCTTGAGCACCGCGAGGACCGTCACGACGTACGGCACGGAGCGGTCGAGCGCCACCGCGACGACCGACTCCTCGCTCACCCCCCGCGCACGCAGCACCCGCGCCAGCCGGTCGGCCCGCTCGTCGAGCCGGTCGTACGTCAGCTCCTCGTCGCCGTCGACCACGGCGAGGGCCCGGGGGCGGGCGGCCGCCCGGGCCGCGAAGGCCGCGGCGACGGTGGCGCCGACGGCCTCCGGGTCGTCGGCGGGCGTCGCATGAAGGTGGGTCACTGGAACTCCCTGACGTAGAGGTCGGAATCGGTACCGCACGGGGGACGGCCCGCGCGGGCCGGGCGGAGGGCAGGGGGGACCGGCGCGCGCGGGTGTCCCGTGCGCACGGCGGTCCCGGTGCGGGGCGGCACGGCGGCCGGCGC
>NZ_BNBT01000136.1 GCF_014656095.1 Streptomyces longispororuber
GGGGGCTCCACGGCGCCGGGCGACGCCGAGTCCGCGGCCGTCGGCGGCGGGCGGGCCGGGGGCCGCCCGGTGGGCGTCGGGGCCGCCACTTCCGTCACCCACGCCTCCGTTGTCAGTGGCGGATGCCAGACTTCCGTGGGTGAGCGAATTCCCCATCAGCGCAAGCCCGGTGCCGAACCCGGCGCCAAGCCCGGCGGCAAGCCGGGGGGCAGGTCCCGGGGCCCCAAGGGCACCCGGCCGGCCGGCCGCCCCGCGGACGCCGGGGACGGCGCTGCGGCGACGGCTGGCGGAGCTGCGCGGACCTGACGTACGGCCGCAGCCGCTGGAGGAGCCCGCCCTCGCCGCGCTCGCGGCGAACCCGGGCTGCCGCAGACGGGCCCTGCTCGACGGCGCCGGGGTGCCCAAGGCGGAGCTCGCGCGCTCGCTCGGCGCGCCCGCCGCGTTCGGCCAGTCCCAGTTCGCGTTCATGCGGGGACACGCCTTCGAGGCGCGGGTCAAGGCCGACGGCGGCGCGGAGCTGCTGCGCCTGACCCACGCGCACCTGGGCGGCGGACCCGAGCCGGTGCCCGGCGAGGCGCGCGTGCCGGACCTGTCGGCGGCGGGGCCCGAGGGCCGGAGCGCCCGCACGGAGCTGGCCCTGCGCGAGGCCACGGCGGCCGGGGCCTGGACGCTGCTCGACCACCCCATGCTGGTGCTCGACGTCGCGGGCACCCCGGCGTTCCTGGAGCCGGACGCGGTGGTCGTCGCGCCGGACGGCACCTGGACGGTGGTGGAGATCAAGTCGTTCCCGATGGTCGACGGCGCCGCGGACGCGGCCAAGGTGGGCGCCGCCGCCCGCCAGTCCGCGGTGTACGCCCTCGCCCTTCAGGACGCCGCCGCCCGCCTCGACCCGGCCCCCGAGGTGCGCCACCGGGTGCTGCTCGTGTGCCCCAAGGACTTCTCGAACCTCCCGGCGGCGTCGGCCGTGGACATCCGCAAGCAGCTCTCCGTGACCCGCCGCCAGCTCTCCCGGCTGACCCGCGTCGAGGAGATCGCGGCGACGCTGCCGCCCGGCACGACGTTCGACGTCACCCGCTCCCCCGCCGAGCTGACCGCCGCGGTCGAGGCGGTCCCCGCGACGTACGCCCCCGAGTGCCTGGCCGCCTGCGAGCTGGCCTTCCACTGCCGCGCCCGGGCCCGCGCCGCCGACGAGGTGACGGCCCTCGGCCGCTCGCTGCGGGCCGAGCTCGGCGCGCTGACCACGGTGGAGGCGGCCCTGGCCGCCGCCCGCGGCGAGGCCGGGGACCCGGACGACCCGGCGGTGGCGGCCCTGCGCCGCGCCGGGGAGCTGCGGGCCGAGGCACTGGCGGGAGGGGCGGCGTGAGAGCGGTCGGCACGCCGGGCCCCCCGGGCCCGTACGGCACGATGACGGCGAGGCACCCCCGATGACCCTGACCGACGACTTGGCCCGCCTTGAGGCGACGGCCACCGGCCGGGCCCGGCCCCGGGCCACCGTCCGCCACCGGCACCTCTCCGAGCGGCCCCTGGTCTTCGTGCCGCTCACCACGGCGGGCGAGGCCGGAGCCCCGCTCGGCGCGCTGATCGGCACCGAGCGCACGTCACCGCGGCTGCTCGTCGTCCCCCAGCCCCGCGACCGCGACCTGCGCTTCGCGTTCCTCGCGCAGCTCGCCGACACCGTGCTGCCGTACGTGGAGTCGTACGCGGACGACGTCGAGGCGGCCGAGCGCACCGAGACCGACCCGGAGACCGGCAAGCGCGTCAAGGTCGAGGTCGACCTGTGCGCGGACGCCCCCCAGCTCATCGTGCCGAGCCGCGCGGGCATCGAGTTCGTGCGGCTGCTCGGCCGCTCCACGCGGTTCCGCCGCACCGCCGAGCAGGACCCGGACACGCCGCACCCGGCGCCGCCGCGCGTGCCGCTGCTCGGGCGCTGGCTGACGCACTTCGGGGAGCGCGCCCGCGTCCCCGGCTCGGCGCTGCTCCTCGCCATGACGGACCTGCTGTCCCGGCACTGGGCGACCGGCCAGTCCAGCCTGGAGGAGCAGCATTTGGGCGCGCTGCTCGCCTGGATCGAGGCGCCCGCCGGCGGCTCGGGCGCCGAGGCGGCGCTGCGCGCGGAGCTGGCGCGGGACGCCGCCGGGCAGTTGCTGTGCCCGCCCGCGGGCCCGGCCACCGACCCGGCGTTCGACAACGACCTGCTGGCCCCGGCCGTCGAGCGCTACGACCGCGCGCGGACGGCCCTCGCCGCCGCCGAGGACGGCCTGGCCGCCGACGCGCGCCTGGCGGAGCTGACCGCGGCGGAGCGGGAGATCCGCGCCCTCGTCGAGAGCCGCACCCGCCCCACCTGGGACGCGGTGTGGCGCGGGCTCGACGCGCTGTGCACGCTGCCCGCGGCGGAGCGCGCCGAGGACCGCTGGCGCAGCGACCGGTGGTCCTTCACCGCGCACCGCGACCGGGTCGCCGCCGGGGAGCCGCCGCAGCCGCGCCGGGACGACGCGGTGACGGCGGCGCAGAAGCTGGCCACCCGCGAGCGCGAGCAGGCGCGGCTCGACGCCCAGGAGGCGCTGGACGACCCGCTGGTGATGGCCGGGCGGCGGCTGCGCGGCGAGGCGTTCGCCGGGGAGGTCACCCAGGTGGTGATGGCGTACGGCGAGGGCAGGTCGCCGCGCCCGCGCCCCCTGGTCACCGTGCGCACGGCGGACCGGCCGCACCTGGACGAGGGCGTGAAGGTGTACCGCTCCCTGGGTGGCAAGCCGCAGGCCGCGCAGTTCGTGACGTACGCCGCCGATGGCGGCGACGGCAGGGACGGCGGCGCCGCGCTGGTGCTGCGGATCCTGGACAAGATGGGGCGCGGCAAGGAGCCCGAGCCCGGGTCGGTGCCGGAGGCCGGCGACCGGCTGTGCTGGACGCTGTTCGAGCACGAGCAGCGGGGCGGGCCGAAGCTGCCCGACCCGGAGGACACCCCGTGGACGCACGGCGGCCCGCCGGACGCCACCGCCGAATCCCCCGACCCCGTGACCGCGGAGGACACCCTGTGACCCCTGCTCCCCCGGCCTCCCCGGCTGCCCCGGCCGCCTTCGACCCGGCCGCCGCGGCCGCCCGCGCCACCGACGCGATCCTGCGCGACACGCTGCACGGCACGCACCGCGGCGTCGTCGTGGACTCCCCGCCCGGCGCGGGCAAGTCCACGCTCGTCGTGCGGGCCGCGCGCGAACTGGCCGCGGCGGGCCGCCCGCTGATGGTCGTCGCGCAGACCAACGCCCAGGTCGACGACCTGGTCCTGCGCCTCGCCGAGAAGGACCCGGAGCTGCCGGTGGGGCGGCTGCACAGCAGCGACTCCGACCCGTACGACAAGGCGCTGGACGCGCTGGCGAACGTGCGGAAGTCCACGAAGGCGGCCGACCTCGCGGGCCTGGACGTGGTGGTGTCCACGGCGGCGAAGTGGGCGCACGTGCGGGGCGTCGAGCCGTGGGGCCACGCCATCGTCGACGAGGCGTACCAGATGCGCTCCGACGGGCTGCTCGCCGTGGCCGGGCTCTTCGAGCGGGCGCTGTTCGTGGGCGACCCCGGCCAGTTGGACCCGTTCGCGATCGCCGAGGCCGAGCAGTGGGCCGGGCTCGCCTACGACCCGTCGGCGAGCGCGGTGTCCACGCTGCTCGCGCACAACCCGGAGCTGCCGCAGCACCGCCTGCCGGTGTCCTGGCGGCTGCCCGCGTCGGCGGCGCCGCTGGTGTCGGACGCGTTCTACCCGTTCACGCCGTTCCGCAGCGGTACGGGCCCCGGGGACCGGGCGCTGGACTTCGGGGTGCCCTCGGACGGCTCCGGGCCCGACCGGGTCATCGACGAGGCCGCCGCCACCGGGTGGGGGCTCCTCGAACTGCCCGCCCGGCACACGCCGCGCACCGACCCCGAAGCCGTGCGGGCCGTGGCGCTGGTGGTGCGGCGGCTGCTCGACCGGGGCGGGGTGACCACGTCGGAGCGGTCGGCGGAGCCCGCGCCGCTGACCGCGGACCGGGTGGCGGTGGGCACCGCGCACCGGGACCAGGCGGCGGCCGTCCGGGCCGCGCTCGCCGGCCTCGGTGTGGTGGACGTGACCGTGGACACGGCGAACCGGCTCCAGGGGCGCGAGTACGACGTCACGGTGGTGCTGCACCCGCTGTCGGGGCGGCCGGACGCGACGGCGTTCCACCTGGAGACGGGGAGGCTGTGCGTGCTCGCCTCGCGGCACCGGCACGCCTGCGTCGTGGTGTGCCGGGCGGGGGTGGACGCGCTGCTCGACGACCACCCGGACACCGAGCCCGTGCAGTTGGGGGTGACGGTGAAGTTCCCCGACGGCTGGGACGCGATGATGACGACGTGGGACCACCTCTCGGCCCACCGCGTCCCCTGGCGCCCCTGACCGGCGCCCCCACGGTCTTGCGCGGCAAGGGACAATGGGTCCCGCACGGCGGTACACGAGGAAGGAACGCGACGATGGCGGAATCCGAGGCCCAGGGCAAGCGCATGCGCCCCGCGCCGTTGCTCTTCGAGCCCGCGGAAGCCGCCCGCGACCCGGAGCACTTCTTCGACCTGGAGTCCGTCGAGGACCCGCGGGAACTCCTCGCCCGCGCCACCGAGCTGGCCCTCGCCTTCCGCGCGGCGGCCGACCGGTCCGTGGAGTACCAGGCGATCGCGGCCGCGCAGCTCGCCGACCCGCGGCGGTTCGACCGGCTCACCCCGGCGGACATTGCCGAGCGCGCGCAGTGGACCGAGGACTACGCCAAGAAGATGGTGGAGTTCGGCCGGGACCTGCTGCGCCGGGAGAGCCCGGACACGCCTTGAGGCCCGCGGCCCCGGAAGTGCCCTGGGGCCCACGGCCCGGGAATCGTTCTGGGGCCCACGGCCCCCGGCATATGCCGAAGGGGGCACGGTACTCCCGGCGGCGGGGGCCCGTCCCGGTTTCCGGGAACTCCGCGGACGCGGCGACGCCCACCCGGTACTTGTGGGTGTCATGAGCAGCTCTTGTGTCACTGCCGACGGTGCCGCCTGGCTCGCCTCCGCGGAGACGCATCCGCGCCGGGTGCTCACCGACTGGCGGGAGCGGCCCGGCGCCCCGGCCGTGCTGTCCTGCGGGACCGTCTTCGACGTGGTGAGCGTGCCCGCCGTCTTCGGGCGGCGGATGGTGGGCCGGCTGTGGCGCGAGGGCCCGGGGTCGGGCCCCGTGGCCGTCCACCGGGGCCGCCTCCTGCTCTTCGCCGCGCCCGGCACCGCCCAGCGGCTGCCCTCGCTCCTGGAGTGGGAGGAGTGGGGCTCCGCCGTGCCGTCACCGCTGTGCCACGGCGCGGGGGACGCCGTCACCGTGCCGCCCCTCACGGCGGAGGCCCGCCCCACGGGGTCACGCTGGGTGGTCGCCCCCGACAGCCGGGCGCCCTGGCTGCCGGGGCCCGAGGTGGTGCTGTGGGCGTGCGTGCGGGCCGCTCGGGTGAGTGCCGGATCCGCGGTGCGTATATCGATTTTTCGTCGCGCCGATCAGGGTGCTAAGGTCTACGACGTCAGCAGGCGCCGCTAGCTCAGTTGGTTAGAGCAGCTGACTCTTAATCAGCGGGTCCGGGGTTCGAGTCCCTGGCGGCGCACGATGACGATGGCGAGGCATGTTCGCGGAACGCGCGAACCTGCCTCGCCATCTTCGTGTTCTGCGCGGCTTCGCCGCGCGTTGTGGGGGCTTCGCCACCCACACCCCCGTGAGGGCGGGGCTGGGCAGGGCAGGTTCGCGGGAAGCGCGTCACGGCTTGGCCCTCGTCGTATCCGCGCGGCTCGGCTGTGCGAGGTGGGGGCGTCGCCGCCCACAGACCCCGGGCCGGGACAGGGGAAACTTCCTCGTCGTTGCGGTTCGGTCTTCGCGGGCGCGAACGGTTGAGGGCTCCTCGGGCGCGAAGGCGCTTCGGCGGTATCCAGCAGCCGGGCCCCCTGGGCGGCGGGCTCGTCCAGGGCGCAGCGCGGTGCCCGGCTTTCTCACGCAGCGTGAGGGAGGTTCCGCGGTGGGTGGCAGGGCGTGGGGGTCAGGTCGGGGTTACTTCCACCGTCCAGGAACCCGTCGCCGTGCGCCCCTCCACGCCTACGCGCACGCCCGTGCCCGGCACCGTGAAGCTCTCCCCGGCGCGCACCGGCGCGTCCGCGAGGGGCGGATAGACCGATTCGCCCCAACACGCCTCCGTGCGCGGATGAGCGTCCACGACCTCCACGGGGCCGCGGCCCGACGCCGTGTCGCCGCGCACGCGGTACACGAGGACGCCCTCGCTGCACGTCTCCCGGTCGTTGCCCGCGGCGCCGCGCGCCTCGATCGCCACGACGCTGCCCCGGCCGGTGCGGACCACGGCCAGCTTGGTGCCGCCGACCTCGCCGCGGGCGGGCGGCACCGAGAGGGGCTCCAGGGTCAGCCGCCGGGCGTCCCCGCGCACGCACACCACCTGGCGCGGGTCGAGCCAGCCCAGCTTCCACTTGTGCCAGCCGAACAGGTCCGGGGCCATGCCGAACTGGCTGCCCATGACGTCCCAGTCGCCGACGTGCGTGTCCCAGTCGCCCTCGCCGCCGGTCGGGCGGTGGTACAGGTCCGGCAGGTCGAAGACGTGCCCCGTCTCGTGGGCGAGGACGTTGCGGTCCGGCGGGTGGCGCTCGAAGACCGTGACGATCCGGCGGATGCCGGTGCCGTCCACGCGCAGCGGCCGGTCCAGGTTCACGACCTTCGTGGCGTCCGAGTCGACGCCCGGGGCGTCCGGGTCCGCGACGAGGTACACGATGTCGTACGCGGAGAAGTCCACGTGCGGATCCGCCGCGTCGAGCGCGTCCCGCAGGTAGGCGGCGCGCCGCCGGGCGTCCCAGTCCCGCGCTATGGCGTACGCGGTGGACGGCTTCGGCATCCGGATCCACTCGGACTGGGGATGCGCGCGCAACTGGAACCGCCCGTACGAGGCACGGGCGAAGAAGTCACCGGTCTCGGGGAAGTGGTCCGCGGCCAGCTCCGCGGGCGTCGTCGCGGGCGGCGAGTCCGGGAAGGACAGGAAGACCATGACGGCGTCGCGGGCCCGGGTGGGGCGAGGATAGGCGGCGTTCCAGGTGTCGAGCCCCTCCGAGTGGTGGGCCCCGGTGCGCCGCAGGGCGCACGGACCCGCCGGCCCGTGGGCGACCGCGGGCCCGGCCACCAGGGACGTCGCGGCCATGGCGGTCAGGCAGGTGAACAGCGTGGCCGCGGTGCGCAGCCTCTCCCCTCCACGGGTGAGCGGCCTGGGACGGAGCTGACGCTCCACGTCGACCTCCGGGTGCGGAATGCGGGACACCCCACCCACCCTGTGGTGATTTGCCGACATTCGCCCAGTTTGTCTGACCTGACCGAGTGAACATGGTCGAGAAGGCCACACACCCGGCGCTCACTCACCGTCACAAGCGATCGTCGCAGAAAGGAAGCGGTAACGAGCCGAGCAGAAACGATCTGCCACGGACGGACGGACCGCCTCCGCGGAGTGCGGCGGCTGGAGGCGCCGCGGGCCACCCTCTATGATCGGCACACTTTCCGGGCCCCGTCGGCCGCCCGCCACCGGCCGATAGCCTCCCCGGACCCGCCAGGAACAGGGGCCCCATCGACCTGCTCGATCAATCGCACTGCGGGAGCAAGCGGTGAACGGAACGTCCGAAAGGCCGACCGCCACAGCGGTCGCAGCACCGGGCCGCACCCGGCCTGCCGTAACAGAGCGTAATCAATGCGGTGTCGCCGGGCCCCCCGTCCGGCACACGGCCGACTACCGCGCGGCCTTCGCCGCGGCGCCCCTCCCCCTCGCCGTCGTCGACAGCGAGGGGCTCGTCGTCTGCGCCAACGACGCGTTCGCCACCCTGCTCGGAGCGGACCACGCCGAGCTGCCGGGACGGCTCGCCGCCGACCTGGTGGACCTGGCGTCGGACACCCGCACCTGGCACGCCTACCTGGAGGTGCTCCGCGGCCGGCAGGCCAAACTGCGCTGTACCCGCAGACTCAAACATCCCGACGGGCACTCCCTGTGGACCCAGATCACCGTCTCGCCGCTGCCCGGCGAGCGGCAGGGGCCCGGCACGGTCCTGCTCGCCGCCGCCGACATCAGCGCCCGGCGCGACCTCCAGGCCCGGCTGCGCCACCTCCAGATGCACGACCCGGTGACCCGGCTGCCCAACCGCGCGCTGTTCTTCGAGCGGCTCGCCACCGCCCTGGAGGCGGGCGCGTACGACGACGCGAGCACGGGCCGCGTCGGCCTGTGCTACCTGGACCTCGACGGGTTCAAGGCGGTCAACGACACGCTCGGGCACCGCGTCGGGGACCGGCTGCTCGCCGCCGTCGCCGAACGCCTGACCGCCTGCGCCGACCGGGCCGCCTACGGCAGGACGTCCGCGCCGCTGGTGGCCCGGCTCGGCGGGGACGAGTTCGCGCTGCTCGTGGAGGACTCCACGGGCACGGACCAGCTCGCGGAGCTGGCCGACGCCGCGCTGCTCGCCCTGCAGGAGCCGTTCGAGCTGTCCGGGCAGCGGCTGTCCCTCTCGGCGTCCATCGGCGTCGTCGAGCGGCGCGCCGCGGGGACCACCACGACCGGCCTGATGCAGGCCGCCGACACGACGCTGTACTGGGCGAAGACCGACGGCAAGGCCCGCTGGACGCTCTTCGACCCGGAGCGCAACGCGCACCGCATGACCCGCCAGGCGCTTGCCAGTTCGCTGCGGCCCGCCGTGGAGCGCGGCGAGTTCGTCCTGGACTACCAGCCCCTCGTGGGCATGGAGGACGGCGGGCTGCACGGCGTGGAGGCCCTCGTCCGGTGGGACCATCCACAGTTCGGACTGCTCACGCCGAATCGGTTCATCGGATTGGCCGAAGAGGACGGCTCGATCGTGCAGCTCGGCCGCTGGGTGCTGCGCACGGCCTGCCTCCAGGCGCGCCGCTGGCAGGTGGAACACCCCGAGCGGCCGCCGGTGTTCGTGAGCGTGAACGTCGCCGTGCGCCAGGTCTGGGACTCCGACCTCGTCGCGGACGTCGCGGAGATCCTCGCCGACACCGGGCTCGCGCCCCAGCTCCTCCAGCTCGAACTGACCGAGTCCGCGGTCATGGGTTCCGCCGGGCGCCCGCTCCAGGCCCTCCAGGCGCTGAGCGAGATGGGGGTGCGCATCGCCATCGACGACTTCGGCACCGGCTACTCCAACCTCGCCTACCTCAGCCGCCTCCCGGTGTCCGTGCTCAAGCTGGACGGGTCGTTCGTCCGGGGCTTCCAGTACGAGGAGCCGTACGCGGACGGGACGGGGGACGGGACCGCGGACGGGCTCGTCAACCCCGCCGACGAGGTGATCGTCGAGGCCATGGTGCGCCTCGCCCACCAGCTCGGCCTCACGGTCACCGCGGAGTGCGTGGAGACCGCCGGGCAGGCCGAGCGGCTGCGCCGGATCGGCTGCGACACCGGGCAGGGGTGGCTGTACTCCCGGGCCGTGGCGGCCGACCGCATCTCCGTGCTCCTCGGGGCGGGGCGGCTGCCGGCGACAGCGGCGTGACGTGGCGCCCGGGCGGCGGCCCGGCGCCGTGACGCCGGGCCGCCCGGCCGGGTGCCTCCCCCACCCCCGTCGGGGGCGGCACCCGGGCTCCACTAGGGCTTCTCGGGCTCCTTGGGCAGGCCGTACGCGTCGGCGATGAGTTCGTAGCTGCGCAGGCGGACGTCGCCGCCGTGCGCGTTGGCGGTGAGCATCAGCTCGTCGGCGCCGGTGCGCTTGGCGAGGTCGTCGAGGCCCGCGCGCACCTGGTCGGCGGTGCCGTGGACGACGTTGCTGTTCCAGCTCGTGACGAAGTCCCGCTCCAGCTCCGTGAACGGGTACGCCGCCGCCTCCTCGGGCGTGGGCACGAGGCCGGGGCGGCCGGTGCGCAGCCGGACCATGTTGAGGGCGGCGGCCATGACCTGGCGGCGGGCCTCTTCCTCCTCGTCCGTGGCGAGCGCGGAGACGCCGATGAGGGCGTACGGCGCGTCGAGGACGGCCGACGGGCGGAACGACTCGCGGTACAGGTCGAGCGCGGGGAGCGTGTTCTGCGCGGAGAAGTGGTGCGCGAAGGCGAACGGCAGGCCGAGCACGCCCGCGAGGCGGGCGCTGAAGCCGGAGGAGCCGAGCAGCCAGATCGGCGGGCGGTGCGGGGACTGCACGCCGCCGGGGGAGGTGGCCTGCACGGGGCCCGGGACCGCGTGGATACGGGCGTAGGGGTGGCCGTCGGGGAAGTCGTCGTCGAGGAACCGGGTCAGCTCCGCGAGCTGCTGGGGAAAGTCGTCGGCGCCCTCGTTGAGCCGGTCCGTGCGGCGCAGGGCGGCCGCGGTGGCGCCGTCCGTGCCCGGGGCCCGGCCGAGGCCGAGGTCGACGCGGCCCGGGGCCAGGGCCTCCAGGGTGCCGAACTGCTCGGCGATCACCAGCGGGGCGTGGTTGGGCAGCATGACGCCGCCCGAGCCGAGGCGGATGCGGGTGGTGTGGGCGGCCAGGTGGGCGAGGATCACGGCCGGGGACGAGGAGGCCACGCCGGGCATGGAGTGGTGCTCGGCCACCCAGTGGCGGTGGTAGCCGCGGGATTCCGCCAGCTTGGCGAGGGCGACGCTGGTGTGCAGGGCGTCGGTGGCGGTGCGGCCGGAGCCGACGGTCACGAGGTCCAGGACGGACAGGGGCGTGGGGGCGGTGCCGCGGGGCTCGGCGCGGATGCCCTCCGCTGTCGCGTCGGGCTTCTGGTGACCGTGCTCGTCCGTTGCCACGGGGGCCTCCTGCTGTGCTGTGCGTACGCTCTGCCGAGGGGGCAACAGGAGGGGGGCTCCGCTTATTCCCGGGGGTGCCCTCGCGGGGGGCGCCCCAGTCCCGCCCCTTTCCCGAAACCAGGGGCTGCCGCCCCTGGACCCCGCTTTTTTCGGCGCTCCGCGCCTCGTCCTCAAGCGCCGGACGGGCTGGATCTTTCCGCCGAGCGCGGCTGAAGATCTTCAGCCGTGGATGCGCCGGAACGTCTCCGCCGTGGCGGGAGATATCTCAGCCCGTCCGGCGTTTGAGGACGAGCGCGCCAGCGCGATCCGGGGGTCCAGGGGGCGGAGCCCCCTGGTTTCGGGAAAGGGGCGGGACTGGGGCGCACCCGCGAGGGCACCGACAGGAGGGACATCGTGCCGGAAGGGCACACCATTCACCGCCTCGCGGCCGACCACCGCGAGCGGTTCGCGGGCCGACCGGTGCGGGCCACCAGCCCGCAGGGCAAGTTCTCCGACAGCGCCGCCCTGGTGGACGGCCGGCCCCTCACCACCGCGGAAGCCCACGGCAAGCACCTCTTCCTCGGCTTCGCCGAAACCGGCTGGATCCACATCCACCTGGGCCTCTTCGGCAAGTACACCTTCGGCGACGCCCCCGCCCCGCCCCCCACGGACACCGTCCGCCTGCGCCTGGCGGACGACACCCACTACAGCGACCTCCGCGGCCCCACCACCTGCGCCCTGATCACCGACGGCGAGAAGCGCGACATACACGCCCGCCTCGGCCCGGACCCGCTGCGCCCGCCGGGCGGCGAGAACGACCCGGACAAGGCCTGGCGCCGCGTCTCCCGCAGCCGCACCACGATCGCGGCCCTGCTCATGGACCAGAAGGTCGTCGCGGGCGTCGGCAACGTCTACCGCGCCGAGGTCCTGTTCCGCCACGGCATCGACCCGTACACGCCCGGCAAGGACCTCACGCACCGCCAGTGGAACGCGATCTGGGCGGACCTGGTGGACCTGATGCGCGAGGGCGTGCGCAACAACCGCATCGACACCGTGCGGCCCGAGCACACCCCCGAGGCGATGGGCCGCCCGCCGCGCGTGGACGACCACGGCGGCGAGGTGTACGTCTACCGCAGGGCCCGGATGGCCTGCCACGTCTGCGGCACCGAGATCCGCACCGCCGACCTGGCCGCCCGCAACTTGTTCTGGTGCCCTGGGTGCCAGCGGGGAACGACCTGAGACGGCGGGGGAAGCCAGCCCGTCCGGCGCGTGAGGACGAGCGCGCCGACGCGACACCCTGCCTAAGGCCCCCCGGCCAGCCCTCGTTAGAAGCCGTGCGGCAGCCAGGGCGCCACCGCCGATCCGAAGGCCAGGCTCGCCTCCGCCAGCGCGCCGGGCCGCAGTTCGCGCACGCGTCCCGCGCGGGCCAGCTCCGCGAGGCGGACGCCGCCGAGGTAGGCCGCGCCCAGGTCCCGTACGGACAGGGCGAGGTCGGCGGGGGCCGACGCCTCGTCCGCGCGCTTGCAGGACGCGCCCTTGGGGTCGCCCGTCAGCCGCCACCGCCCCTCGTTCCAGGGGCAGAAGCCGTCCTCGACGTCCAGGACCAGGTCCACCGGCGCCTGGTACGTGCGCGCCTCCAGGGCCGCGCCGACGTCCACCAGGCGTACGTGCAGCGAGTCCCGCACCACGAGCCCGCAGCGGCGCACGTCCGACGCGAGGTGCAGCAGCGGGTCGTCGACCGGGCGGTTCAGCGTCTCGATCCGCGAGGTGAGGTCGATGTCGAAGAGGAAGCGCCACAGCGCGGCGTACGCGCCCGGCTCCAGCGCCTCCACCGCCCGTACGAGGACCGTGCCCTCGGGCCCCCGCGCGTCCCACTCGGGCTTGACCGCGAAGTGCGCGTACCCGACCACCTCGCCGGAGCGCTCCGCGAGCACGCACTGCAACGGCGAGGCCCCGTTCCGGTCCTGCGCGGGGTCGAGAAGCGGGAGCCGCTCCCAGCCGGGCCGGCGCGCGAGCATCCCCGGGCGGCCCGGCACCACGCGCGCGTACACCGCCTCGCAGGCCGCAGCGGCCTCGGCGGGGGCCACGTACCGCAGCCGCACCTCGTCCGTGCCCGCGGGCACCGTGAGCCGCACCCGCGTCGTGTCGATCGACGCCTTGAGCGACCAGGACGCCGTGCCGTACCCGAACCTGCCGTAGATCACCGGCTCGGACGCCGTCAGGACGGCCAGCGCCTCCCCGCGCGCCCGCACGTCGTCCAGTTGCCGCCGCATCATCGCCGTGAGCAGGCCGCGGCGCCGGTGCGTGGCCGCCACGCTGACCATCGTCACGCCCGCCGCGTCCACCAGCGCGCCGCCCGGCACGGACAGACGGAAGCTGAACGCGCCCGCCGTGCCCACGCAGGCGTCGCCCTCCCAGACGCCCAGCGAGCGTTCGCACTCGGTGAGGTCGTTCCACAGCTCACGCTCCTCGGGGGACTCCGCCAGACCGCCGAAGGCCCGTTCCAGCGTTCCGTACCACCGGTCCCAGTCGCTCTGGCCCAACTCCCGTAATTCTGCTGTCATATGCCATGCCTACCAGGGCTCCAAGGGCGCGGCGAATCGTTTTCCGCGGACCGGAACGCGCGTGGGGACGCTGGGCGCGGTGATACGGGTGAGGTGCCCCTGAAGGGGGACAAGAGGTACCTCCCGTGCGAAGCGCCTGGCCCGGTGGATAGGGTCCACGAGCAATGGCGGTACGACGAGACAGGCGTGAGCGGCACTCCCCGCGCGAGCGGCGCGCCGCAGCCGAGACGTTCCCGGCCCGGATGAAGAAGCGGCTGCACCGGGCCCGCATAGGGCTGCGCAAATCCGGGGTGGACTACTTCCGCGGCGACGGCTCCGACTGGGTGGCGCTCGCCGCGCTGCTGTTGACGGTCCCGGTCATCACCGTGTGCACGATCGTCAACCCGGTGTGGTTCGCCCCGGCCGCGCTCGTCCTGCCGATCGTCGCGGGCGGACTCCTGCTCAGACCCTCCAGCCTGCTCGGCCTGTACGCCGCGTCGGCGGCCGCCCTCATCGTGGAGTCCGCCAAGCTCGGCCCGTACACCCAGGGCCCGGCCCGGGTCACCCCCGGCACCGTCCTGACCGTCGCCGCCTGCGGCTTCTTCGGGCTGCTCATCGCCCAGTTCCGCAGCCGGGTCGGCGTGCCCTGGCGCGGCGGCGGCACCATGCTCTTCGACCTGCGCGAACGCATCCGCGTACAGAGCAAGCTGCCGAAGCTGCCGCGCGGCTGGCACCGCGAGATGGCCCTGCGGCCGGCCGGCGGCCAGTCCTTCTCCGGCGACTTCGTGGTCGCCGCCCGCACCAACGGGGGCCGCACGCTGGAGGTCGTCCTGACGGACGTCTCCGGCAAGGGCATGGACGCCGGGTCGCGGGCCCTGCTCCTGTCCGGCGCCTTCGGCGGCCTGCTCGGCTCGCTGCCGCCGCACGCCTTCCTGCCCGCCGCCAACGGCTACCTCCTGCGCCAGGACTGGGACGAGGGCTTCGCCACCTCCATCCACCTGGTCCTCGACCTGGAGACCGGCGACTACGAACTCCTCTCCGCGGGCCACCTGCCCGCGCTGCAACTGAGCGCGGGCACCGGCCGCTGGGAGGAGAAGTCCGCCGACGGGCCCCTCCTCGGCGTCTTCGACGGAGCCCAGTTCGACCCCGTCAAGGGCTCGTTGCGCCCCGGCGACGTCCTCATGCTCTTCACCGACGGCATCGTCGAGGCCGCCGACCGCGACATCGCCGAGGGCATCGACCGCCTCACCGGCGAGGCCGACCGGTACGTGGCCGGGGGCTTCCACGGGGCCGCGTGGCACCTCATCGAGGCGGTGGCGAAGGACGTGAACGATGACAGGGCGTTGTTGTTGATCTGCCGCGAGGCCTGACCTGGCCCCTGGGCCTTGCGCGGTTCCCCCCTCCCACCCACCCACCCGCACAGCCCCAGCCCCCCGCCCGGCCCCGACCTGACGGCTTCCCCCACCGCCGTCGACTGCCCGCCTTCCCACCCGCCCACCCGCACAGCCCCGGCGGCCTGCCCGGCCCCGACCTGGCGGCTTCCCCCGCCGCCGTCGGCTGCCCGCCTTCCCACCCGCCCACCCGCACGGCCCCGGCGGCCGGGCTGGGCCCCGACCTGGCGGCTTCCCCCACCGTCGTCGGCTGTCGGCCTTCCCTCCCACCCCACCCCGCACAGCCCCGGCACTCCGCCCGGCCCCGACCTGGCGGCTTCCCCCGCCGCCGTCGGCTGCCCGCCTTCCCACCCGCCCACCCGCACAGCCCCGGCGGCCTGCCCGGCCCCGACCTGGCGGCTTCCCCCGCCGTCGTCGGCTGTCGGCCACCCACCCGCCCGTGGGGCCCCGGCTTGCCCGTTACCCACCCGCCCCCCGGTATGCCGTGGCGGCTTGCACCGCCGTCGTCGGCCACCCGCTTCCCGCCCGCCCGTACGGCCCTGGCGGCCTGCTCCGGCCCCGGCCTGGCGGCATGCTCGCCGTCGTCGGCTCCCCGCGCTCCCCACCTGCCCACCCGTACGCCGCAGCGACCTACCTCAGCCCTGGCCTGGCCGCTTCCCGTTCGCCACTCGCCCGCCCGTACGGCCCTGGCAGCTTGTCCCGGCCCGGACTGGTGGCCTGTATGTGACTGATTACCCAATCGTTCTTGTCAAGCGGTCAAGGTGGTGGCTGCACGCTCTGAGGAAGCCAGGTCGCGTGCACGGCCCACCGTGAGAGTGGTTGTCAGACCTCCCTCGGACAATGTGTTCGTGAGCCTGCACTACGAAGTGGTATTCGCCTGTTTTCTCCGGGACGGGACGCCCGAGCCAGTCCTGGACGCGCTGCGGTGGCACATTGGCGCCAGGGCAGACCGCCCGTGGCACCTCGATGCGGATGAGCACCCGTATCCGCTGCTGGCGCCGGATCCAGACACCTATCTGGCGGGCGGGGACTTCGCGTCCCTGCGGCACCAGTCCCGCGGCAACTGGAATGCCTGGGGACTGTTCACCCGAAACTTCTGGCTGGACGATGGCATCGGTGAGCTGGTGACGATCCTGGACCTGCTGGCGCCCCACGTCGAAGATTCCGGATACGGCGGATTCATGCGAGAGGAAGACGACAGCAAGCCGTCGATCTTCACGTTCCGCGACGGGGCCTACGACCTGCAGACGGACTGACTGACTCGGTGCAAGCACTTCACGTGGCGGCCGCGTGCAGCTCAGGTAGCTCGGAAGTCCAGTGTCGTTGATCTCGAATGAGGGCCCATGGAACGTCGAGCCGACGGCGAGCGAGAGCGAGGTTCGCCTGCTTGTGGCTCTGTCCTCGTTCCGCTTTCGGTCGTGGAAGGCCTTCGATGTGAGGCAGAAGCGGGCCGCGATCGGGCGGAGAGGTAGAAGACGCGCAGGAGTCGGTGGTGGTAGCGGTGTGGTCGGCGCATGTTGCCACTGATCCGGCCTGAGTTCCACGGAACCGGTGCGAGACCGGTGACTCCGGTGAGGCGTCCAATGTCCCCGCCGGTGCAGGCGATGAACTCCGCCCTCAGCAATGGGCCCATTCCGGGCATGCTGGTGATCACTTCCGCATCGCGATGTTCACGGAAGCGGCCGCGATCTTCCGGTCGACGACCGCGATCTCCTCGTCGAGCGCCAGCACTGCCTTGGCTAGGGTGCAGACCACCTCGGCGGCCGCTGCCTCCCCGGCGACGGCTGTGTGCTGGGCCTGTGCCGCAGCGACGGCGGCGTCTGCCTGGGCGGGTTCCGCGTACTTTGCGGTTCTTGGACTAGATCGCCAGCCGGTCGCCCCGATCCGGCGCAGGGCAGCCGGCGACTGGTGGCCGGTCAGCAGGATGAGAGCACCCTTGGAAGCGGCGTAGTCGAACGCCCGCTCTAGGGCGGGGGAGTACTCCAGCAGCTGAGCCCGCATGCGGTTGATGGCGCGGGTGCGGTCTGCGGCGAGGTCGTAGCGGCGGGCGGTGAGGGTCTTCAGGTCCACCGCGATCTCGTCCCATTCCTGCAGTGGCCGCAGGTCCCGGCGCATCCGTGCCTGGTCGGCGATGACGTAGGCGTCCTTCGCATCCGTCTTGCCGTCCCCGCGGTAGCCACGGGAGGCGTGGTGCTCCAGGAGCTAGGGCTCGTTGTTGGGAATCCGACGCGAGAGCACCCTTGTCCCGCCGTGTCGATCACCGTGCAGTGATGCGCGGCCTTGCCTGCGTCCGTCCCCGCCCAGAGCTCGGGCACCCGAGCCTCCCTCGTCGATCGGTTGACCGGTCTCTGCAGACGACCACGCCGACGTGTCCTTACGGAGTGATCTTGGTTCGCTCATCCCAATGAGTGGCCGTGTCGTCGCGGGGCGCCGGGCGGCCAATCAGTCAAAGCCACACCTACGGCATGAACGCGCTAAAGCCACACCCAGGCCCCGGGGTCTCCCGATCGTACGAAGGACCGGAATCAACCCGCCACAAGGTAAGGAGTGCCTCAGTTGGCGAGTGAGGCGCTGAGTTGGCGAGCTGAGTTACGTGGGCGGCCAGGGTTGCAAGAGGGCCTCGTTACCCACTGCAGCGGGGATCTTGCGACGATCCTCGGCATGACCTCGTCTTCTGCCGACCGCTCTCGCTCCGACGATCCCTTCGCCGAGATCGGCGATCCCGTCCTGGCCGTGGCGGACAAGCGCAGAGGCCTGGTCGCCGTGGCCGGCGCGCACGAGTACGACCAGGCGAAGACGGTCGGCGTCTTCCACGTCGCCGGCCGCGCCCGCCGCTGGCTGCTGCACTCGCAGCACCCCGTGAACGCGATGGCCTTCCACCCGACCCTCCCCCTGCTCGCCATGGGATCCGGCGCGTACGACGGCGGCTACTACTTCGAGGGAGAGCTTCTGCTCCTCCACCTGGAGACCGGCACCGCGCTGTCGCTCATCGAGCACCACCTCGGCCGCCAGGTCCTCGGACTGGAGTGGCTGAACGAAAAGGACCTCCGTGTCCTGATGGCGCCACCCGACGACTGGAAGGACGGACAGGCCCACGAGGAAGGACACGTCGTCGTGGTACGCCGCGCCGACTGGACCGCGGTCGAAGCCAAGTCGCTCACCGGCAGAGACCTGGCCGGCCCTCGTGTGCCTGCGCCCCGCCCGGACCATCGCGAAGCTGCCCGACAGGTGGTCGACCGTCTGAGGGCGACGAGGACACGCCGGCACCACACCAGCCGAGGACACCGGTGAGGACCGGCTGACGCTCAACTCCCCGCCTGGGGGCGCTCAGTCACACTGCATCGCCGTTGTCAGCCCTCCGCCCACCCGCGGCGCCACACCCATCGGTTCCGCTCCGGCCTGGCGGCTTCCCCGCGCTGTGGGCCGTCCGGAACGCACCCGCCCGCCCGTGCAGCCTCTACGGCCTGGCCGAGCCCTGCCCCGTTGGCTCGCACCGTCGTCGTCGGCCATCCGCTACCCACTCGCCTGCCTGTGCGGCCTCGGCGGCCTGTCCCGGCCCGGCGGGGCCGGTGCCTTGCGTTGCCCTCGTCGGCCGTCCGTCCCCCTACCCGTGGCGCCACACCCACCGGTCGGGCACCGGCCTGGCGGCTTGCACTGCCCTTCGTCCCCCCCTGTAACGCCACACCAACCGCCCCAGCCCCCGCCCGGCCGCTCGCGGTGCGTCGCTGGCTGCCGTGCACCGATGCCTCGTGGCCTTCCGCCTCCGCCGTGCGGCCCTGCCCCGGGGGCGGGTGGGCGGGGGAACGCAGCCCGTCCGGCGTGGGAGGACGAGGTGCGGAGCGGCGGTGCAGGGTGGCGGTCCCTGGTTCGGGGTGGTGGGGGCGGGTGGGGGAAACCCCACCCTTGATCCGCCGGGTCGCCTCATGGCTCGGGGCGGGGGCGGATCCGTACGTTCGATGCATCAAGCACGTACAGGACGACGGAAGGACAGCAGGCCATGGGGCTGCGCAGGAAGAAGCACTGGGGCGGGCAGGCCGCCGGGCCCGGCCGGGAGGGGTCCGCCTGGGCGGTGGAGCTGCGCGGCGTCCGGCGGCAGTACGGCCGGGGCGACCGCGCCGTGCACGCCCTGCGCGGCATCGACCTCGCCCTGCCCCGCGGCAGCTTCACCGCCGTGATGGGCCCCTCCGGCTCCGGCAAGTCCACGTTCCTGCAGTGCGCGGCCGGCCTGGACCGGCCCACCGAGGGCACGGTCCGCCTCGGCGGCACCGACATCACCGGCATGAGCGAGAACAAGCTCACGGCCCTGCGCCGCACCCGCCTCGGCTTCGTCTTCCAGGCCTTCAACCTGCTGCCCTCGCTCACCGTCGAGCAGAACGTCCTGCTGCCGATGCGGCTCGCGGGCCACCGGCCCGACCGCCGCAAGGCCGCCGACGTACTGGCCCGCGTGGGCCTCGGCGACAAGGGCAGGCGCCGCCCCGGCCAGCTCTCCGGCGGCCAGCAGCAGCGCGTCGCCATCGCCCGCGCCCTGGTCACGGACCCGGACGTGGTGTTCGCCGACGAGCCGACGGGGGCCCTGGACACCACCACGGCCGCGGAGGTCCTCGGCCTGCTGCGCGGGGCCGTGGACACGATGGGCGCCACCGTGGTGATGGTCACCCACGACCCGAACGCCGCCGCCTACGCGGACCGCACCCTGTTCCTCGCCGACGGCGCGATCGTCGACCGGCTGGAGCGCGCCCCGGCCGCGCGCATCGCGGAGCGGCTGACGGCGCTCACCGCGCCCGCGCCCGCCGCCGCGTACACGGAAGCGGCTGCGGCATGAGCTACGTACCCAACGGCCTCGCCCGCGCGGCCGTCCGCTTCAAGCCCGCCGCGTTCGTCGGCACGTTCGTCGCGCTGATGATGGCGTCGCTGATCGTGTCCGCGTGCGGCATCCTCCTGGAGACGGGCCTGCGCGCCTCCGTGCCGCCCGAGCGCTACGCGGGCGCCCCCGTCGTGGCCGCCGCCGACCAGCGGATCCACTACGGCAGCGGCGACAGCGCCTCCACCGTGTCCGTCCCGGACCGGGCCCGCCTCGACGCCTCCCTGGTCGCGAAGGCGGGCGCGGTGCCCGGCGCGCGCAAGGCCGTCGTGGACGTCACCTTCCCCGTCACGCTCCCGGCCGAGGGCGGCACCCGGGCGCTGACCGCGCACGGCTGGGGCTCCACCGCCTTCACCGGCGAGAAGCTCACGGCGGGCCGCGCGCCCGCCGCGGGCGAGGCCGTCGTGGCCGGCACGGGCGCCCGCGTCGGCGACCGCCTCACGCTCACCACCGCCGCCGGGCCGAAGGACGTCCGCGTCTCCGGCACGGTCGGCGGCACGGGCGCGCCCACCGTCTGGTTCACCGACGCCGAGGCGGTCCGCGCCTCCGGGCACCCGGGCCGGGTCGACGCGATCGCGGTCCTGCCCGAGGACGGCGTCCGGGACGGCGCGCTCGCCTCCCGGGTCGCCGACGCGCTCGGCGACAAGGCCGAGGTGCACACGGGCGACGACCGCGGCGGCGCCGAGGACCCCTCGCTCACCGAGGCCGAGGAGCTGCTCACCGGCCTCGGCGGGTCCTTCGGCGGCATCGCCGCCATGGTCGCCGTGTTCACCGCGGCCGGCACCGTCGCGCTCTCCGTCGGCCAGCGCGCCCGCGAGTTCGCGCTGCTGCGCGCCATCGGTACGACGCCGCGCCAGGTGCGCCGCACCATCGCCACCGAGACCCTGCTCGTCGCCCCGCTCGCGGGCGTCGTCGGCTGCCTGCCGGGCATCGCCCTGGCGAGCTGGTGGTTCGGGCAGCTCAAGGACCGGGGCGCCGTACCGGAAGCCGTCGACCTCGCCGTCTCCTGGCTGCCGCTCCTGATCGCGGCCGCCACCACCGTCGTCACCGCGCTGGCCGCCGGGTACCTGGCCGCCCGCCGCCCCTCCCGCATCAAGCCCGGCCAGGCCCTCAGCGAGGCCTCCGTGGAACGGCTGCCCGTGGGCTGGATCCGCACCCCGCTCGGCGTCGGCGCGGTCGTCGGCGGCATCGTCCTGTCCCGGGTCGCCGCCACCGCGACCGGCGAGGACGCGGCCAACGCCGCGCTCGGCGTGGTCATGCTGTTCATGCTGGCGGTGGCCCTCCTCGGCCCGCTGGTGGCCCGCGGCTGCGCGGCCCTCTTCGGCCTGCCGCTGCGCGGAGCCGGCGCCTCCGCCTCCCTCGCGGCCGCCAACTCCCGTACGAACGCCCGCAGGCTGGCCTCCGCGATCACTCCGATCGTGCTGGCCATGGCCTTCGCCTCCACGCTCGTCTTCATGCACACCAGCGAGGAGAAGGTGGCGGCGGACCAGCAGCGCGACGGCATCACGGCCGACCACATCGTGTCGTCCCCGGCCGGCTTCGGCCCGGCCGCCGTCCGCGAGGCCGCCCGGACGCCCGAGGTGGAAGCGGCCGTCGGCCTGCTGAAGACGTCCGTCCTGCTGCCCATGGGCTCCGGCGGCGACCGCTGGCTCCAGTCCGCGACCGCGCAGGGCGTCACCGGCACCGCCGGTGACCTCGCCCGGGTGCAGGACCTCAAGGTGGAGACGGGCCGACTCGCCCTCGGCAAGGGGCAGGTCGCCGTCGACGCCACCCTCGCCGACTCCGCGCATCTGAAGACCGGCGACCGCGTCGACATGCGCCTGCCCGACGGTACGAGGACACGGCCGACGGTCGTGGCGACGTACGAGCGCGGCCTCGGCCTGTCCCAGATCACGCTGCCCGCGTCGGCCGTACGGCAGCACGTCACGGCCGCGCTCGACACGGAGATCTGGACCAAGGGCGGCACGGCCGCCGCGCTCGCGCCCCTCGGCACGGTCCACGACCGGGACGGCTACACCACCGCCCAGTCCCTCGACCGCGAGGTCAACGCCTGGGCCAACAGCGTCATGGCGGCCGTCCTCGGAGGCTTCGCCGCCGTCGCCGCCGCCAACACCCTGGTCATGACGGTCCTCGACCGCCGCCGCGAGCTCGGTACGCTGCGCCTGATCGGCTCCACCCGCCGCCAGGTGATGCGCATGATCCGCTGGGAGGCCCTCCTCGTGACCGGCGCGGGCGTGCTCATCGGCACGGCCATCGCCCTGGCCACCCTCGTCCCCATGATGCGAGGCCTCACCGGCGAGCCCCCGTACATCCCACCCCACCTCTACGCGGCCTTCGCAGGCGCAACCCTCCTCCTGGGCCTCACAGCCACCACCCTCCCGGCCCGAGCAGCGTTGAAGACCACGTCCTAGATGTGGACGCCGCCCTGCTGCGGGCAACAGCTCGCAGGCGCGGGGCGTGCCCCCCCGCTGTGGGCAGTCGTCCCGCATGGCGATGGGGGTCCCCCTGCTCGAGCGCAGCCGAGAGCTTGGGGGAGGGTGGGCACAGCCCCAGGTGCCGAGCAACTGCGCACCTGGGGCTGTGCGAAGGGAAACCGAACCGCGCGGGGGCCGGGGGCCTCGGCCCCGGTGGGCCTACCGCCCAGGTGAACCCGCCCGCTCGCGGGCGAGCTCCGCCGCGTCCCGCCGGAAGGCCCACTCCATCCGAGGCTCCATCGCGAACCGGAACACCCGCCGCACCGGCGGCGTACACAGCGCCGTGACCACCACCGCGGCCACCACCGAGACGAACACCTCGCCCAGGGGCCGGTGCAGCCACGCGTAGTCGTCGAACCAGCCCCAGAACCGGGACCCCTTCGCGAGGAACCCGTGCAGCAGATACCCGTACAGGGTCCCCGCGCCGAGCACGGTGAACCACATCGTGCGCCGCGGCACCCACGCGAAGAAGCAGGCGGTGAGCAGCACCGAGCAGCCGAACAGCGCCAGCGTCATCACGACGCCGACCCACCAGGGCACGCCCAGCTCCTGGGCGCTGTCGCGCCGGTAGAACCAGACGGACGTCATCCGCGGCGCCGCCCAGTACGCGAGCGCGACCGCGCAGGCGAACACCGGCACGGCGAGGAGGCGCACCTCGCGCCGCCGTACGAGCTGGAAGTGCTCGGGCCTCAGGAACAGGCCGAGGACGAAGAACGGCAGGAACTGCAGGACCCGTTGGAGGTCCAGGTCGTCGCCGATGTCGGGGGAGGTGACGGCCAGCACGGCCACGCACAGCGCGAGCGGCACCGGCCGGCGGACGACCTTCCACAGCGGCACCGTCATACGCCACACGAACAGGGCGATCAGGAACCAGGTCAGGTACCAGGGGTCGAGCAGGCTGATCGGCTGCGACGGGTCGTCGTCCGCCCAGCGCTTGAAGAAGGTGTAGGCGACCTCGAAGACGATGTACGGCACGGCGACGCCGGTCACCAGGCGCTTGAGCCGGTCGGGCCGCATGTCGAAACCGCGGGAGAAGTAGCCGGAGATGAGGATGAAGGCCGGCATGTGGAAGGTGTACACGGTCATGTACAGCGCTTCGGCGGTGCGGCTGTGATCGGTCAGCGGCTCCCAGGCGTGCCCCAGGGCGACGAGCACGATCGCCAGGTACTTGGCGTTGTCGAAGAACGCGTCGCGCTGCTTGCCGGGGCGGCTCGCGGGGCCGGGGCCGGGGCGTCGGGCGGGAGCGGCCGGGTGCGGGGCGTGGGGGGCGGGCGGGGGTACCGCGTGTCGGGGGGAGCGGGCCGGGCGCGGGCCGGGTGCCGTGGCGGGTGCTTCCTGGACGGGGGGCAGGGGCGCCCGGTGCCGGCCGTGCGGCTGCACGGAGTGCGTCACAGGCCCTCCCACCATGAACTCGGTGAGACGATCCGGGACCGCACGGCGCCTGCGGGGGTCATGGCAGCGTGGGACATCTGGGGCACCCTAGCGTCGGGCCGGTCTTCCCGTAAAACGCCGTTCTCATTCGTCCTCTCAATAACGCGGCATTGCGTCGGGGCGTGTCCCGGCAACGCGTCCGGTGGGTTCGGCTCTTTCGCGCGCGCCTCCGGCCCGTCGGCGCGCCGGATTCCCGCATTCGCGCTGCGCCTACCCCGTCGATCGGCCGGATAACTGTCCGAAACGTCATAGCTCGTACCGCTTAAATCGTGCATAACGCCCGGGGGCGACTCCGGTGGAATGTCCGGTTGATTGGTGCGTGGCGGTTATGGGTCTTCCGGTCGATGTGTTCTCGGTGGTTCTGCGCATTCCTGTGAACCGTTTGTGCGGATAACGCGGCGCAGGAGTGAGGAAACGATGCCTGGCCATGGAAACGATCACGTCGAATTCGCCCGGGAGGGGAACCGTCGAATTGTCGTGCGGATGTCCGCGGGGGCCCCGCGGCGCCCGCACCGGACGCCCCCCGGCACGTCCGGGGCGGGTGCGTCACTGGTCAAGCCGTGGCCGACGATGTGTCACCGGCCGCATAGCGCGGGCCTGTTGGTGGCACGATGGTTCCTGGCGGGGGAGTGCGGGGCCGTACCCCCCGGGCGGGAGAGCGACCGACCTAGGGTGTGATCAGTGTGGCCATTTCGCTGTCAGTGGTACTGCTGTTGGCGATCGTTCTTGTCATGATGGTGCGTCAGGGAAACATCAAGGTCTGGCCCGCCATCGTCGCCGCGACATTCGGCTTCACCCTCGCCTCGACGGGAATGGCCGACGACATCCAGGAGCTCCTCAACTCCTTGGCGGAGACCATCGGCGACATACAGTTCTGATCCGGTCCGATCCGGACGTATCAGCGGTGATCGGGCGTCCGGCCGCCCGTCACGGCAGCGGTGGGAGGCGGGGGAGCGGTGCCGTTGCGGGAAACCGATCCGGAGGTGGTGGGCGGCTATCCCGTCGAGGGCCGCCTCGGTTCGGGAGGGATGGGCGTCGTCTATCTCGCGCGCTCCCCGTCCGGGCGGCGCCTCGCGGTCAAGGTCGTGCACGCGCAGTACGCCGACGACCCGGAATTCCGCACCCGGTTCCGCCGCGAGGTGGCGGCCGCCCGGCGGGTGAGCGGCGCGTTCACGGCCCCCGTCGTGGACGCCGACGCCGATGCCCCGAGCCCCTGGATGGCCACGCTGTACATCCCGGGCGAGGACCTGGGCGCGTACGTACGCCGCCACGGCCCGCTGCCCCCGGACCGGCTGCCGGAGCTCGCCGCGGGCCTCACCGAGGCCCTGCGCGACATACACCGCGCCGGCGTGGTCCACCGCGACCTGAAACCGGCCAACGTGATGCTGGCCGAGGACGGCCCCCGGGTCATCGACTTCGGCGTGTCCCGCGCCGCCGGGACCGCGGCCGGCGACCCCCTCACCCAGACCGGCCGCGTCATGGGCACCCCGCCCTACATGTCCCCCGAGCAGCTCACCGCCCCCCGGGACGTGGGCCCCGCCTCCGACGTCTTCTCCCTCGGCTCGGTCCTGGTCCACGCGGCCACGGGGCGCGGCCCCTTCGACGACGCCTCCCCGTACGAGACGGCCACGCGCGTCGTGAAGGAGGACCCCGACCTCACGGGCGTACCGGACGCGCTGCGCCCCTTCGTCGCCCGGTGCCTCGCCAAGCGCCCCGAGGACCGCCCCACCCCCGACGCCCTCCTGGCCCTGCTGCGCGGCGAGCCCCTGCCGCCCCCCGCCCGGCCCGCC
>NZ_BNBT01000137.1 GCF_014656095.1 Streptomyces longispororuber
GGGACGCGGCCGGGGACCGGGGGCGCGGGGCGGCGGGGCCGGGGCGGCGGGCGCTCTCGGTCCGGCCCGGTCAGCCGGTCGGCTCGCTGCCGCCCGTGACGGCCGCGATCGTCGAGGCGTCCACGAGCGCGGCGAGCCGGTCCCGGTCCGCCAGGATGGTGACCTCGACGATCCGGCCGTCGCGCACGGTGAACTCGCCGACGGAGAACGGCTTCCCGTCGAGGACCGAGAGCTGGCCCACGCGGCCGTTGACCAGCACCAGGTGCGTCGACAGCGCGACCGTGGCGAAGGAGCGCGCCCCCGCCACGACGGCCTGGGACCCGCGCACGATCCTGGACAGGCCGGTGGCGTCGCCGCCGTCCGCCCGCAGCACCACGTCCGGGTCGAGGAGTTCGAGCAGCGCGTCGAAGTCGCCGCCGCGCGCCGCCGCGAGGAACGCCTCGACGACCTCGCGCTGCTTGGCCCGGTCCGGGTCGGGTGCGGGCGCCGCCTCCCGCACCCGGCGGCGGGCGCGGCTCGCGAGCTGCCGGGTCGCGGCCGGGGCCCGCTCCACGATGGGCGCGATGTCCTCGAACGGCACGGCGAACATGTCGTGCAGGACGAACGCGAGCCGTTCGGCGGGGCTCAGCGTGTCGAGCACCACCAGCATCGCGAGCCCCACCGAGTCGGCGCGCAGCGCCTCCTCCTCCGGGTCCGCCGCCTCCCCGCGGCCCGGCAGGGGGCTGATCCGCGGGTCGGGCACGTACGTCTCGGGTACGTCGAGGGAGAGCTCGCCGCGCTGCCGACGCGAGCGCAGCAGGTCCAGGCAGACGCGGCCGGTGACGGTCGTCAGCCAGCCGCCCAGGTTCCGCACGCCGTCGGTGTCGGAGCGGCTGAGCTTGAGCCAGGTCTCCTGAACGGCGTCCTCGGCCTCGCTCAGGGACCCGAGCATGCGGTAGGCGACCGCCCTCAGGTGCGGCCGGTGCTCCTCGAAGCGCTCCGCAAGAAGCTGCCTTCCGTCCATGTGTCACATTCCTTCGTCGCGATCCGTCACAGCAGTGACGCGCCGGGGACAACGGCGCGCCGACCGCCTCGCGGCGGTGTCGAACAGAAGATCACGCAGCGGTACGCCCACGGTATCGGCCCCTGCGCGACTGGGGCCATCGATCCCTGACCGGCAGGGACCTGGAGGACGGGCGCGACGGCGGCTCGGAGGACGGACGGACACATGATCGAGCGCACGCGGAATTCTTTCGGGCCTCCGGGCGCACCTCCCGCTCCCGTCCCCCCGGTCGGGGCGGGCAGCGCGGGCGGCGGCCCCCTGGGGGCTGTGGGTCAGGGAGAGCAGGCCTGGTGACGGCCGGACGGGGGTGGAAGCGGGACACGGGGTGGGGGCCGGGCCGCCCCTGTGCGCGAGGTGCCGGGGGCGGCCCCTGCGCGCGAGGGCAGCCGCGCCGGGGAGGGCGATCGCGCCGGGGAGGGCGAGGGCCAGGCGCCCCGTGCCCGCGCGGGCGGGCGGGCGTAGGAGCGAGACGGGCTTCCCCGAGCGTCAGGCGAACAGCGGTGCCAAGGCCGCGCGCAGGTCGTCCGGCCGCCGGTACAGCACGCCCGTCATGCCGAGGGCGACCGCCGCGTCCACGTTCTCCTGGCGGTCGTCCACGAACAGACAGCGGCTGACGGCCGCGCCCACGCGTTCGGCGGCCAGCTCGTAGATACGGCGGTCGGGCTTGACCAGGCCGAGCGCGGCGCTGCCGACCACGTCGTCCACGAGGCCGGTGAGGCCGAGCCGCGCCAGGTCGTCGTCCAGCCACGGCGTGGCGTTGGTGACGATCGACACCGGTACGTGCGCCCGGGCGCGGCCCAGCAGCTCGACGACCGTCCCGTCCGCCCGGAACCCCGACTCGGCGAGCGCGAGCCCGAGTTCACGGCCGCGCGCCGGGTCGAGCCGCCGGTGTTCGGCGAGCCCGGAGGCGATCGCCGCCACCCACTCCTCCTTGCCGATCCGGCCCAGCATCAGCGGCAGGTCGGTCTCCGGCGCGAAGGCGATCTCGGCGGTGGCCCCCTCGGGCAGCCCGGCCGCGCGCTCCAGTGCGGTGAGCCGGGACATGTCGTAGAAGCGGATGACGCCGTCGAGATCGGTGAGGACGGCGTCGAAGGGACGCGGACGCGCGGCCGGGACGGGACCCGCGCCGCGCAGGGGGCGCGGGGGTGCGTCGGCCACCGGAGGGCGGGCCGGGGTCAGGGGCGCCTCGGTCACCGGGGGCAGCTCCGTGGCCGGGGGTGTGCCGGTCACCGAGGGCACCTCTGGCGCCGGGGATGTGTCGGTCACCGAAGGCAGCTCCGGGGTCAGAGGCGCGTCGGTCACCGGGCGGAACCTCGGGTTCGGGTCATGGGCCCATCATGCACACGGCACCCCCGGGGACCGGCAGGGCCCTCCCCCGCCGGACCGGCAGGGCCCTCCCCCGCCGGACCGGCAGCATGGCCCTGCTCCGCCGGGCGGTCGGCCGGGCCCGGGGCGGAGCCACCGCTTCCCGACCACACCGCCCACGCGCACGCCGCCACCACGAGCCCCACCGCTCCGCACTGCGCCCCGCTCAACCGCTCCCCCAGTGCCGCGAAGCCGACCGCCGCGCCCACCGCGGGCCCGAGCGCCAGCAGGACCCCGAAGGCCCGGACGCCCACGCGGCGAAGCGCGAGCAGGTCCAGGCAGTACGGGATCAGGGACGAGAGGAGCGCGACAAGGAGGCCGGTACCGAGGACGCCCGGGTGCCGGGCGACGGCCGCGCCGTCGGTCACCGCCCCGGCCGGTACGAGCAGCAGCGCCCCGACGGCGAGCGCCACGGTGAGCCCGGACCAGTCCGGGAAGAGCCGCCCCACACGGCGGTTGAGCACCACGTACGCGGCCCGGCAGACCGCGGCGAGCGCGCCGGACACCAGGCCCGCGACCGGCAGCGCCCCGCCCGGCGCGGCGAGCAGCAGCACCCCGGCGAGGGCGAGCAGCCCGGCGCAGAGCTGCGCGAGGCTGCGGGACAGCGCGAGGGCGAGCGTGAGCGGCCCGAGGAGTTCCAGGGTGGCGGCGACCCCCAGCGGCAGGTGGCCGATGGCCTGGAAGTAGGCCGTGTTCATGGCGGCGAGCACCACGCCGAACCCGGCGGCGGCCCGCCACCGCGCGGCCGTGAGCAGCGCGAGCCGCGGCCGCACCACGCACCACAGCACGAGCGCCGCGAAGCCGAGGCGCATCCCGGCGAGAGCGGTCGGGCTGACGTGCGCGTAGGCGCCCTTGGCGACCGCGGCACCGGCCTGGAGGCTGACGACCTGCGCGAACACCATGACGAGGGCGCCGCGCGCGGCGCGTGTGTTCCCCATGGGCCCAGCGTGATGTCATGCCCTTATGCAATTCAACCATTACGGGGGCGAGGCGGCCCTGCTCGCCGCGGACCTGGTGAACGCGTACGCGCGGGAGCCTGGCCCCAACCGGGCCCCAGGCACGAAGCAGCAGTCGGACACGGGGCAGGAGCTGCATACGGAACAGGAGACGGACACGGGGCAAGGGCCGGACGCGGAGCAGCGGCCAGACCCCGGACGACAGACAGGGCCGCAACAACAGACAGGTCCGGAACAGCGGACAGGCCCGTCCGACCCGTCTGCCCTGCTCGCCGCCCGCGGCATCGTGGACCACGCCCTCACCCCGGCCCAGCAGCGGGACGTCCGCGCCTGGGCCCACCGCCTCGCCCCCTGCTTCGGCCCGCAGGACCTCGCGGAGCGCTGCGCGCGCCTCAACGCCCTGCTCGACGAGGCGTCCAGCCGCCCCCGTATCGCCCTGCACGACGGCACCCCGCACTTCCACTACAGCGCGCCCGGCTCCGACGCGGCCGCCCACGTCCGGGCCCTGACGGCGGCCGGGCTCGCCTCCATCGTGTGCCACGCCGACGCGCGCCGCCTGGGCCGCTGCGCCCGTACGCCCTGCGGTCGCGTCTTCGTGGACACCTCCCGCGCGGGCCGGCGCGCGTACTGCTCGGTGCGCTGCGCCAACAACGACGCGGTGGCCCGGCACCGGGCCACCCGCCGACCCGGCTGAGGCACACGACCGCCTGCCGACGGGCGGCCCGGAGCGGCCCCAGCTACTCGCCGAGCGCCCGGCGCACCGCCGCCCGCACCCGGTCCAGGTCCGCGCGCACGGCGTCGTAGGAGGCCTGGCGCCGGGATATGTCACGCCGCTGCTTCTCGGCGGCGATGGCCCACCACACGCCTGCCGTGTTGTGCTCGCGCTTGCACTCGATGTCGGCCACGGCGGTGTCCCGCTCGCGGCGCGTACGCGTGGTCCGGCCGTCGCCGCCGCGCCCCCAGGCCTTGTCCCGGAAGGCCGCCTCCGGGCTCGCGTACCGCTTGAAGCCCTTCTCGACGACACAGTCCGCCCACGTGTCCAGTGCACGGCGCATCCGCGGGTTCTTCGCGACGGCCTCGTCGAGGGCGGCGCGGCGCTCCATGACGTAGCCATTCATGTGCTGTTCGTCCTTGACGTCGGCGCGCAACCGACGGGAGCTCCTGAAGTGGCAGCCGCCTTTCGGCACGGTACGACCCTTGACCTTGAAGCCCCCTCCGCGAGCGCCCCGCCGTACAGCACGTGGTCCTCTTCCCGTGTGATCAGGCGCCCCCTGGAGTGCTTCCTGAGCACTGCCACCGCGACGGCCGCCGGTGCGGCGGCCCACTGCGTCCCCCACGTCGCCTTCATGTCGGGGACCATATCGGCACCCACTGACAATCGGCGCCGGGCCGGTGCCCGCCCGCGGTCAGGCGCCGGGGTCCGGCTGGACGTCCGTCACGGACTTCGTGTCGGCCGGCGCCGGTCCGGCCGTCGGCGGACGGCCCTTCTGGTGGGCCCCGCGGCGCCTGCTCCTGCGGGCACGCCGGACCCTGACCTCCTCGGGTTCCTCGGTGGCGCGCGCGTCACAGGCGGGGTTGTGGCAGGGAGCGGGGCCCCAGACGGGGACGTACGCTCCCAGCACCTTGCGTCGTTTGACGGCCGTAGCGACCGGACGTCCGCAGCTCGGGCACGTGTGTCCGTCCTGCGAACGGGAAGCGAACCGGCCTTCTTCACTGCCCATACACCCAGGGTATGGCGATACGAGGGGGCCGCACAGCCTGGCGGTCACCCGTTTGCGGACTGCCGCACGTAATGGCGTACGACGAGACCGTTGCCGAAGACCCGCGACGACGTCAGCGCGAAGTCGCTGACGGCGGGCTCCACGCCCGCGAACATCGGCATACCGGAGCCGAGCAGCACCGGGTAGGTCTTGACCACGAGCTCGTCGACCTCGTCGCGTAGCTGGCCCGCGACCTGGGCGCCCCCGCACAGCCAGATGTCCAGCGGGCTGTCCTCCGCCTTGAGCTCGCGCACCTTGCCGACGAGGTCGTCCGCGATGAGCTGGACGTTCGGGTCGGGCGCGGTGCCGAGGCTGCGCGTGGCGACGTACTCCCGGAGGTGGGCGTACGGGCTCGTGATCCCCTCGTCCAGGCCGAGCCGGTAGCTGTTCATGCCTTGGATGACGGTGTCGAACTTCTGGTTCGGCAGGTCGTCGAAGCCGAGAGCCCGGCGCCCGGCGGCGGGAAGCGTCTCCGGGTACTCCGCCTTGAGGAACGCCAGGAACTCGTCGTCCACGAACCGCATGTAGGAGGTGGCGTCGCCGCTCGGGTCCCCGATGAACCCGTCGATCGAAACGGCGACGAAGTACGTGAGCTTGCGCAATGTGTCCCCTTTTTCACTGCTGTCCACAGGCATCCGGCACACACCCGCGCCGCACGCACACGAGCGCTGCGAGCACCGTCAGCACGCGAGCACGCCGGATGAAGTACTGCATTTATAGTGCTCCATCCGCAGTGGTTTCAAGGTTACGGCGCCCTGTTTCCCTCACTCGCGTGTTTTCGCAGGTCGGAAGGTTTGCCAGGCTCAGAAAAGTCGCGGCTCGCGCCACATGGGCCACATCGTCGGCCCGTCCGGCAGGGCCAGGGCTTGCCCCAGGTCGGCGAACCCGAGGCGCAGATACAGCTCACGGCTGCGGGGGCTGCTCGCCTCCAGGTAGGCGTGCAGCCCCTCGCGGTCGCACCGGTCGAGGACGGAGGTGATGAGCGCCGTGCCGATCCCCTGGCCCTGCCGCTCGGGCCGTACGGCGATCATGTGCAGATACTGGTGCGCCCGGTCCGTCGGGTGGATGCCGGACGTCAACTGGCCGATGACCTCCACCCGTTCGTTGTCCGGGTCGACGGCCTCGCGCAGTTGGGCGGGCCCGTCCGCCGCGGAACCGGCATCCTCGTGCCCCGCGCCCGCGGGCACCGACCACCACAGCGCCACCGCCGAACCGTCCTCGGCGATGTCCACGTACCCCTCCGCGAACGCGAGGTCGAGGAAGGCGCTCATCAGCGCACCGTGCCGACGCTCGCGCCGGTCCTCGTCCGGGAACACCCAACTGCTCACCGGGTCCCGCCGGAACGCCTCGTCCATCAGGCGAACGATGTCCGCCCTGTCCCCCTCGGTAGCTCTCCGCACCACCACACCCATGTCCCCACCCCTTCTCCGTGAACCCCGAACTCCTCCCCCGTCACTGCCGTTTGCAGCCTAGGTGATCGTTTCGCACGGGGCGACGGTGTGGCGGGCGCGCGTATGCGGGGCGACGGCGTGACGCGTGTGCGCGCGAGTTTCGGCCGCGTGCCGTACGTACGCACGCGGTGGCGGGCGGCATCCGGTACGCATCAGTCCGGGCGGCAGCCGGTACGCACGTGAGGGCGGCGGGGCACCTGGCACGAACGGAGGCGCCCGGGCACCCCCCTGCCGTGGGGGTGCCCGTACGACGACGACGGCGGCAGCAGCGGCTGCGGCTGCGGCTGCGGCCCCACGGTGACGGGCGAGGCCGCCCGTCACCGCGTACGTACCGGACCGCCTGCCATCGCCGCGCGCATGGCCGACCCAGCCCCCGTCCCCACCCGTCTCCACCCACCCGACTCCACCCACCCGCGGACGCCCACCCCTCACACGCACCCCGCACATCCGGCACCCCCCTCGGGCCGGTTGTCGGCAGGCGTCAGCAGGGCCGGCGCGTCAGGAACTCCACGAGCGCCAGCAGCCCTCCCGCCCGCTCCGGGTCCGGTACCGCGCGGGCGAGCTCTCCCAGCGCCCGGGACATGCGGTCGGCCGCCTGTGTCTGCGCCCAGTCCCGTCCGCCGGCCCGCTCCACCGCGCGGGCCACCCGCTCCGGGTCGCGCTCGCCGGGCCCGCGGTCGTACAGCCCGACCAGCGCCGCTCCGTCCGGCGTGCCGGAGGCCAGCGCGGCGACCACCGGCAGCGGCTTCCTGGGCGCCGCCAGGACCGCCCGCGCGGGCCCACCGGTCCGTGCGGGATCCCCCCAGATCCCGATCACGTCGTCGATGAGGCGGAACGCGAGTCCGGCCTGCCGCCCGAACCCGTCGAGCGCGTCGGCCACCTCCGGCCCCGCGCCCGCGTACACGGCGCCGATCGCGCACGCGCAACCGAGAAGCGCCCCCGCCCCGGCCTCCGCCACCGCGATCCACTCCGCCGCCGAGACCTCGGCGCAACGGCGCCCCTCCAGGACGCGCTCCGCGTGCCGTGCCGCGCACAGCTCGACGACGCAGGCGGCCAGGCGGACGGCGGCAGCCGGGGCCCCCGGGTGCGGATCCTCGGCCAGGAGCCGCTGCGCCACGGCCTGGAGGGCGTCCCCCGCGAGGATCACGTCGACCTCGCCGGGCACCGCGTCGCCCGGTCGGCCCCCGCGTGCGGTGGCCCGGTCCAGGACGCCGTCGTGGAGCCGGGTGCGGCCGTGCGTCAGCTCCACGGCGGCGGCCGCCCGCGCGGCGGCACCCGGGTCGCCGCCGAGCGCCCGCACCGCGGCCAGCACGAGCGCGGGCCCGGCCGCCGCGCCCGCCCCGCCGAGGGTGGGCGTGCCGTCCGCGTGCCCCCAGCCGAGGCTCGGGAGCGCGACGCGGCGTAACGCCTCCGGCAGCGACGCGACGGCCGTGCGCAGCTCCGGGCCGACGCGGCGGCGTGCCGATGCCAGCATCTCGGCGGCCTCGTGCCCCTCCGGGGGATCGTGGCCCCCGGGCGCCCGTGCGCGTTCCGTCACGTCCGCGGTGTCCGTCATGGACTCACTCCGGCGTGGAGGCGGACGGCGGCCGGTCCTCGGCGCCCGGGCGCGTACGGCACAGGGGCGTCCGGCGCCGCTGCAAGGGGCACGGGCGGCGCCGGGGCCACGGACACGGGCGGCGCCTCACCTCCAGCGGCCGATCTCGACGTTCTCGAGGACCCCGAGCGCGTCCGGGACCAGGACGGCGGCCGAGTAGTACGTCGACACCAGGTACGAGATGATCGCCTGCTCACTGATGCCCATGAAGCGCACGGAGAGGCTCGGCTCGATCTCGTCCGGGATGCCCGCCTGGTGCAGCCCGACGACGCCCTGCTCCTCCTCACCGGTACGCATGCAGATGATCGAGGTGGTGCGCGTGTCGCTCACCGGGATCTTGTTGCACGGGAAGATCGGCACGCCGCGCCAGGTGGGGATGCGGTGGCCGGACACGTCGACGGTCTCCGGGACGAGCCCGCGCTTGTTGCACTCGCGGCCGAACGCGGCGATCGCGCGCGGGTGGGCGAGGAACAGCTTCGAGCCGCGCCGGCGGCTGAGCAGCTCGTCCAGGTCGTCCGGGCTCGGCACGCCGTCGTGCGGCTGGAGCCGCTGGTCGTACTCGCAGTTGTGGAGCAGGCCGAACTCGCGGTTGTTGATGAGCTCGTGCTCCTGGCGTTCCTTCAACGCCTCGACCGTGAGCCGCAGTTGCTGCTCGGTCTGGTTCATCGGCTGGTTGTAGAGGTCCGCCACGCGCGTGTGGATGCGCAGCACGGTCTGGGCGACGCTCAGTTCGTACTCGCGCGGCCTCGCCTCGTAATCCACGTACGTCCCGGGGAGCACCGGTTCGCCGCTGTGGCCCGCGGAGAGGTCGATGGCCGCCTCTCCGTAGTCGTTGGTGCGCTGGGACGGGATGGACCGCAGGCTCTGGAGGTGGGCGCGCAGGGAATCCGAGCGCTCCGCGACCTGCTCCAGGTCCTGGCGCGCCAGCGTGAGGACCGTGCACGCGGTCACCGCGCGGACGCTGTACTCCCAGATGGTGTCCGGGTCGATCAGGGCCTGCTCGCCGAAGTACGCGCCGTCGGCGTGGGTGCCGAGGACCGTGTCGTCGCCGTAGGGGCCGGTGCCGATCTGCTCGGCGCGGCCGTGGGCGAGCAGGAACACCTCGTCCGCGGGGCTGCCGAAGGACACCAGCACCGAACCCGCGTCGAACTCGCGCTGCTGGCACCGCCGCGCCAGCTCCTCCAGGACCTCCTGGTCCTCGAAGTCCCGCAGCACCGGCAGCTCGCCGAGCTCGGCGGGGATGACCTCGACGCGGTCCCCGGTCTTCACGAACGTGACGCGCCCGTCGCCGACCGAGTAGCTCAGCCTGCGGTTCACCCGGTACGTACCACCCTGCACCTGCACCCAGGGCAGCATGCGCAGCAGCCAGCGGGAGCTGATCTCCTGCATCTGCGGCACGGACTTGGTGGTGGTGGCCAGGTTCCGCGCGGCAGAGGTCCCGAGGCTCTGCCGCGGCCTGCCTTCGTCCGTACGGGTCTCTTCGCCTACCGACATGGACAACGCCCTCCCAGATCATCTGCCGAGCTGCGTTCGCCACCCTTCCAGCACGGTGTGTACGGGCGCCATTACACAAATGAGCGGGAATGGATCAGGGCGTACGGGGCAGGACTGCCGCTACCAGGCCCGTTCCCTCGTACGTTCGTCCAAAGTCGGTTCACGGCGCGTAAAGCTCCGGCATCAGGCCCCGAGAACTCTCGACGCGCGGGGCGCACCACTCGTTCGGCTCGCCTCCGGATGTGCCCGTGGCAGGTCCCTGATGCGCTCGGTGGACGAGCACCCCCGGGGACCGGTGGGTGCCGTCGAGGCTCCCGCGTACGGGCGGGGACCGATGGAGCGCTGGGCGGACCGGGAGGACTGGGAGCAGTGGACAGTGCGTGGCCGCACGAGCCGGATGCCGCTCCCTGGAGCAAATGAGGCAAGCAATTCCGGCCAACCCACCGGGGTGCGCTGTTGACATCACCGCGCCCCGGGGTCCCGTCCGACACGCTCGCGGGCCGCACCGGTGCGGCCTGCGGGAACCGCAAGATCCGCGCGCACGTTGGAGTACTCGAACGCGGCGCGTGCACCATCCGCACCAACCGTCAGGAGAAAGCGACATGGCAGGCTTCCTCGACCGCGCACGAGAGCAAGTGCAGCAGGGTCTCAACCAGGGCAAGCAGAAGCTGGACGAGGTCCAGGCGCAGCGCGCGGGCAACGACCTGCTGAAACAGCTCGGCGCGGCGTATTACGCCGAGCGCCGCGGCAGCGGCACCCCCGACGCCACGCAGCAGGCACTCTCCGCCCTGGAGGCCCACATCGCGACGCACGGCGACGGCTTCCTGCGGGGCTGAGCCGCGCCGGCCACACGCCGCTCCAGCACCTTCGGGACCACCCCTCCGGGATCGGCCACCCCTGTGGAGCACCCCTTCGGACCGCCCTCACGGGGCTGACCGGAACAGCTCGCACAGGGGCCCGAACGGCCGCCGGACACATGGTTCACGCCCTTGTGTTTCCGGTATCAACCACCGTACGAGGCGGCTCGCGACCGGCGGCCGTCGCGCCCCGAAGGAGGCGGCCATGGCCCCACCCATGTCCGCGAACAGATTCCTGGACGTGTTACAGGACGAAGGCGTCACGATTGTCGAAGTCGGAGACTGGCGCACTCACAATCGCAACCACAAAGGGCCCTGGGGCCCCGTCCACGGCGTGATGATCCACCACACGGTGACGTCCGGCGCCGAGAAGACCGTGCGCATCTGCCGCGAGGGCTACCAAGGCCTGCCCGGTCCGCTGTGCCACGGTGTCATCACCAAGGACGGCCGTGTCCACCTGGTCGGCTACGGCCGCGCCAACCACGCGGGCCTCGGCGACGACGACGTGCTGCGCGCCGTCATCGCCGAGAAGGCCCTGCCGCCGGACAACGAGGCCAACACCGACGGCAACCGCCACTTCTACGGTTTCGAGTGCGAGAACCTCGGCGACGGTGAGGACCCCTGGACACCCGCCCAGATGGACGCCATCGCGAGGGTCTCCGCGGCGGTCTGCCGCCACCACGAGTGGACGGCCCGCTCGGTCATCGGCCACCTGGAGTGGCAGCCCGGGAAGATAGACCCCAAGGGCTTCACGATGAACGCCATGCGGGACCGCGTCCACGAGCGGCTGAAGTAGCCGCACGGCGGCCCACGAGCGGCCGCGCGACCGTCTCACAGGGACGCCGGCGCCTGGCGTGAGCGCCCGGCACGACCGTGAACGGCCGGTGTGACCGCTCGGCACGACGCCGGCGGTCGGCGTGGCCCTCGCGGGGACGCGGGCGGCCGGGACGCCCGCCCGGCACGGATCACAAGCGGCTGACGCCGTCCTCGCCGCGGGACGGGAACCGCTGGAGCTACCCCCGAGGAGGACAATGGCGGGGTGTCCCGCACCCCGCCCGCCCTCGTCCCCCGGCTCCCCACGCCCCTCCAGCCGGTCGCGGACCCGCGCTTCTCGGCGCACGGCGTCCGCCTCCTCCTCAAGCGCGACGACCTGATCCACCCGGCGCTGCCGGGCAACAAGTACCGCAAGCTCGTCCTGAACCTGGAGCGGGCGCGGGCGTCGGGCCACGACACCCTGCTGACCTTCGGCGGTGCCTACTCCAACCACCTGCGGGCCACCGCGGCCGCCGGCCGCCTCCTCGGTTTCGCCACCGTCGGCATCGTGCGCGGCGACGAACTCGCCGGACGGCCCCTCAACCCGTCACTGGCCCGGTGCGAGGCCGACGGCATGCGGCTGCACTTCGTCGACAGGTCGACCTACCGCCGCAAGCACGACCCCGCCGTCCTGGCCGCCCTCCAGTGCGACACCGCAGCCCAGGAGGCGTACGTCATCCCCGAGGGCGGCAGCAACGCCCTCGCCGTGCGCGGCTGCGCGGCCCTGGGCGAGGAGCTGCGCGAGCGCACCGATGTCGCCGCCGTGGCCTGCGGCACCGGCGGCACCCTCGCGGGCCTGGCCGCGGGCCTCGCCCCGGGCCAGCGCGCGCTCGGCATACCCGTGCTCAAGGGCGGCTTCCTCGGCGAGGAGATACGCCGGCTCCAGCACACCGCCCTCGGCTCGCCCACCGCCAACTGGAGCCTGGACGACCGCTTCCACTGCGGCGGCTACGCCCGCACCACCGACGAGCTCACCGTCTTCGCCGACGACTTCGAGGACCGGCACGGCATCCCCGTGGAGCGGATCTACGTGGCGAAGCTGCTGCACGCGCTGACGGCCCTCTCCGTAGAGGGCGCCTTCGCCCCCGGGACCACCGTCACAGCCGTGGTCACCGGCATGCCGCCCGCCCCGGGGCCGGCTCACTCCTCGACCTCCCGGTAGGCCGCGGCCTCCTCCAGGTCCAGCTTCCGCAGCAGCGTCCGCAGCAGCTCGTCGTCGATGCGGCGCTCGTCCCGCAGCCGTACGAACACCTCGCGCTCCGCGGCGATGGCCTCGCGCGTGAGCCTGCGGTAGGTGTCGTCGGCGGACTCGCCGGTCACCGGGTTCGGCTGGCCGAGCCGCTCCCACACGGAGTTGCGGCGGCGCTCCAGAACCGTGCGCAGCCGGTCCTGGAGGGGCCCTGGCAGACAGTTGCGCTCGTCCGCCATCAACTCGTCCAGGCGGGCCTCGGCGGCCTGCGAGGCGGCGTTCTGCGCCTGCGCCTCGGCGAGCGTCTGCTGCCGCGCGTCGGGACCGGGCAGCCGGAGGACCCGGATGAGCCAGGGCAGCGAGAGCCCCTGCACCACCAGGGTGCCGATGACGGTCGTGAAGGTCAGGAACAGCACCAGGTTGCGGGCCGGGAAGGGAGCCCCGTCGTCCAGGGCGAGCGGGATGGAGAAGGCGATGGCCAGCGACACGACGCCCCGCATGCCCGCCCAGCTCACGACGAGCGGCCGCCGCCAGTCCGTGTCGCTCTCGCGCTCCCTGATCCGCGCCGACAGCAGACGCGGCACGTACGTCGCCGGGTAGGACCACACGAACCGCACCACCACGACCAGGACGAAGACCGCCAGCGCGTACCAGACGGCCTGTCCCACGCTGTACTCGCCGAGGTCCTCCAGGACGACGGGGAGCTGGAGCCCGATCAGGGCGAACACCGCGGACTCCAGGAGGAAGCCGACGACCCGCCACACCGCGGCCTCCTGGAGCCGCGTCTCGAAGTCGACCTGCCAGGAGCGGTGCCCCAGGTAGAGGGCCACCACGACCACCGCGAGCACCCCGGAGGCGTGCACCTGTTCCGCGACGGCGTACGCCACGAAGGGGATCAGCAGTGAGAGCGTGTTCTGCAGGAGCGCTTCCTTCAGACGGGTGCGCAGCCAGTGGATCGGCACCATGAGGAGCAGGCCGACCCCGATGCCGCCGAGCGCCGCCACCAGGAACTCGCCGATGCCGCCCGCCCAGCTCGCGCCCTCGCCGACGGCCGCGGCGAGGGCCACCTTGTAGGCGGTGATCGCGGTCGCGTCGTTCACCAGGGACTCGCCCTGGAGGATCGTGGTGATGCGGGACGGCAGCCCCACACGGCGCGCCACGGCGGTGGCGGCGACGGCGTCCGGCGGCGCGATCACCGCCCCCAGGACGAGCGCCGCGGTCAACGGAAGATCGGGGATCAGCAGATACGCGAGCCAGCCGACGACCACCGTTGCGAACAGAACGTAACCGACCGACAGGAGCGCGACGGGCCGTACGTTGGCCCGCAGGTCCAGATACGAGCTCTCCAGGGCGGCCGTGTGGAGCAGCGGCGGCAGCACCAGGGGCAGCACGACATGGGGGTCGAGGTGGTAGTCCGGCACCCCGGGGACGTACGCGGCGATCAGTCCCGCGCCCACCAGCAGGAGGGGCGCGGGCACCGGGGTGCGCCGCGCGGCACCGGCGACGGCGGCGCTCGCCGCGATCAGCGCCACCAGGGGCAGTACGTCCATGGCAAGGCCCTCCACCCACCGCTCGACCGTCGTAACCTGGCCATCATGAACGAGTGTCCGCACGTCAGCGCGCTGCCCCACCCCGAGCCCGCGCCGCTGAGCGAAACGTGCCCGGAGTGCCTCGCCGCCGGCAGCCACCCCGTACAGCTCCGGCTCTGCCTGGTGTGCGGACACGTCGGGTGCTGCGACTCGTCGCCGTTCCAGCACGCGACGGGACACTTCAAGGAGACCGGGCACGCGGTGATGCGCACCTTCGAGCCGGGGGAAAGCTGGCGTTGGTGCTTCGTCGACGGTTCGATCGTCTGAGGCCTGGGTACGTCAACCCGACGCTCGTTCTTTCCAATTGGGCCCGCGTAACCCCTAGCCACTGTCCGTACCCGTAGGCTTACTATGAGTGACAGCAACGGGGCGGGGTCCCTGGGACACGGAACTGAGCAGCGCGGTAGCGTCACCGCTGAAAGACGAGGTGCGTTACCCGAGTGACGCAGTCCGGGCCGCCCAGGAGCGGTTCCGGAGCCCCGAAAGTGCTTGTACCACCTTGGAGGTGAGGGTGTCCCAGATCGCAGGCGAGCCCGGAAATCAGGACTTCGTGGAGGTCCGCCTTCCGGCTGCGGGTGCCTACCTGTCGGTGCTGCGTACGGCCACGGCCGGCCTCGCGGCGCGCTTGGACTTCACCCTGGACGAGATCGAGGACCTCCGCATCGCGGTCGACGAGGCCTGCGCGATCCTGCTCCAGCAGGCCGTGCCCGGCTCCGTGCTCCGCTGCGTCTTCCGGCTCGTCGACGACTCGTTGGAGGTGACCGTTTCGGCGCCCACCACCGACGGGCGTGCCCCGGAGCGGGACACCTTCGCCTGGACTGTGCTGTCGGCCCTCGCGGGCATGGTCGACTCCTCGGTCGGAGACGACAAAACCGTTTCGATCAGCCTCTACAAGAAGCGCGGCGCGGGTCCCGGGCCGGCGTGAGGGACGGGGACGGGCCGGTGCGGGACGAAGAGCGCGGAGCACGCGGCAAACACAGCACACACGGTCTGCCCGCCCGCGGCAGGGGCGGTACGCGCCCGGCCACGGGCCGCGGCCCGGCGGAGCCGGGGCCTGTCCCCGGAGGCATCCCCGAGCAGGCCAGGCCGCACCCACAGGACCCGGAGCAGTCGGGTCCGCCGGTGGCCGAGAGGGCACCGATCCCAGTTGAGGCAGAGCCGACCGCCGAGGACGGGCGCGACGAGCTGTCCGGCCCGGGCGGAGGGCGACAGGACCAAGCAGGCGCCGCACGCAGGGGGTCCCCCCGGGTGTCCAGCGCTGGGGGCAGGGCCCCTGAAGGGCGGCGGCTGGTGACGGGCGGGACGATGAGCGAGCACGAGCAGCACAGCCGGCACGATCCACAGGACCGCAGCGGCGCGCGAGCGATGTTCGTCGAGCTGCGCGCGCTGCAGGACGGCAGCCCGGAGTACGCGGAGCTGCGCAACCAGCTCGTCCGGATGCACCTGCCGCTCGTGGAGCACCTGGCCCGCCGCTTCCGCAACCGCGGCGAGCCGCTGGACGACCTCACCCAGGTGGCCACGATCGGGCTGATCAAGTCCGTGGACCGGTTCGACCCGGACCGGGGCGTGGAGTTCTCCACGTACGCCACCCCGACGGTCGTCGGCGAGATCAAGCGCCACTTCCGCGACAAGGGCTGGGCGGTACGGGTGCCGCGGCGCCTTCAGGAGCTGCGCCTGGCCCTGACGACGGCGACCGCCGAGCTGTCCCAGCTCCACGGCCGCTCCCCCACCGTGCACGAGCTCGCCGAGAAGCTGTCGATCTCCGAGGAGGAGGTCCTGGAGGGCCTGGAGTCGGCCAACGCGTACTCCACGCTGTCCCTGGACGTCCCGGACACCGACGACGAGTCCCCGGCCGTCGCCGACACCCTGGGAGCCGAGGACGAGGCCCTGGAGGGCGTCGAGTACCGCGAGTCCCTCAAGCCGCTCCTGGAGGACCTGCCGCCGCGAGAGAAGCGCATCCTGCTGCTGCGCTTCTTCGGCAACATGACCCAGTCGCAGATCGCCCAGGAGGTCGGCATCTCCCAGATGCACGTCTCCCGGCTGCTCGCACGCACGCTGGCGCAGCTCCGGGAGAAGCTCCTCGTCGAGGAGTGACGGCCCCGGGCGTCCCGGCAGTCCGCCGCTATTCGCCGTCCCCCTGTACGGCACCGGGGGACCCGATGCCGAGCGCCTCGGTCGTCGCGGGGTGCACCAGCAGCACGAGGGTGGCCACGGCGACGGCCGCGAGGGCGATGCCGCCCGGGATCATTGCGCTGTCGGCCTGGAGGAGCTGCCAGGCCACCGGCAGCGCCATGATCTGCGTGATGATCGCGGGCCCGCGGGCCCACCGGCGCTGCCGCAGCAGCCCTCGGGCGGCCAGCAGCGGCAGCAGCGCGAGGACGATCAGCGTGACGCCGCCGGTGGTGGCCTGGCGCGGGTTGTCGGGGTCGCCCGCGAGGCCCATCACGAGCATGTACGCACCGCCGACGACGAGGGCGAGGCCCTCCAGCGCGGCGAGCGCCGCGGCGGCCGTCAGGCGCCCGGGACGCGGTCCCTTTTCCGGGGCTTCGGGGGTGGTCTTCGGCTCAGTGCTCACACTTCGAGGGTAGCCGCGGGGTCCGGGGTCCCGGCACGACGGTGCCCGGGGCCTGTCCGGGACAGAGCCCGGGGGTCGTCCGGGGCGAAGCCCTGGCCCCCGTACGCGTACGGGGGCTATGCGTACGGGTGCGTACGCGGCGGAGCCGCCGGTCCGGCCACCGCGGCGGAACACCCGGGCACGGCGAGGCTCCACCCGGACACAGCGCGTGACGCCCGGGCGAGACCTCGGTCTGGGCCCGGCCACGACGGCTAGGTAGTCTGCTGCGCATGCGTGCACTCCTCGTGGTCAACCCGGCGGCTACTACCACCAGTGCGCGCACGCGTGACGTACTGATCCACGCGCTGGCGAGCGAGATGAAGCTCGAAGCGGTGACCACGGAGTACCGCGGTCACGCCCGCGACCTGGGCCGGCAGGCGGCGGAGAGCGACGACATCGAGCTGGTCGTCGCCCTGGGCGGCGACGGCACGGTCAACGAGGTCGCCAACGGTCTCCTGCACAACGGCCCCTCTCCGGAGGAGCTGCCCCGCCTGGCCGTCGTCCCCGGTGGCTCGACGAACGTGTTCGCGCGCGCCCTGGGCCTGCCGAACGACGCCGTGGAGGCGACCGGCGCCATCCTGGACGCGCTGCGTGAGGGAAGCGGACGCACGGTGAGCCTCGGCCGTGTCTCCGGGACTCCGGGTACGGAAGACGAGGCGGTCCCCCCGCGCTGGTTCACGTTCGCGGCCGGGCTCGGGTTCGACGCGGGCGTGGTCGGCCGGGTCGAGCAGCACCGGGAACGAGGCAAGAAGTCGACGCACGCCCTTTACGTGCGCCAGGTGGTACGCCAGTTCCTCGGCGAGAGCGACCGCCGGCACGGGTCGATCACCCTGGAGCGGGCGGGCGAGGAGCCGGTCACGGACCTCGTGATGTCCATAGTCTGCAACACCTCCCCCTGGTCCTACCTGGGCAATCGCCCCCTGTACGCGTCCCCGAAGGCGTCGTTCGAAACGGGTCTCGACGTCCTGGGTCTGAAGCGTCTTTCCACGGCTTCGGTGGCCCGGTACGGCACTCAACTGCTGCGTTCGACCCCCGAGCGAGGGCCCCACGGGAAGAACGCTGTCTCGTTGCACGATCTGACCGACTTCACCTTGCATTCGAAGGTGCCCCTGCCTCTGCAGATGGACGGCGACCACCTGGGACTGCGGACGAGCGTGACGTTCACAGGCGTACGCCGTGCACTGCGTGTGATTGTGTGAGTGGAAGGGCCTAAAGTCCTTTCACTCGAACGTTTAGGCCAGGATCCACCCCATGGAAGTACGGCTGTGACTCAGCCGACACCGAGGAATCAAAAAAAACTTTCCGGAAGGGGTTGTATCCGCCGCCGAGGTTTGCGAATCTCTACATGGCGATCGGGACGGCCCGCAACACCAGCCTCTACAGGTCGCCAGAACCCCTCCTCTCACCACAAGGTCCACACCAGGCAACTGGGAGTCGGCCCTTCCCGCGCGGAGGGATTCGTGAAAGCGTTCACATTCACAAGCACCCTGCATGTAAGACCCAAGGAGAGGTAGCAGCCATGGACTGGCGTCACAACGCCGTTTGCCGCGAGGAAGACCCCGAGCTGTTCTTCCCCATCGGCAACACCGGTCCTGCGCTGCTGCAGATCGAGGAAGCCAAGGCCGTCTGCCGTCGCTGCCCTGTCATGGAGCAGTGCCTGCAGTGGGCGCTCGAGTCCGGTCAGGACTCCGGCGTCTGGGGTGGCCTCAGCGAGGACGAGCGCCGCGCGATGAAGCGCCGCGCCGCCCGCAACCGGGCGCGCCAGGCCAGCGCCTGACGCCCACGCCCCACGAGCCTGAGCCCGGCGGCGCGTGTGCCTGACGGCATTGATCCGTAGACAGCGCGTACGCAACCCCCGCCCCCGAGCCGCAGCCGCGCAGTACCCTCGGTGCGCATCGCAACGTGAGTGAGAAGCCCCGGACCCAACCGGTCCGGGGCTTTTCGCTGTCTCCGGCCGGTACGTGTCTAGGGGGTTGTACGCGTCTACAAGGTTCAGGCGCTGTCGGGTACCGGTCGCTGTCGCGGGCACAGCCAGCGCGCCGGGCGCCGGTCGGTGCCGGTGGGTGCCGGTGGGCGCTGGCGCCCGGACGGGCTATTTGTCGACGCGCACCGGGATGTCGAGGACGACGCGCGTACCGCGCTCCGGGGCGCGGACCATGTCGAACGTCCCGCCCAACTCACCCTCGACGAGAGTACGGACGATCTGCAGGCCCAGGTTGCCGGTGCGGTGCGGGTCGAAGTCCTCGGGCAGCCCGACGCCGTCGTCCTGGACGGTGATGAGCAGCCGGGCCTCCTTGGTGGTGCCGCCCCGCAGCGCGGACACCTCGACGGTGCCCGTGTCGCCCTCGCGGAAACCGTGCTCCAGGGCGTTCTGCAGGATCTCGGTGAGGACCATCGACAGCGGGGTCGCGACCTCGGCGTCGAGGATGCCGAAGCGGCCCGTGCGGCGGCCGGTCACCTTGCCGGGTGAAATCTCCGCGACCATCGCGAGCACGCGGTCGACGATGTCGTCGAACTCCACGCGCTCGTCCAGGTTCTGCGAGAGCGTCTCGTGCACGATGGCGATGGAGCCCACCCGGCGGACGGCCTCCTCCAGCGCCTCCCGGCCCGATACGGAGTCGATCCGGCGCGCCTGGAGGCGCAGCAGCGCGGCGACCGTCTGGAGGTTGTTCTTCACCCGGTGGTGGATCTCCCGGATGGTGGCGTCCTTGGTGATCAACTCGCGCTCGCGGCGGCGCAGTTCCGTGACGTCGCGCAGGAGCACCAGCGAACCGATGCGCGGCCCTTTGGGCTTGAGCGGGATGGCGCGCAACTGGATCACGCCGTCGCCGCCCTCGATCTCGAACTCCCGGGGCGCCCAGCCGCTGGCGAGCTTGATCAGCGCTTCGTCCACCGGCCCTCTGGACGGGGCCAGTTCGGCGGTGGCCTTGCCCAGGTGATGGCCCACGAGGTCGGCGGCGAGACCGAGGCGGTGGTACGCGGACAGGGCGTTCGGCGACGCGTACTGGACGATGCCGTCGGCGTCGAGGCGGATCAGCCCGTCCCCCACGCGCGGGGAGGCGTCCATGTCGACCTGCTGGTCCGGGAACGGGAAGGAGCCCGCCGCGATCATCTGGGCCAGGTCGGACGCCGACTGCAGGTAGGTGAGCTCCAGGCGGGAGGGAGTGCGCACCGTCAGGAGGTTGGTGTTGCGGGCGATGACTCCGAGGACGCGCCCTTCCCTGCGTACGGGGATGGACTCGACGCGCACCGGGACCTCTTCGCGCCACTCCGGATCGCCCTCGCGCACGATGCGGCCCTCGTCGAGCGCCGCGTCCAGGAGGGGGCGGCGGCCGCGCGGGACGAGGTGACCGACCATGTCGTCCTGGTAGGAGGTGGGGCCGGTGTTGGGCCGCATCTGCGCCACGGAGACGTACCGGGTGCCGTCGCGCGTGGGGACCCACAGGACGAGGTCGGCGAAGGACAGGTCGGAGAGCAGTTGCCACTCCGAGACCAGCAGGTGCAGCCACTCGAGGTCGGAGTCGCCGAGGGCCGTGTGCTGACGTACGAGGTCGTTCATGGAGGGCACGTGTGTGAGCGTACCTGGCGGACCGCGCGGGGCCCCGGTGGCCGCTTTCCGCCCTCGGGCACCGGTCGGGCCGCGGCGCCAGGGCGGGACCCTCAACCCGACCCCAACACCGCAGCCCTTCTGGTGCATCGGCAGCCGGTCTGTGCGGTTCCGGCCGCCGATTCGGGAGAACCCGGCGCGGTCAGGGCAGAGAGCACCGGTTCCTCGGTCCGCTCTCCTGTGCGGGGAGAGCGGGGCTTTACGTTACGTCCGATTGTGGACTAGACCATTCTTTCCTGTCTACGCGTGGGGCGATGTTTGTTGCGGGGGTCGCGGACGGCTCAGACGGCCGGTTCGGCGGTGCGGGCGGCGCTGGAGGCCCGGCTTCGCCGGGTGGGCGGTGCCGGAGGGGAGGCATGAGCCGCCAGTTCCGCGGCGCCGGCGGCCTGGCCCCCTGGGGCGGTGGCAGTGGTCCGGCCCGCTGGTCAGGCGGTGTCGGCGGCGTGGCTCGCCGGGTCAGCGGCGTCAGGGGTTCGGGCCGCTGAGTCGGTGGCGCGGCTCGCCGGGTCAGCGGTGTCAGCGGTGTCAGCGGTGTCAGCGGTGTCAGCGGTCCGACCCTCCGGCCCGGTGGGCCAGGCGCGCATCGACAGCTCGGCGATCGCCTCCAGCTCCTCGCGGTCGGCGCCGTCCCGCGACTGCTGGGACATGCCTTGCAGGACCGCGCCCGTGAACCGGGCGAGGGCCGCCGCGTCCGTGTCCGCGGGCAGCGCGCCCCGCGCGATGTCGGCCTCTATGCGGTTCCGCATGGAGGCGATGTTCGCGTTGCGCCGCTCGCGGAGGGTCTGCTCGACCTCGGGTGTCGCGCAGTTGGTCGCCGCGTGGATGACGAGGCAGCCGTGGGGTTGCGCCGGGTCCGTGTACGCGGCGGCGGCCTCACGGAGCATGCGCTCGACACCGGCGCGGGCGGTCGGCTCCTCGTCGAGGGCGCGGCCGCCGAAGGCGCCGTACGTGACGGCGTACCGCTGCAGGACCTCGCCGAAGAGGGTCTGCTTGTCACCGAAGGCCGCGTAGAGGCTCGGGGCGCCGATGCCGAGCTCACGCGTGAGGTCGGAGACGGACGTCGTCTCGTACCCGTGCTCCCAGAACGTGCGCAGAGCCTTCTCCAAGGCCGTCTCGCGGTCGAAGGAGCGGGGCCTGCCTCGCTGTTTCGTCGCCATGGGAAAAATTCTATAGCGGGCGCTAGAAAAGCGGGAGGGAGTCGGGTACGGTTTTTATGTAGCGACCGCTAGAGAACGAATGTGGGAGTGGGGGCTTCGCCATGGGCGCGATGAAGAAGACGGCGACGCGGACGGAGACGAGTCCGGAAACGGGCACGGACACGGACACAACTGCGGACACGGAAACGGCTGCGGGCATGCGCGCGGACGCGGACGCGGACATGGGCAGGGACGCGGGCACGGACGCCGGCTCGAGTACGGATGCCGGCGCGCGGGCCCGGACGGGGAGAGCAGAGAGGGCCGCGAGGGCGGGGGCGGCGGTGTCCGCGGGTCGATTGGCGGGCAAGACCGCCCTGGTCACGGGCGGCAGCCGAGGCATCGGACGGGGGATCGCCGAGCGCCTCGGCCGGGACGGCGCTCTGGTCGCCGTGCACTACGGCACCAATGAGGCGGCCGCGAAGGAGACGGTGGCGGCGATCGAGCGGTCCGGGGGTTCGGCGTTCGCGATCGGCGCGGAGCTCGGGAGGCCCGGGGACGCGCGAGCGCTGTGGTCGGCGTTCGACGCGCACGCGGACGGCTTGGACATCCTGGTGAACAACGCGGGCATCGGCACGTCGCGCCCGTTCGCGGACACGGACGAGGCGGAGTTCGACCGGCTCTTCGCGGTGAACGCGAAGGCGCCGTACTTCATCACGCAGCTCGCCCTGGAGCGCCTGCGCGACGGTGGCCGGATCATCAACATCTCGTCCGGCGTCTCCCACGCCGCCGTCCTGCCGGACATCATGACCTACGCCATGACGAAGGGCGCCCTGGACGTCTTCACGCGGAACCTGTCGAAGGTCCTCGGCCCCCGGGGCATCACGGTCAACGCGGTCGCCCCGGGCATCGTGGACACGGACGTCAACGCCGCGTGGCTGCGCGGCGAGGAGAACAGAGAAGCGCGGGAGGGCGCGGCGGCGATGTCGGCCCTCGGCAGGGTCGGCACGGTGGAGGACATAGCCGACGTGGTCGCGTTCCTCGCCGCGCCGGACGGACGGTGGGTGACGGGCCAGTGGATCGACGCGACGGGCGGTTCGCTGGCCTGAGGCGCCGAGGCGTGCCGGGCGCCGCCGGGGCGGCTCAACGGGTCTCCGTCACCTTGGCGAGAGCTCTTGGCGCGTCCGGGTCCTGGCCTCGGGCGATGGTGACCTCGTAGGCGAGGAGCTGGAGGGGAATGATCTCCAGGATCGGCTGGAGCTCCTCGGCCACGTTCTCCGTGGGCAGCACGAACCCTGCGGAAGCCTGCTCCACCTGGGCCTTGGGGCCGATGACCACCAGGTCGGCGCCGCGTCCGCGCAGGCGGTCGAGGACGGGCTGGAGCGCCGCGCCGCCCTTGCCGTCCGTCACGACCGCGATGACCGGGGAGATGTTGTCGACCATGGCGAGGGGACCGTGCAGCAGGTCGGCGCCGGAGTAGGCGAGGGCGGGGATGTAGCTGGTCTCCATCAGCTTGAGGGCGGCTTCCTTGGCGGTGGGATAGCCGTAACCACGGGAGGTGATCACCATGCGCTCCGCGAAGCGGTAGCGCGCGGCGAGGGTACGGATCTCCGGCTGGCGGGCGAGCAGGCCGGCGGCGAGGTCGGGCAGCCCACGGGCCTCGGCACCGTCGCCTCCGCGCAGGCCCTCGATGAAGAGATGGAGCGCGAGCAGGGACGCCGTGTAGGTCTTCGTCGCCGGGAGGGCCTTCTCGGGCCCCGCCAGGATGTCGATGTGGTGCTCGGAGACGGCGGCGAGGGGCGAGTCCGGGTTGTTGGTGACGGCGAGGGTGATGGCACCGGCCTCGCGAGCGGCATGGGTGGAGGCCACCAGGTCCGGTGAGCCGCCGGACTGGCTGACGGTGATGACCAGGACGTCCCGCAGATCGGGCTTGGCGCCGTAGGCCGTCGTCGTGGACATGGAGGTCAGCCCGCAGGGCAGGCCGAGACGGACTTCGAGGAGGTACTTGGCGTAGAGCGCGGCGTTGTCGGAGGTGCCGCGGGCGGTGAGCAGCACGAAACGGGGGCGCTGCGCCGCGACCTGCTCGGCGGTTCGCCGGATCTCAGGCGCGCCGGTCTCCAGGATGCGCCGCAGCACGTCGGGCTGCTCGGCCATCTCCCGGGACATGATGCGGCCGGGCTGCTCGCTGTACGGGGAGGACGAGGTCACGGTCATGCGTACCACTGTGCTCGCTCCCACCCGGGAGCGCCCCTTCTCCGCCCTGAGCCGTTCCGCCCTGAGGACCCTTGCCCGGAACGGCCCAGGGCTTCACAGGGCCTCCTAGGCATCACAGGCCTCCAGACCTCCCAGAGCCCCGGCGGCTCCATGGCTCCGGCGCGGGCACGCAGGTCATTACGAAGTAAGCGCAACCCATCAGGCCAAGCACACCCGACGCCTGGCCGGCAGGGCCCGGTCGCACCACCGGCGGGCCAGACCGGGCACGCCCGCCCCGCCACGGGGCCCAGCCAGCAAAGCCCGGCCGCACCACCCGCAAGCCAGACCGCGCAGGGCGCCACCACCCGCAGACCAGGCCGAGCAGGCACCGCTGCCCGCCCACAGGCCAGGCCGCGCCGGTCCGGGCCCGGGGCGCCACCCACCGCCGGACCCCGCGAGGCGGTGGGCCCTCCGGGCGGTGGGCCAGGGAAGTGCGCAGGGGCGAGGGCTGCGCTGGAGGGGGTGAGCTCTGCTAGATTGGTCTATACCACACCATCGTCCCTCCTTCTCCAGATCGGCAGGCCCAGCGTGGAAGTTGTCATCGTCCCGGACGCCAAGGCAGGCGGCGAGCTCATCGCGGAGGCCATGGCCGCCCTGGTGCGTCGTAAGCCTGACGCCCTGCTCGGTGTCGCCACCGGTTCGACGCCGCTGCCCGTCTACGAGGCCCTGGCGGCGAAGGTCCGCGGCGGGGCCGTGGATGTGTCGCGGGCGCGGATCTGCCAGCTCGACGAGTACGTCGGGCTGCCGGCAGGGCACCCGGAGTCATACCGCTCGGTGGTGCTGCGGGAGGTGGTCGAGCCGCTCGGGCTGAGCGAGGCGGCCTTCATGGGGCCGGACGGCAGTGCCGAGGACGTGCAGGGCGCGTGCGAGGCGTACGACCGGGCCCTCGCCGAGGCGGGCGGTGTGGACCTGCAACTGCTCGGGATCGGCACGGACGGGCACATCGGGTTCAACGAGCCGTGCTCGTCGCTGGCCTCGCGCACGCGGATCAAGACGCTGACCGAGCAGACCCGGGTGGACAACGCGCGGTTCTTCGACGGCGACATCGAGCAGGTGCCGCACCACGTCATCACCCAGGGCATCGGCACGATCCTGGAGGCGCGGCACCTGGTGCTGCTGGCGACCGGCGAGGGCAAGGCGGACGCCGTGGCGGCGACGGTCGAGGGGCCGGTGGCGTCCATCGTGCCCGCCTCGGCGCTCCAGCTCCACCCGCACGCCACGGTCGTGGTGGACGAGGCCGCCGCGTCCAAGCTGAAGCTGACGGACTACTTCCGGCACACCTACGCCAACAAGCCGGAGTGGCAGGGGCTCTAGAGCTCCGGCCCCGGCACGCGGACGGCGCCGGGCCGCCTCCCTCAGCGGGGGCGGCCCG
>NZ_BNBT01000138.1 GCF_014656095.1 Streptomyces longispororuber
CCGCGTCCTGGACGACGCCGCGCCCACGCTGATCGCCGTCGCCGAGGACGCGCCCGCCCCGGCCGGCGCCGAGGCGCTGCGCCTGCCCCGCGCCGAGCGCGGCCTGGACATCACGGCCCTGCTCACCGCGCTGCACGCCCGCGACGTGCGCTCCGTGCTGCTGGAGGGCGGGCCCACCCTCGCGGGCGCCTTCGTCGCCGCCGGGGCCGTCGACCGCGTCGTCGGCTACCTCGCGCCCGCGCTGCTGGGCGCGGGCCCCGCCGTCCTCACCGGCGGCGGAATCACCACGATCGCCGAAGCGTTGCGGCTCGACGTGACCGAGGCCGTCCGCGTCGGACCCGATCTGCGCATCACCGCCGTCCCCGCGGGCGCCACCCCGGCGGGCGCCACCTCCGCGTTCCCCACCCCTGCCACGAAGGAGCACTGAGCGTGTTCACCGGAATCGTCGAAGAGCTGGGCGAAGTCACCGCCGTCGAGACCCTGGCCGACGCGTCCCGCTTCCGCCTGCGCGGCCCCGTCGTCACCGACGGCGCGAAGCACGGCGACTCCATCGCCGTCAACGGCGTGTGCCTGACCGTCGTCGAGCGCGAGGGCGACGAGTTCACCGCCGACGTGATGGCCGAGACGCTCGACCGCTCCAGCCTCGGCGCCCTCGCCCCCGGCGCGAAGGTCAACCTGGAGCGCCCCACCGCCGTCGGCGCCCGCCTCGGCGGCCACATCGTGCAGGGCCACGTGGACGGCACCGGCACCGTCCTGGACCGCGAGCCCTCCGAGAACTGGGAGATCGTCAAGGTCTCCCTGCCCGCGCACCTGGCCCGCTACGTGGTCGAGAAGGGCTCCATCACCGTCGACGGCGTCAGCCTGACCGTCGTCGAGGCCGGGACCGACCACTTCACCGTCAGCCTCATCCCCACGACGCTCGCGCTCACCACGCTCGGACACAAGCAGCCCGGCGACCCGGTCAACCTCGAGGTCGACGTCATCGCCAAGTACGTGGAGCGCCTGCTCGGCAGCCGCGCCGGAGCCGAGGAGGGCACCCGATGAACGCACCGCACCTGGACTGGCTCAACGGCGAGGCCTTCGCCGCCTTCGGCCAGCACATCATGTGGTCCGACATGATCGGCAACAGCATCGGCCTCGTCGCCCTCGCACTCGGCTGGCGCCGCTCGGTGTGGACCTGGCCCGCCCAGTTCCTCTCCGGCCTGATCCTCGTCGGCGCGTACGCCTCCGCGCAGCTCAGCGGCGGCGTCGGCAAGCAACTGCTGGTGATCGCCGTCGCCCTGTGGGGCTGGCACCAGTGGACCCGCGGCACCCGGAAGGCCCAGGACGGCTCCATCGCCGTCCGGTTCGCCACCTGGAAGGAGCGCGGGCTGCTCCTCGGCGCCACCGCCGTGGGCACCCTCGCCGTCGGCGCCCTGTTCACCGCCGTGCCCGACCTGTCCTGGAACCCCTGGCCGGACGCCTACATCTTCGTCGGCACGCTCGCCGCGATGGTCGCCCAGGCCCGCGGCCTCGTCGAGTTCTGGTTCGCCTGGCTGCTCGTCGACATCGTGGGCGTCCCCCTCGCGTTCTCCAGCGGCCTCGCCTTCTCCGGCCTCGTGTACGTCGTCTACCTCGCCCTCGTCCTGTGGGGCCTGCGCGACTGGTGGCAGCGCTCGCGCGCCGCGGCCGCCCCGCAGCAGCCGCAGCCCGTCATCGAAGGAGCCCCGGCATGACCACCCACACGCCTCCCGCCGCCCCCGAGGACGCCGCCCCGGAGGACACCGGTCCCGAGGACACCGGTCCCGTGCACCCCTTCTCGTACACCGCCGACAACTCCGAGGACCTCTGCCTCGACCCCGTCGAGCTGGCCGTCCGGGACATCGCCGCGGGCCGCCCCGTCGTGGTCGTCGACGACGAGGACCGGGAGAACGAGGGCGACCTCGTCATCGCCGCCGAGAAGGCCACCCCCGAGATCGTCGCCTTCATGATGAGCGAGTGCCGCGGCCTGATCTGCGCCCCCATGGAGGGCGCCGAGCTCGACCGGCTCCAGCTCCCGCAGATGGTCGCGCACAACACCGAGTCCATGCGGACCGCCTTCACCGTCTCCGTCGACGCGAGCACCGCCCACGGCGTGACCACCGGCATCTCCGCCGCCGACCGCGCCACCACCCTGCAGATGCTCGCCGGCGGCAAGGCCGGGCCCGACGACTTCGTGCGCCCCGGCCACATCTTCCCGCTGCGCGCCAAGGAGGGCGGCGTCCTCGCCCGCGACGGCCACACCGAGGCCGCCGTCGACCTCGCCCGGCTCGCGGGCCTGCGCCCGGCCGGGGCGATCGTCGAGATCGCCGGCGAGGACGGGCGCATGCTCCGCCTGCCCCAGCTCGTCCGCTTCGCCCGCAAGCACGGCCTGACGATCATCTCCATCGAGGACCTGATCGCCTACCGCCGCGCCGCCGAACCCACCGTCCGCCGCGAGGCCGAGGTGCACCTGCCCACCTCGTTCGGCGAGTTCACCGCGTACGGCTACCGCTCCACCGCCGACGGCGTCGAGCACGTGGCCCTCGTGCACGGCGCCATCGACGACGGCGAGGACGTCCTCGTACGCGTCCACTCCGAGTGCCTGACCGGCGACGTCTTCCACTCGCTGCGCTGCGACTGCGGCCCCCAGCTCCAGGAGTCCATGCGGCGCATCGCCGCCGCAGGACGCGGGGTCGTGGTCTACCTGCGCGGCCACGAGGGCCGCGGCATCGGCCTGCTGTCCAAGCTGCGCGCGTACGAGCTCCAGGAGCGCGGCAGCGACACCCTCGACGCCAACCTGGAGCTCGGCCTGCCCGCCGACGCCCGCGACTACGGCGCGGGCGCCCAGATCCTCGACGACCTCGGCGTGCGCAGCCTGCGCCTGCTGACCAACAACCCCGACAAGACCGAGGCGCTCACCCGCCACGGCCTCAAGGTGGTCGCGCGCGAGCCGATGCCGGTCACCGCGGGCGAGCACAACCTGCGCTACCTGCGCACCAAGCGCGACCGCATGGGCCACGACCTGCCCTGGCTCGACGCCACGGACATGTCCGCCTGCGGCAACCAGTGACCGACATCCACCCCACCACCCCGAGGAGAAGCGCGTGAGCGGCAAGGGTGCCCCCGAACTGAGCGTGAAGAACTGCGGCGACCTGCGCGTCGCCGTCATCGCCGCCCTGTGGCACGAGAAGGTCATGGACGGCCTCGTCGACGGCGCGCTGCGCGCCCTGCACGAGCTCGGCATCGACGAGCCGACCCTGCTGCGCGTGCCCGGCAGCTTCGAGCTGCCCGTCGTCGCCAAGGTCCTCGCCGGCCGCGGCTACGACGCCGTCGTCGCCCTCGGCGTGGTCATCCGCGGCGGCACCCCGCACTTCGACTACGTGTGCCAGGGCGTGACCCAGGGCCTCACCCAGGTGTCCGTCGACACCGGCGTACCGGTCGGCTTCGGCGTGCTGACCTGCGACACCGAGGAGCAGGCCCTGGACCGCGCGGGGCTGGAGGGCTCCAGCGAGGACAAGGGGCACGAGGCGGTCACCGCGGCCGTCGCGACGGCCGCCACCCTGCGCACCGTCTCCGAGCCCTGGCGCTGAGGGGGCTCCCGCGGGCGCGTAGAGTAAGCGACATCATGTCCAAGAAGACTTTCGAGGAGCTCTTCACCGAGCTCCAAGACAAGGCAGCCAACGGCGACCCCGCCACCTCCCGCACCGCGGAACTGGTCGGCAAGGGCGTCCACGCCATCGGCAAGAAGGTCGTCGAGGAGGCCGCCGAGGTCTGGATGGCCGCCGAGTACGAGGGCAAGGAGGCCGCCGCCGAGGAGATCTCCCAGCTCCTGTACCACGTGCAGGTGATGATGGTCGCCCGCGGCATCTCCCTCAACGACGTGTACGCCCACCTCTAGGGCGCACGTCCCGCCCCGCCCCTCTTCCCGTACACCCTCCCCGCACCCTTCCCGCAAAGGAATCCCGCCTCATGCTGCGCATCGCCGTCCCCAACAAGGGTTCACTGTCCGGACCTGCGTCGGCGATGCTGCATGAGGCCGGATACCAGCAGCGCCGCGAGTCCAAGGAACTCGTCATCGTCGACCCGGCGAACGAGGTCGAGTTCTTCTACCTGCGCCCGCGGGACATCGCCATCTACGTCTCCTCCGGCAAGCTCGACATCGGCATCACCGGCCGCGACCTGCTGATCGACTCCGGCGCCAACGCCGAGGAGATCCTGCCCCTCGGCTTCGCCCGCTCCACCTTCCGCTTCGCCGCCAGGCCGGGCACCGCGCACGGCCTGGCCGACCTCGCCGGGCGCACCGTCGCCACCTCCTACGAGGGCATCGTCGCCAAGCACCTGGCCGACCACGGCGTCGACGCCTCCGTCATCCACCTGGACGGCGCCGTCGAGACCGCCATCGAGCTGGGCGTCGCCCAGGTCATCGCGGACGTCGTCGAGACCGGCACCAGCCTGCGCAACGCGGGCCTGGAAGTCTTCGGCGAGCCCATCATGACCTCCGAGGCCGTCGTCATCCGGCGCTCCGGCGCCGACTCCGACGACGCCGCCGACCCCAAGGTCCAGCAGTTCCTGCGCCGCCTCCAGGGCGTCCTCGTCGCCCGGACGTACGTGATGATGGACTACGACTGCCGCGCCGAGCACCTGGAACAGGCCGTGGCCCTCACCCCGGGCCTGGAGTCGCCGACCATCTCGCCGCTGCACAACGAGGGCTGGGTCGCCGTCCGCTCCATGGTCCCCACCAAGGACGCCCAGCGCGTCATGGACGACCTGTACGCCATCGGCGCCCGGGCCATCCTGACCACGGCCATCCACGCCTGCCGCCTGTGACCGGGCAGAGGAACCCCGCCATGAGCAAGCCCGCAGAGCCGTCCCAGCCGTCCGGGGCCCCGGTCCCGCCCGCGCTGCCCGTCACCTTCCGGCCGGGGCGGACCCGCGCCGTGCTGCTCACCGCCGCGGTCGCGATCTTCGCGGTCCTGGTGGTGATCGCGATGATCCTGCCGAGCCTCAACCCGGGCGAGCGCGTCAGCTTCGTCTTCACCGGCGCGCTGCTGGCCGGCGTCCTCGTGCTGCTCGCCAGGCCCAAGGTCGTCGCCGAGGAGTCCGGCGTGACCGTCGTGAACATCGCCACCCGGCGCCGCCTGGCCTGGGCCGAGATCCTGCGGGTCAACCTCCGCCCCGGCGACCCCTGGGTCTTCCTCGACCTCAGCGACGGCACCAGCCTGCCCGCCCTCGGCATCCAGCCGGGCATCGCCAAGCAGCAGGCCATCGGCGACGCCCGCGCGCTGCGCGCCCTCGCCGAGGCGCGTTCCGCCCGCGAGGGCGGCTGACCTCCGCGGCGGGTCTTGATTAACCTGGTGGCGGGGCCGGCCCGGTGTGCCGCCCCGCCCCTGCCGGGCCCCGCGGCCCCAGGGGCCCCTGCTACCCGAGGAGTGACCCTCTCCGGCGATGGACGGATCGTCCTGTAGTACCTGCGCCGCCCCCTCCCGACATCCCGGGCTCCGCGCACCGGGCGAGGCGGCGGCATCATGACCATCCCCCTGCTGCTCCTCGGAGCGGCCTTCCTGCTGATCCTCGCCAACGGCTTCTTCGTGGCGGCCGAGTTCGGCCTCGTCACCGTCGAGCGGGCCGACGCCGAGAACGCGGCGGCCGACGGCGACCGGCGGGCCCGCAGAGTCGTCAGCTCCCTGCGGGAGCTGTCCTTCCAGCTCTCGGGCACCCAGCTCGGCATCACCCTCACCTCCCTCGTCGTCGGCATGCTCGCCGAACCGGCCCTCGCGCGGCTGCTCGCGGGCCCGTTCACCGCCGTCGGCCTGCCGGACGCGGCGGTCCCGGGGGTGTCCGTGGCCGTCGGCATGCTCCTGGCGTCCGCCGTGCAGATGGTGATCGGCGAGCTGGTGCCGAAGAACTGGGCGGTGTCCCGGCCCCTCCAGGTGGCCCGGTTCGTGGCCGGCCCGCAGCACGTCTTCGCGCGCCTGTTCCGCCCGGTCATCGCCGGCCTGAACGCCGTCGCCAACCGGCTCGTCCGCGCCCTCGGCGTCGAGCCCACCGAGGAGCTGGCCTCCGCCCGCACCCCCGGTGAGCTGGTCTCGCTCGCCCGGCACTCGGCGCTCGCCGGGGCCCTGGAGCAGGACACCGCCGACCTGTTCGTCCGGGCGCTCTCGCTCGGCGAGCTGACCGCGCAGCACGTGATGACGCCGCGCGTGAAGGTCAGCGCGCTCCAGTCGTCCGCGACCGCCGAGGACGTGGTCAACCTGACCCGCGCCACCGGCCTGTCCCGCTTCCCCGTCTACCGCGAGCGCATCGACGAGGTCGTCGGCGTGGTCCACCTCAAGGACGCCCTCGCGGTCCCCGGGCACGAGCGGCTGCGCACCCCCGTCGGCCGCATCGCCAAGGCGCCGCTGCTCGTCCCGGAGACGCTGCCCGTGCAGCCCCTCCTGGAGCGGCTGCGCAGCGAGCAGCCGATGGCCGTCGTCGTCGACGAGTACGGCGGCACGGCCGGGGTCGTCACCCTGGAGGACATCGTCGAGGAACTCGTCGGCGAGGTCCGCGACGAGCACGACCACCAGGACCTGCCCGAGCTCGCCGCGACCGCCCCCGAGGACGGCCGCCCGGCCTGGGACGCCGACGGCGGCTGCCGCGTCGACACGCTCCGGCGCATCGGCCTCGACGTCCCCGAGGGCCCGTACGAGACCGTGGCCGGGCTCGTCGCCGACCTGCTCGGCCGCATCCCGGTCCCCGGCGACCGGGCCGAACTGCCGGGCTGGCGCCTGTCCGTCCGGCAGGTGGGGCACTACCGCGCCGAGCGCGTGCGGCTGGTGCGGACCGCCGGCGCCGCCGAGCCCGTCCGCGCGGGAGGTGCGGCCCCGCCCGCGGGCCTCGCCGACGCGGCGGGGGACCGGGGCGCGGCGCGGATCGCGGAGGCGGTCCGATGAGCGCCCTGCAACTCCTGTTCGCCCTGCTGCTCGTGCTCGCCAACGGCTTCTTCGTCGGGGCCGAGTTCGCGCTCGTCTCCGTGCGCCGCAGCCAGATCGAGCCGCTCGCCTCGGCCCGCGCCCGGCAGGTCCTGTACGGCCTGGAGCACCTGCCGCAGATGATGGCCGCCGCCCAGTTCGGCATCACCGTCTGCTCGCTGACGCTCGGCGCGGTCGCCGAGCCGACCGTGGCCCACCTCCTGGAGCCGCTGTTCGAGGCGGTGCGCCTGCCGCAGGGCATGATCCACCCGCTCGGGTACGTCATCGCGCTCGCCGTGGTGGTCTTCCTCCACCTCGTCGTCGGCGAGATGGTGCCCAAGAACCTCGCCATGGCCGCGCCGGAGCGCACCGCGCTCTGGCTCAGCCCCGGCCTGGTCGCCTTCGCCCGGCTGTGCCGGCCCGTCACGGCCGCGCTCGGCGCCTGCTCCCGGGTCGTCCTGCGGCTCTTCAAGGTCGAGCCCCGGGACGAGGTCGAGGCGGTCTTCACCAGCGTCCAGCTCGGCCGGCTCGTGGAGGACGCGGGCCAGGCGGGGCTGCTCGACCCGCAGGAGCAGGAGCGCCTGGAGGACGCGCTGGAGCTGGGCTCGCGCCCGGTCACCGACGTCCTGCTCGACAGCGCGTCCCTGGTCACCGTGGGCCCCTCGGTCACCCCCGAGCAGGTCGTCGACCTCACCGCCCGCACGGGCTACTCGCGCTTCCCGGTCCGTACGGAGGGAGGCGCCTTCATGGGCTACCTGCACGTGAAGGACGTCCTCGACCTGGAGGACACCGACCGCGCGGTGCCGCAGCACGTCTGGCACCAGATGACGACGCTCCGCGCCGAGCTGCCCCTGGACGACGCCCTGACCGTGATGCGCCGCGCCGCGACGCACCTGGCCCAGGTGGCCGACGCCTCCGGCCGCGTGCTCGGCCTGGTCGCCCTGGAGGACGTCCTGGAGCTCCTGGTAGGCGAAGTCCGCGACCCGGCCCACCGCACCGAGATCCCTCACCCGACACCACCCCCGAGAACATCGACCGGCAGACAACTGGTCGGCTGACACGGAATCCACCCCCGACGCCGGACGGGCCCTGCGCGAAACGCCAGCCCGTCCGGCGTTTGAGGACGAGCGCGCAGCGCGATCAACCCGCACGGAACGCGCGGCCAGCAAGGGAGTATCAGCCCGTCCGGCGTTTGAGGACGAGCGCGCAGCGCGATGAACCGGCACGGAACGCGCGGCCAGCAAGGGGGTATCAGCCCGTCCGGCGTTTGAGGACGAGCGCGCAGCGCGACAACCCCGCTCAAGGCCTCCGGCCAAGCCCCGCGTCGCGGGCCCGCACGATAGCCGTGGCCCGGTCGGCGACCTGCAGCTTCATGAAGATCGCCGAGACATGGTTGCTGATGGTCTTCGGCGCGAGCCGCAAGCTCCGCGCGATGGCCGGGTTGGCCATCCCCGCGGCGATCAGGTCGAGCACCTCCAGCTCGCGCGCGGTCAGCTCCGGGAAGGGCGAGCGCGCCGCCGTGCGGTGCGGGTGGGACATCCACTCGGCCACGCGGCGGGCGATGCGCGGCCCGAAGATCGCCTCGCCGGCGGCCACGCAGCGGACCGCGCGCACGATCTCGTCCTGGGAGGCGCCCTTGAGGATGTAGCCGCGGGCCCCCGCCCGCATCGCCGCGAACACCGACTCGTCGTCCTCGAACATCGTCAGCACCAGCACCGCCGTGTCCGGCGCGGACGCGAGCACCTCGCGGGTGGCGCTGACCCCGTCGAGGTCCGGCATCTCCAGGTCGATGACCAGCACCCGCGGCCGGTGCAGCAGCGTCTCGCGCACGGCGTCGCGCCCGCCCGCCGCCTCCCCGACCACCCTGATCCCGTCGAGGGACCCGAGCAGGGCCCGCAGCCCGCCGCGTACGACGGGGTGGTCGTCGGCGAGGACCACGGTGAGCTCACAGGACTCGGCGGACGTCGTCAAGGCTCGGCTCCCCACAGCGGCGGTGCGTCTCCCCGTACCTACCCATCGTCGTGACGGCGGACCCCGCTGTCCTGGGTGCGGGCACCCGTCGCGGCCGGGAGGTCTTCCCGGTACGGACGGGGACGCGTGCCCTGACCCCGAGGGCCGGGCCCGGGCCATGCTGTGCGACACGGGGGCAGCCGGGTCCGCCGCGGCGGACCCGGCTGAAGCACCAGTCCCTGGAACGCCGATGATCACGTCCCGGAACGGAGGCTCCTCATGCGCCGGACACCTCCCCTCGGGGCACCACTCGTGAGCCCGCCGGTCGGCACGTGCGCCTTCAGGCACGTGCTCGTCCCGGCGGGCCGGCATCCCAAGGAGTACGGCAATGCGCGAGCACCTCAAGGCAGTAGGCGTGGCGACCCTTGCCGCGGCGGCCCTCTGCGCCGGCTACGCCGGGGCGACAGCGAAGGCCGCGGCGGGGGGAGGTGGTGCGGTCACGAGGGTGGTGGCCGCCGGTGAGTACGTCTGCGACGCGTGGACCCGGATTCCGCACGCCTGAGGCGGAAGGCCCGCGCGACCGGCGTGACCGGACCCCGTACGGCCGACGGGCTCAGGGACCTCGGCCGTACGGCGCCGCGCTGGTGCCACCCGACCGCAACGGCAGGACGGCGCTCACCTCCCCGCCCTCCGGCCCCGGTCGGCACCGGCACCAGCCGGCGAGCTCGGCGGCCCGCTCCGCCATCGTGGACATGCCCACACCGGGCTGCCACGGCCGGGCGGACGGGCCGCCGTTGTCGGTCACCTCGATGCGCAGCGCGTCCTCGGCGTCGGCCGCCTCGTCGGCGCTGTCGATGCGCAGCCGGACCAGCGCGTGGTCCGCCCGGGAGTGCCGGGCGGCGTTCGTCAGCGCCTCGGTCGCGATGCGGTACGCCGCCACCTCGACCGCGGCCGGCAGCCGGGGGAGCCTGCCGGGCGCGTCGACGGTGATGGCGAGCGGCGCGCCGCCCTCGCGGTGGCTCAGCCGTTCCGCCTGCCGGGCCAGGGCCGCGACCAGGCCCAGCTCGTCCAGGGCGGGCGGCCGCAGCCCCTCGACCAGGCGGCGGATCTCGTCGATGGCGCCGCTCGCGTGCCCGCGCAACTGCGTCAGGAGCTCCTCGGCGGTGGCCGGGTCGGAGCGGACCAGGTTGCGCGCGGCGTCGGCGGTGAAGGCCAGGCCGGTGAGGGTGGGGCCGAGCCCGTCGTGCAGATCGCGGCGCAGCCGCCGCCGCTCCTCCTCGCGCGCCGACACCAGGCGCTCGCGCGAGGACTGGAGCTCCTCGGAGAGCACGGTCGCGCGCACCGCCACCCCGAGCGGCACCACCAGGACCCGCAGGGCGCGCAGGTCCTCCGCGCCGAGCCGGGCCTGCCCCGGCCGGGTGCCCACGACGAGTTCGGCCCGCCGGGTGCCCGGCGCGGGCAGCGGCACCCGTACGCACCCGGGCGGCGGCGTGCCCGAGGCCGCCACCGGGCGCCCCTCCAGGCAGAAGGCGGCGTACGGCAGGCGCAGCGCGTCGCGGACCGCCAGGAGCAGCCCGTCCAGGCCGGTCTCGGCGGTCAGCCGGGCGCCGATGCGGGTCAGCGCCCGCACCGGGTCGCCCCGGTCGCCGTACAGCAGCCGGTCGATGCCGTGCTGGAGCGCGCCGCGCACCGGGTGGAAGGCGATCGCGACGGCCACGGCCACGAGCGCGGCGCCGCCGATGTGGAAGGTCTCCCGCAGCACGTGGTCCAGGAACAGCACCACGGAGGTGTACACGCCGAGCACGCCGAGGGAGAGCGCCAGGTAGAGCAGGGCCCGGGAGACCACCCACTGGATGTCGAGCAACTGGGGGCACAGGATCGCGACGGCGATCGCGATCGGCTGGGCGGTGATCAGGACCTGGAGCGCCTCCGCGCGCATGCCGAGCGGCCACCACGGGACGGCGCAGAGCACGGCGAGCATCAGCCACAGCACCTGGCGGCGCAGCGCCTCGTCGCCCCAGCGGTAGCGCACGACGAGGGCGGCGAGGTCGATGAGCAGCGGCACGAAGATGCCCAGGAGGTCGGTCTGCGGCCGGAACGGCTCCAGCGGTGGCCAGCTCAGGACGTGCAGATAGCCGGGCGGGCCGCCGAGCGCGTACGGCCGGGGCGTGGTCACGCTCCACAGCCAGAACAGCCCTCCGATCCCGGCCGTGCCCCAGGCGACCGGCCGCCAGCGCGGGCTCGGCAGCTCACCGGTGGGGAACAACAGCAGCGCGAGCGGCACGAACAGCCGCAGCCCGAGGGGCCAGGTGGCCAGTGCCAGCGTCACCAGGACCCGGAGCGTCGTACCGCTCCAGCCCTCGCGCAGCCCGAGCGCGAGGAAGCCGAGGGCCATGACGGTCCCGGCGTGCGCGGCACCGCCGCCGAGCAGCAGCCAGCCGATGGGGTTGCGGGGGCGGCGCCAGGCCACGGCGACGCCGCAGGCGGCGAGGGTGAGGGAGAGGACGGTGTCCGTCACCACGAAGCTGTCGACGGCGAGCTGGAAGCCCAGGCCGCAGGCGATCCACAGGGCCACGCCGGTGCCGGTGGCCGCCGCGACGGCGGTGAAGGAGCCCCATGCCAGCCAGGTGGTCACCGCCGCCCACCCCCACCGAGTCCGCGCCCTTGCGGTCAGGGTCGCGGACACCCGGGCGGACGTTCGGTGTCTTGGCGGTCAAACACCCCTAAGGGATGACGCGCCCGCCCACGCCGCCGGGCCCCCACGGAAGCCCCGGCCACCTGCCCGGCCCCCCACGGAAGCCCCCGTCCCGCCCCGGCTAGCCCGCGCCGGGCGGCCCCGTCGGGCCGCGGCCGGAGAGCACCTCGCCGTACGCCTGCATCAGGTCGGGCAGCCGGAGCGTGGCCAGGTCGGTGCGGGTCGGCTCGCCGGGGTAGCCGGACAGGCGCAGGTCGCGGTAGGCGCAGCTCTTCTCGTACAGCGTGCGCAGGAACCTTCCGTTGCCCAGCTCGTCGATCCAGGCCTGGTCGACCACGTGCCCGCTGATGGACCGCAGCTCCTCCAGGGCCTCCTCGTCCCACACGTCGCCGTTCTCGGCGGCGAGCACCTGGCCGATCGCGGTGAGTTCGAGCGGGCGGTACGAAGGGAAGTCGACGCGGGTGGTGAAGCGCGAGGACAGGCCGGGGTTGGCGGCGAGGAGGCGGTCCATGCCCTCCGGGTAGCCGGCGAGGATCACCACGAGGTGGTCGCGGTTGTCCTCGGCCCGCTTCAGCAGGACCTGGAGCGCCTCGTCGCCGTACGCGTCGCCCTTGCCGTAGCCGGAGTTGGACAGGGCGTAGGCCTCGTCGACGAAGAGGACGCCGCCCAGGGCGGAGTCGATGAGCTCGTTGGCCTTGACGGCGGTCTGCCCCAGGTACTCGCCGACCAGGTCCGCGCGCTGGGCCTCCACGAGGTGGTCGCCGCCGAGCAGGCCGAGGGCGTAGAAGACCCGGCCGAGGATGCGGGCCACGGTGGTCTTGCCGGTGCCGGACGGGCCGGAGAAGACGAAGTGTCGTTTCGGCGGCTGCACGGGCAGGCCCTGGGCCGCCCGCAGGCGGGCCATCTCGAGCTGCGCGGACAACGCCTTGACCTGCCGCTTGACCGGTTCGAGCCCGACCATGCGCTCCAGCTCGGCGAGGGCCTCGGCGAGCAGCGCCGGGTCCGTGGGCCCGGACGGCGGCTGCGGGGCGGCGGGCGTGACCGGCAGCACCGCCTTCTCGCGCGTCTCGCGCACGGTGTCGGCGGCGGGCGGCTCGGCGGGGCCCGTGCCGGAGGGCAGCTCGGGCTCGGTGACCTTCAGGTCGCGGCCCTCGGCGCCGAGCAGCGCCTCGACGCCCTCGGGCCCGTCGAGCGCGTCCTGGACCGGGCCGGCCAGGGTGACCGCGGCCAGGTCGGCGGCGTCGTACCCGTCGCCCTCGGCGATCGCGGCGAGCCGGGCCGAGGTGTCCATGAAGGCGGGGTCCACGCGGTGCACCGCGCGGTACAGCGGCAGGGCGGCGGCGGAGCGGCCGGTGCCCTCGTGCGCCCGGGCCAGCCAGTAGCGCAGCTCCTTGCGCTGCGGCTGCTCGCTGCGGCAGCGCATCAGGGCCGCGGAGAGCAGCGGCTCGGCCTGGCCGTACATGTCCAGGCGGACCCGCGCCATGCCGCCGAACAGCCCGGCCTCGATGCCGAGCATCGGGTCGTCGAGCAGCGGGTCGGTGTGGCGCACGAGCTGCTCCCAGTCCTTGACCAGATAGGCGCGGCAGGCGTGCAGGAAGCGGACGTGCGGGTCGGCGTCGACGGGCGGGAGCCCGGCCAGGGCCCGGTCGAGCTCGGGGACGTGGCGGCCGTCCAGCCAGTGCGAGGCGTGCGCGAGCAGCAGGTCGCGGGGGGACTCCAGGACGGGCTGGACCCACCAGCCGAGCCAGTACCAGGAGTTCAGGGTGCGCGCGTGCCGGGCGCGCTGCTCGCCGAAGCGGTCCCGGTGCTGGTACATCCGCAGCAGCGCCGTCGTCGTGTCGACGCGCAGCGCGTGCAGCCCCAGCCAGCCGTCGGCCATGCCCGGGTCCATGCGCACCGCGGCCCGGAACTCCTCCTCCGCCTGCGGGTAGGCGCCCATCGTGCAGGCGTCGACGCCCCGCAGCCAGGCGAGGTCGGCCGGGGCGGCCTGGCTCTGCGTGCCGAAGTCCATCACGTCCCCCACAAGCCGTGCCCCCGTGTGTCCGACACCGGGCCGGTGCCCGCCGGCAGCCGGTCTGAACCGCCGAACCGGGAACGGGAGTTGACCCGGTGCCCGGAACCGCCGTGCGTTGGTCGCACCACACCGCATCGTACCTGCGGCCGGGCGCCCCGCCGTAGGGTGCGGGCGCCCCGGATCGGCCGCGGCGCCCTGGGCGGGCGCACGGCCGGGGCGGGGAGTGATGGTCACCCAGGGTGATCGGGCGGCGGCGCGCGGGTGGCCGGGGCGAGGGGGCTGAGGGCAGAACGAAGCCCCCGATCACGGGGGAACAACCGGGGGCTTCGCGTACAGGGGCGACCCGAAAGGCCGCACATTGAGAACGTAAGTCCTGTAAGGCCCCTCGGTCAAGCCGAGTTGAGGCATGCGTGAAATCCGGCCAGGTCGTCCGGAAGGGGCGTCCCCGAGGTTCAGCGCGTTGCCGACCGACCCTCACTCTGTGTGATGATTTGGGCGTCCCTTGCCGTTCCGGCGGGCCCCGTCAGCACCTCGTACCCCTCGGGCAACTCACGCACCAGAAGCTGGGCGTACGGCCGGGACGGGTCTTCGGCGAAATGCTGTCGCTCGGCGGGCTCCCAGCCGTCCCAGAAGTCACTTTGCGCCGGGCCGTCCCGGCGGCGCCCGCGGGCCCAGGCGGCGTCGCGCGGCTGCTCCATCCAGAGCAGCCGCGCGAGGAACGGGCGGAGCAGGCGGCGGCCGGCGCCGACGCCCTCCAGCAGGACCACGGGGGCCGGGGGCAGGGGGCGGCTTGCAGGGCCGAAGCGGCGCGTGTGCCAGTCGTACGCCTCGTAGTGCGCCGCCTCGCCCCGGGACAGCGGCGCGAGGACCTGCTGCCGCAGCCGCCCGGTCCAGTCGAACAGCGCCTCGTGGCTCGCGATGTCGTCGAGCCGCAGGACCGGCGCGCCGCCGAGCGCCTCGGCGAGCCGGGTGGCGAACGTGGACTTGCCGGAGCCCGCGTGCCCGTCCACGGCGACCAGCCGGACCGGCCCGCAGGACGGAGGGAGCGCGCGCAGCGCACGGGCGAGGCGCGGGAGGGGCGTGGGGCGGCGGTTCCTTGTCATCACCCGCCAGCCTAGGCCCCGGGCCGGAAAAGCGAACGTGTGCGCGGTTCAGCGTGGCGCCGCAGGTCATACCAGTGGTAGAGGCCAATATTGGTGCGTGTCGCCACGGCCCTGTCCCTGGTGGAACCCGCCAGGGAGAGGTCATAGTTGGCCCACTGTCGTGTACCTGACCAAGGCGTGCCGTGCGGCCCGTGCGCCGTTCCCGGGTGCCGTACCCGTGTCGCGGCGGCACGCCTCCGCCCGCCCTCCACCGCAGCCCGTCGACCGGAACCTACTGGGGGTCCCGTCCATGGACCGAGCCGAGAACATGTCCCGCAGAAGACTCCTCACCACCGCGGCGGGCGCCGCCGCCCTCACCGCCGTCGCCGTCGCCGCCGCCCGCGCGGGCGCCACGCCCGGCCCCCGCCCCGGAGCCGCCCCCCGCAGCCGCCCGCCCCGCGCCGACCGGACCGTGGACAACCGCTCCTGGACCTCGCGCAAGGACTGGAGCGCGGGCACGCCCGACGGCACCCGCGTCACCGGCGGCACCCGCCCCGGCGTCGCGATCGCCGAGCCCGTCGGCACCACCGGCTACACCGACCCGCACACCGGCGCGACCACCACCTGGGAGTACGCCCGCTGGACGGCCCCCGCGCACCGGCCCGGCGTGCCCGCCACCGAGGTCATCGCCTCCTGGAACGCCCGCACCCCGGCCGGCACCTGGATCCAGGTCGAGGCGGAGGCCGCCTACTCCGACGGCACCACGTCCCCCTGGTACGTCCTCGGCCGCTGGAACTCGGGCGACGACCGGCAGGACCCGGCCGCCCCCGTGATACGGCGCACCTCCGTCGACGGCCAGAAGGACGGCAGGTCGAGCGTCTGGACCGACACCCTGGCCGTCGACGACCCGGCGAGCGGCCTGCGCGTGGCCGCCTACCGGCTGCGCCTGACCCTGTACCGCAGGCCCGGCACCGCGCTCACGCCCACGGTGTGGCGGCTCGGCGCCATGGCCTCGGACGTGCCCGACCGCTTCACGGTGCCCGCCTCCGAGCCGGGGACCGCCGCGGAGCTGGCCGTGCCGCGCTACTCGCAGGAGGTCCACAAGGGCCGGTACCCCGAGTACGACAACGGCGGCGAGGCCTGGTGCAGCCCCACCTCGTCGCAGATGATCCTGGAGTACTGGGGCCGGCGGCCCACGGCCGCCGACCTCGCCTGGGTCGACCCCTCCTACACCGACCCGCAGGTGTGCCACGCGGCCCGCTTCACCTACGACCACCAGTACGGCGGCTGCGGCAACTGGCCGTTCAACGCCGCCTACGCCGCCACGTACCCGGACATGCAGGCCGTCGTCACGCGGCTCGGGTCCCTCACCGACCTGGAGACGCTGATCGGGGCGGGCATCCCGGTCATCACGTCGCAGTCGTTCCTGAAGGAGGAGCTGACCGGCGCCGGGTACGGCACGGCGGGCCACCTGATGACGGTCGTCGGCTTCACCGCCGACGGCGACGTGATCGCCAACGACCCGGCGTCCCCGACCAACGCCGCGGTGCGGCGCGTCTACCGGCGCCGCGAGTTCGAGAACGTCTGGCTGCGCACGAAGCGCAAGAACGCCCAGGGCAAGGTCGTCTCCGGCACCGGCGGCGTCTGCTACCTGTACTTCCCGCTGCGGCCGGCGAAGCGCCAGGTCCGCGCCCTCGCGGCGGTGGGCGTGCGCTGACACCGGCGCGCCCCGGAGGCCCGCGCGGGTCTCCGGGGCGCGGGGCTCAGGTGGCCGGGTCCACCACCCAGTCCGGGTGCCCGGGCATCGGCGGCGTGGTCGGGCCGTACAGCCACGGCTCCAGGAAGCCCGCGATGTCCTTGCCGTCCGCGCCCGCGACCCGGGTCGCCAGGTCGATGTAGTCCCGCGTGCTCGCGGCCTTCCCGCGGTACCGCGTGACCCAGGACCGCTCGATCTTCCGGAAGGTGGCGTCGCCGACCTTCTCGCGCAGCGCGTACAGGACGAGCGCCGAGCCGTCGTACCGCATGCGCTTGAAGAGGTTCGGCTCGGTGGGCTCGGCGGGGGCGCCGAAGTCGCGGCGCCACTGGTCGTGCGCCCGGTACGCGGCCTTCATCGTGGCCTCGAAGCTGTCCCCGCCGTGCTGCTCGGAGTACATCCGCTCGTAGAAGCGGGCGTGGCCCTCGCTGACCCACAGGTCCGACCAGCTCGCCAGGGCGACGCTGTCGCCGAACCACTGGTGGGCCAGCTCGTGCACCAGGTTCCGCTCGGCGTCGACCTGGGTGCCGAGCAGGTCGGCCTTGGGTACGAGCGACAGGGTCTGGGTCTCCAGGGCGACGCCGAGGTCGGTGTCGCCGACGAGGACGCCGTAGCGGTTGAAGGGGTAGGGGCCGAGCTTCTCCTCCAGCCACGCCAGGTGGTCGGGGGTGAGCTTGCGGTACTTCGCCGTGGGCTCCACCAGCGCGTCCGGGACGACGTCGCGCAGCGGCAGGCCGCGCGGGCCCTCGCCGTCGACGAGGGTGAACCTGCCGACCGCGAGCTGCACGAGCTGCGTGGACAGCGGCTGCTCCGAGTCGTACGTCCACCGCACCCGGTCACCGGGCCCGGCGCTCTTACCCACCAGCTTGCCGTTGGCCACGGCCGTCAGGTCCTTCGGCGTGGTGATGCGGAAGGTGATGGGCGCGCGCCGGCTCGGGTGGTCGTTGGCGGGGAAGATCAGCCGGGCGCCGTTGGGCTGCGGGTAGACCACGGTGCCGTCGGGCGTGGGGATCCAGCCGTAGGTCTCGATGGCGTCGTCGCGGTGCCGCACCTGCGTGGGGTCGGCGGTGTAGGTGACCTCGGCCGTGAAGGGGCGGCCCTTGGCGAGCGGCGCCGCGGGTGTGACGGTCAGCTCGTCGCCCTCGCGGGACGTGGTCGCGGCCTTGCCGTCGACGGTGACCGCGTGCAGCGTGTTGCCGCCGAAGTCGAGGTTGAAGCGGGACAGGTGCTGGGTGGCGGTGGCCTTGATCGTCGCCTTGGCCGCGAACGGCGTCCTCGGCGCCTGCCAGTCGAAGTCCAGCAGATAGCGGTCGACGCGGTAGCCGCCGTTGCCGTCGAGCGGGAACATCGGGTCGCCCAGGCCCGGGGCGCCGGGCGTGGGCTCGCCGTCGGCGGGGCCCGGGGAGGTGGCGTACGAGACCGGCCCGGTGAGGGCGGCCGTCACGGCCACGGCCGCCGCGAGGGCGAGCCGCGCGCCGCGGCGGGGCGTCGGGAACGTGCTCATCGGGAACCCTTCGGTCGGCGGTGCGCGGACGTGCGTCCGCCGCTGACGGACGTACGCGACGACGTACGCCGACTTAGACGCACGGCACCGGGCCCGAGTTGTGGCGTGACCAAGGTCTCCCCCGAAAGGAGGGGTTTCCCTGGCATGGTGGAGGGGTCCCGGGGGAAGCCACTGCCGCGCGGCGCCTGCGCCGCCGGACGACGTATCGAGAGTTGCCATGACCGCGAGCTCCGCCACCGCCACCGTTCTCCAGGCCCCCGCCGGCCTCAGGGCCCGCACCGGCGGCCCGCAGGACGACGGCCCCAAGGTCCTCGAACACCTGCTGGGCTGGACGCTCGTCGTGCTCCTGGCGATGCTGGTCACGCAGGCCGGTCTGATCTGACCCCGGCCGTGGTGCGGGCGGGCTCCGGCCCCGCCCGCCAGTGCCCGTCCGGGACGCCCGCCAGCCGGTGGGCCGCCGGGGTTCCGGGGTGCCTGCCGGGTCCCCGTCAGGGGTGGGCGCGCAGCGAGAGCCCGCCGGCGACGATCTCGTCCGAGGTGACCAGGGCCTGCTCGGCGCTCACGTCGGTCATGAAGACGAACGGCGGCACCAGCGGCGGCACCGGCAGCCGGTCGGGCGTGAAGGTGAGGCAGAGCAGCCCCTCGATGCAGCCCTTGAACTTGGTCAGGTAGAGCGTGACCTTGCCGCTCAGGTCCAGCTTGTCGGCGCCCAGGGCGAGTTCGCGGCCGCCGTCCCGGGTCCGCAGCCGGTAGTCGGTCAGCGAGGCCGCGCGCATCCGCAGCACCATGACCTTCAGCGGGCCGTCAGCGGTGGGGACCGTGCGGACACCAGCGACGATGAAGCCCTTCGGCGCGAACAGCGTCGTGGTGACCGTCGGCGGCGTCCGCGCCGCCACGGCGTCACCGGCCCCGGGCGCCCGCGGCGGCCCGGCCGCCCGGTCCCCGGGCGGGTGCGCCCCCGGCAGGGAACCGGGCGTGGCCTTCGCCGGAACGGCGCCCCACAGCGCCGCCCCGGCGAGGACCACCGGAAGCAGCACGGCGAGGGTCCGCGTGCCCTGCCCGTCGCGGATCCCCGGCGGCCGCGGCTCGTCCCGGCCGTCCGCGGGCACCGGCGTCCAGCCGAAGCCCATCGCGCTGCCCACGATGCCGAGCACCATGCCGACCAGGAAGCCGCCGAGGTTCGTCGCGGCGAACGACAGGACCGACAGGATCATGGCGTTCACGGACACGTAGTGGTGCGCGTGCGGCAGCAGCCACAGGAACAGCCCGGCGACCATCAGCGCGATCCCGATGCCGATCGCGGCGATCCCGCCGATGCCGAGGCTGACCAGGACGGTCAGCGGCGACAGCGGTACGAGGAGCAGCTCCGCGCCGCCCAGCAGGAGCAGCAGCCCGCCCCAGAAGGGCCGGGTGCGCCGCCAGCGGCGGAACACCCGGCGCGCTCCCCGGAACGGCAGCCGCTCGTCCAGCCACCCGCCGAGGCGCCCTCCGCCCCGCCTGCTCAGAAGCACTTCTTGCCGCCGAGGCTGACGTCGACCCGCATGCCCTTGAGGCGGAAGTTGCCGCCGGTCGCCGACCAGGCGTTGGACCGGACCTTGGACACCTCGATGTCCCCGGCCTGGAGGCCGAACTTGCCCTTGTCGCCCTTGACCCCGGGCACCTCGTCCAGCGTGGAGGCGTCCCGGCCGATCTCGGCGGTGCCGAAGCGGGCGTCGCCGACCAGGTCCTCGGCATCGATGACCAGGCTGCTCGCGGTGACGTTGCCCGCGTCGCCGCCCGCCGTCAGCTTGAACACCACCGTGCCGAGCGGCGTCTTGACCGCGGCGGCCTGGCAGATGTCGGAGAGCGTGGCGTCGCCGATGCCGAGGAGCGCCACGGGGTGGCCCTTGCCGTCCACCGACCGGTCCGTCTCCACGTAGCTGGCCAGGCCCTGGCTCGACAGGCGGCCGGAGGAGACCTGGAAACTGGTCCCCGAGACCGCGAAGGACGCGGCCAGCGCGCCCTCCGCCATGACCGACGCCATCGCGCCGACCGCGACGAACGCGGGCAGCGCGATGACGGCCGTCTTCTTCCAGTTGGTTCTGCCCTCGGTCGCGGACCCGCGTTGGGGCCGCTTGTCTGCGCTCACTGTTGTCCTCCCGTACGAGTCGGTCGTACCGCGCGTGCGTCAGGGGAGTGCGTTACAGGGCGCCGTCGGGAAAGCCGCGGGCGCGCGGGCGGGCCGCGCGGGTCTGCCATACTGCGGGCCATCCCAAGGCAGTTGGAGACTAGGGCCGATATTGAATAATAGTCAACAGCGCGGTACCGATCGTTCCCCCGATCCCGACCGCCCGCGGGCGCGCGGCACCGACCGCTCGGTGGCGCGCCGCGCCGAACTGATCACGATCGGCCGGAAGCTGTTCGCCGACACGTCCTACGACGCGCTCTCGATGGACGACATCGCGCGCCAGGCGGGCGTGGCCAAGGGGCTGATCTACTACTACTTCACGTCCAAGCGCGGCTACTACCTCGCGATCATCGAGGACTCGGTGGCCGACCTGGTCGCCCGCGCCGCCGGGGACACCGAACTCCCGCCGGAGGAACGGGCGCACCGCACCATCGACGGCTATCTGCGCTACGCCGAGCACCACCAGGCGGCGTACCGCACCATCGTCAGCGGCGGCGTCGGCTTCGACGCCGAGGTGCACGCCATACGGGACGGCGTGCGCGAGGCGATCATCGGCACGATCGCCGAGGGCGCGTACGGCCGCCGCGCGATCCCGCCGCTCGCGCGCACGGCGCTGCTCGGCTGGCTGTGCAGCGTGGAGGGGATCACGCTCGACTGGATCGGCCGGGCGGACGCGGCGGGGGAGAGGGAGCTGTCGCGGGACGCGGTGCGCGCCCTGCTGGTGCGGACCCTGCGCGAAACCCTGGACGTCATCGCGGAGTTCGAGCCCACCTGCCCGGCCCCGCCCCGGGCCTGACACGCCGAAGGGGCGGGAGCCCGCCGACTCCCGCCCCGCTCGTGCGCTCCGCGCCGCGTACCGCTAGTTGATGGCCTTGATCAGCTCACCGTTCGCGGTGTCGCCGCTGAGCTCCCAGAAGAAGGTGCCTCCCAGGCCCTGCTGGTTCTTGTAGTTCATCTTCCCGGCGATGGTGGCCGGGGTGTCGTAGCTCCACCAGTTGGTGCCGCAGTGCGCGTACGCGGTCCCGCCGACCGTGCCGTTGGCCGGGCACTTGGTCTTGAGCACCTTGTAGTCGTCGATGCCCTGCTCGTACGTGCCTTGCGCGGGGCCGGTGGCGGTGCCGCCGGGCGCCTTCTGCGTGACGCCGGTCCAGCCGCGGCCGTAGAAGCCGATGCCGAGCAGCAGCTTGTTCGCGGGGACGCCGAGGCCCTTGAGCTTGGCGATCGTGGCCTGCGAGTGGTAGTCGGCCTTGGGGATGCCGCTGTAGGAGCTCAGCGGCGAGTGCGGCGCCGTCGGGCCCTTGGCGTCCCAGGCGCCGAAGTAGTCGTACGTCATCGGGTTGTACCAGTCGACGTACTGCGCGGCGCCGGCGTAGTCCGCGGCGTCGATCTTGCCGCCGGGGGAGGCGTCGGCCGGGATGGCGGCGGTGACCAGGTTCTTGGAGCCGAACTTGGCGCGCACGGCGGCCATCAGGTTCTTGTACGCGGCGCGCCCGCTGGTGTCGCAGGTCAGACCGCAGGCGTTGGGGTACTCCCAGTCGATGTCGATGCCGTCGAAGACGTCGGCCCACTTGGAGTTCTCGACCAGGTCGTAGCAGGACTGGGCAAAGGCCTGCGGGTTCTTCGCGGCCTCGGTGAAGCCGCCGGACCAGGTCCAGCCGCCGAAGGACCACAGGACCTTGAGGTCGGGGTGCTTCTTCTTCAGCTTGCGCAACTGGTTGAAGTTGCCCCGCAGCGGCTGGTCCCAGGTGTCCGCCACGCCGTCGACGCTCTGGTCGGCGGAGTAGGCCTTGTCGGTGGCGGCGTAGGCGTCGCCCATCGCGCACTTGCCGCCCTGGACGTTGCCGAAGGCGTAGTTGATGTGCGTGAGCTTGTTGGCGGAACCGGACGTCTCGATGTTCTTGACGTGGTAGTTCCGGCCGTAGACGCCCCATTCGGTGAAGTAGCCGACGACGCGCGAACCCGCCTGCGCCTCCGCGGCCTTGGGGGCGGTGTTCTGCTCCGCCGCCGCGGTGCCCGCTCCGGCGAGCAGGCCCGCGCCGAGCACGGCGGTACAGGCGGTGGCCACGAGCGCCCGGAACCGGGCGCGGGGACGGTGTGGTCTTGGCATCGCTGTCTCCTCGTGGGGGGAGGGGGGAGCAAGGGGGGTGGTGCTGTTGACCGAAGAACAGTCGCGCCTTGAATTGGCATGGACGCGAAAGATTCCGTGCCGCTGGACTGTAGGAGGACTAGACCACTGCGTCAATGGTTCGGACCAATTCCGGGATCACTCGGGGGCGGCCCGGCCCCGTCGGCGGCCGTTCTCGCGCGCGGCTGGACAACGGCTGGGGAAGATCCCATTCCGGCCGGGATCACCCGTGACGCCATGCCTCCGATCGGGCATACTCAACGCGCCACCGTCACTGGTCAGCCGCCTCCGCGATCCGGAGGGGCAGCATCGGACGGGGCATCTCACGGCAGCGGCGCCACACCCCGTGCGCGCGTCCGCCGCAAGCGCCCGACAGGGGAGAGGAGAGCAGCATGCCCGAGTCAGCCGTGCAGCCGGTGGAGCGTCAACTGCCCACCGAGGAGGCCCGGGACCTGCTGGCCCTGGTCCGCGAGCTCGTCCAGCGGGAGATCGCGCCAGGCGCCGCGCAGGAGGAGGCCGACGGCCGCTTCCCGCGCGAACTCTTCACCCTGCTCTCGGAGTCGGGCCTGCTCGGCCTGCCCTACGACTCCGCCTTCGGCGGCGGCGACCAGCCCTACGAGGTCTACCTCCAGGTCCTCGAGGAGCTCGCCGCGGCCCGGCTCACCGTCGGCCTCGGCGTCAGCGTGCACTCCCTCGCCTGCCACGCCCTCGCGGGCTACGGCAGCAAGGAGCAGCGGGCGGAGCACCTGCCCGACATGCTCGGCGGCGGTCTGCTCGGCGCCTACTGCCTCTCGGAGCCGTCCTCGGGGTCGGACGCCGCGTCGCTGCGCACCAAGGCGGTGCGGGACGGCGACGCGTGGGTCCTGTCGGGCACGAAGGCCTGGATCACGCACGGCGGCATCGCCGACTTCTACACCGTGCTCGCCCGGACCGGCGGCGAGGGCGCCCGGGGCGTCACGGCCTTCCTGGTCCCGGGGGACGCGCCGGGGCTCACGGCCGCAGCGCCGGAGAAGAAGATGGGCATGAAGGGCTCGCCCACGGCGCAGCTCCACTTCGACGGGGTCCGGGTCGGCGACGAGCGCAGGATCGGCGACGAGGGCCAGGGCTTCGCGATCGCGCTGTCGGCGCTGGACTCGGGGCGGCTCGGCATCGCCGCGTGCGCCATCGGCGTGGCCCAGGCGGCGCTCGACGAGGCGCTGAGGTACGCGACCGAGCGGCGCCAGTTCGGGCGGCCGATCGCCGACTTCCAGGGCCTGCGCTTCATGCTCGCCGACATGGCGACGCAGATCGAGGCGGGCCGGGCGCTGTACCTGTCGGCGGCGCGGCTGCGGGACGCGGGCAGGCCGTTCTCCAAGCAGGCCGCGATGGCCAAGCTCCTGTGCACCGACGCCGCGATGAAGGTCACCACGGACGCCGTGCAGGTCCTGGGGGGCTACGGCTACACCGCGGACTTCCCGGTCGAGCGCTACATGCGCGAGGCCAAGGTCCTGCAGATCGTCGAGGGCACCAACCAGATCCAGCGCATGGTCATCGCCCGCCACCTCGCGGGCCCCGACTCGCGCTGAACCGGGCGGGCCCGGCGCGCCCTCGCCGCTTCCGGGCGCGGTGCGCGCCGGCCTCTTCCGGGCCCGGCGCGCACCGATGCGCCGGACCCGGTCCGCGCCGGACCCGCGGCGCCCGGCCCGTACGTACCCGAGCGCCTCAGGTCCCCGGCTCGCTCAGGCGGGCTCCGGGCGCAGCCCGAAGGAGCTCTGCGGCGCGGGGGTGATCAGCAGCCGGGGGTCCGCGCCCCGGGGCCGCAGGCCGCGCTGCTCCTCCCGCTCCGGCGCGGCGGCCGGACGCCGCCCCGCGTCGTAGCGGGTGCCGTGGTCGCCGATGGGCAGCGTGTCGTCGGGCTGCCCCTGGGGCGCGCCCCGGCCGGTGCCGAACGCGGTGCCTTGGCGGACGCCGGGCGACGGCTCGTGCCACGCGCCGAACGGGGTCTCCCGCCCGCCGCCGAACGCCCCTTCGCCGGGCGCCCCGAACTGCCGCCCGCGGGGCATGGCGTACGGGCCGTCCCCGGGCGGCCCGAACTGGCCGTCGCGCACGCCGCCGAACTGTCCCTCCCCGCCGGTCCCGAAGTGCGGGGCGAACTGGCCGCTGCCGGCCGGGGGCGCCGCGAGCCGGACCCACTCCGGGTCGTGCTGTCCCGGCAGGGTCCGGCCGCGCTCGGTCCAGTGGCGGATGAGCGCGCGGTAGATGGGCGGATCCGGGGGCGGCGAGGGCTGCGGTGAGGGAGGGGACGGCTGGGCCTGCTGGGGGGTGAAGGCGAGCGGCGGGGCCGGTGAGGCGTACGAGGCTTGTGGGGTGTAGGGGGCCTGGGGCGCGAACGGCTGCTGATGTGTGTAGTGAGACCTATGATGAACCGATTCTGCGGCGGCAGGCGGCATCACAAGAGTCCGCCGGTGCGGTCCTGCCGGAGCATGTGTGGGGGTCATGTCCGGCCAACGCGCGGTGCCGGGGCCAGGTCACCATCGGGCTGAATCGAGAGTGCGTTCACGGCGTTCCCGCGCGCGGCGCACGCGGCGCGTCCGGCCCTCGCCGCCGTACGCGGGGCAAGTCCGGCGGCCCCGCACGCGCCACCGGTGCCTCGCGCGCCCCGCCCGCGCTGAGCCGGACCCGGCGCGCCCCGTT
>NZ_BNBT01000139.1 GCF_014656095.1 Streptomyces longispororuber
ACTGGTCGCCGAGGGCTGGCTGACCGCGCGCCAGGGCTCGGGCACCCGGGTCGCCGACCGGGACGTGCCGCACCCGGCGCGGCCCGCGCGCCCGCCCCGCACGCGCGGCGGCCCCGTGCACGACCTGATGCCCGGCAGCCCCGACGTCACCTCCTTCCCGCGCGCGGAGTGGCTGAAGGCGGCCCGGCGCGCGCTGGCCGCGGCCCCCGGCGACGCCCTCGGGTACGGCGACCCGCGGGGCCGGATCGAGCTGCGCCGGGCCCTGGCCGGGTACCTCGCCCGCGCCCGGGGCGTCCACGCGGACCCCGACCGCATCGTCGTCGTACCGGGCTTCATCCACGGCCTGAGCCTCCTCGGGGAGTTCCTGCACGAGCGCGGCCTGCGGGACATCGCCGTCGAGTCGTACGGCCTCGACCTGCACTGGAACCGGCTCGCGCGGACGGGGCTGCGCACGCGCCCGCTGGGCCTCGACGAGCGGGGCACGCGCACCGACGGCCTCGCCGGGCACCGGGCGGTGCTGCTGACGCCCGCGCACCAGTTCCCCATCGGCGTCCCGCTGCACCCCGACCGGCGGGCGGCGGCCGTCGCGTGGGCGCGGCGGGCGGACGGGCTGATCCTGGAGGACGACTACGACGGCGAGTTCCGCTACGACCGCCAGCCGGTGGGCGCGCTCCAGGGCCTCGACCCGGACCGCGTCGTCTACCTGGGCACGGCCAGCAAGTCCCTCGCGCCCGCGCTGCGGATCGCGTGGATGGTGCTGCCCGCGGCCATCGCCTCCCAGGTGGCGGAGGTCAAGGAGGCGGCCGGGGCGTCCGGCGGCGCGCTCGACCAGCTCACGCTCGCGGAGTTCCTGACGTCCGGGGCGTACGACCGCCACGTACGCGCGGCGCGGCTGCGCTACCGCCGCCGCCGCGACCAGCTCGTCGCCGCCGTCGCCGAGCGCGCCCCCGACGTCCGCGTCACCGGCATCGCGGCCGGGCTGCACGCGGTGCTCGAACTGCCGCCGGGCACCGAGCAGGTGGTGGTGCAGTCCGCGAGCTGGCAGCGCCTGGCGCTCCAGGGCCTGTCCCGCTTCCGCCACCCGGCGGCGACGGCCGGCCGGGGCGACGCGCTGGTCGTCGGCTACGGCACCCCCGCCGACCACGCCTGGCCCGCGGTCCTCGACGCCCTGTGCCGCGCGCTGCCGTGACCGGTTCGGCCACCGGAGGGCCCGCGGGGCGCTGCCGTCCGCGGGCCCCGGGCGTCACGACTTCTTGAGCGCGGCCAGCGCGTCGCGGGTGTCGGACCTGAGCATGTCCTCGGCCTCCTGGTCCGAGGGCGGCCTGGTGCCGCTGGTCGAGGTGCCGCCGTACCAGCTCCAGCGCAGCTCGTACGTGAACCACCCGTCCCGCACGGCGAGCGTCATGCTGGACAGCTCCTTGTCGCCGCTCGGGTCGCGCCGCTCGGTGACCAGGTACGCCTCGTCGCCGAGGCCGTCGACCGCCTTGGTCTCGTACTTGTACGTGGGCTGCGAGCGGTCCTCGTACTGCTTGTAGAGGGAGGCGAACTCCCCGGTGGGATCGGTGCTCTTGTGCCACTGGGCGGTGGCGTACACGTAGACGCTGCTGTAGTCGCTCGCGCCCGCGTCGCGGTCCTTCATGCTCCAACTGCAGTTGTTGGCGTCGAGCCCCTTCTGGCGGGAGGCGTAGTGCGTGGTGGGGTCGGTGGTGTCGCGCGGCTCGTACCGCTTCTTGAGGGCGTCGATGGTGACGGTGTCGCAGAGGTTCTTCTGGTACCGGTAGCCGCCGAGCGCGGCCTTGCCGCCGCCGTCGTCGTCCAGCGCGCCGGTGCCGAACAGCACCCCGCCCCAGACCGCGGACGCCACCACCACGCCGCCGAGGCCCCACAGCCACCCGGGCACGGGCCGCTTCCCCGCGGCCGGGCCGCCCGGGACCGCGCCGGGCGGCCCGAAGCCGGGCTGGGGCTGCGCCTGCGGATACGGGGCCGGGGGCACGGCGCCCGGGGGCTGCTGCGCGTAGGGGTTCTGCTGGTACGGGTTCGGCGGCTGCGGGGGCTGCTGCGAAGGCGCCTGCGGGGGCTGCTGGTGGGAGGGCTGCGGAGGTGCCTGCTGAGGCGCCTGCTGGTGTGGCTGCGCAGGGGGCTGCTGGGGCTGCTGGGGCGGCTGCTGAGGCGGCGGCATGGACATGATGGGAAACGTACCGTGCGAATTGTCGATTCCGCCCCACGGGCTTCCTGGTCACGCGCACGCGCTCTCCTCACCCCTCCCGCATCCCTCCCGTCCCGCCTCCACACGTTCTCCAGGAACTCCGAGGCCCCTGCCGCCGGGGCCGGGCCCCCGGCCGGGCGGGCCGCCGGGCCCCCTTAGAGTGGGCGCTGATCGCGTACGTACAAGTGCGCGGCGGTACGACGACACGGGGGAGTGTCATCAGGCATGGCAGAGGCCACGGCAGAGGAACGGACACCGGCGGCGCGACCGGATCGGCGGCCGCAGCGGCGTCGGCGGCGGCACCCCTGGCGGTGCGTACCCGCCTGACCGACGCGGCCCCGCGGCGGACGCGCCCGGCCGTCCCACGGGGCTGAGCCCCGCGCCCGGTGATCCCGGGTGTGCCCGGCCGCACGCGCCCCCCTCCCGTACGTGCGCCCGCACCCCGCGCCGTCCCGCCCCAGGGCCCGCGGCGCTGAGGGCTGCTTCCGGGCGCCCCGCGCCCCCGGTCGCACCTCCGCGCTCCCCGCGTGCGCCCCGCACGACGTACGCCCCACGACGCACCCCCCACACCGAGAAACACCAGATCAGGAAGCAGCATGAGCACTCAGCGAGCAACGCAGACCCGCCGGCGCCTCGGCCTGGCCGCCACCGCCGTGATCACCGCCCTCGCCGTGACGGCGTGCGGCGGTTCGGACGGCTCCGGCAAGAAGGGCCGCAAGGGCGGCGGCACCGACGCCGGGGCGTCGTCGTCGGAGGCGCCGAAGAACCTCAAGCTCGGCCAGGCCGGTCCCGCGCAGGAGATCACCAAGTACGAGAAGACCGGGAAGTTCTCCATCACGCCGACCAAGGTCACCCTCGGCAAGCCGGAGGACCTCAAGGAGCTCAAGGACGACAAGAAGTACGGCGACAAGAAGGTCGCCTGGATCTACGTCAAGGCCAAGCACGTCGGCGGCGACCCGGTGAAGGATCCGACGGTGATGAGCGACGTCGGCGCCGAGACCACGACCGGCAACCCGGCGACGAAGTTCATCCTCATCGGCGACCTCTCCAGCATGCCCGCCGACTGCAAGCGCCACGACGCCGCGAAGACGCTCGGCGAGGACGACATCTGGAAGGCGGGCGAGGAGCGCACCATGTGCGAGCCGTACCTGATCCCCGCCGACACCGGGGTGAAGGCGGTGACGTACTCCCAGGGCTTCTACAAGGAGCCCATCAAGTGGGCGGTCCGCTAGGGCTCCCGCCAGGGCTCCCCGAGCGGCCTCGCGCCCTGCCCCCCGCGGGCCGGGCGCGGGGCGTCCCTCACGCGGCTTCGGCATGCACCTCCGTGTTCTGGTTGGCGTGCAGCAGCCACCGCCCGTCGTCCTGCTTCGTCATGACGTACAGGGGTGCGCCCTCCGAGCCTTCCGTCTCCGAGTGGTAGACCTGCCGCACCTTCACGGCGGCGACGTCCGGCCGCAGGAACTGCACGTGCACGACCTCGTACGTGACCTCGCCGTCCCAGTTCGCGGCGGGCAGCACGGCCCGCGTGAACGCGGCGATGGCGTCGAGGCCGATGAGCACCTTGCCGTGGGCGGTGGTCCACAGCGCCTCGGGGTGGAACAGCTCCAGAAACCCTTCGGCGTCCTTCGCCCGCTGGGTGCGCTGCACGGTGGCGACGACGTCCTCGATGGCCTTGATGTCCGCGTGCTGAGCGGTGTCTGTGTTCATGCCCAGCACTCTGGTACCTCAAGCGGGCTTGAGGTCAAGGGGCTTGGTGCGGCTACGCCGTTCCCGGGCGTAGGCCCGTCCGCAGCGCCGCGCGTACGGCCGCAGCGCCCCGGGCCGCCGCGTGGCTCCCCGCACCCGGGGCCGCCGCCTCGCGCTCCGCGTGCTCCCGGCGGCAGGCCCCGCACCGGTCCTCCCCGGCCACCGGCCGGAACAGCAGCGGCTGCGGATGCGGGCCCGCGCACTCCCGCAACGCGCTGCCCTGCGGCTGGGGCGGGCGCGGGGGCGCCGGATCGCTGAGCAGGTACCGGATGAGGCCGCCCGGCTTGTGGATGACCGGGGGCAGTCCCCGGCGGATCTCGTCGTGTACGTCGTCGACGCTGTGGCCGAGGGCCAGCCACCGCTCGGCCAGCTCGATGAGCTGCGGCAGCATTCCGCGCGGGACGCGCAGCCGCGGGTCGAGGTCGGCCAGTCCGTGAACCAACCGCCCTGCATCGCCCAAGTCCCGGTCGAGCGCGGAAGGTTGGAGGGTGTTCACCGGGGGTGTCGCATCTGGATGACCGCCGACGGCCCGGCCTGCCGGAGCACCGACGGTCGGACGCCGGTCACCCGGTGCTACGCCGTCCCGTAGGGCCACGGCTTCCTCGCCGCTCAGCGGCACGTTCGAGATGAGCTGGCGGGTGGTCCAGCGCCCGCGCTCGCGCTGCTCGCGCCACTCGTGGAAGTAGCCCTCGTCCTTCAACTCCCGCTTGGCGCGGTTGAATCCGGTGCGCGTGATGCCCGCGGAGCGGGCGGTGGTGGAGAGGGGTTCGTCCGCCCCTTCCGGCAGAGAGAGCTGCCAGGTCAGGAGCCGTACGGCATCCGAGGAGAGCCGGGGATGTCGAAGGATCTCATTCGGCACCTGGGAGAAGAATCGGGCCGGGGGGATAGCATGACGAAGCATTTCGGGTGCTCCTTGGTGAAGCAGGCACTCGGAGTGAAGGCCCTCGGCGCTGGCGGCTACCAGCTCGGGGGCCGTTTAGACATTGGTAACCGTACAGCAACAGACGTGCACACACGGTCACTTCAGCCACAAAGCCTCACGTACTGCCGCACCCCCAGAGGCCGGTCACTCCCCGGCCCGCCGTATGAAGTCGGCCCAGGCGGCAGGGGTGAGGGTGAGCTGGGGCCCGTCGGGGTCCTTGGAGTCGCGGACGTGGACGGTGCCGGGGGTGGAGGCGACTTCGACGCACTCGGGTCCATCGGCTGTGCTGTAGCTGCTTCTGTGCCAGGCCACTTCGACGCACTCAAGCCCGTCCGTCGTGCTGGGGCTGCCCTTTGCCCGCCGCAGCTCGGAATCGCGACCGATGAAGAGTGAAAGTGTCATGTCGCTCTCGGCTTGTCAGGAGGGGGCACCGTGGCGCCCGCCTCATTCGGCGGTGCGTCGTATGAAATCGGCCCAGGCGGCAGGGGTGATGGTGAGCTGGGGGCCGTCGGGATCCTTGGAGTCGCGGACGTGGACGGTGCGAGGTGTCGCGGCCACCTCAACACACGACGGACCGTCCGCTGTGCTGTGGCTGCTCTTGAACCACTCCAGCGTCATGTCTCTCTTCCCACCTTCTCGATGAAGTTCTGTGACTCCTCTGGCGTCAGTGCCTGAGCCCGGATGATGCCATAGCGCATATCGAGGAGTTGGACCTCTTTGGGACTGGTGACTACGCGACTGGCGAGCTGCACTTCGATCAGCCCGATGGTGGTTCCGTCCTTGAGTTTGGTCAGGCGGAAAGAGCCGTCGAGTCCGGTGTTCGCCTCACGGCTCAGGGGCAGGACCTGGAGGTCGACGTTCCTCAGATGGCTGAGCTGTAGCAGGTGGTCGAGCTGTTTGCGCAATGCCATTGTGCCCCCGGGGGTGCGTCGCAATGTCGACTCGCACAGCACAAAGCTGAACATGGTGCGCCCGACTGAGGCCTCGATGACCTTCTGGCGCGCCATGCGGGCGTGCAGTCGCCGTTCCACCTCCTCGTGAGGGAGCGGAGGGCGCCGATTGCTGAAGACGGCCTCCGCGTAATCCGCGTGCTGCAGCAGCCCATCGACCACGGAGTTGTTGTACGAGCACACCTCGACAGCCTGTGCTTCCAGCTTCGCGACGTCCCTGACCTTCTTCGGATACCGAGCCCTCTCCGCGTCAGGCTTCATCACCTTGAGGTGGCCCCCGGCGCCCAGGATCTCGTCGGCCTTGTCCAGGAACTCGGGCCGGGGAATCCGCGCCCCACGCTCCACCTTGTAGATCAGGTCCTCGCCGTACCCCATGCGCTCGCCGAGCTCCACGGCGCGCAGCCCCGCGGCCTGGCGCCAGAACTTGATCTGGCGGCCGATGAGTTCGGCGATGGCGCAGGACTCGTCGTCGTCGGCCACCTCCCAGCCGGCCTCGTCCATGCCCTCGTTACCGTCCAAGCCGCACCTCCGGGGTGACGGGTACGGGCGCGCGCGGGGGTGGGGGCACCCCCGCGCCAGTCGCCGTACGTACAGGCGTCGTCACTGTGCAGGCTAGGCGTCGGCCGCCACGGCGAGTGACGGGTCACCGGAAATCACCCGAACCGAGCGGTGGCCGGAGGGAGACGAGGGAAGGGGGGCGTCAGCCGAACTGGACGCTGCGGGCCGGGTCCGTGCGGAAGTCGCGGCCGTCGCCGGGGACGAGCAGGTCCGCGGACTCCTCGCAGCCCTGGTCGTAGTAGACCCTGGCGACGGTGTCCGTGTGGTTGTCGACGCGGTCCGCGCCCTGGAGGAGCAGATAGCACTCGCCGTTGTCGGGGTCGGTGATCTCCAGGTCCCCGGACTGGGTCGAGTGGTAGAAGAACGTGCCGGTGGCGGCGTGGGCGCTGCCCGGCAGCGCGGCGAAGAGGACGAGGGCGGCACCGGCGGCGAGGGCCGCGCGGCCCATGCGTCCCGAGGGCGTACGTGTGGTGGTCATGGCGCCACGGTCCCGGGGCGGGCCCCGTACTGCCCAGGGAGCCGGCCCCCGGAGGGCCGGGAAACCGGAGCGGGAGGGGAGGGTGCGCGCCCGGCGCGCGTACACCGGGGCGCACGCCGCCTGCGCCGGACCGGCCATGCGTACGCCGCCCGCGCCTGGTCGGTCCGCGGGCGGCGCGCTCCACACCCCGTGGAGGACTTCTACTCCTCGTGCACCGGGCTCATGAACTCCAGCGTCCAGGTCTCCTGGAATTCGGGCTTGGGCTCCACCAGCGTGATCTGCGCGCCGCGGTGGCCGGAGCGCAGGGCCAGGCCCTTGTCGGAGAGGATCTTGACGCCGCCGATAACCCGCTCGAACGTGAACTTCGCCAGCTCACCGCGCGGGACGGCGTTGACGTACAGCTTGTCCTCGGCAACGACCAGACCCGCCTGCTCGTGGTGTGCGAGGCGGATCACGTACGGCGCTCCCGGTACCGGCTCGGTGGGCTCGATGAGCCACTCCTGCTCGATCGGCAGCGGGTTCAGCCGGTCCGTGATGACGGGCGCGCCGTGTTTGACGGCGTACTCCGTGGCGGTCACCAGGGACGTCGAGCCGATGATGTGCGCGTGGATCTTGTAGATGCCGGGTTTGATCGGGATCGGAGGCATGGAGGTACTCCCTCTCTCGCGGTCCGCTGTCCCGGCCGACGGGCTGTCGGCGGGGCGGAAACCACCCTCGCCGCGCTCCCCGCTTCGACACACCACCGGATATCGCCAAGTCCAAGACGGCTCGGACTAATCGGTCAACATTGCGAAAAGGCTCGCTATGGGGGCGATGACCGGTCAGGGGGCACCGGGCCGCGGGGTCACCGGCCCCGCGGCCCCGCCGCCCCCGCTCAGGCCCGCGCCGAGCGGTAGTGGTCCGCGATCTCGTCCGACGTCGTCACCCAGACGCCCGGGTGGTTGACCACGTACTCCAGGGCCTGGTCCAGGTACTTCGCGCGGAAGGCCTGGCCGATGACGAAGGGGTGCAGGGCCAGCGGGAACACGCGGCCGCTGTCGGTGGCCTCCGCCTCCGCGTACAACTGGTCGACCTGGTCCTTGACCATCTGGACGAAGTCCGGGCCGCTGGTGCTCTTCACGACGAAGAGCTGGATGTCGTTCAGCTCGACCGTGTACGGCACGCTCAGCACGCCCGGCACGTTCAGGGCGAACGGCTGGTCGTCCGCCGTCCAGTCCAGTACGTAGTCGAGCCCCAACTCCGCGAGCAGCCGCGGCGTGTGGAACGTCTCCGTCAGGCCCGGGCCCATCCAGCCGCGCGGGCGTGTGCCCGTTGTGCGCTCGATCGTCCCGACGATGTCCTTGAGCGCCGCCCGCTCCTCGTCCTCCGTCAGGTCCGTGTGGAGCACCGAGTTGGTCTTGCCGTGCGCGAGCCACGCCCAGTTCCGCTCCCTCCCGGCCGCGACGATCTGCGGGTAGCGGTCGCCGACGTCGGAGTTGAGCAGGGCGCTGGCGCGCACCCCGTGCCGGTCCAGCGTCTCCAGCATGCGCCAGAAGCCCACCCGGTTCCCGTAGTCGCGCCAGCCGTGGTTGAGCGGGTCGGGCTTGAGGTCCGAGGTGCCCGGATAGATGCTCGTGGACGGCTTGCCGATCTCGAAGTGCTCGATGTTCAGGCCGACGTAGAAGGCGACGCGCTTGCCCTCGGGCCAGTGGAGCGGCGCACGCTCGACGATGGGGCTGTAGTCGTAGAGCTGGTTGTCCATCTCCGATCACCTCTGCTGAAATGGCCGCTGTCGGCGGCGGTTTCCGTTCGCTTGACCTCATCCTCGAACCTTCACATTGGTGTGAGGGTCAAGCGCGTGATCCATGTGGCGCCCGTCACGCGCCGTCACGTACCGGTACGCGCGCCCTCCGCCGGGCGCCCGGCGGGGAGGGGCTCACCGCCCCCGCCGTGGTCGTCACCCGCCGGCAGCAGCTCGTCCAGCGCCGCCTCCAGCACCGCGAAGGCCCCCGCCCCCGCCGTCAGCGAGTCGTACACGTACCGGACCACGGCCCGCTCGGGTGCGATGCCGCAGTACTCCGAGATGCCCGTGCGGAGCACCCGCGTCACCGTCTCCTCCCACCCCGACCCGGTGAAGTGCCCCCGTCCGTACGCCGTCAGCCCGAGCCACAGCATCCGCGCCCGGCCGAGCAGCGGCTCCGCCCGCCCGTAGGCGAAGCCGTGGTTCCACACCCGGTCGATCCAGCCCTTCAGGAGCGCCGGGAGGCCGAACCACCACACCGGGAAGACGACCACGATCACCTCGGCGTCCGCCACCCGCCGCATGTGCGCCCGTACGTCGGGCGAGTACGTCTTCTCCGGATCGCCCCAGTCCGGTTCGTCCTCGGGGGACATCCGGGGGTCGAACCCCTCGGCCGCCAGGTCCAGGAAGTCGACCGTATGGCCCTGGGCGGTGAGCCGGTCCCGGGCGTGCCGGGCGAGCTGGGACGTCAGCGCGTCCGTACGCGGATGACCCGTGACGACGAGGACGGCGGCCATCACTCGGCCCCCGCCGCGAGGCGGACCAGCATCTTGCCGGTGTTGGCGCCGCGCAGCACGCCGAGGAAGGCCTCCGGCGCGCGCTCGATGCCCTCGACGACGGTCCGCTCCGTGCGCAGCGACCCGTCCGCGAGCATCGCGGCCGCCTTCCGCGTCCACTCCGGGAACAGGTCGAAGTGGCTGGTCACCAGCATCCCGCGCAGGGACGCCTCCTGCTTCGCCGCCTGGAAGAGGTTGTTCGGCCCGGGCGCCGGGGTCGTGTCGTTGTACGTGCTGATCGCGCCGACCAGGGCGATACGGCCCTCGCGGCGGATGGCGCCGATCGCCGCCTGGAGGTGGTCGCCGCCCACGTTGTCGACGTACACGTCGATGCCGTCGGGTGCCGCCTGCGCGAGCTGTTCCGCCAGGCCGCCCTGGCGGTGGTCGAGGGCGGCGTCGAACCCGAAGGTGTCGAGGAGCTTCTTCGTCTTCTCCGGCCCGCCCGCCGAACCGATCACCCGCGACGCGCCCAGCGCCCGGGCCACCTGCCCCGCGACGCTGCCCACGGCCCCCGCGGCGGCCGACACGAACACCACGTCGCCCTCCCGTACGGGTGCGGTGCGCGTCAGCGCCGCGTACGCCGTGAGGCCCGTCGCGCCCAGCGGGCCGAGGTAGGCGGAGGGCGGGGCGAGCGCGGTGTCCACGACCGTGGCCGCGCCCGCGTCGACCAGGGCGTACTCCCGCCAGCCCGCGAAGTGCGTGACCGTCGCCCCGACCGGCACCTCCGGCACCCCGGACGCCACGACCTCGCCCACGGCGCTGCCCTCCAGCGGGGCGCCCAGCTCGAAGGGCGGTATGTAGGACGGGGCGTCGTCCATACGGCCGCGCATGTACGGGTCCACGGACATCCAGAGGTTGCGCACGAGCAGTGTGCCCGGGGGCGGGGTGTCGGGGAGGGAGGTGGTGGCGAGGGTGAAGTCGCCGGCTACGGGTTCGCCGGCCGGGCGGGCGGCGAGGCGGATTTCGCGGGACTGGGGCATGGTTTCCTCCTGGGCTGTGGTGTTCTCCGTGCTGGTTGCACCACGGTGCCCCGCCCCACGCACGCCCCACTGACGCCCCACGCACGAGCCCCTGCCCTTCCCCCACCCACCCGCCCCTTTCACCGACCTGGCGGCCTCGTCCTCAAGCGCCGGACGGGCTGGGACCACCCACTCCCCGCCGCCGTCGGCTCCCGGTGCCCCACCGCTCCGCGGCGGATGTTCCCCCCACCCACCCGCCCCTTCATCGGCCTCCGGCCTCGTCCTCAAACGCCGGACGGGCTGGATTCGTCCCGCGTCCCACCGCCGTCACCTGCGGGCGTGATCGGCCTGGCGGCCTCGTCCTCAAGCGCCGGACGGGCTGGGACTGCCCGCGTCCCGCCGTCGTCGCCTGCGGGTGATCCACCGCTCCGCGGCGGATGTTCCCCACCCACCCGCCCTTCCATCGGCCTGGCGGCCTCGTCCTCAATCGCCGGACGGGCTGGAGGTGCCCGCCTCCCGCCGCCGCTGGCTGCCGGGATCGACCGCTTCGCGGCGGATGTTCGCCATCGGCCTTCGGCCTCGTCCCAATGGCCGGACGGGCTGGACGCGTCCGCCGGGCGCCGTCGTCGGCTGACGGGCGGACGGGCGGTCGACGACGGCGAGTCCGGGAACTTTCAGCCCGTCCGGCGTTTGAGGACGAGGCGCGGAGAGCCCACAAAGGGGGAGAGGGGCGGGGACGGGGCGTCTCAGCCCGTCCGGCGATTGAGGGCAGGGCGCGAGATCCGGACGCGGGGGCGGGCTCGCGTTGGGGTTTTCAGCCTGTCCGGCGTTTGAGGACGAGGCGCGGAGCGGCGATGTGGGGGGAGAGGGGCGGAGCCCCAGGTGGGTGGGGCGGGGTCCAGGGGCGGCGGCCCATGGTTCGGGGAGGGGTGGGCCTGGGGCGCACCCCGCGAGGGCCCCCACGTACCGTGACCCCATGCGATACGAGGTCCTGGGCCCCCTGACCGCCCGCCAGGGCAACGGCACCCCCACCCCGGTCACCGAACCAAAGGTCCGCACTCTCCTCGCCGCCCTCCTCGTCCGCGCAGGCGCCCCCACCCCCGCCGACACCCTGATCGACGACCTCTGGGGAGAGGGCCGCCTCCCCGCCAACCCCACCAACTCCCTCCAGACCAAGGTCTCCCAGCTCCGCCGCGCCCTCGGCCGGGACCAGGTGACGTACGGCCCCGCGGGCTACCGCCTGATCCTGGAGGAGGACGCGACGGACGCGGCCCGGTTCACGGCCCTGACGGCCAAGGCGTACGCGACGACCGACCCCGGCGCCAGGGCCTCCCTCCTGACCGACGCCCTGGCCCTGTGGCGCGGCCCCGCCTACGCCGACGTCCGCGACGCGCACTTCGCCCGGGCCGCCGCCACCCACCTGGAGGAGCAGCGGCTCACCGCCCACGAGGCCCTGGCCGAGGCCCGCCTCGCCCTCGGCGAACACGCCCCGCTGGCCGACGAGTTGGCCGCGCTCGTGGACCGCGAGCCCCTGCGCGAACGGCTGCGCGCGGCGCACCTGCGGGCCCTGTACGGCGCGGGCCGCCCCACCGAGGCCCTGGCCGCGTACCACGACCTGCGCACCCGGCTCGCCGACGAACTCGGCACCGACCCCGGCCCCGAACTCGCCGCCCTGCACGCGGCGATGCTCCGCCAGGACCCGTCCCTGACCACACCGAAGGCCCCGCCCCGGGCGCCGTCCGCGGCCCGCCCCCAAGCCCCGCCCGCCACCACGACACCCCCGCGCACCAACCTGCCCGCCCCCACCACGGGCCTCGTCGGCCGCGCCGACGCCGTGGCCCGCGTCCGGGAACTCGTACGGAACGAACGCCTGGTGACCCTCACCGGCCCCGGCGGCGTGGGCAAGACCCGCCTCGCCCTGGAAGCGGCGGCGGGCCTGGCGGACGACTTCCCGGACGGGGTCTGGCTGGTGGAGCTGGCCGGTACGACCGCGCACGGTGTCCCCGAGGCCGTGGCCGCTGCCCTGGGCATCCGCGAGGACGACCCGACCCGCCCACCGCACGAGGACGACCCGACCCACCCGGCGTCCGGTACCGACCCGGCCCGTCCGGCGTACGAGGGCACGCCGCACGGTGGTGACCACGCCCGGCCCCACGAGACGGCGGCCCCCCGGTCCCCGGGGGCGCACTCCCTCGCCCGGGCCCTCGCCCCCCGCACCCTCCTCCTCATCCTCGACAACTGCGAACACGTCCTGGACGCCGCCGCCGAGCTGACCGCCCACCTCCTGCGCCGCGCCCCGCGCCTGCGCGTCCTCACCACCAGCCAGGAACCCCTCGCCCTCACCGGCGAGACCCTCGAAGCCGTCGCGCCCCTCGGCGAGGACGAGGCGGTGCGCCTGTTCGCCGAACGGGCCCGGGCCGCCGCCCCCGGCTTCACCCTCACCGACGCCGATCACGAGGCCGCCGCCCTCATCTGCCGGCGCCTCGACGGCATCCCCCTCGCCGTCGAACTCGCCGCCACCCGCGTCCGCGCCCTCGGCGTGCGCGCCCTCGCCGACCGCCTCCACGACCGCTTCCGCCTCCTCACCCAGGTACGCCGCGACGCCCCGGCCCGCCAGCGCACCCTGCGCGCGATGATCGACTGGAGCTGGGAACTCCTCACCCCGCCCGAACGCCGGGCCCTGCGCCGGCTCGCCGTCTTCCGCGGCGGTTTCACCCTGGAGAGCGCGGAGGCGGTCCTGGACGGTGCGGAGTCGGAGCCGGAGCCGGTACTGGACGGTGCGCCGGGTGGCGGGGCGGGCGCGGCCGCCGCGCCCGGGGAACCCCCGGAAGGCGCGGCGGACACCGTCCTCGACCTCGTCACCCGCCTCCTCGACCGCTCGCTCCTCGCCCCCGCGCCCCCGGCCCCGGACGCGGACGGCGACGGCGGCCCCGTCCGCCACCGCATGCTGGAGTCCGTCACCGCGTACGGCCTCGAACGTCTCGCCCAGGCGGGCGAGACCGACGACACCGCCCGCCGGCACGCCCGCCACCACGCCGACCTCGCCGAACGCGCCGCCCCCGCCCTGCACGGCCCCGACCAGCGGCTCTGGCTGCGCCGCCTCGACGCCGAGACGGTGAACCTGCGCGCCGCCCTGGACCGCGCCGCCGCCGACGGCGACAGCGCGCTCGCCCTGCGCCTGGTCAACGCCCAGACCTGGTACTGGTACCTCCGCGGCCGCCTCACCGAAGCCGTCCGCTCGCTCGACCTGGCCCTGGGCCTGGACGCGCCGCCCGGGGACCCGGCGCGCGCCGCCGCTGCCGCCGCCCGCGGCGCCTTCGGGCTGCTCGTCGGGGAGGAGCACTGCGCGTACGACGCCATCTGCACGCCGAGCCCCGACGGCGCCGGTGCCCGCGCCCGCTGGCTGCTCTCCTTCGCCCGCTGCGGCTTCGACCGGTCGCCCGAGGAGGACCGGCGGGTCGATGGCCTGCTCGCCGAGTTCCGCGCCACGGGCGACCGCTGGGGCGAGGCCGCCGCGCTCAGCACCCGCGCCACCCGCGCCCTGTACCGGGGCGACCTCGCGGCCCTGCGCCGCGACGCCGGGAGCGCCGCCGCCCTGTTCGCCGAACTGGGCGACCGCTGGGGTCAGTTGCAGTCCTCCGAACAGCTCGGCGTCCTCGCCGAGATCGCCGCCGACTACGACACCGCCGCCCGCCTCCAGCACGAGGGCATGCGCGGCGCGGAGGAGCTCGGGCTGTGGACCGAGGTCTCCTTCCGCCTCTCCCGGCTCGGCCGCCTCGCGCTGCTCACCGGCGACGACGCCCGCGCCACCGACTGCCACGAACGCGCCGCCCGGCTCGCCGCCCGGCAGTCCCACCGGCCCGCCCAGCAGTTCGCCGAGACGGGCCTCGCCCTCGGCGCCCGCCGCCGCGGCGACCTCGACGCCGCCGAACGCCACCTCACCCCCTGGCTCGACTTCAACCGCCGCTTCGGCATCGTCTCCGGCACCGCGCTGGTCCTCGCCCAGCTCGGCTACGTCGCCGAACAGCGCGGCGACGCCGCCCGCGCCGAGCACCTGCACCGCGAGAGCCTCGCCGCCGCCCGGGCCGCCGGTGACAACCGGGCCGTCGCCCTCGCCCTCGAAGGCCTCGCCGGCGCCCGCTCCCTGGCCACCGACCCCGCCGCCCTCACCGAGCCCGCCGGGCTCCTCGGCCGCGCCGCCGCCCGCCGCGCCGCCGAGGGCGCCCCGCTGCCCCCGGCCGAACGCGCCGACACCGACCGCGTGGCGGCCCGCGCCCGCGCCACCCTCGGCGACGCGGCCTTCACCGCCGCCTACGACGCGGCGTATACGGCGCCCGTGCCGGATGCCGTGGAGGTGCTGGACGTGGCGGCCGGGGGCGGCGGCGCCCGGGGCTAGGAGAGCACCGCCCGGAGCTGGTCGAGTCCCCAGTCCAGGTCCTCCTTGCTGATCACCAGTGGGGGAGCGATCCGGATCGTCGAGCCGTGGGTGTCCTTCACCAGGACGCCGCGGGCCATGAGCTTCTCGGAGATCTCCCGGCCCGTGCCGTGCGCCGGGTCGATGTCCACCCCGGCCCACAGGCCGCGCCCGCGCACCTCCACCACCTTCCCGGAGCCCGCGAGCAGGCCCAGCTCCGCGTGCAGGTGCTCGCCCAGCTCCGTCGCCCGCTGCTGGTACTCGCCCGTCTCCAGCATCGCCACCACCTCCAGGGCCACCGCGCACGCCAGCGGGTTGCCGCCGAACGTCGAGCCGTGCTCGCCCGGCCGGAACACCCCGAGCACGTCCGCGTCCGCCACCACCGCCGACACCGGCACCACACCACCGCCCAGCGCCTTGCCGAGCAGGTACACGTCCGGCACCACGCCCTCGTGCTCGCACGCGAACGTCCGCCCCGTCCGGCCGAGACCCGACTGGATCTCGTCCGCGACGAACAGCACCCCGCGCTCACGCGTCAGCTCCCGGACGCCCGGCAGGTATCCCGGCGGCGGCACGAGCACCCCCGCCTCGCCCTGCACCGGCTCCAGGAGCACCGCCACCGTGTCCTCGGTGACCGCCTCCCGCAGCGCCTCCAGGTCGCCGAACGGCACGATGTCGAACCCCGGGGTGAACGGGCCGTAGTCCGACCGCGCCTCCGGGTCCGTGGAGAAGCTGACGATCGTCGTCGTACGGCCGTGGAAGTTGTCGCTCGCCACCACGATCCGCGCGCGCCCGTCCGGGACGCCCTTGACCCGGTACCCCCACTTCCGCGCGGTCTTCACCGCCGTCTCCACGGCCTCGGCGCCCGTGTTCATCGGCAGCACCATCTCCTTGCCGCACAGGCCCCCGAGACGCGTGCAGAACTCCGCGAACCGGTCGTGGTGGAACGCGCGCGACGTCAGCGTCACCCGCCCCAACTGCTTCCTGGCGGCCTCGACGAGCCGGGGGTTGCCGTGGCCGAAGTTGAGCGCCGAGTACCCGGCGAGCATGTCGAGGTACCGGCGGCCCTCGACGTCCGTCATCCACGCGCCCTCCGCCGACGCGACGACGACGGGAAGGGGGTGGTAGTTGTGCGCGCTGTGCGCTTCGGCCGAGGCGATGAGGTCTTCCGTAGCAGACACGGGAACTCCGTTTCTCGCGTTCGCACTCCGTTGTGCGGTCCTACGGCTTCCAACGGCGCAAGGAGGGTCTCGCGGTTCGCAAAGGACAGGGGCGTGTTCCGGCCCCATACCTATCGTCGCTCGCACCGTGAGCGAACCCTGACACGGTGGCGTGCCCGCTACGCTGGTTTCCACAGCACGGCGACTGGCGCACAGGCAATCGACCCTGAGGGAGCCGTGCGCGAGGCAACACCTTCGAGGTGCCGCCCTTCCCCGAGCTCTCGGCTCCGCTCGAGCAGGGGATACCCCATCGGCACCCCGGGACCACGACCGGACACCACCACCGCTCGCCCCGGAGGACGCCATGACACCCCCTTCTTCCACGCAGTCTCCCGCGCAATCTCCCGCGCAGCACCCCGCCCTCACCGCCGCCGACCCGGAGCTCGCCGCGCTCGTCACTGCCGAGGAGCGGCTGCAGGCCGACACGCTGCGCCTCATCCCCAGCGAGAACTACGTCTCCGCCGCCGTCCTCGAAGCCTCCGGCACCGTCCTGCAGAACAAGTACAGCGAGGGGTATCCGGGGCGCCGCTACTACGAGGGCCAGCAGAACATCGACCAGGTCGAACGCCTCGCCGTCGCCCGCGCCAAGGCCCTCTTCGGCACCGACCACGCCAACGTCCAGCCGTACTCCGGCTCCCCGGCCAACCTCGCCGCCTATCTCGCCTTCGCCGAGCCCGGCGACACCGTCATGGGCATGGCCCTGCCCATGGGCGGCCACCTCACCCACGGCTGGGGCGTCTCCGCCACCGGCCGCTGGTTCCGCGGCGTGCAGCACGGCGTCCGTCAGGACACCGGGCTCGTCGACTTCGACGCCGTCCGCGACCTCGCCCTGAAGGAGCGGCCCAAGCTGATCTTCTGTGGCGGCACCGCGCTGCCCCGCACGATCGCCTTCGCCGCCTTCGCCGAGATCGCCCGCGAGGCCGGGGCCGTGCTCGTCGCCGACATCGCCCACATCGCCGGGCTCGTCGCGGGCGGCGCCCACCCCTCGCCCGTGCCGCACGCCGACGTGGTCTCCACGACCACCCACAAGACCCTGCGCGGGCCGCGCGGCGCGATGCTCCTCGCCCGCGAGGAACACGCCAAGGCCATCGACAAGGCCGTCTTCCCCGGCCTCCAGGGCGGGCCCCACAACCAGACCACCGCCGCCATCGCCGTCGCCCTGCGCGAGGCCTCCCTGCCCTCCTTCCGCGACTACGCCCACGCCGTCGTCGCCAACGCCAAGGCGCTCGCCGACGCGCTGCTGGCCCGCGGCTTCGACCTGGTCTCCGGCGGCACCGACAACCACCTGATCCTGATGGACCTCACGCCCAAGGACGTGCCGGGCAAGGTCGCCGCGAAGGCCCTCGACCGGGCCGGGATCGTCGTCAACTACAACACCGTGCCCTACGACCCCAGGAAGCCGTTCGACCCCTCCGGGGTGCGGATCGGGACGCCCTCCCTGACCTCGCGCGGGCTGGGAACCGCGCACATGGCGGTCGTCGCGGAGTGGATCGACCGGGGCGTGCGGGCGGCCCGCGAGGAGGACGAGGGCGCCCTCGCGAAGATCCGCGGCGAGGTGGCCGACCTGATGTCCGCCCACCCCGCCCCGGGCCTGCCCACAGGCTGAGTCCCCCTGGCCCCGGGGCCGGGGCTGCCACCGGCGGCCCCGCTGCCCCGTTGCGCCGGGCCCTTCCTGGACGGCTGCTCGGCCCCGTGGGCTGTGCGCCCGCGGCGGAAGCAGCTTCGCGGCAGTCATGCGTGCCTGCGGCGGCGGTGGTGGTACGTCGTCGCCGCGGCGCCCGCCAGGGCCCCCGCTGCCATGCTCGGGAGCATCCAGGCCCAGCCGGTGTCGGTGCTGTCCCGGGACGGGGCGGCCGGGGCGGCGGCGGCCTCGGCCCGGGCGGGGTAGGGCCGGGACGGGGGTATGCCGGCGCGGCCCTCCGGGGCCTTCTCCCCCAGGACGTGCAGGGACCTGAGGAGTGCGCGCACGGCTGCCGGGCGGTCCGCCCTGTGCCAGGTGCCCTTCATGGAGTCCATGTCCGTGGTCGTGTGGACCCACACCGGGCCCTTGGAACTCCAGCCCTGCGGGTAGACCCGGTCCACGCGCCACGGGTGCACGTCGTGGACCATCCAGGTGACGGTGATCTGGCGGCCCCCGGCCCCGGCGAGGCCGCCGGGGTGCTTCCGGGCGCCCGTCCCGCCGTCGCCCAGGAGCGTCGCCAGGCGGTCGTACTCCTTGTCGGCGTAGTACAGCGAAGCTGTCTCCAGGCTTTCCGGGGAGGTCAGCAGGACGCTGGTCGAGCCGCCCGCCGACGCGAGGGGCGCGCTCAGGAACAGCGCCAGCACCAGCAACGCCCCCGTCGTCAGTGCCCTGAGCCTCCCGTAAGCCCTCGACACCTTCCGGTGCGCCCTCGACACCTGCCCGTGCGCCCTCGGCACCTTCCCGGGCGCCCTCGACTTCCTCGTGTCTGCCGTCTTCCGTCGGATCCGCATGTCCGGCCCCCTCGATGGCTCGCCGCTGTCGGGCTTCACTTCTGGTACACCGGCCGGGCCCCGCGGGTTCCCAGTACTTCTCGCCCGTTTCGAGCACTTCTCGCTCAGCTCGGCCGGGGCGCCGCCGACAGGGCCAGGTCCGTCGCCCGGCGCTGCGACGCGACCCCCTCCAGCCGCAGCGTCAGCTTCCCGCCGTGGGTCCACAGCAGGGTGGGGCCCGCCGTGCGCACCGTGCGGGACCAGTGCTCACCCGCGGCGTCCCGCAGCCAGAACTCCAGGCGGTGCGGGCGCGGGAACCACAGCGCGGTGCCGGCGCCGTCCAGGTCGACCCACCGCGGTCCGCCCTCGATCAGCTTGGTGAAGCCGGGGTCCAAGGGGGACGGGAACTCGTCCAGCCGGACCGTACGACCCCCGTCCGCGACCCAGCACAGCGTCACCGAGGAGCGGCCGGCCGGGGCCCGGGCCACGGTCACCGCGTCGGGCGCGCCGAGGCCACGCGGCACCACCGGCTCGAACCCGGCCTCGCGCGCGGCACGCTCCAGCGACACGGACCGGCTCCCACAGCCGGGCGGGCCGCCGGACGGAGGCGGTGGCGACGGGTCGTACCGCACCTCGACGCCACCGAAGTCGAACCACTCCACGACCGCGGCCCGCACCGGAGGCGTCACCGCGGCCACCGTGAGCAGGCCGCACACCGCCGCGGAGAGGGCCCGCCGACGGAGCCGCAGCACCCGCCCCAGCCGCCGCAGGGCCTCGCGGAACCGCTCCCGGGGACCGGGGCGCCGCACCGGCGCGCCCTCGGCCATGATCTGCGCCAGGACCCGCTCGACCATGGTCTCGCCGCTCTCCGGCCGGTCGAGTGCCCGGCCCAGCGCCCGCAGCTCGTCCGGCAGCCCGGCCCCCGGGCTGCCCGGCGCCCGCCGCTCGTCCGGCAGCCCCGCCCTCGACACGCCCGGCTCACGCCGCTCGTGCGAAGGGGGCGAGTCGTCCCGCTCAGCCACGCTCCCCACCTCCCTCAGCCCTCGGACGGACGGCCCGCTGCGGGCATGCGGCGGCCCCCGGAGAGGCACCCCGCTCCCGCGTGACCTCCGGCAGCAGCCGCTCCAGTTGGCGCAGGGCCCTGTTGAGCCGGGACTTGACGGTGCCACGCGGCCAGCCGAGGGCCTGAGCGGTCTCCGCCTCGTCCATGTCCAGGAGGTACCGGTACGTCACGACCAGGCGGTGGTGCTCGCCGAGGCGGTCGAGGGCGGACAGGAGCGCGGCCCGGCGCTCGCGCTCCAGGGCCGCGACCGCCGGGTCCGCCGACTCCGGTATCAGCGGCACCGGCTCGGTGAGCGCCGCCTCGCGGCTCACCACGGAGCGGCGCCGCGCCGCGGAACGCGCTGTGTTCCTGGTCTCATTGGCCACGATCGCGAGCAGCCAGGGCCGGAACGCCTCGCCGTCCCGGAACCGCCCCAGGGCGCGGTACGCCTTGAAGAAGGACTGCTGCACCACGTCCTCGGCCTCGGCGCCCGCGCCGAGCGCGGCGGCGGCCCTGAGCGCCGTGCCGGTGAAGGCGCGCACCAATTCGGCGTACGCCTCCGCGTCCCCGGCGCGCACGCGCGCGATGACCGCCGCCTCGTCGACGCCGATGCCGCCCCCCTCCAGCGCCCGCCCCGCGCCGCGCCCCGGAGCGCCCTGCAAGACCTTCCCCCGTGCACTCACACCTTTGGTACACCGGCCGCGCCGGATCGGTTCCCACGCGTGGCGCACTGTTCGGGACCCGTCGCGGTCCCGTTCCCGACCAACCGGTGGCACCTGAGAGAATGCTGAGCATGGCCTCTGATCGTCCCCACGCGACCGCCGGCGCCCGCCCCCGGGTGCTCTCCGGGATCCAGCCCACCGCGGGCTCGTTCCACCTCGGCAACTACCTGGGCGCCGTCCGCCAGTGGGTGGCGCTCCAGGACACCCACGACGCCTTCTACATGGTCGTCGACCTGCACGCGATCACCGTCCCGCAGGACCCGGCCGAGCTGCGCGCCAACACCCGGCTCGCCGCCGCCCAGCTCCTGGCCGCCGGTCTCGACCCGGAGCGCTGCACCCTCTTCGTGCAGAGCCACGTGCCCGAGCACGCCCAGCTCGCCTGGATCATGAACTGCCTGACGGGCTTCGGCGAGGCCTCCCGCATGACGCAGTTCAAGGACAAGTCGGCCAAGCAGGGCGCGGACCGGGCCTCCGTCGGCCTGTTCACGTACCCGATCCTCCAGGTCGCGGACATCCTGCTCTACCAGGCCAACGAGGTCCCGGTCGGCGAGGACCAGCGCCAGCACATCGAGCTCACGCGCGACCTGGCCGAGCGCTTCAACGGCCGCTTCGGCGCGACCTTCACGGTCCCGGCGCCGCACATCCTCAAGGAGGTCGCGAAGATCTACGACCTCCAGGACCCGGCCATCAAGATGAGCAAGTCGGCGTCCACGCCCAAGGGCCTGATCAACCTGCTCGACGAGCCGAAGGCCACCGCGAAGAAGGTCAAGAGCGCCGTCACCGACACCGACACGGTGATCCGCTACGACACCGTGCACAAGCCGGGCGTCAGCAACCTCCTCACCATCTACGCGACGCTCACCGGCACCGGTATCCCGGAACTGGAGCAGAAGTACGCCGGCAAGGGCTACGGTGCGCTGAAGACCGACCTCGCCGAGGCCATGGTCGAGTTCGTGACGCCGTTCAAGGAGCGCACCCAGGCGTACCTGGACGACCCCGAGACGCTCGACTCGATCCTGGCCAAGGGCGCGGAGAAGGCACGCGCTGTCGCGGCGGAGACCCTCGCCCAGGCGTACGAGAAGGTGGGTTTCCTGCCCGCCAAGCACTGAGCTCCACCCGAGCACAGGCCCGAGCAGCACAGCCGCCGTACCCCGGCACGGCGGCACCACCCTGCCCAGCACACGACGACAGGAGTACGACGTGGGGACCGTAACGATCGGTGTGTCGATCGCGGTCCCGGAGCCACACGGCAGCCTGCTCCAGGAGCTGCGTGCGGGCTTCGGTGACCCCGCCGCGCACGGCATCCCCACGCACGTCACCCTGCTGCCGCCGACCGAGGTCGAGGCGGGCGCGCTGCCCGCCGTCGAGGCGCACCTCGTGTCGGTGGCCGCAGCGGGCCGGCCCTTCCCGATGCGGCTCTCCGGCACCGGCACGTTCCGGCCGCTCTCGCCCGTCGTGTTCGTCCAGGTCGTCGAGGGCGGCGCCGCCTGCTCCTGGCTCCAGGAGCGGGTCCGCGCCGCGTCCGGCCCGCTCGCGCGCGAACTGCAGTTCCCGTACCACCCGCACGTCACCGTCGCGCACGGCATCGCCGACGAGGCCATGGACCGGGCGTACGAGGAGCTCGCCGACTACGAGGCCGAGTGGCCCTGCACCGGCTTCGCGCTGTACGAGCAGGGGGCCGACGGGGTGTGGCGCAAGCTGCGCGAGTTCCCGTTCGGCGGGTCCACGGTGCCGCCGCAGGGCTCGGCCCGGCGCACGCTGCCCGCCCGCTGACGCCCCCGCGCCGCCTGCCCCTGCCCGCAGGGGCGCCTCACAGCGGCAGGCGGCGGAACACCGGTCGCGGCACGTGCCGCAGCGCGGACATCACCAGGCGCAGCCGTCCCGGCACCCACACCGTCTCCGCGCGGCGGCGCAGACCCGTCTCGATCGCCGCGGCCACCGCCTCGGGCGTCGTCGCCAGCGGGGCCTCCTGAAGGCCCGCCGTCATCTTCGACCGTACGAAGCCGGGGCGCACGACCATCACGTGTACGCCGGTGCCGTGCAGCGCGTCCCCCAGGCCCTGCGTGAAGGCGTCCAGGCCCGCCTTGCTGGAGCCGTAGATGAAGTTCGAGCGGCGGGCGCGTTCGGCCGCGACGGAGGACAGTACGACGAGGGAGCCGTGGCCCTGCGTCTGCAGGGCGCGGGCGCAGATCAGGCCCGCGGAGACCGCGCCCGTGTAGTTGGTCTGGGCGACGCGGGCCGCGGCGAGCGGGTCGGCCTCGTCACGGGCCTGGTCGCCGAGCGTGCCGAAGGCCAGGAGCACCATGTCGATGTCGCCCTCGGCGAAGACCTTGCCGAGGGCGGTCTCGTGGGCCTCGGGGTCCAGGGCGTCGAAGGCGACGGTCCTGGTGTCGGCGCCCTGCTGGCGCAGGGACTCCGCGGACTTCTCCAGGGCGGGGGAGGGGCGGCCCGCCAGCCAGACGGTCCGGGTACGGCGGGCCACCAGGCGGTGGGCGGTGGCCTGGGCGATGTCCGAGGTGCCGCCGAGGACCAGGAGGGACTGGGGGGCGCCGAAGGCGTCTTTCATGGGGCTCTCCGTGGGTGTGGGTGAGGTGGGGTGTGGTGGGTGCGGGTGGGGGCCCTCGCGGGGGGCGCCCCACTGTGCCCATGAGCGCGCTCCGCGCGCGGGCGCCCCTTCCCGGAACCATGGGGCACCGCCCCCTGGACCCCCGTATCGCGCTGACGCGCTCGTCCTCGAACGCCGGACGGGCTGAATTCACAGCCCCAGGCGCCGGGACAGGTCCGAGCGGAACAGGCCCTCGGGGTCCAGTTCGGCGCGCAGGGCGCGGAAGGCGGGCAGGCGGGGGTACATCGCGGTCAGCAGCTCGGGGCGGAGGCGGGAGTCCTTGGCCAGGTAGACGCGGCCCCCGGCGGCGGCCACCTCCTCGTCGAGGGAGTCCAGGAGCGCGGCGAGGCCCGGGAGGCCCGCCGGGACGTCCAGGGCCAGGGTCCAGCCCGGCAGGGGGAAGGAGAGCCAGCCCGGGTCGGCCTCGCCGAAGCGCTTGAGGACGGCGAGGAAGGACGGGCAGCGGTGCCCGGCGATGCGGTGCACGATGGCCCGCAGCACCTCCTCCTGCCCGTATCCGACGACGAACTGGTACTGGAGGAAGCCGCCGCGGCCGTAGACGCGGTTCCAGTGCGGGACGCCGTCCAGCGGGTGGAAGAACGAGGTGAGGCGCTGGAGCTCCCCCCGGCGCAGACGGGGCGCCTTGCGGTACCAGAACTCGTTGAACAGGCCCACCGTCGTGCGGCTGAGCAGCCCCTCCGGGACGAACGCGGGCGCGGCGGGCAACTGGCGCGGGCGGAAGGCCAGCGGGTCCCTGCGGGCGCGCGCGGGCAGGCCGGACAGCGCCTCCAGGGGGGCGTGGTCGCCGCGGGTGAGGACGGCCCGGCCCGTCGCCGCGCCGCGCGCGAGCAGGTCGATCCACGCCACGGAGTACCGGTAGCGGTCGTCGGTCGCGGTGAGGCGGGCCATCAAGTCGTCCAGGTCCGTGGCGCGTTCGGTGTCCACGGACATGAAGGACGTGGCCACCGGCAGACAGCGGAACGTGGCCTTCAGGATGATGCCGGTCAGGCCCATCCCGCCGGCCGTCGCGTCGAAGAGCCTGCTGCCCGGCCGTACCGTGCGGACCGAGCCGTCGGCCGTGAGCAGGTCGAGGGAGCGCACGTGGCGCGAGAACGAGCCCGACACGTGGTGGTTCTTGCCGTGGATGTCGGCGCCGATCGCCCCGCCGACCGTGACGTGGCGCGTGCCGGGCGTCACCGGTACGAACCAGCCGAGCGGCAGCAGGACCTGCATGAGCCGGTGCAGGGAGACGCCCGCGTCGCACACCACGGTGCCGGTGTCCGCGTCGATGGTGTGCACCCGGTCCAGGCCCGTCATGTCGAGCACGGCGCCCCCCGCGTTCTGCGCGGCGTCCCCGTACGCGCGGCCGAGCCCGCGCGCGATGCCGCCGCGCCCCGCGCAGGCGCCGAGCGACGCCACGGCCTCCTCGCGGGAGCGCGGGCGCACCACCAGGGCGGCGGTGGGCGCGGTGCGGCCCCAGCCGGAGACGGGCGCGTAGTCGGAGGCGTAACCGGAGGCGGGGTCCGAGCCGTGTGCCGCGGCGTGGTCGCCCGCGTGTGCTGCCGGCCCGGAAGCGGCGGGCCCGGGAGACACGGCGGCCCCGGAGACCCCGGCAGACACGGACGACACACCAGGCCCATCAGACACAGAAGACACAGAGGGCACAGAAGACACAGAGGGCACAGAGGACACAGAGGGCGCGGAGGGCACAGAAGACGAGGCAGGCACGCCGGACGCGGCGGGCGAGGCAGGCACGGCAGACATGGCGCGACCGTATCGCCCGGCTCTGCTCCGCTTGCTCCTTATGAGGGAGGGTTGCACCTGAATTGCCCACCCTCTCACCGCAATGGTCGATGAAAAGAGTGTCACCCCACAATCATTCGATCTGATCGGTGTTGCCTGGCCGTATGCACGACATGGACCACAGGCTGCTCACGGCCCTGCGCGGGTGCGGCGGCGACCCTCGCGTCGCCGCCGCGGCCCGCGCCCTGTCCCACAGCGGGGAGCACGGCGCGCTCTGGCTCGCCGCGGGCCTCGCCGGCGCCGCGCTCCAGCGCGAAC
>NZ_BNBT01000140.1 GCF_014656095.1 Streptomyces longispororuber
ACCCCGCGCCCCCGGGCCCCGGCCCGGCGCCCCCGGTCCGCACCCCGCGCCCCCGGTCCGCGCCCCGCGCCCCGCCGTCAGCCGGCCCCGGTGCCGGTCCGTCGGGTGACCCGCTGCACGTACTCCTTCCTGTCCAGCGGGTTGTGGTCCGTGCGCGGGCGCGTCGGCGGTGCCCCGCGTACGGGCTCGTAGCGCTCGAAGGCGGAGTCCCACTCGGCCTCACCGCGCGTCAGCCCGGGCAGCAGTCGCTCCAGCTCGTGCACGTGCGCGGCGGGGATCACCCCGTCGAGCACGTACGACGAGCCGCGTACGACCGGTGCCCGCGGCACGGCGCGCAGGCGCCCGAGCACCGGCAGCAGGGTGCCGAACACGTCGGCGGGCACGGTGAGGCGGAACCGGTGCAGTGGCTCGCACACGCGCGTGCCCGCCGCCCGCAGCGCGTCCATCAGGACGAGCGGCGTCAACTGGCGGAAGTCGCCGGCCGTGCTCGACATGCTCTTGTCGAACACCGCGTGCGCGTGGCTCTGCCGGGGCCAGTACCCGGAGTGCGTCATGGTGACGACGCAGTCCGGCACCTCCCAGCCGTACACGCCCTGCCGCAGCGTCTCCCGGACGGTCTCCTCGACCGCCTTGAAGAACGCGTACGGCATCGACCCCAGTTCGACGCCGAGCCGGAACGCCACGCCCGCCCCCGGCGGCGCCGGTTCCACCCGCAGCCCCACCGTCGCGAGGAACGGGTTGGGGGCGGTGTCGATGATCTCGGCGTGCGCGCCGGTGCCGACGACCCGCTCCACGCACAGCGTGGTCGTCCCGCGGAACTCGACGCCGATGCCGTACTCCTCCGCCAGCGTGGCCTCGACGACCTCCTTCTGCACCTCGCCGTACAGCGACACGGAGATCTCCTGGCGCAGCGGGTCCTGGCGCAGGCCGATCAGCGGGTCCTGCTCGGCGAGCTGGGTGAGCGCGGCGTGCAGCGCGCCCTTGTCGGCCGCGCGGCGCGGCACGACGACCGTCTCCAGGGTGGGCGGCGCGAAGTGCCGCCGGGGCGCGTGCCGTTCGGGCACGGCGCGCACGTCGCCGAGCACGTCCCCGATCCGTATGTCGCCGAGCCCCCACAGTTGGGCGATCTGCCCGGCGGCGGCGGTCCCGCGGGGCACGGCCGCACCCCGCTCGAAGACGCTGACGGCGGTCACCTTGCCGTCGGTGACACGGCCGGTGACCGCGCCGCCGGTGTCCGCGCTGTCGGTGGCACGGCCGGCGAGCGGTACCCGGTCGCGCACCCGCACCACCCCCGAGTACAGCCGCGCGTACGCCACCTTCTCACCTGCGGGGCCGCGCTCGACCTTGAAGACGGCGCCCGCCAGCGGCCCGTCCGGTGGACCGGACGCGGCGGGCAGCAGCTCCTTGACGGCGTCCGTCAGGGCGGTGATCCCGGTGCCGGTGATGGCCGAGCCGAAGAACACCGGGTGCACCTCGGCCCGCCGCGTCTGCTCCGCCAGGGCCGCGCGCAGCCGCGCGGGGGTGAGCGCGGCCAGGTCGTCGTCGACGTACGCCGTGAGCAGCGCGTCGTCCCGCTCGGCGAGGCACTCGGTCAGACGGGCACGGAAGGCGGCGTCGTCGGGGGCGTACGGAACGGCCCGCGCGCCCTGGGTGCCGGGGGAGCGGACGGTGCCCATGGCGACCACGGCCGGGGTCAGTTTCCGGCCGATCTCGGCGAGCACGCGGTCGCCGTCGGCGCCGCGGCGGTCGACCTTGTTGACGAACACCAGCGTGGGGATGGCGAGCCGCCGCAGCGTCCGCAGCAGGAGACGGGTCTGCGGCTGGACGCCCTCGACGGCCGAGACGACGAGCACCGCGCCGTCGAGCACGCTCAGGACGCGCTCCACCTCGGCGATGAAGTCCGGGTGACCGGGGGTGTCGATGAGGTTGACCGAGACGCCGTCCAGCGGGAACGACACGACGGCGGACTTGATGGTGATGCCGCGTCGCCGCTCCAGGGCCAGGGAGTCGGTGCGCGTGCTGCCGTCGTCGACGCTGCCGAGCTCGTCGACGACACCGGCGGCGTGCAGGAGCCGCTCGGTCAGGCTGGTCTTACCGGCGTCTACGTGGGCCAGGATGCCCAAGTTCAGGATGCGTGCGGGAGAGTGCGATGGCACTGGGCGTCATGTCCTCGTGTCGGGGGGTGATTCCTTCCTGGTGGGACACGGACGCCTGGCGCATCTGGGGTCTCCTGAGGCGGGGTTCTGTCATCGGCGGCGGGTTCAGTGGTCGTCGGTCGCTCGTCCGGCGGGCGCGCGCGGTGCGGGCCGACGTGATCAGTGCAGCAGGGGGCGCGGGAGAAGGGCAACTGATTTCCGGCGCTCGGGTCGAGGCCCGTGCCCCGGCGAGCGGCGAGCGGCGACCGGCGAGCGGCGAGCGGCGACCGGCGAGCGGCGAGCGGCGGCCGGCGCTCCGGTCGAGCCCGTGCCCGCGTACGCCGAAGGGGCCCGGCCGGTGCGCCCGGCCGGGCCCCATCGCGACGGTCAAACGCCCGTACGTCAGGCCTTCTTGGTCTCCCAGAAGATGCGGTCGATCTCGGCGATCAGCTCCAGGGCCTTCTCGCCGGTCTTCGGGTCCGTCGACGCCTTGGCGGCCGACAGGGCCTTCAGGGTGTCGTTGACCAGCACGTGGAGCTGGGGGTACTTCTCGAAGTGCGGCGGCTTGAAGTAGTCGCTCCAGAGCACCGAGACGTGGTGCTTGGCGAGCTCGGCGCGCTGTTCCTTGATGACCGTGGCACGGGCCTGGAAGTGCGGGTCGTCGTTGGCGGCCATCTTCTCCTGCACGGCCTTGACCGACTCCGCCTCGATGCGGGCCTGGGCGGGGTCGTACACGCCGCACGGCAGGTCACAGTGGGCACTGGCCTTGACCTTGGGGGCAAACAGGCGGGAGAGCATTGAGCTGTCCTTCCTCGTGATCGTCTTCTCAGGGGCGAGATTACTCCGTGAGAGACCTGTTTTCGCGGGCGCCCCCACGGGCTTAGGTCAAAAGTCCAGGGTCACACTGGGACTGGTGGAGGATTGGACCGGGAGGTTGTCTGATGCCTCAGATGGCGGCGGACGGGCGGGAGACACGCGTGCCGTTCCAGTTGATCGAGGTCGACGGGCCGTCGATGGTGCCCACGCTGAATCCGGGTGACTGGATGCTGGTGCAGCACGGCGCGCGGGTGCGGCCCGGTGACGTGGTGATCCTGCGGCATCCGCTGCAGCAGGACCTGTTGGTGGTCAAGCGGGCCGTCGAGCGGCGGGGCGGCGGCTGGTGGGTGCTCGGCGACAACCCGTACAACACGGGCGGCGACAGCAACGTCTACGGCGTCGTGCCGGAGGAGCTCGTGCTCGCCCGGGTGCGGGGGCGCTTCAGGCCGCTCAGCAGCTTCCGCGCGGAGCGCGAGGCGGTCGGGCGGCGTCAGCTCTCCCCGGCGGCGCTGGTCTCCTGGAGCTTCTCGGCCGTGCGGCCGGTGCTGGCGGACCGCTCGCTCTCCAAACGCTTGCGGGCGCGGTAGGCCGCCACGTTGGCGCGGGTCGCGCAGCGGTCGGAGCAGTAGCGCCGCGAGCGGTTGGTGGACGTGTCCAGATAGGCGTTGCGGCACGGCGCCGCCTCGCACAGGCCGAGCCGGTCCACGCCGTGCTCCGTCAGGTGGAAGGCGAGCCCCATCGCGGCGATGGCCGCGTAGCCCGCGGTCACGTTCGACGGGTGGTCGGCCAGGTGCATGTGCCACAGCGGGCGCCCGTCGTCGTCGCGGTAGTCGTGGCCGGAGATCTGCGGGCTCACCGGGAACTCCAGGAGCAGCGAGTTCAGCAGGTCCACGGCGAGGGTCTCGTCACCGCCGTCCGCCGCCTCGAAGACCGAGCGCAGCCGCGCCCGCACCGAGCGGAAGCGCGTCACGTCCGAGTCGGTGGCCCGGCGGGCCGCCTGCTGGTTGGCCCCGAACAGCTCACGGACCGCGTCGACGGACGTGAGCGAGTCCTTGTTGCGCGCCGGTTCCTCGGTGTTGACCAGTCGCACGGCGTAGTCCGAGTAATAGGCCAGTTCCACTTGTAGTCCTTACGGCGGCGGGCTATCTTCGTCTGCGGGCGAGGTAACAGGCGCTTTTCCATCGCGGGTGTTACCTGCCGAGGATATTCGAGGGTAGTACGGGACGGAGGGCTTCCGGTGACGGAAACGGTTAGCGGTACGGGCTTCGGGACCGACTGGCGCGCTTGGCAGGAGAGCTGGGACCGCCAGCAGGAGTGGTACATGCCGGACCGCGAGGAGCGGTTCCGCGTCATGCTGGACATGGTGGAGGCGCTGGTCGGCCCCGAACCGCGGGTCCTCGACCTCGCCTGCGGCACGGGCAGCATCACGGACCGGCTGCTGAAGAGGTTCCCCAAGGCCGTCAGCGTCGGCGTCGACCTGGACCCCGCCCTGCTCGCGATCGCCGAGGGCACCTTCGCCGGCGACGACCGGGTCACCTTCGTGACCGCGGACCTGAAGGACCCGGAGTGGGCCTCGCAGCTCCCGCACGACTCGTACGACGCCGTGCTCACGGCGACCGCGCTGCACTGGCTGTTCAGTGAGCCGCTGGCGGCGCTCTACCACCAGGTCGGCAAGCTCGTCCGGGACGGCGGCGTCTTCCTGAACGCCGACCACATGCCCGACCCCACGACGCCGCGCATCAACGCCGCCGACCGTGAGCAGCGCCACGCCCGCCAGGCCGCCGCGAAGGCCGCGGGCGTCCTTGACTGGGCGGACTGGTGGGCGCTCGCCGCCGCGGACCCGGTCCTGGCCGAGCCCACGGCCAAGCGCTTCGAGATCTACGGCGAGCACGCGGACGGCGACACCCCGCCCGCCGAGTGGCACGCCCGCACCCTGCGCGAGGCGGGCTTCGCCGAGGCCCGCACGGTGTGGGCGTCGCCGTCGGACGCGATGGTGCTGGCCGTGAAGTAGGGCTTGCCCGCGGCTACGGAGAGGGGCGGTACGGGTCGGTGACTCGTACCGCCCCTCTTCGTGGAGCGCGATTCCGGACGCGGGCGCCGGGGGCGTGTCCCCGGGGCGGCCCGGCGGCCCTGTGGCCCTGCGGCCCTGTGGCCCTGCGGCTCAGGGCGCCTTCGCCTCAGAGGCCCTAGAGGGTCCTCGCCTCAGAGCACCTTCGACAGGAACGACTTCGTCCGCTCGTGCTGCGGGTCGGTCAGGACGTCCCGCGGGTGCCCGGACTCGACCACCACGCCGCCGTCCATGAAGACGAGGCTGTCGCCGACCTCACGCGCGAAGCCCATCTCGTGCGTCACGACGATCATCGTCATGCCGGACTCGGCGAGGTCGCGCATGACGTCGAGGACGTCGCCGACGAGCTCCGGGTCCAGCGCGGACGTCGGCTCGTCGAACAGCATCAGCTTCGGGTCCATCGCCAGCGCGCGGGCGATCGCCACGCGCTGCTGCTGGCCGCCGGAGAGCTGCGAGGGGTAGTTCTTCGCCTTGTCCGCGAGGCCGACCCGCTCCAGGAGCTGCTCGGCGCGCTCCCGCGCCTCCGCCTTCGGCTGCCCCTTGACCTGCACGGGCGCCTCGATGATGTTCTCCAGGGCCGTCATGTGCGGGAAGAGGTTGAAGCGCTGGAAGACCATGCCGATGTCCCGGCGCTTCATGGCGACTTCGCTGTCCTTGAGCTCGTACAGCTTGTCGCCCTTCTGCCGGTAGCCGACGAGTTCCCCGTCGACGTACAGGCGTCCGGCGTTGACCTTCTCCAGGTGGTTGATGCAGCGCAGGAACGTCGACTTGCCGGAACCGGAGGGTCCGATGAGGCAGAAGACCTCACCGGCCTTCACCTCCAGGTCGATGCCCTTGAGGACCTCGACGTGGCCGAACGACTTGTGGACGCCCTCGGCCTTCACCATGGCGGTCATCGGATACCTCCGGAACGGTTGCCGAGGGACAGCATGTTGGCCTTGATCTTCTGCCAGGGGGTGTCCGGCAGGGTGCGCGAGGAGCCGCGGGCGTAGTACCGCTCCAGGTAGAACTGCCCCACGCTGAGGATCGAGGTCATGATCAGGTACCAGGTGGCGGCGAGGAGCAGGGTCTCGACCGTGGCGCCCGACGAGGTGCCGATGTCCTGAGCGTACCTGAGGAGCTCGTAGTACTGGACGGCCGCCACCAGGGAGGTCGTCTTCAGCATGTTGATGACCTCGTTGCCCGTCGGCGGCACGATCACGCGCATGGCCTGCGGGATGACGATGCGGCGCAGCGTCTTGTTGTGGCTCATGCCGAGCGCCTGGGCGGCCTCCGTCTGGCCCTCGTCGACCGAGAGCAGGCCGGCGCGGCAGATCTCCGCCATGTACGCGGCCTCGTTCAGGCCGAGGCCGAGCAGCGCCGTCAGGAACGGCGTCATGAAGTCGGCCCACTCGTCCTGGTAGACCGGCCCGAGGTTGATGTACTCGAAGACGAAGCCGAGGTTGAACCAGACGAAGAGCTGGACCAGGACCGGCGTACCGCGGAAGAACCAGATGTAGAACCACGCGATCGACGAGGTCACCGGGTTCTTCGACAGGCGCATCACCGACAGGACCACGCCGCCCACGACGCCGATGAGCATCGACAGGACCGTGAGGATCAGCGTCTCGCGGACGCCCTTGAGGATGCGGTCGTCGAAGAAGTTGTCCGGGATGGCGCCCCAGTTGATGTCGCCCTGGGCGAAGGCGTAGACGATCGCGCCCAGGACGCCGATGGCGAGCACGGCGGCGACGTAGCGGCCGTAGTGGCGCACGGGGATGGCTCTGATGGCCTCCGGCGCGGAGCGTGGCGGCTCGTCCTGCGGGCCGGGTGAGCCCGACTTGGTGATGTCCGTTGTCACGGGTGGTGCCTTTCAGCGACGAGTGTGACGAGGTGTACGACGGTGACTCGCGACGGTCTCGCGAGGGTCTCGCGGGGGTCGGCTCACTTGCCGCCGTTGACCACGGCCTTCTCGACCGCGCCGTCCTCGACGCCCCACTCCTTGATGATCTTCTCGTACTGGCCGTTCGCGATGATCGCGTCCAGCGCGGCCTTGATGGCGTCCCGCAGCTTCGGGTTGTCCTTGGAGATCGCGATGCCGTACGGGGCCGCCTCGACCTGCTCGCCGACCAGCTCGAAGTCCTTGCCGCCGCCGGAGGTCTTCACGGCGTAGGCCGCGACGGGGAAGTCGGAGGAGCCCGCGTCCGCGCCGCCGGAGCGCAGCCGGGTCTGGGCCTGCTGGTCGTTGTCGAAGGACTCGATGGCGATCTTCTTGCCGCCCTTGCACTTCTTCGACTCGGCCTTCGCCATGTCGTGCGAGACGGTGCCGCGCTGCACCACGACCTTCTTGCCGCACAGGTCGGACCAGGTCTTGATGCCCTGGTTCTCGCCCTTCTTGGTGTAGATCGAGACGCCCGCGGTGAAGTAGTCGACGAAGTCGACGCCCTTGCCGACCTTCTTGCCGGTCTCCTCGTCGACGCCCTCCTGGCGGTTCTTGGTGTCGGTCATGGCCGACATCGCGATGTCGTAGCGCTTGGAGCGCAGACCGCCGAGGAGCGTGTCGAAGGTGCCGTTGTCGAACTGGAACTCCACGCCGAGCTGCTTGCCCATCGCCTCGGCGATGTCCGGGTCGATGCCGACCGTGTCGCCGTTCTTGTCCTTGAACTCGACGGGCGGGTAGGCGATGTCCGAGCCGACCTTGATGACGCCCTTGTTGCGGACGCTCGCGGGGAGCATGTCGGAGAGCGGGGCGTCGATGACCTTCTTGCCGCCTTCGTCCTTCTTGTTGTCCCGCTGGTCGCCGCAGCCGGTCAGCAGCAGCGAACCGGCGACCGCGATCGCGCCGACAGCGACGATCCGGGACTTCGCGGAGCTCGCGGCGGTCGTGCGACGAGTGGTGCCTGCGGTCATAGGGGTCCTCCGGCGGATGGGGGAGTAGCCATGTGTCGTGACATGGGGCCGTGCACACACCTTCGGGTGTCGCGACCTCGTGTGATGGTGCATCTTGCCATTCGGACCGTCCGATTCTGGGGGCCGGAGATGTCAAAATCGGATAACGGGCGATCCGTGAACCACAACAGGCCGCTACGTCCCGGTCATTGGCGGAGCGGGGCGAACCGGTGGCAACCGCTGGATAACCGCCCAATCTCGCTATGTGGACGGCCCGAACGGGCCTTCCCTCTTAACTCTCGATAAATGGGGCATTCCGCGTCCCTGCTGCTCAGCTTCCCTCGCGTACGCGTGTTCGTCCACCCCTCTGTGGCCGCCGGGGTGGCGGAGGTGGACCTGTTCGCGCTGTGGAACGAGCGTTCTATCCACGGGGTGGGTAGGTCGTCGGTGGAGGGGCGGGGGTCGAGGGTGGGGCGTGGGCAGCCGCCACGGAGGGACCGCCGGCGGCGAGGGGCGGAGGCCGTCGGGCCGGGGTGACGAGCGGGGGCGGCGGGGCACAAGGAGCGGGAGCGGCCGGGGAGGCGTGGCCTGACGGGTGGCTCGTTCCGGGCTCGCCCCGTCCTCGTACGGGCCTTGACCTGGGCTGGAAACCGGCTGTTCACGTCGGGCTGTGACAGATATGGCTCGTCGGCGGCAGGAAGCATCCGGTAGAAAAGACGGTTACACCCCTCATCCGGGGCTCAGGGCGCGTGTGCGGCGCGCCCGCGTGTTCGTACGTACCTTCCCGTACCGCTCCGCCGCAGGCGGAGAGCCTCGCCGGCAGGCGGGGCACCGGGGGCCGACCGGCCCGCGGTGGGGTCGGGCGGGGCCCGGGCCGACCGGCCCGCGGTGGCAGCACGGACACGGTGCCCGCCCCACTTCTGCACCAGGAAGTGGTCCACCCTCAACATTGATCGATTAAGGGGTCAGACACAGTGGCAGCGGAGATCGTCAATCCTCGCAGCGACAGCGGTACGCGTACGGGTCACGAAGGCGCCGAGGAGCCCTTCGATCCCGCCTTCGCACTGCACCGCGGCGGCAAGATGGCCGTCCAGGCGACCGTTCCGGTGCGCGACAAGGACGACCTGTCCCTCGCGTACACGCCCGGCGTCGCGAAGGTGTGCAGCGCCATCGCCGAGAAGCCGGAACTCGTCCACGACTACACCTGGAAGTCGAACGTCGTCGCCGTCGTCACCGACGGCACCGCCGTGCTCGGCCTGGGGGACATCGGGGCAGAGGCCTCCCTTCCGGTCATGGAGGGCAAGGCCATCCTCTTCAAGCAGTTCGGCGGTGTCGACGCCGTGCCGATCGCCCTCGGCACCACCGACACGGACGAGATCATCGACACCGTGGTGCGGCTCGCCCCCTCCTTCGGCGGGGTGAACCTGGAGGACATCTCCGCGCCGCGCTGCTTCGAGATCGAGCGGCGCCTCCAGGAGCGCCTCGACATCCCCGTCTTCCACGACGACCAGCACGGTACGGCGGTCGTCACCCTCGCCGCGCTGCGCAACGCGGCGCGGCTGACCGACCGGACCCTCGGCGACCTGCGCGCCGTGATCTCCGGCGCCGGGGCCGCGGGTGTCGCCATCGCGAAGTTCCTCCTGGAGGCCGGGCTCGGCGACGTCGCGGTCGCGGACCGCAAGGGCATCGTCAGCCGGGACCGCGACGACCTCACGCCGGTCAAGCGGGAGCTCGCCGAGCTCACGAACAAGGCGGGCCTCAGCGGTTCGCTGGAGAGCGCGCTCGCCGGCGCCGACGTGTTCATCGGCGTCTCCGGCGGCACCGTGCCCGAGGCCGCCGTCGCCTCGATGGCCCCGAACTCCTTCGTGTTCGCCATGGCCAACCCGAACCCCGAGGTGCACCCCGACGTCGCCCACAAGTACGCCTCCGTGGTCGCGACGGGCCGCTCGGACTACCCGAACCAGATCAACAACGTCCTCGCCTTCCCCGGCATCTTCGCGGGCGCCCTCCAGGTGCGGGCCTCCCGGATCACCGAGGGCATGAAGATCGCGGCCGCCGACGCGCTGGCCGACGTGGTCGGCGACGAGCTCTCCGCCGACTACGTGATCCCGTCCCCGTTCGACGAGCGGGTGGCCCCGGCGGTCACCGCGGCGGTCGCGGCCGCGGCCCGCGCCGAGGGAGTCGCCCGGGCGTGACCCCACCCGCGCCACCCTGGCGCGGCTCGCACCGACACCGAGGCCTCGCCCCGAGCCGGGGGCGGGGCTTCGGTGTGTTCGGGGGGTGGGGGATGTGGGGCGAGATGCGGTGGGGCTTCGGGGCCGCGGGGGTGGGACTCGGCGAGGCTTCGCGGTCGGCGGGGGTTGGGTGCAGTGGGGGTTGGGGGCGTGCGGGCTCGGACTCGGCGAGGCCTTGAGGGCGGCGGGGTTGGGCTCGGTGAAGGGAGGGGCGGGTCCGGAGAGGTCTCAGTGGTGGGCGGGTGGGTGCGCGGTGGTGGGCGGGTAGGCGCGCAGTCGGGGCGGGGCCCGGCTTGGGCGAGGGCGCGGGCGGGGCTCGGCGTGGGCGGGGTCCGGGGTGTGACGCGGCGGGGGTCACATGCCTGGGCCGTTCCAAAGGCCCAGGCCCCCGACTACGGTCAGCGGCATGTTCGCTGCCTACGCCGCCCGCATCGACCCCACCCACCCCCTCAACGGCCTCGAACTGGGCGACCGCCCCGCCCCGACGCCCCGCCCCGGCTGGTCCACGATCCACGTCAAGGCCGCCTCCCTCAACCACCACGACCTGTGGTCCCTGCGCGGGGTCGGCCTCGACGAGGACAAGCTCCCGATGATCCTCGGCTGCGACGCCGCCGGCGTCGACGAGGACGGCAACGAGGTCGTCCTGCACTCCGTCATCGGCCAGTCCGGCCACGGCGTCGGCCCGCACGAGCGCCGCACCATCCTCACCGAGAAGTACCAGGGCACCTTCGCCGAACAGGTCTCCGTACCCACCTGGAACGTCCTGCCCAAGCCCAGGGAACTCTCCTTCGCCGAGGCCGCCTGCCTGCCCACGGCCTGGCTCACCGCCTACCGCATGCTGTTCACCAACGCGGCCGTACGACCCGGCGACTCGGTCCTCGTCCAGGGCGCGGGCGGCGGCGTCGCGACCGCCGCGATCGTGCTCGGAAAGGCGGCGGGCCTGAAGGTCTTCGCCACCAGCCGCGACGAGGCCAAGCGCAAGCGGGCCCTGGAACTGGGCGCGGTCGAGGCGCTCCCCTCGGGCGCACGGCTGCCGCAGCGGGTCGACGCCGTCATCGAGACGGTCGGCGCCGCCACCTGGTCGCACTCGATCAAGTCCCTGCGTCCCGGCGGCACCCTGGTGATCTCCGGTGCCACCAGCGGCGACCGCCCTTCGCACGCCGAACTGACCCGGGTCTTCTTCCTGGAACTGCGCATCGTCGGCTCCACGATGGGCTCCAAGGACGAACTGGAAGACCTCCTCGCCTTCTGCGCGAACACCGGCGTGCGGCCCGTCATCGACGAACTGCTGCCGCTCGACCGCGCCCGGGAGGGCTTCGAACGCCTGGAGGCAGGCGAGCAGTTCGGCAAGATCGTACTGACGGTCTGATCGCCCGGGCCCGCTTCCCAACACCTCCCCTCCACCCCCACCCGTGTCAACCAGGGTTGACGCGGGTGGGGGTGTCAACCTATGTTGACAAGCATGACCGAAGCAACGGATCTCGCCGAGCGTGCGGGAGACCGCGACCCACGGGTCGGACTCCGTGCTGTCAGCGCGCTGCGGCGCCTCGTGGAACAACTCGAAGCCGTCCAGGTGCGCAGCGCGCGCCGACAGGGCTGGTCGTGGCAGGAGATCGCCGCCGAGCTCGGCGTGAGCAGGCAGGCCGTGCACAAGAAACATGGGAGGCAGTGATGTTCGAGCGATTCACCAAGAGCGCCCGGGCCGTGGTGACCGGCGCGGTCGAGCATGCCGAACGGGCGGACGCCGACACCGTCGACGAGAGTCACCTCCTGCTCTCCCTGCTCGACCGGCAGGGCAGCCGCGCCTCCTTCGCGCTGGCCGCCCTGGGGGCCGACCGGCGCCGTGAGGAGATCGTCCGCGAACTCGCCGAGGCCCGCCGCCGGGGCGGTCTCAGCCAGGCCGACACCGAGGCGCTCGCCGGGCTCGGCATCGACGTCGAGGAGATCGTCGCCCGTGTCGAACAGGCCCACGGCGCGGGTGTCCTGGCCGGGGCCGGCACGGCCCGCGGGCGCCGGGGCTTCGGCTCCTGGTCCGGGCACCGCCCCTTCACCCGGGAGGCCAAGGGCACACTCGTGTCGGCCCTGCGGATCGCCACCGCGCGAGGCGATCGGATCATCGGCGACGAACACCTCCTGCTCGCCCTGACCACCCGCCCCGGCGTGGTGGCGGAGGTCCTGGCCGACCGGGGCGTCACACGCGCGGCCTTGGACCGGGTGCTGCCCTAGCCCCGACCGCCCCACCGCTCACGGGCAACCCGCCTCGCTGCCTTCCGGCCATCCGCCCTGCTTCCCGCGGCTCGCCTGGCCCGTCGCCTACGACGCGTTCGTCCCACGGTCCGGAGCCACACCTCTGCCCGGAGCCACATCTCCGCGACCTTCCGGCCTCCGCGGCCTTCCGGCTTCCGCGCCCGTCCGGCCTTTCCCGTCATCCACCCCATCGCCCGCGAGTGAGCTTGGCGCCCGGCGCTCGTAGCCCTCACCTCTCGCTGGAACTACCCCCTCTCCGCCTGGCGGTCCGTCCTGCGGGCCGCCAGGCCCTCGCGTTCGACCTCCCGACTACCGCAATCCCGACCCCGCCCTGACCGAAGGGGCATCCCGGTCCGACGGCGCCTGTGCGCGCGGCAGGCGCCTCCAGCTATGCCTTCGGTGTGCGCAGGGACGCCGTGACGTGCGCGGCCGTCTCGGACAGGCGGCGGCGGGCCTCGCGGAGTTGCTCCTGGGAGACTCCGTGGTCGCGTGCCGCGTCCCGGATGTCGTCCCGGAAGCGGTCCAGGAGCCGCTCCAGGTCACGCACCGGGTCGCCGCCTGCCGCTGCCTCTTCCTCGTGGGCCCAGTCCGGCAGGTACTCGACCGGGACCTCCTCCCGCGGCGGTGTGTACACGGGGCCCGGCCCGGGCGCCTCGCCGTACCGGTCCCGCTGATCGGCCTTGTCGTGCTGATCGGCCTTATCGGTCTTGTCGGCCTTGTTGTGCTTGGTGTCGGTGTCCCCGAGGCCGAAGTCCATGCCGAAGCCCCGGCCGAACTCCTTCCCGAAGTCGCCGACCTCCTTGGCCAGTTCGGCGAGGCCTTCCCGCACTCCTGTCGGCCAGTCGCCGTGCGCGAAGTGGACCTGCACCCGCTCCTGCACCCGCTTGGCCATGCGCTGCCACTCCTCGCGCGCCCGCTCCTCCGCGTCACGCGCCTGGCGGCGGGCCCGCTGGGCCTCCTCACGGGCGCGGCGGCTCTCGTCCTTCGCGCGCCTCGCCTGCTCCTTCCACTCCTGCCGGGCCCGCCTGAACTCCTCCTTCGCCTGCCGCCAGCTCTCCGTGCCGGCCCACGCGCCTTCGGCGGGTTCGCCACCGAAGGGGTTGCCCGGGCCGCCGCCGGACCTGCCCGCGGTCCGCGCCTGCTGAGCCGCCGCGCGCATCTCGCGCCGCAGCTCACCCGCCGCGCCCTGCACGCCGTCGCGGATCTCGGCGGCCAGCTCCGCGACCGACTCGCGGATCTCCAGCTCCAGGTCGGCCAGCTCGCCACTGCGGCCGGCCAGCTCGGCCCGGCCCGCGTCCGTGATGGCGTAGACCTTGCGGCCGCCTTCCGTGGTGTGGGTGACCAGGCCCTCCGCCTCCAGCTTGGCCAGGCGCGGATACACGGTGCCTGCCGAGGGCGCGTACAGCCCCTGGAAGCGCTCCTCCAGGAGGCGGATCACCTCGTAGCCGTGGCGCGGGGCCTCGTCCAGGAGCTTGAGCAGATACAGGCGCAGGCGGCCGTGGGCGAACACGGGGGGCATCTCAGAGCACCTTCTTGTCGGTCGGGGCGTCGGTGGCGGTGTCCGCCCCCGGGGTGCCGGTCGGGGTCTCGGGGGCGGCGTCGGCCGAGGAGGCCGGGGCCGGTGCGCCCTCCGCCGGGGTGCCCGGCGCGGGGTCACCGCTCCCGTACCGATCTTCCTCTACCGGTGGCCTGCGCAGGAGCGCGATGGAACCCGAGACCGTGGTCGCCCTGAGCCGGCCCCGGCCGGAGCCGAGGCTGCCGGATATCTTCTTCGTGCCCCAGTGACCGCTGATTCTGAGCTCCTCGAAGTCGCTGGACAGTGAGCCGCTGGTGGTGTCCGCCTCGACCTGCGCGTGCCCGGGCCGCGGCAGCCGGATGGCTATCTCGCCCGAGACGCTGGAGAGCCGGACGTCGGCCGGACCGCTGACGGGGTCCAGGTCCACGATCATCGAGCCGGTCACCGATTCGGCCCGAACGGAGGACCCGGCGCCTTCGACGACCGTCAGTTCACCGGAGACGGACTCGAAGCTCAGGTCGCCGGTGAGGCCCTGGGCCTCGACGCTGCCGGAGACCGTCTCGGCCCGGGCCGGACCGGTGAGGCCGACCAGCGTCGCGGCGCCCGAGATGCTCCGCACCTCCACGAGGTCCTCGACCCCGCTGACCATGGCTTCGGCACCGATCACGCCCACCTCGACGCGCGTACCGGCGGGGACCGCGAGGGAGACCACCGCGTGACGGCGGGGCCCCGTGGGCGCCAGCCACTCCAGCAGGCCTTTCCAGGGGAGGTCCTCGTACGCGACGGACAGCGTGTCCCCGGACCGCGTCACGACGAGTGGGGGGCCCGCCATGTCGGACACCTCCAGCCGCGCCATGTCTTCGTCGGTGCCGACGACGTTCACCACGCCGTTCGCCACGCGGACGCGCAGTCTTCGCACGGGCGCGTCGAACGTGAGCTTCCGCGGCTCGGTGACGGACCACTGTGACATGCCGACAGGCCTCCTTGCGTGGGTGGACACGACGCGCCATATCGCATCCTCGCTACACACGATATATCGCGCTCACGGAAAGTCAAGACCTATCTCGTGTCCGGACCTCGCGATATCCGGCAACCTCCGGCACCTTCCGGCGGCCCGGCGACCTCCAGCGGCCTCCGGCGCCCCGGCCACCTGCGGTGCCCCGGCAACGTCCGGCGCCCCGGCCACCTGCGGCGACCTCCGGCAACCCGGCGGCTTCTGGCGATCTCCGGCGACTATCCGCCGACCGTCGGCCGCCCCCGCCCCCGCCCTCGGCCGGAGCCAGGCGGCACAGCGGGGCCTCGCGCCCCTTCCGGCAGCGGCCGCCACGGCCCGGTGCGCTGAACATCCGCCTTTGTCCTAGCGTGGGGCCATGTCCTCCGAGCCGACTCCCACCTCTCACTCCACCCCCAGCTCTCACTCCGCTCCCACCTCTCACTCCGCCCCCGCCTCGAACCCCGTCTCCGCCGCCGCATCCGTGCCGGCCTCCGGCGGCGCGGCCGCCTCCGCCGGGGCGCTGCTGCTCTGCCGGGCGCGTCCGGGCTCCGTCGAGACCGTCGCGCAGTTGCTGCGCGAGCGGATGCTGCTGGTGTCCGCGGGGCCGGAGTGGAGCGTGCTCGTTCCGGAGGGGAAGCCGTGGCTGGAGGGCGGCGAGCCGGTCGACGGTGTGGTGGCAGGGTGGGCCGCCGCGCTCGCCGTGGGGTCGCCGTGGCCGGTCCTTGCCCTGTGGTGGGACGGCGACCGCTCCGGCTGCACGCTCGCCGCGGGTTTCCGGCGCACGGTCGGCTACGTGTGGCTGGCGAACGGCACCCCCGTCGGTGAGGACGAGGCGATGCGGACCCTCGCCGCGCGGCTCGGCCTCGACCCGGTGCTCGACATGCAAGCCCTGGACGCCTTGGCCCGCCCGGATGCGCAGGCCGACGCCCGCGCCCGGCTGCGCGGCCTCATCGCGGTCCTCACGCGCGCGGGCGTCACCCTGCCGCCCGGTCTGGGCCCCGGTGAACCGGCCGACCGGCTGCGGGAAGCGGCCCGCGAGCTGGACGGCGTACGGCACGTCGAGTGGCCGGGCTGGCGTGACGCCGTGCGCGCCGAGCTGGACGCGGTGGAGAGCGGCCCGCTGGGCCCGTGGCTGCGCGGCCCGCGCGCACGGGCCCTGGCGGGCGCCCAGGTGGCCGCCGGACTGCCACTCCTGGCCTGGTCCCTGCGGCGGCACGGCCGTGGCGGCTGGACGGCGGCGGGTCTTGTCCTCGTGGTCGACGGCGCGCTGGGGCTGGCGTACGACCGGGCGCGGCGACGGGACTGACGGGACGCGCCCCGGAGGCCCTGGTTCCGTGCGGTGGGCCAGGACGCTTGCGCCCCGGCCCACCCCAGTGCTGCCGAGCCCGCACCGAAAGCCCTGCACGGCAAGGGGCACGCGGGGCCGTCGCTAGCGGCGCCGTACCCCCGCACCCAGGGCGTACAGGTCCGCCCACTGCCGTGCCGTCAGGTCCTTCGGCAGGCGCGTCGGGCCGAGGCCGTGGCGACCGAGCCACCGGGCGACGGTGCGGCGCGGCAGATCCGGGCACGCGGCGGCGACGACCTGCGCCAGCCCCCGCCCCGGTCCGGTGAAGACGCGGTGCACCCTGTCCTGGTACCTCTTGCGGTCGGCGCGGTCGACGAGCGGGCGGTCGCGGCGCGTGACGGTCATGAGGCCGCCGTCCACGTTCGGGCGCGGCCGGAACGCCGCAGCGGGGACGCGCCGGGCCAGTGTGAACTCGTACCAGGGCCACCACTGGGCCGTCATCAGCGTCGCCCCGCCCACGCCCGCGCGACGGCGTGCGACCTCCCACTGGACCAGGAGGACGGCGTCCGTCCAAGCCGGTGCGCGCAGGATGCGGCGGAGCATCGGCGTCGTCTCGTGGAAGGGCAGGTTGCCGACCAGGACGTGCGGCGTCGACGGCGTCTCGTAGCGCAGGAAGTCGGCGGTGACGATCGTCGTCGAGTGGTTCGTACGGCGCTCCAGGCGGGCGGCGCGGCGGCCGTCGATCTCGATGCCCGTCAGACGCCTGCCGAGCTCCTGGAGGGGCAGGGTGAGCGCCCCGTCGCCCGGGCCGATCTCGACGATCGGCCCCCGTGTGCGGGCCACCAGGTCGACGACGGCTGTGATGGTCACCTGGTCGGTGAGGAAGTTCTGGCCGAGTTCATGACGGCCGTGGCGGTAGGCGGGGCGGTTCGCGGGGGCCCCGGTGGGGCGGGTGGGGGTGCCGGTGTGGCGTGCAGGGCTGCTGGCGTGGTGCTTGCGCACAGGAAGGACTCCGCGGCTTCGAGGTGAGCCGGGCAGCACGAGGTGCCGCTCGGCGCTGACGCGATGAAGCGGCGGAGCGTTCCCTTCCTGATGGCTGCCGGGGGCGCGCGAAACGTGCCCCGGGGCGCGGGAGAGGCCGACCGCCGCTACGGGCGGCGGTACCTCGTCACCGCGGGGGCTGCGCAGGCAGCGATTCCACACATGTCGCGCACGGTAGGCGCCTCACGGGGCCGTGAGCAATTGGTTTTCCCAGCGCGTCAGCGCTCGCTCTGCGCCACCGCCACAGGGGCCCCATCGTCGCCCCCCGGGGCAGCAGCCTCCCTAGGGCGCTACCAGCCCTCCCAGGGCGCCACCCTTCCCCCAGGAGACCCCTCAGGCGGCGCCCGGAGCGATCACTCCTCGTCGTCCTCGTCGTCCAGCCGCGCCAGCCACGTCGCCAGGCGCTCCACCGGGACCTCGAAGTCCGGGTTGAGGTCGACGAACGTACGGAGCTGCTCGGCCAGCCACTCGAAGGTGATCTCCTCCTCGCCGCGCCGCTTCTCCAGCTCCTCGATGCCACGGTCGGTGAAGTACAAAGTCATGCTCCTGACGGACGGGATGTTCGGTTTCATCGTAGGACGGAACGCCGGTGGGCCCGGCCCCGAGTCCGTGAACTCGGGGCCGGGCCCACCTCCGTACGGCCGTCCGGGGCCTAGGCCTCGAACACCTCGCGCACGAGCTGCTCCTGCTCGGCCTGGTGCCGCTTGGCGGAGCCGACCGCCGGGGCCGAGCCGTGCGGCCGCGAGATGCGGCGCAGGCGCTCGCCGTGCGGGATGTCGGCGCCGACGGCGAGGTCCAGGTGGTCGATCAGGTTCAGGGCGATGAACGGCCACGCACCCTGGTTCGCCGGCTCCTCCTGGGCCCACAGGTACTTCTCGGCGTTCGGGTGCTTGGCGATCTCCGCCTGGAGCTCGGCACCCGCCAGCGGGTACAGGCGCTCGATGCGGATGATCGCGACGTCCGTCGCACCGCGCTTCTGCCGCTCGGCCTCGAGGTCGTAGTAGAACTTGCCGGCGCAGAAGACGACCTTGCGGACCGCGGCCGGGTCCACCGTGGCGTCGCCGATGACGGGGCGGAAGCCGCCCGTCGTGAACTCCTCCGTCTTCGACGCGGCGGCCTTCAGGCGCAGCATCGACTTCGGGGTGAAGACCACCAGCGGCTTGTGGTGCGGGTTGTGCACCTGCCACCGCAGGAGGTGGAAGTAGTTCGACGGGAGGGTCGGCATCGCGACCGTCATGTTGTTCTGGGCGCAGAGCTGCAGGAAGCGCTCCACGCGCGCGGAGGAGTGGTCCGGACCCTGGCCCTCGTAGCCGTGCGGCAGCAGCAGCGTGACGCCGGAGGTCTGGTTCCACTTCTGCTCGGCCGACGAGATGAACTCGTCGATGACCGTCTGCGCGCCGTTGGCGAAGTCGCCGAACTGCGCCTCCCACATGACCAGGGACTCGGGCCGGGACAGCGAGTAGCCGTACTCGAAGCCCATCGCCGCGTACTCGGACAGGAGCGAGTCGTAGACGTTGTACCGGGCCTGGTCCTCGGAGAGGTACTGCAGCGGGGTGTAGTCCTCGCCGGTCGTCTGGTCCACGAGCACCGCGTGCCGCTGGCCGAAGGTGCCGCGGCGGGAGTCCTGGCCGGAGAGGCGGACCGGGGTGCCCTCCATCAGCAGGGAGCCGATGGCGAGGGTCTCGCCCATGCCCCAGTCGATGGTGCCGTCCTCGACCATGGCCGCGCGGCGCTGGAGCTGCGGCAGCAGGCGCGGGTGCACGGTGATGCGGTCGGGGATGTTGACCTGGGACTCGGCGATCCGCTTGACGACCTCCTGGGAGACCGCGGTGTCCACGGCCACGGGGAACTCGGTCTGCGGCGCCGGGACCTGCGCGGGGGCGGGGGCCGTGGTGGCCTCGCGGACCTCCGTGAAGACCTTCTCGAGCTGGCCCTGGAAGTCCTGCAGGGCCTGCTCGGCCTCTTCCAGGGTGATGTCGCCACGGCCGATGAGGGACTCGGTGTACAGCTTGCGGACCGAGCGCTTCTTGTCGATCAGGCTGTACATCTGCGGGTTCGTGAACGACGGGTTGTCGGTCTCGTTGTGCCCGCGGCGGCGGTAGCAGATCAGGTCGATGACCACGTCCTTGTTGAACGCCTGCCGGAACTCGAAGGCCAGGCGGGCCACGCGGACCACGGCCTCCGGGTCGTCGCCGTTCACGTGGAAGATCGGCGCCTCAATCATGCGGGCCACGTCGGTGGAGTACATCGACGAGCGCGCGGACTCCGGCGGTGCCGTGAAGCCGACCTGGTTGTTGATGATGATGTGGACCGTGCCGCCGGTGCGGTAGCCGCGGAGCTGCGACATGTTGAGCGTCTCGGCGACGACGCCCTGGCCGGCGAAGGCCGCGTCCCCGTGGAGGGCGACCGGCAGGACGGTGAAGTCCGTGCCCCCCTTGTTGATGATGTCCTGCTTGGCGCGGGCGACGCCCTCCAGGACCGGGTCGACCGCCTCCAGGTGCGAGGGGTTGGCGACCAGGGAGACCTTGATCTGCTCGCCGTCCAGGCCCGTGAAGGTGCCCTCGGCGCCCAGGTGGTACTTCACATCACCGGAGCCGTGCATCGACTTCGGGTCGAGGTTGCCCTCGAACTCGCGGAAGATCTGCGCGTACGACTTGCCGACGATGTTCGCGAGGACGTTCAGGCGGCCGCGGTGGGCCATGCCGATGACGACCTCGTCCAGGCGCGACTCGGCCGCGGAGTCGATGACCGCGTCGAGCAGCGGGATGACGGACTCGCCGCCCTCCAGGGAGAAGCGCTTCTGGCCGACGTACTTCGTCTGCAGGAAGGTCTCGAAGGCCTCCGCCGCGTTCAGTCGGCGCAGGATGCGGAGCTGCTCCTCGCGCTCCGGCTTGGCGTGCGGACGCTCGATGCGGTCCTGCAGCCACTTGCGCTGCTTGGGGTCCTGGATGTGCATGAACTCGATGCCGGTGGTGCGGCAGTACGAGTCCCGCAGCACGCCGAGGATGTCGCGGAGCTTCATCATCGACTTGCCGGCGAAGCCGCCGACGGCGAACTCGCGCTCCAGGTCCCAGAGCGTCAGGCCGTGCTCGGTGATGTCCAGGTCGGGGTGCTTGCGCTGCTTGTACTCCAGCGGGTCCGTGTCGGCCATGACGTGGCCGCGGACGCGGTAGGAGTGGATCAGCTCGAAGACGCGGGCGGCCTTGGTGACGTCGTCGTCGTGCGAGGCGTCGATGTCCTTGAGCCAGCGGACCGGCTCGTAGGGGATGCGCAGCGCCTCGAAGATCTCGTCGTAGAAGCCGTTCTCGCCGAGGAGGAGGTTCGCGACGATCCGCAGGAACTCGCCGGAGGCGGCACCCTGGATGACCCGGTGGTCGTACGTCGAGGTCAGGGTCATGACCTTGGAGATGCCCAGCTTGTTCAGGGTGTCCTGGGAGGTGCCCTGGAACTCCGCCGGGTAGTCCATGGAGCCGACGCCCATGATGACCGACTGGCCGGGCATCAGGCGCGGCACGGAGTGGACGGTGCCGAGGCCGCCGGGGTTGGTCAGGGAGACCGTGACCCCGGAGAAGTCGTCCATCGTGAGCTTGCCGTCGCGGGCGCGGCGGACGATGTCCTCGTAGGCCTGCCAGAACTCGAAGAAGTTCAGCGTCTCGGCCTTCTTGATGCCCGCTACAACCAGTTGCCGGTCGCCATTGGCCTTGACCAGGTCGATGGCGAGGCCGAAGTTGACGTGCTCAGGCTTGACGAGGGTCGGCTTGCCGTCCTTCTCGGCGTACGAGTAGTTCATCGACGGCATGGCCTTGATGGCCTGCACCATCGCGTACCCGATGAGGTGCGTGAAGGAGATCTTCCCGCCGCGGGCGCGCTTCAGGTGGTTGTTGATGACGATGCGGTTGTCGAACAGCAGCTTCACCGGGACCGCGCGCACGGACGTGGCCGTGGGCAGCTCCAGGGAGGCGTTCATGTTCTTCGCCACGGCGGCGGAGGGGCCGCGCAGGGTCACGTACTCGGGACCGGCGGGGGCCTCGGTGGCCGGCGCGGCCTTCGCGGGCGCCGGCTTCGCGGCGGCCGGCTTGGCCGCGGGGGCCGGAGCCTTCGCCGCGGGCGCGGCGTCGACGGGCGCGGCCTCGGCGGGCGCGGGCGCGGCGGCGGGCGCGGCCGGGGCGGGGGACGTGGTGGACGCGGCCCCCGCGGCCGCGTCACCCGCCGGCTTGGCCGGAGCGGCGGTCGCGCCCGCCCCGGGCTTGTAGTCGGCGAAGAAGTCCCACCAGGCGCGGTCGACCGAATTCGGGTCCTGGAGGTACTGCTGATAGATCTCGTCGACGAGCCACTCATTGGGACCGAACGCGGCAGCAGGGTTCTTGCCCTGCGCTTCTTGGTCGGTCGTGGTGCTCGAGTTACTGGGGGACTGTGGCGACACGGCGGCAACCGCCCTCTTCCGCTTCACAAGGTGATGGACAGCGGAAATAAAGGCTACGCCTCCTCCCGCGCCAGGTGCAGGCCGGGCTGGTCATCCGTCGCGTAAGTCACACTGGATCGCTGGTTTCGGCGCTGTAAATGGCGGGAAACTACCGAGGTTTGCCTATGGCACTGTGCCGCGTGGAGACCCCTGGGGTGCTCGACACGCGGTGGTGGCCCGGGCGGCGCGCGCCCCGCGCGCCCATGATTCGCTTCCGCTTCGAACCTTACGTCAACTTCAGCCCTCGGGCAGGCCCGGAAGGCTGACCTGGATCCGGCATCCCCGAACCGATTCGGCCACCCCTATGTGGCCGCCGTGCAGATCGACCGCCCAGCGCGCGATGGCCAGCCCGAGCCCCGTGCCGCCGTCGCCCCCGGACGGGGCGCCGGCGTGCACGCCGCGGTTGAACCGCTCGAAGACGCGATGCCACTCCGACTCGGGGATCCCAGGGCCCTCGTCGAGGACCTCCAGGTCCAGTGACTCGGGATAGGGGCCGCGCCGGGCACGCACCGTGACGCGGCCGTGCGGCGGGCTGTGCTTGACCGCGTTGTCGATGAGGTTGGCGACGACCTGGTGCAGGCGCTCGGCGTCGGCGTGCGCCGTCAGCTCCGGGGGCGACACGTCCAGGTGCAGATGGACGTCCGTACGGGTGTGGCTGCCGGAGCCCGACGGCATCCCCTTGCGCGCGGAGGCGACCATGTTGGCCTCCTTCAGGACCCCCGACAGATAGGGCCACACCTCGAAGCGGCGCGCCTTGAGCGGGACGACGCCGTTGTCGAGCCGGGAGAGGTCGAGCAGGGTGTCCACCAGGCGTCCCAGGCGCTCGGTCTGCTTCAGGGCCGTACGCATGGTCTCCGGGTCGGCGGCCGACACCCCGTCGACGACGTTCTCCAGGACCGCGCGCAGGGCCGCGATGGGGGTGCGCAGCTCGTGCGAGACGTTGGCGACCAGCTCCTTGCGCTGCTGGTCCTGGGCCTCCAGGTCGTCGGCCATGCGGTTGATCGTCGTGGCCACGTCGCCGAGCTCGTCACGCCGGTCGGCGCCGCGGACACGGCGCGTGTAGTCGCCGTGCGAGACGGCCCGGGCCACCGAGTTCATCTCGTCCAGCGGGGCGGTGAGGCTGTGTGCCACGAACTGCGTGATCAGCAGCGTCGCGATCACCGAGAACACCGTGATGAAGCGCAGCTCCGTCTCGGTCTTCATGGCCACGATCAGCAACCCGGTGGTGATGAACACCGAGACGACGACCAGGGTGCCGAGCTTCGTCTTGATGGAGAACGGCCGGAGCCCGCCGAAGGGACCGCTCACCCCGCCACCTCCACCCCGGTCGCTCCGCCACCACCGACCCATGCCCGGGACGCCGCCCACCATGCCGCGCAGGTCACCGTGCGCCGTCACGGCGCTCCCGGTGCGCCGGGCCGTCGAACCGCTCAGGGCGCCCGTAGGCGGGCCGCCGGCGGCGCCGGGGTCCGCGGTCATGGGGTGGGCGTCTCCAGGGCGTACCCGACCCCGTGGACCGTGCGGATGCGCTCGGCGCCGATCTTGCGGCGCAGTGCCTTGATGTGGCTGTCCACCGTGCGCGTGCCGGAGGCGTCCGCCCAGTCCCACACCTCGGCGAGGAGCTGCTCGCGCGAGAGCACCGCGCGCGGGGTGTTGGCCAGGCACACCAGGAGGTCGAACTCCGTGGGTGTCAGGTGTACGTCCTCGCTGCGCACCCGCACCCTGCGCTGCGCGTGGTCGATCTCCAGCTCGCCGAGGCGCAGGATGCCGCTGCGCGGCGTCGTCGCGGCCAGGGCGGCCCGCTCCACGCGGCGCAGCAGCACGTGCACGCGTGCGGCCAGTTCGCGCATGGAGAACGGTTTGGTCATGTAGTCGTCCGCCCCGACGCCGAGCCCGACGAGCATGTCCGTCTCGTCGTCCCGCGCGGTGAGCATCAGTACCGGTACCGGGCGCTGGGCCTGCACGCGGCGGCAGACCTCAAGGCCGTCGAAGCCCGGCAGCATGATGTCGAGGATCAGCAGATCGGGCTGCCAGGCCTGGGCGGTGTCCACCGCAGCCGGGCCGTCCGCCGCCGTTTGCACGACGAAACCCTCGGCGCGCAGACGGGCGGCGATGGCGTCCACGATCGTCGGGTCGTCCTCGACCACCAGTACGCGGCGCTGTGCTCCTGGCATCGCCGCCGTGGCGCTGTTGTGGGAGGTGTGTGTCTGCTCCATCGCCCCGCCCCTGACGTGATCGCTTGGTGTCCGGTCAGCAGAGTACGGGGCGCGGAGGCACCTCGGCTACGCAGCCCTTGTCGCGAGGTGGACCACGTCCGGTACGCCCCGGGCAACGGCGATCTCTTCCGTACGTACGTGCTGGAATCCGGCATTCCGCAAAGCGGAGTCGAAAGTGGGTGACGGCTGCGCGGACCACACCGCGAGCACGCCGCCGGGGGTGAGCCGGGCCCGGCACGCGGCGAGACCGGAGGGCGAGTAGAGGCTCTCGTTGTCCTCGGTGACGGTCCAGTCGGGACCGTTGTCGATGTCGAGGCACAGGGCGTCGTACCTGGCTCCGGCGGCCGCGGTCGGCGGTGTTCCGTTTTCGTTGACGCTTGCGAATGCGCCTCTGACATATGCGACCAGATCGGTGTGCAGGATCTCGGTGCGCGGGTCGGCGAGTGCCTCGCGGGAGAGCTCCCCGAGCGGTCCGTCCAGGTGCCAGTCGATGACGGCCCGCTCCCGCTCCACCACGGTGATGCGGCCCCACCGGCGGTCCGCGGCCGCGTGGGCGAGCGAGAAGCCGACCCCTAGGCCGTTTCCTTCGGATCGTCTGATCGTTGGTTGGTGTGTGTCGTTGACTGACGCCCAGTGGGCGAGGATC
>NZ_BNBT01000141.1 GCF_014656095.1 Streptomyces longispororuber
CGCCGGACGGGCTATCCCCTAGCCCGTCCGGCGTTTGAGGACGAGGCGCGGAGCGCCGAAAGAGCGGGGTCCAGGGGCGGCAGCCCCTGGTTTCGGGAAAGGGGTGGGCCTGGGGCGCCCCCGCGAGGGGCCGGGCGCCGGGGAGCTCTACGCCCCCGCCCCGGACACCACGGCGGCTTACTGCACGTCGAGGTGGACGACGCGGGCGAGGCGGTGGTCGATCCGGCCTCCCACGCCGGAGGCGTCGGTCGCTTCGCCATGCCGCTCGGCCTCGCGGGAGGGTGGCGTCGGTCGCCGTCGCCAACAGCCCGTACGTAGAGGCGAGTTGATGAAACGTCAGCAGGCCGCGCGGCCCGGCACGGCATCGCCGGAACCCCCGGTCACGACGGTCACGGAGGTGCCCGGAACCGGACTTGAACCGGTACGCCCACGAAGGGCAGCGAGGTTTAAGCTCGCCGTGTCTGCATTCCACCATCCGGGCAGGCCGTGGGCTCCGCATCAAGGATTCGACCCTATCGGGAGGCATCCCCCGAATAGCGGAACGGCAGCCCGACGTTGTCTTATTTTATTGACGTCTGAGGGTGCATCAGCACCTGGTACGCGCCGGTGGTACTTGCCGCAGGCCTCGTCGGCCAGGGCCCCCGCACAGGAGGGAATTGACGGAATTTAGCCGTCTCCGCACCCACCCCACCGCAAGCGTTCTCTACCCTCCCCGGACCGTTCCGCGCCCCGTCGTGCGCCGTGCGCGCGCTCGACCGCGACCGGACCGTGCATCAAGCGCTTCCCCCGATCGTGTCTCGGGGACCGCCGTCATCCCCAGGTATGACATGACTGCGGCGAGTCCGACCGGAGTCGCCCCCAGGAACCGGAACAGCGGCTGACTCCCCGCCTCCTTTCCGGCAAGACGATGGAGTACGTCCCCCCGACCCGTCGTCCCGACAGGAGCACCACCCCGTGACCACCACTTCCTTCGCCACCCACGCCACCGCCGTGGCCGCGCGCGCCACGGATCTGTCCAAGGTCTACGGCCAGGGCGAGACCCAGGTGGTCGCCCTGGACCGGGTGTCCGTGGACTTCGGGCAGGGCCAGTTCACCGCGATCATGGGCCCCTCGGGCTCCGGCAAGTCCACGCTGATGCACTGTGTGGCCGGTCTGGACAGCTTCAGCTCCGGGTCGGTGCGCATCGGCGAGACCGAGCTGTCGACGCTCAAGGACAAGCAGCTCACCAAGCTCCGCCGCGACAAGATCGGCTTCATCTTCCAGGCGTTCAACCTGCTGCCCACCCTGACCGCCCTGGAGAACATCACGCTCCCCATGGACATCGCGGGCCGCAAGGTCGACAAGCAGTGGCTGGAGCAGGTCATCTCCATGGTGGGCCTGGCCGGGCGGCTCTCGCACCGGCCCACCGAGCTCTCCGGCGGCCAGCAGCAGCGCGTCGCCGTGGCCCGCGCCCTGGCCTCCCAGCCGGAGATCATCTTCGGCGACGAGCCGACCGGCAACCTCGACTCGCGCTCGGGCGCCGAGGTGCTCGGCTTCCTGCGCAACTCGGTGCGGGAGCTCGGCCAGACCGTCGTCATGGTGACCCACGACCCGGTCGCCGCGTCGTACGCGGACCGCGTGATCTTCCTGGCGGACGGGCGGATCGTCGACGAGATGTTCCAGCCGAGCGCCGAGCGCGTGCTGGACCGGATGAAGGACTTCGACGCGAAGGGACGCGTCAGCTAGGGCCGCGCCAGGCCCCTTCCCCGCCACCCCAAGCCCCTGCCCCCGCCGTGCGGGCGCGCCTCCCCGCCGTGCGGGCGCTGCGCCGCACACCCGCGGGCCGTCCGCGGCCGAGCGCGCCCACGCGGCGGCCGCACAGCGAAACAACCCCGCGCCCCTGCGGGGCACCCCCCGCCGGGCCCGTACCGACCGGCCCGCCCCTCACCAGGACTCACACCCATGTTCCGTACCGCCCTGCGCAATGTGCTCGCGCACAAGGCCCGGCTGCTGATGACCGTGCTCGCCGTCATGCTCGGCGTCGCGTTCGTCTCCGGCACCCTGGTCTTCACCGACACCTTCGGCTCCGCCTACAAGAACAAGTCGGCGAAGAGCTTCGACCACGTCTCGGTCGCCATCCGCCAGCACGGCGGCGGCCCCGACGACGGCAGCCAGGACGGCAAGCAGCCGCCCCGCCTGACCGACAAGCTGCTCGCGAAGGCCAAGGGCCTGCCCGGCGCCGGTTCCGCGATCGGCACGTACTCCGGCTTCGCCGCGCTCGCCGACAAGGACGGCAAGCTCGTCGGCGGCGACTGGGGCACCACCGGCGCCAACTACTACCCGGGCGGGAGCGGCAAGGACCCGCGCTACGACTTCACCGAGGGCGCCGCCCCGAAGTCCGCCGACCAGATCGCGCTCGACAGCAGCACCGCCGACCGCACCGGCTACCGGGTCGGCGACACCGTCCGCTACTCCACCGACGGCCCGGTGCGCACCGCGAAGGTCTCCGGCGTCTTCGACACCGACGACGGCAGCGTCGTCGCGGGCGGCAGCCTCGTCGTGTTCGACAACCGCACCGCGCGCGAGGTCCTCAACAAGACCGAGTACGACGAGATCGACGTGAAGGCCGCCGCGGGCACCTCCGAGGCCGCGCTCAAGAGCGCCGTCGAGAAGATCCTGCCCAAGGACACCGAGGCGGAGACCGGGGCCTCCCTCAAGGCCGACCAGGACCGGATGATCGAGCAGAACACCGAGTCCATGAGCCAGGTGCTGCTGATCTTCGCCGGGATCGCGCTGTTCGTCGGCATCTTCATCATCGCCAACACCTTCACCATGCTGGTCGCCCAGCGCACCAAGGAGCTGGCCCTGATGCGGGCCGTCGGCGCCTCGCGCCGCCAGGTCACGCGCTCGGTGCTCATCGAGGCGTTCCTCGTCGGCCTGATCGCCGCCGTCGCGGGCTTCGCGCTCGGCATCGGCGTGGCCGTGGGCCTGGAGGCCCTGATGAACGCGGGCGGCGCCACGCTGCCCGACGGGCCGCTGGTCATCGGCCCGACCACGGTCGTCACCGCGCTGGTCATCGGCGTCGTCGTGACCATGCTCGCCGCCTGGCTGCCGGGCCGCCGCGCCGCGAAGATCCCGCCGGTCGCCGCGATGAACAGCGTGCACGCGGCACCGACCGTGCGCGGCCTGGTGGTGCGCAACACGATCGGCTCGCTCATCGTCGCGCTCGGCGTGGTCATGCTCTTCATGAAGGACAACTACGTGAAGGCCGGCGGCTCCGGGGTGATCCTCGTCGGCGTCATCGTCCTCACGCCGCTGCTCGCCCGCCCGTTCATCGCCGCCGCCGGGCCGCTGCTCAAGCCGTTCGGCGTCACCGGCAAGCTGTCGCGCCTCAACTCGCTGCGCAACCCGCGCCGTACGGCGTCCACGGCCTCGGCCCTGATGATCGGTCTGACCCTGGTCACCGCGATGACGGTCGTCGCCACCTCCATGGGCAGCGCCATCAACAAGATGGCCGCCGACTCCATGCGCGCCGACTACATCGTCTCCATGGCGAACTACCAGCCGCTGACTCCCAAGGTCCGCACGCAGCTCGACAAGCTGCCCGAGGTGGCGGCGTCCACCCCGATGCGCACCGCCTCCGGCGAGGCCGACGGCTCGTACACCCGGATCACCGGCGTCGACGCGGCGTCCTTCGACAAGCTGGTCAGCCTCGACTACACCAGCGGCTCGGCCGCCGCACTGAAGGCCGGCGCCGTCCTCGTCGACAAGCCGTTCGCCGACGACAAGGGCCTGAAGGCGGGCGACACCGTCCCGGTGGAGTTCGACGACGACAAGACGGCCCGGCTGAAGGTGGGCGGCGTCTACGAGCCCAACGAGATGGTCGACGGCCTGTTCGCCCCCACCTCCGTGGTCGACCCGCACCTGAACAAGATCAGCGACCAGCAGGTCCTGCTGAAGATGAAGGGCGGCGCCTCCGACGCCGCCGAGGACAAGATCGTCAAGGCCCTCGGCGACAACCCCGCCATCAAGATCCAGGACAAGGACGCCCTCAGCGACGAGATCGGCGGCGCCATCAACATGATGCTGAACATGCTGTACGGGCTGCTCGCCATGGCCATCCTGGTCGCGGTCCTCGGCGTGATCAACACCCTCGCGATGTCCGTCTTCGAGCGGAAGCACGAGATCGGCATGCTCCGCGCGATCGGCCTCGACCGCGCGAAGATCAAGCAGATGGTGCGCCTGGAGTCCGTCGTGATCTCCCTGTTCGGCGCGGTGCTCGGGGTCGGCCTCGGCCTGTTCCTCGGGTGGGTCGCGGGCGACAGCATCGCCGGCACCGTGAAGACGTACACGATGGAGATCCCCGCCGGGCGGATCGTGCTCTTCCTCGCCGTCGCGGCGGTGGTGGGCGTGCTCGCCGCGGTGTGGCCCGCGCGGAGCGCGGCACGGCTCAACCCCTTGCAGGCCATCAAGTCCGACTAGGCCTGGCCCCTGGGCCCTGGGCGGTTTCCTCCGCCCGGGGCCCGTCGTCTTATGGGGCTGCGCCCCTTTCCCCCCTTGTTGCCGCTTCGCGGCTCGTCCTCAAACGCCGGACGGGCTATGCCCGCCACTCGCGGGCGCGCAGGGGGAGTCCGGACTCGCCGTTCTCCGGGGTGCGGACGGCCAGGACCTGGTTGACGCCGATGCGGTTGCGTTCGAAGGCGAGGGCGGAGGCGGCCATGTAGAGGCGCCAGATGCGGGCCCTGGCGGGAGAGGTGAGGCGGACGCCCTCGGGCCAGTGGGCCTCCAGGTTGGCGACCCAGTGGCGCAGGGTGTGGGCGTAGTGCTCGCGCAGGGCCTCCACGTCGCGGACCTCGAAGCCGGCGCGCTCCAGGAGGGAGACCGTCGTGCCGAGCGGGGCCAGCTCGCCGTCGGGGAAGACGTACGCGTCGATGAACTCGTCCACGGAGTACGCCGACTCGTCGCGCAGCGGGCGGCGCGCGATCTGGTGGTTGAGCAGCCGCCCGCCCGGCGCGAGGAGCCGGTACAGGTCGCTCGCGTACTCCAGGTAGCGCTCGGCGCCGACGTGCTCGGCCATGCCGATGGAGGAGATCGCGTCGTAGGGGCCGTCGCGTACGTCGCGGTAGTCCTGGACGCGGATCTCGACGCGGTCGGTCAGGCCCTCCTCGGCGACCCGCTTGCGGGCGTACGCGGCCTGCTCGCGGGAGAGCGTGACGCCGACGACGCGCACGCCGTGCTCACGGGCGGCGTGCACGGCCATCGAGCCCCAGCCGCAGCCGACGTCCAGGAGGCGCATGCCGGGCCGCAGGCCGAGCTTGCGGCAGACCAGTTCGAGCTTGTCGCGCTGGGCGTCCTCCAGGGTGGCCTCGGGCGTGGCCCAGTAGGCGCAGGAGTAGACCATGGACGGGCCGAGCACCAGGGCGTAGAAGTCGTTGCCGACGTCGTAGTGGTGGCTGACGGCCTGTCTGTCGCTGCCCTTGGTGTGCCGGTGCAGCCTGCCGTGCCTGCGCATCTCCTCGCGCGGCACGGGCGGCGGCACGAACGGCGCGGCGAGCGCGAGCAGCGAGCGGGCGGCGGCGCGCACCTGGGGGTCGCGCAGCGAGTCGACGAGCCCCGGGGCGTCCTCGCCGCGCTCCCAGATGAACTCGGCGAGCAGGTCGAGCGCCCGGTACAGGTCGCCCTCGACGTCGAGGTCGCCCGCCACCCAGGCCCGCGCGAGGCCGAGCTCGCCGGGCTTCCACAGCAGGCGGCGCAGCGCGCGCCGGTGGCGTACGACGAGTACGGGCGTCCCGGGCGGGCCCGCCTCCGAACCGTCCCAGGCGCGGACACGGACCGGGAGCGGCGCTCCCAGTACCTGCTCGGCAATGTCCTTCAGCCGCGAAGCGGCGTCCTGCATGGCACACACCTCCGCAATGGGGTATCCCCGGAACGGTCCGTCTCCACGTCAACACCAACAGAATGGCGGCGCAGTCCCGTCCCGGCGTCACGGATGGGCAAAATACGTGCATGCCACACGTAGAACGGCCGAAAAAGCCCGAAGGGCCCCCGCTCCACGGATAGCGGGGGCCCTTCGGGCTGCTGCTGCGAGCGGCCCGGCCTAGGAGGCCTTGGCCTTCTCCGCCGGGGCGGAGGCGGCGGCGGGCTTGGGCGCCGGCTTGGCGGCCTCGTAGAACTCCTCGCGGGGAGACTCGATGGCGCCGAGCGACACGACCTCGCGCTTGAGGAACATGCCGAGCGTCCAGTCCGCGAACACGCGGATCTTGCGGTTGAAGGTCGGCATCGCCATGCCGTGGTACGCGCGGTGCATGTACCAGGCGAGGCGGCCGCGCAGCTTGATCTTCATCTTGCCGAAGACGATCATCGCGACGCCCTTGTGCAGGCCGAGGCCCGCGACCGCGCCCTTGTTGGCGTGGCTGTACTCCTTCTGCGGGAAGCCCCGCATGCCGGAGATCACGTTGTCGCCGAGGACCTTGGCCTGGCGCAGCGCGTGCTGGGCGTTCGGCGGGCACCAGGCGTTCTCGTTGCCGTTCTTGCGGCCGACGAGGTCCGGGACCTGGGCGTTGTCGCCCGCGGCCCAGATGTAGTCGGTGCCCTGGACCTGGAGGGTCGCGGCGGTGTCGACGTGGCCGCGGGGGCCGAGCGGCAGGCCGAAGCGGGCGAGGGCCGGGTTCGGCTTCACGCCGGCGGTCCACACGATGGTGCTGGAGTCGACCTCCAGGCCGTTCTTCAGCACGACGTGGCCGTCGACGCAGGAGTCCATGGAGGTGGAGAGGTAGACCTCGACCCCGCGGCTCTCCAGGTGCTCCTTGCCGTACTGGCCGAGCTTCGGGCCGACCTCGGGCAGGATCTTGTCGGCGGCGTCGACGAGGATGAAGCGCATGTCGTCGCGCGACACGCTCTTGTAGTACTTCGCCGCGTCGCGGGCCATGTCCTCGACCTCGCCGATCGTCTCCGCGCCGGCGAAGCCGCCGCCCACGAAGACGAAGGTCAGCGCCTTGCGGCGGACCTCCTCGTCGGTCGTCGAGTCGGCCTTGTCGAGCTGCTCGAGGACGTGGTTGCGCAGGCCGATGGCCTCCTCGATGCCCTTCATGCCGATGCCCTGCTCGGCGAGGCCGGGGATCGGGAAGGTGCGGGAGACCGCGCCCATCGCGATGACCAGGTAGTCGAAGGGCAGCTCGTACGCCTCGCCGACGAGCGGCGCGATCGTGGCGACCTTGCGGTCCTGGTCGATGGTCGTGACCCGACCGGTCAGTACCTCGGCCTTGGGCAGCACGCGTCGCAGCGGGACGACGACGTGCCGCGGCGAGATGCTGCCGGCGGCGGCTTCGGGGAGGAAGGGCTGGTAGGTCATGTACGACCGGGGGTCGACGACCGTGACGGTCGCCTCGCCGTAACGCATCTTCTTGAGAATGCGTCGAGCTGCGTACAGGCCTACGTACCCACCGCCTACTACGAGGATCCTGGGACGCTCCGTGGTGCTCATGCCATCGAGTATCCACCCCTCACGCGGGGGTCGCTCGTGCGCCCCTTCACAAGGTTCGCTGGGGCCTCTGCTACACTTCGCCGCTCACGTGACGGAGGTCATGACACTCCGGGGGAACCAGAGAGTACCCCGATTCGTTGTCAAGCCCCCGTGAACAGCCACTCCTGGCCACGGACCCCGGTGAACCACTTCCCGGGCCGCATCGCCGTACCGCCTGCGAAGCGATCAGAGCGTCAGCCGCGCGCCTTCAAAACCCCGCTGCCGGGCCCGGAACTCCTGAGAACCGCACTCAACAGGGCCGTTTTCCTTGTGAAGAACTTCACGAAGTTTTCCGACAAGCCGTCACCTCCGCGCCCCGAAAGCCACCCGGGGCCCGCTCAAACGTCGTCGTCGCTGCTCAGGCGTTGATCCAGCCGACGCCGTCGAGGACTGCCCATGGACGCGACGCTCCGAACAGGGCCGCGTGTACACGCGCGTGCGTACATTGCTTTCATGACGGAGAACACCGTGACGGTCCGAGAAGCCCGCGCGCACCTCGCCGACCACATCAACCGGGCCGAGGACGGCGTTCCGACCGTCATCACGCGCAACGGCGCTCCGGTGGCAGCCGTAGTCCCGATCGCGGACTTCGAAGCGCTGGAGGAAGCAGCCGACGTCATGCTGGCGCGCGAAGCCGAAGCGATCCTGACCGAGGGCGGTCCCACGGTGACGATGGCGGAACTGCTGGCGGACCTGTTCACCGAGCGGGGCGGCGAGGCGGTGTGAAGTACGCCTTCAGGTTCACCACGGCCGCGCAGCGGCAGCTCCGGGCCATCAGCCGGCTTGACGCCATGCGCATCCTGACCGCGCTGACCGCGCTCGGTGAGGACCCGTACCGCGAGGACGCCGACGTCAAGGAGCTCACCGGCCCGTCCGGGCTCTACCGGCTCCGAGTCGGAAGCTACCGGGTCGCCTACCAGGTCAACGACGGTGATCTCCGCATCCTCGACGTCACGGTGGGCGACCGGCGGGGCGTCTGCCGCAACCTGTAGGCGGTCAGGCCAGGGACCAGCCGATGCCGTCGAGGATCGCGCACAAAGGTCACTCGGTGGACGCGCAACTCCAGGCGATGCCGTCGAGGATGTCGTGCTCGCTCACGACGACCTCGCGGGCACCGGTCCGCTCCATGATCGCCAGGAGGACGAGGGCACCGGCGACGATCACGTCGACGCGGCCCGGGTGCATCACCGGGATCGCGGCACGCTCGGCGTGCGTGGCGCCCGCGAGCCGCTCGGCGATCTCCTTCACCTGGTCGTACGACACCCGCGCGTGGTGGATCGCGGCGGAGTCGTACGCGTCGAGGCCGAGGGCGATCCCGGCGACCGTGGTGACCGATCCGGCGAGCCCCACGAGGGTGGCCGCCTCGCGCAGCGGGACCGTCTCCTCGGCGAGGTCCAGGGCCGCCTCGATGTCCGCGCGGACGGCGGCGAGCTGCCCGTCCGACGGCGGGTCGGCGACGGCGCCGTCCCGTACGAAGTGACGCTCGGTCATGCGGACGCAGCCGACGTCCACCGAGCGGGCCGCGCGCACGCGGTCGTCGCCGACGACGAACTCGGTGGAGCCGCCGCCGATGTCCACGACGAGGTAGGGCGTGGCCAGGTCCGTACGGCCCGTCAGCTCCTTGGTGGCGCCCGTGAAGGAGAACTCCGCCTCCTGGTCGCCGCTGATCACCTCCGGCTCGACGCCGAGGATGTCCAGGACGCCGCGGACGAAGTCCTCGCGGTTCTCGGCGTCGCGGGAGGCGGAGGTGGCCACGAAGCGGGTGCGCTCCGCGCCGAGTTCCTTGATGACGGCGGCGTACTCGCGGCAGGCCGCGAAGGTCCGCTCCAGCGCCTCGGGCGCGAGGCGGCCGGTCCTGTCGACGCCCTGGCCGAGGCGGACGATCCGCATACGGCGGTCGAGGTCCACGAGGCGGCCCGTGGCGGGGTCGGCGTCCGCCACGAGGAGGCGGATGGAGTTCGTGCCGCAGTCGATGGCGGCCACGCGGGTCACGGTGTGGTGCTCCTTGTCGTTGACGGGCGGCGCGGTACGGCCGCCCTCGCGGGCGGGACTTCCTCCCCCACCCGCCCCGGCAGGGGCACCGGGGCTCGCCCACGGTAGCGGCGCGGGGGGCGGTGGCGCACCGCCCGCCGGCGGGGGCGCCATGACCGGCGCCTCCGGCGGCGCACCGGCTGGCGCCTTGGCGGGGCTTGGTGTGTCCCACCACGGGGCCGGGCCGGGGGCCTTCAGCGGGTTCTTCGGGTGGGGTGGGCGGGGGCTTCAGCGGGTTCTCCGCGTGGCCTGGGCGGGGGCCTTTACCGGGTTCTTCGGCTGGGCTGGGTGGTGCGGGACGGCACCCCCCCGACAGCGGCCGCGCCGTGCCGGGGGCCAGTCACATCCGGCCCGCCAGGCGAAGCCAGGCAGGCACGGGCGGTGGGCGGGAAGGCCTCGCTCAGCCCGCCTCAGCCGCCACGCAGGGGCCCTTGTTCCACCACTCCGGCAGCATCGCGAGCGCCTCGTCCCCGAGCGGGTTCACCCCGGGCCCCGCGGCCAGCGAGTGCGCGACCAGCACGTGCAGGCACTTCACCCGGTCCGGCATGCCCCCCGCCGAGGGGAACCCCTCCAGCACCTCGATGGCGTCGCGCCGCGCGAGGTAGTCCTCGTGCGCGGCCCGGTACGCCGCGGCCAGCTCCGGGTCGGAGGCGAGCCGCTCCGTCATCTCCTTCATGACGCCGTTGGCCTCGAGCGTGCCGATCGCGGAGGCCGCGCGCGGGCAGGTCAGGTAGTACGTCGTCGGGAACGGCGTACCGTCCTCCAGGCGCGGCGCCGTCTCCACCACGTCCGGGTTGCCGCAGGGGCAGCGGTGCGCGATGGCCCGCAGGCCGCGCGGCGGGCGGCCCAACTGCTCCTGGAAGGCGGCGATGTCGGCGTCCGTGGGCGCGGTGGGCTCGGTCTGGGGCGGGGGCGTTTCCATGCCTGTCTTCCGGTCGGTGCGATGGGTTGGGTGGGGCTGGTGAAGCTGGTCAAGCTGGTGGGACTGGTCAAGCTGGTGGGACTGGGTGGAGCTGGTGAGGGCTGGTGGAGCGGGCCAAGTCGGTCTGGGCGGCGCGGGAGAGGCGGGCGGGGCGGGAGAGGCGGGCGCGTCGAACACGTACGGTCGGCGCCCGCGCCCGCGGCGCCGACGCCCTGCACCCGCCTGCCTCCGGACGAAGCCCCCACCGACGCGAAGGCCCGTCGCCGCGAAGCCCCCGTCGCCGCGGAGCCCCGGGCGGCGCCACCCGTGCGAGGGACCACGCGCCTAGCCGGGCTCGTCGGCCTTGCCGGCGACCTTGCCGGAGACCTTGTCGGCGGACTTGTCGGCCTTGTCGACGCCGTCCCACACGTTCGAGTACCAGGGCCGCGCGGCCCCGTTCTCGTCGGGGCGGTGCCGCTCGGCGGCGCGTGGGTCGATCACCGTGAAGCCGGTCTCGCCGGGCATCACGTAGTGCAGCCGCTCCCGGATGCGCTGCTCCGCGTACGCGTCGTCCTGCCAGCGGGCCTTCTCGTCCCGCAGCCGCTCCACGTTCTCGCGGTGCTCGGCCTGCCTGCGCCGCTGGTCGGCGATCTCGCCGCGCTGCGAGACGTACTGCCGCATCGGGTACGCGAGCGCCACGACCAGCGAGCAGACCACGAGGACGAGCAGCGCGGCCCGGCCGGTGAGCCGGGAGCGCCGGGCCTGGCGCTTGGTCTGGGAGCGGTAGACGCGCTCGGCGGTCTGCTCGCCGAGCAGCCGCAGCCTCGTCGCGGTGGAGAACCGGTCGCGGTTCTTCACTGCCATGTCCCGCCTCCCCTGTACGTGCGTACGTCCCCGCACACGGTACGGGACCGAGTACGGGGACGTCCGGACGACTGGCTAGCGCTTCATCCGAGGGAGCCGCACCCGAGGGAGCTTCAGCCGAAGGCGCGCCGCAGCCGGGGTCAGCCCTTGAAGCGCGGGAAGGCGCTGCGGCCGGCGTAGACCGCGGCGTCGTCGAGGATCTCCTCGATGCGCAGGAGCTGGTTGTACTTGGCGACGCGGTCCGAGCGGGCCGGGGCGCCGGTCTTGATCTGGCCGCAGTTCACGGCGACGGCGAGGTCGGCGATGGTGACGTCCTCGGTCTCGCCGGAGCGGTGCGACATCATGCACTTGAAGCCGTTGCGCTGGGCCAGCTCGACGGCGTCCAGGGTCTCGGTGAGCGAGCCGATCTGGTTGACCTTGACGAGCAGCGCGTTGGCGGCGTTCTCGTCGATGCCGCGCTGGAGGCGCTCGGGGTTGGTGACGAAGAGGTCGTCGCCGACGATCTGGACCTTCTCGCCCAGCTTCTCGGTGATGACCTTCCAGCCGTCCCAGTCGTCCTCGTACAGCGGGTCCTCGATGGAGACCAGCGGGTACGCGGAGACGAGCTCGGCGTAGTACTCGGTCATCTCGGCGGCGGAGCGGGTCTTGCCCTCGAACTCGTAGGCGCCGTCCTTGTAGAACTCGGACGCGGCGACGTCGAGCGCGAGCGCGATCTGCTCGCCGGGGGTGTAGCCGGCCTCCTGGATGGCCTCGACGATGAGGTCGAGGGCGGCGCGGTTGGACTCCAGGTTCGGGGCGAAGCCGCCCTCGTCGCCGAGGCCGGTGGACAGGCCCTTGTTCTTCAGGACCTTCTTCAGCGTGTGGTAGACCTCGGCGCCCCAGCGCAGGGCCTCGGAGAAGGACTCCGCGCCGATCGGGGCGATCATGAACTCCTGGATGTCGACGTTGGAGTCCGCGTGGGACCCGCCGTTCAGGATGTTCATCATCGGCACCGGCAGGAGGTGCGCGTTGGGGCCGCCCAGGTAGCGGAAGAGCGGCAGGTCCGAGGCCTCGGAGGCGGCGTGGGCCACGGCGAGGGAGACGCCGAGGATGGCGTTGGCGCCGAGGGAGCCCTTGTTGTCGGTGGCGTCCAGGTCGAACATGGCCTGGTCGATCAGGCGCTGCTCGGTGGCGTCGTAGCCGACGAGCTCCGGGCCGATCTGCTCGATGACGGCGAGGACGGCCTTCTCGACGCCCTTGCCGCCGTAGCGGTTGGCGTCTCCGTCACGGAGTTCGATGGCCTCGAAGGCGCCGGTGGAGGCGCCGGACGGGACGGCCGCACGGCCGGTGGACCCGTCGTCGAGGCCGACCTCGACCTCGACCGTGGGGTTGCCTCGGGAGTCCAGGATTTCCCGGGCTACGACGACGTCGATGGACGGCACGAGCATCTCCTTCTGGGATGTGACGCGGGGTACGCGGGGGTACATGGGGCCGCGCTGGCCCCTGCGACACGAGCCTAACCGGCCCGGGGGCATCGGCCAGCCGACCGCCCGGTCCCCGGACAGAACCGGAGGCCGATAGTTCCCTCACGGAACAAACTACCGGACAAAAAGGTACCGCCCCGGTGCGACGGGGGTCGCGCACCGGGACGGCTGCCCGTGGGGACGGGGTGGTGGCCCCTCACCGGGGCCTGGGCGGCCGGTGGCCGCCCGGGGCGGGGCCTCAGCCGAGGTGGAGCTGCTGGCCCGGGTAGATGACGTCGGCGTCGTCGACGATGTCGTCGTTGAGCTGGTACAGCTTCTGCCAGCCGCCCTTGACACCGTGCTCCTGGGCGATCTTGGAGAGGGTGTCGCCGGTCTCGACCTTGTACTCGCCGTCGCCCTTCTTCACGACCTTGCCGGTCGGGGTCTGGACGGTCTTCTTGGTCTCGACCTGCGGGGCGGCCTGCTGCGGCTGGTGCTGCGGCTGCGCCTGCGGCTTGGGCTGGGCCTGCTGCTGCGGCTGGACCTGCGGCTTGGCCTGCTGCTGCGGCTGCGCCTGCTGCTGGGGCCGCTGCTGCTGCGGCTGCGCCTGCTGCTGGGAGCCGCCGGAGGAGCCGCCGCCGTTGTACGCGGCGCCGGACAGGCCCACGCCGCACTTCGGCCAGGCGCCCTTGCCCTGGCCCGCGAGGACCTTCTGGGCGACGGCGATCTGCTGGGACTTGCTGGCCTTGTCGGCGGTGGGCGCGTAGGCGGTGCCGCCGTACGCCGCCCAGGTGGAGGCGGAGAACTGGAGGCCGCCGTAGTAACCGTTGCCCGTGTTGATCGACCAGTTGCCGCCGGACTCGCACTGGGCGACCCGGTCCCACTCGGAGGCGGTGGCGGCGCTGGCGGTGCCCGCGGTCACCAGCGGGGCGGCGACGGCGGCGCCGGCCACACCGGCGACGGTGACGGCACGGGTGGCCTTGTCGAGCTTGGTCGCGCGGCGGTGCTTGCCCTTGCCGGAAAACAGCATGATTGATCCCCTCACCGACGCCTGCGAGGTGAGCTGTCGGGTTCGGGCGGGTGAGTGCCCGGTCCCTGCGGCCTAGCGCAGCGACTTCACCCCTAGCCGTTCCCGTGCGTCCGGACCGCCGCGCTGCTGCGCGGCCGTCCAACGTCCGGGCCCGGCGCTTACCTTGGGTCCCCCGCTCCTGCCTTCGGCGCTTGACGCGACGACTGTTCCCGTCCGGCGGTGGCAGGATTCGGCGTACCGACCGGCGGGGCCCGCTGTGGCGAGCGCTCATGACCGTAGACAGGCGATCAGCCGAATTTCAAAGACGATCAGGGCTTCTGAGACCCATCTCTCACTTGCCCCTCACCATCTTCAAACCGGACATTCATCGCGAAGTGACCGCTCAACTGCCGTGCTTCGCGCCCGACTTCTCCTTGGTTCCGGCTTTCGTCTTCTCGTCCAGTTCAAGCCGCTGACCGGGGAGGATGAGGTCCGGGTCGGAGCCGACGGTCTTCTTGTTCTCCGCGTAGAGACTCGTCCAGCCGCCGTCAAGGCCATGGGTGTCCGCGATGGCGGAGAGGTTGTCCCCGGAGCGGACGGTGTACGTCTGCGCGCCGGACCCGGCACCGGGCTTCTGCCGCGCCTCGCCGCGCGAGGCGTGCCGGCCCGCGCCGGCGTCCTCGCCGCCGGACGAGGCGTCGTCCCCGGCGGGCTCGCCGCGGTGGCGGCCGGAGGGCCGGTCGGCGTCCTCGCCACCGGGGGAGCCGGGCGTCCCGGAGCCGCCCGACGAGCCGTCAGCGGGGCCGTCGGAGCCACCGGAAGCGTCGGATGCATCCGTGTCGTCCGGCGACGTGGCGCCGCCCCCGGCGGATGTGCCGTCGCCGCCCGTACGGTCGGCCGACCCCTCGGGCGCCGTCCTGCCGGAGTCACCGGAGTCGGCGGAGTCACCGGAGTCGCCGGGTTTGCGGTGCTTGCCGGTGCCCGCGCGGTCCGATGCGTCCTGGTCGGGCGTTTCGCCCGTATCGTGATTCTTGTCTCGCGTGTCGCTGTCGGCGCCGGACGGCTCGTCGTCGGCGTCCTTGCCGGAGCCGCGGTCGGCGTCCCTTCCGGAGGCGCCGTCGTCGCCCGAGGAGCCGTCAGAACCCTTCGAGGGCGGGGTCGAGGGCAGACCCGGGTCGACGTCGGCCGCCTCGCCGCCCTTGGTGAGGCCCGCCGCCGGGGCGCAGTTCGGCCAGGCGTCGGGGCCCTGGTCGCGGAGGACGTTCTCGGCGATGGCGATCTGCTGGGAGCGGCTGGCCTGGTCGGCGCTCGGGGCGTAGGACAGGCCGCCGTACTGCTCCCAGGTCTCCTGGGTGAGCTGGAGGCCGCCGTAGTAGCCGCTGCCCTTGGCGCTCCACGCGCCGCCGCTCTCGCAGTCCGCGACCTTGTCCCATGTCTCGGCGTCCGCCGCGTTCGCGCTCGTGGCGCCGAGCAGCGGCAGGGCGATGGCGGAACCGGTGACGCCCACCGCGACGAGGATCGCCGGGGCCTGACGGGGGCGGCGGTGACGGCCTTGGCCGGAGAGCATGCAGGTGCCTTTCGTGGACGACAGGACGGGCACGGCACGGGTGCGCGGGGGCACGGGTGCCGGGCCGTCGTGAAAGTAGCCGCAGTCGAACGTCAGTCACAAGTCGGTTCAGCGGAGATCACATAAAAGTCACATCGTTGACGGCCCGTCAGGACGAGTGACCCGCGGGGCCGGTGTGAAACGCACCGGCAGGGTCCGCAGGCCCCGCATGATGAGCCCCCCGCGCCACCGCAACTCCTCGGGCGCGGCGTCCAGTTGCAGGTCCGGCAGCCGTCGCAGCAGGGTGGCCAGCGCCGTCCGCCCCTCCAGGCGGGCGAGCGGCGCGCCGAGGCAGTAGTGGATGCCGTGGCCGTAGCCGAGATGCTGGTTGTCACGGCGGGCGAGGTCGAGGACGTCGGGCTCGGCGAAGCGCGCCGGGTCGCGGTCGGCGGCGGCGAGCACGACGAGCACCGGGTCGCCCGCCGCGATGTCCTGACCGCCCATCCGCAGCGGCTCGGTGGCGAACCGCCAGGTGGCCAGCTCCACGGGCCCGTCGAAGCGGAGCAGCTCCTCGACGCCGGTGGCGAGCAGGGCGGTGTCGCCCGCGGCGAGGGAGCGCTGCAGCCGCTCGCGCTCGGCGGGGTGGGTGAGGAGCGCGTACGTACCGTTGCCGATGAGGTTCACGGTGGTCTCGAAGCCCGCGAACAGCAGGATGAAGGCCATGGCGGCGGCCTCGTTCTCGGTGAGGTGCTCGCCGTGGTCGGAGGCGCGGATGAGCCCGGAGATCAGGTCGTCGTCGCCGTCGTCCCCGAGGGACTCGCGCTTCCGGTGGATGAGGTCGGCGAGGTAGCCGCGCATCTTCTTCACGGACCGCGCGACGCCGCCGCGGGGCCCGCCGCCGTGCCGGATCATCATCCCGGCCCAGTCCCGGAAGTCGTCCTGGTCCTCGCGGGGGACGCCGAGCATGTCGCAGATGGCGTAGATCGGCAGCGGGAACGCGAACTCGTGGATGAGGTCGGCCTCCCCCCTCTCCGCGAAGCCGTCGATGAGCCGGTCGGTCAGCTCCTGCACCCGCGGCGCGAACTCCGCCACCCGGCGCGGCGTGAACGCCTTCGACACGAGCCGCCGCAGCCGGGTGTGGTCCGGCGGGTCGATGTTGAGCAGATGCGTCATCAGCTCGGCCTTGCGCTCGCCCGGGATGCCGGTCTTGCCCTTGGCGTGCGCGGGCTCGTCGTGGTGCGCCGGGTTCTTGCTCAGGCGCGGGTCGGCGAGCGCCTGCCGCGCGTCCGCGTACCGCGTGACCAGCCAGGCCTCCACGCCGCTGGGCAGGCGCCGCTTGGTGACCGGGGCGTGCTGGCGCAGCCAGGCGTAGGCGGGGTACGGGTTGCTCGCGAACTCCCAGGTGAAGAGTGCGGGCTCGGGGGTGGCGGGTGGGGGCTGGTCGTGCATGCGCCCGACGGTATCCGGCGGGGCCTCGCGGGGCGCCCCAGGCCCGCCCCTTCCCGAACCGGTGGCTGCCGCCCCCGGGCCCCCGCCCTTCTCGTCCGGGGCTCCGCCCCTTTCCCCCTTCTTCGGCGCTTCTCGCCTCGTCCTCAGACGCCGGACGGGCTGGACTGTTCCCGCTCGGCCGCCACGATCGCGTCCCGGTAGGCGCGGCCCGCCGCCCGCAGGGCCGCCTCGGGGTCGGTGCCCTCCGCTTCCGCGCGGACGGCCATGGCCAGGAGTTCGTAGCCGATGCCCTCGCCCTTCGGCAGCGGGACGCTCAGCCCCTCCGTACGGACGCGGGAGGCCAGCTTGGCCGCGAGCGCCAGGCCCGGCTGGCCGAGGGGGATGCCCTCGGTGAGGGAGTCGCGCTGCTTCTCCTCGGCCTTGGTGCGCCGCCAGTGCTCCTTCACCTCCTCCGGGGTGGACGCGGTGTCCTCGCCGAAGACGTGCGGGTGACGGTGGATGAGCTTGTCGACGATCGTGGCCGCCACGTCGTCCACCGAGAACGGCGCCTGCTCGTCCTCCTCCGCGATGCGGGCGTGGAACACCACCTGGAGCAGGACGTCGCCCAGTTCCTCACGGAGCTCGTCCCGGCCGTCGCGGTCCCGATGCTCCATGTCCTCGATCGCCTCGACCAGCTCGTACGCCTCCTCGATGGCGTACTTGGCCAGGCCCTTGTGCGTCTGCTGCGAGGACCAGGGGCACTCGGCGCGGATGCGGTCCATGACCTGGACGAGGTCCAGGAGGCGGGCGCCGGGCAGGTCGTACGAACCGGGGAGCAGCTCCAGGTCCGGCATCGTGTGGCGGCCCGAGCCCGCGAGGCGGGCCAGGCCGTCCGTCAGTCGGCGGTCGCCCTCGGCGGTGGCGACGACCAGCACCGTGCGGCCGCCCTCGCAGGCCCGTACCAGTTCCTCGGCGGTGGGCGCGGCGTGCTCGACGGCGACGCCGGCCTCGCGGAGGTACGGGAGCTGGGGGTGCGCGGGGTCGGCGCACAAAACCTGGTCCGCGCCGTGCAGGGCCTGCCAGGCGGGCCAGGACAGTTGGCCGGGGGCCACGCGGTGGCTGGTGGTGAGCAGGACGAGGCGGCCTCCGGGGCCTGGCGGGGTTTCGTTCACGGGTCGAACGTAACCCACGCCTGGAGCGGGGCCGCGCCCCACGGCTACACCCCAGCCCCACCCCACCCCGAACCGAGGCCTGCCGCCCCCGCCCCCCGCTGCTTCCGTCTGGGGCTCCGCCCCTCTCCCCCGCATCGGCGCTCCGCACCTCGTCCTCAAACGCCGGACGGGCTGGAGATCCCCGCATTCCCACCGTTTCCGTCCGGGGCTCCGCCCCTCCCCCCCCGCCAATTGGCGCTCCGCGCCTCGTCCTCAAACGCCGGACGGGCTGGAATCTCCTCGACCCGCCGTCGTCGGCGGCCCGGCAGCCGACGACGGCGCCCGGCGGACGAATGCAGCCCGTCCGGCGCTTGAGGACGAGGCCGCCAGGCCGATGGAAGGGCGGGTGGGTGGGGGGACATCCGCCGCGGAGCGGTGGATCACCGGCGGGCGACGATGGCGGGACGCGGGCGCTCGCAGCCCGTCCGGCGTTTGAGGACGAGGCCGCCAGGCCGATGGAAGGGCGGGTGGGTGGGAGCGGGGCCAGGGGTCAGGCCTCCCTCAGCCAGGGGAGCTTCACGTCGGTGCGCTTGTTCTTCGCGGCGTCCCACGCGCCATAGCGCGGATTCAGCTTCACGTCCAACGCCCTGGACGACGTGCTCAGGGCCTTCCAGAAGGCCTCCTGACCCGCCGGGGAGTTCATGTCCGCGCCAAGCTCCGCCGCCAGCTTCCTGGCCTCGATCTCGGTGCGGATGCTCGCCTCGAGGTGCCGGGGCGCCACGTTGTACTGCTGGAGCCACCCCGTCTCCAGGGCCTCGCGGCCGCCCGCCTGCTTCTCCATCTGGCCGCGCGTGGTCTGGATCTCCTTGCGCGTGACCGTGACCCCGGCGTCCTTCGCCGCCCGGTGCAGCACGCGGTCGAGGACCATCGTGTGCAGCGTGTTCCGCGCCAGGCCGCCGGTCTTGGCGATGACCTGCTCGTACTGCCGCTCGTCGGGGACGGCGGCCCGCTGCGCGGAGCGGACCTCGTTCACCCGGTTCTCCAGTTGCGCGACGGTGATGCGGTCGTCGCCCACGACGGCCGCGGCGCCGGGGCGCGCTTCGCCGCCGCAGGCGGTCAGGAGGGGGGCCGCGGTGACGGCTGCGGCGGTGAGGAGGAGCGCGGTGCGACGACGGCGGTGCAAGTTGGCCTCCCGGTGGAGAGATTGTGCTTCGCTGCACAAAGTCTTGCGGTGATCGATGGTAGGCAGCGGGGGTCGTCTCGGCCACCCTTCTCCCGCTACTTCGTACGGGAGCTGCCCCACGACCAACGATCCGCCGCGGGGCGGGGCACCCGCGCGGGGGCGAAACCGCCCTAACCGACGTGCCCCAGCCACTGCAGGGTCCGGCGGATCTCCGCCGGGAACGGGTGCCCGATCCCGTGCACCCGCTCGGCGTCCAGGACGAGCCGCGCCAGGATGTCGTGCGCGGCCGAGCGGTCGCCGAGGGCGAGGAGGAGCTGCCCGATGCGGCGGCGGATCTCCAGGGACTGGCGGATGTCGTCCGTGGCGTACTGGTTCTCGTAGTAGGGGAGCAGCGCGCGGTACTCGGCCAGGGCCGCCGCCGGTTCGCCCAGTTGCTCCAGGCACTGCGCGGCCTCGTAGCGGAACTGGAGCGACTGCGGGTCGGCGTGGCCGGACTCGGCGGCGCGCTCGTCGGCGAGGCGGCGCAGCTCGGGCAGCGCGCGCCGGTACTGGCCGTCGTCCATGAGCGTGGCCGCGTACTGCTTGCGCAGGGTCCGTACGACGGGTGAGTGCTCGCCGTGCTGGGCGGCGGCGGCCGGCAGGATCGCGCCGAGCACGTCCACGGCCTGGGTGATGCGCCCCTCGCCGAGCAGCCGCTTGACCTCGTCGACGGCGCGGGCGACGTCCTGGCCGTGGCCGGGCCGGGGCGCCTGGGCCTGCGGGGTGGCCGCCGGGGTCGCCGCGCGGTCGGGCCAGGGCGCGTGCGGGCGCAGGAACGGGCGCGTCGGGTCGAGCGGGTGGCCGGACGGCGCGGAGCGCGCGGGCAGCAGCGGCTCCAGGTGCTCGTACACGTCCTGGGCGCTGCCGGGCCGGTGCTGGGGGTCCTTGGCGAGCAGGCGCAGCACCAGGGCCTCCAGCGCCTCGGGGACCTCGGGGCGCAGCCGGCGTACCGGGAGCGGCGGCTCGTAGAGGTGGCGGTGCAGGACGCCGAGGGCGGTGGAGCCGGAGAACGGCACGTCGCCGCTGAGGAGTTCGTGCAGCAGCACGCCGAGCGCGTACAGGTCCGTGTACGGGCCGACGGCGCCGCCCATGGCCTGCTCCGGCGCCATGTACGAGGGGCTGCCGATCGGGGAGCCGGTGTGGGTGAGGCGGGTGGTGTCGGTGTCCATCACCGAGGCGATGCCGAGGTCGAGGATGGTGAGGGTGCCGTCCTGGCGGACCATCACGTTCCGCGGCTTGAGGTCGCGGTGCACGATCGGCACGGCGTGCACCGCGGAGAGCACGGCGCAGAGCTGCGCGGCCACGGCGACCGCCCAGGTCCAGGGGTAGGGGGTGTGCTCGGCGAGGTGGTCGCCGAGGTCGGCGCCGTCGACGTACTGCATGACCAGGTAGAGGTCGTCGTCGTCGCTGCCCGCGTCGTGCACGGTGACCAGGCCGGGGTGGTCGACCTGCGCGGTGACCCGGCACTCGCGGACGAAGCGGCGGCGCAGCTCGTCGGCCTCGGCGCCCGCGACCTTGTCCGGGCGGAGCAGCTTGACCGCGACGCGGCGGTCGAGGCGCTGGTCGTACGCCGTCCAGACCTGGCCCATGCCGCCCTGGCCGATGAGCGTCGACAGCTCGTAGCGCCCGGCGACGACGCGCCGGTCGGTCCCGCGCGTCACGGCCGGCCGCCGCCTTCCTGCCGGCGCAGGTAGTCGCTCAGCTCGTCCAGCTCGGCGCGGACCTGCTCGATGCGGACCGGCGCGGGGCGGACGGGCGGGGTGGGCACGCCGGGCGTGGGCGTGTGCGTGGGCGTGTGCGGCGCGGCGGGCGCCTGGTGCGGGCCGGGCGCGGGCGGGCCGGGCGAGGCGGGGGGCTGCGGGGCCGGGGCGGGCAGGGTCTGCTGCGGGTAGCCGTACGCGGTGGGGTGCGGCTGCGGGGCCGGGTAGGCGGTGTACTGCTGCCGGTACGGGTCCCGTGCCCCGGCCTCGGCGAGCTTGGCGAAGTGGCGGATCTCCATGGTCAGGTAGTAGGCGGTGACCGCCACGAAGCTGGCGATGAGGATCGTCATGCCCGCGTTGCCGGTCCCGGTGAACTCCTCGTCGCCGGGATCGATCCCGATGAGGACGGCGGCCGTCACGTCGAGCGCGACGACCACCACGAACAGGAACCAGTCCCGCGCCTTGCGGGTCACGAGCGCGAGCCGCAGCATCGCGGCCCACGCCAGGAAGCCGCACGTCAGGAAGGCGAGCACGACGAAGAGCACGCGCAGCGTCACCTGCGAGCCCGCGGAAGGGGCCGGTGGGGGCGGCGGCGCGTAGCCGTGGCCGTGCATGGCTGCTCCAGGTACCTGACGGGGCGGACAGCGGACAGTTGAGAGGACGAGCGTATAGGCCGACTCCGGTGGTCCCGCTCGGGTTGTACCGAACCGTTGTCGTCCCGGTCACGTACCGCCCGGGCGGCGAGAGCGGGGCGGTGTCACTCCTGGGGTTCCTGTGCCTGCGCCTGCGCCTGTGCCTGCGGGGGCACGGGCCCGTTCGGGGACACCGTGCCGTCCGCGAGGCCGTCGTACATGCCGCGCACCAGTTGCTCGCCGAGGCGGCCCGCGAGCCGCAGCGCGTCCTCGAAGGCGGCGAGCGCCCGGAACCGCTCGCCGTAGCCGCGCTGGGCGGCCAGCGGCAGCCGGGGCAGTTGCAGGCGGCGTACGTCGAGCCGGGCCGAGGTGGAGGCGTAGCTGCTGGCCTGGCGGTTGTTGGCGGTGCCGCGCAGGAACCCGGCGAGGAACCAGCAGTCGAGCGCGGCCGGGTCGGGGCGCAGCAGGGTCAGGCCGCGGCCGAGCGCGGCGCCCGCGGTGGCCTCGTCGACGACGCGGGCGGCCGCGCCGCCGCCGGAGACGGGGACGACGACGTCACCGGGCTCGGTGAGCACGGGCCGCTCGGCCCGGCCGGACGGGGCGTCCTGGAGTGCGGCGGCGTCCTGAGGCGCGGCGTCACGGAGCCCGGCGTCCTGGCGCGCGACCGGGCCGGCCGGGGCGGCGGGGGGCGTGCCGGTGAAGACGTCGTGGTCGGTGAGGACCGGCACCCCGGCCTCGGCGCCGGTGCCGCCGGTGCGGATCACCAGGGCGCCGGCCCGCGCGAGTTCGCCGACGGTGGTGAGCGGCCAGCGCTCCGTGCCGGGCGTGCCGGGTTCGGCGGGCGGCGGGGTGAGGCCGGCGGTCAGGCGCAGCGTGGCGCCGAGCCGGTCGCGGACCTCGCGCAGCTCCTCGGCGCCGCCGCCCGCGGCCCGGGGCGGGAGCCTGCGCGCGGGCGCCAGGTCCACCTCGTCGTCGAGCAGGTCGAGCACCGGCACCGACAGCGCGAAGCCGGGGATCTCGGCGAGGGTGCCGTGCCGCTCGAAGCGGTGGTACGCGTCGAGCACGGCGTCCCGCACCGGCGGCCAGGACCGCGGGTCGCGGCCGTCGGTGTGCCTGCTGTCGGCGTACCGGCCATCGGCGTACCGGCCGTCGGTGTGCCTCCCGTCGCCAGTGGCCGCCTCGGCGGCCTCCACGAGCAGCGCCTCGGACGCGGGCGGCGCCCCGGGGCCCGGGCGGCGCAGGACCCACACGTGCAGCGGCAGGTTGTACGGCGGTGCCGCCCCCGGCGGCAGCGCGATCACCGCGCGCAGGGCGCCCCGGCGCAGCAGGTCCGCGCGGATGCGGCGGCCGGAGCGGCGGGAGGCCGCGGCGGGCGGCATCAGCAGCACGGCGGTGCCGCCGTCGCGCAGCCGGGCCAGCGCGTGCTGCACCCAGGCCAGTTCGGACTCGGTGCGCGCGGGCAGGCCGTACTCCCAGCGGGAGTCGTACGCGAGTTCGTCGTGGCCCCAGTTGCGGTCGTTGAACGGCGGGTGGCACAGGACGGCGTCGGCGGCCAGGTCCGGGTACGCGTCGGCGCGCAGCGTGTCGGCGGCCGCGGTGCGCACCTCGACGCCGGGCTCGCCGCCGAGGGCCAGGCGCAGCGCGGTCAGCGCGGCCAGGTCGGGGCTGCTGTCCTGGGCGTGGAGGCGCCGGCCGGGGCGGTGCGCCACGGCGCGCAGCAGGGCGCCGGTGCCGCAGGCGGGGTCGAGCACGCTCAGCGCGGGCCCGGCGAGCGCGGCCATGAGGTCGGCGGGGCCCTGCGGGGTGAGCGTGTACTGGCGCGGGTTGGCGTCGAGGTGGCGGCCGAGCAGGAACTCGTACGCCGTGTGCGCGCCGACCTCGGCCGCCAGCTCGGCGGCCGAGCGCAGCAGCGGGACGGACGGCAGGAGTTCGGGGGTGGCGGGCACCCGCACGCCCCGGCCGCGCCGGTACCTGCCGAACCGCGGCGTGAGCACGGCGTCCAGCGCGTCCGGGAGCAGCCGGGCCAGGTGCGCGTCGGACACCGCGCTCAGCCGCAGCCAGTCGGGGTGCCGGTCGTGCACGAGCAGCAGGGCGCAGCCGGTGTGCAGCAGGGCGGTGACCGGGCCCGCGGGGTGGCCCGCGAGCTGCTGCCAGACCCGTTCGCGCAGCGGCACCTCGGAGAGCTTGCCCTGGCCGCGAAGCCACCGCTCGACCTCGGCGAGCGCGAAGGAGGGGCTGGTGTCGGTGCCGCCGACGGGCTTGGGGAAGTCGGCGTGGCGGCGGCGCCAGTTGCTGACGGCGGCGCGGCCGACGCCGGCGAGGCGGGCGATCCCGGCGGCGGTCACCTCGGTGACCGGGGCGCCGCCCGCGCCGGGAGGCGTGCCGTGCGGTGCGCCGTGCGGT